>CANFHC010000007.1 GCA_947446575.1 Bacteriovoracaceae bacterium | reverse complement strand
ACTGTGAGTTTTCTTGAGTGCCCCCATTAAACTCATGCCATGCTCTTCGGTAATTTCCGAAAGATTCATCTTAGCAAAGTGCGGGTAGAGATGAGTTCGGAGGATGCTTCCATAATAAAGAAAAGTTTTATGTACGCAGTTTATTTCGACATGGTTGTGAAGCCATTTCTCCGCGAAGTCATAAAAGTTAACTTCGGCGCGGGAGCGATAGTGTTCGCCTAATGCTAGTTTAGAAAGCTTCTCTGTTTCAATTCGACTCTTCCAAATTTTCGCATCGGTTTTCTTGGTGAAATAAGGCCCATTAATTTTCTTATTACCGTAGTAGTATGATTCTCGATAACGGAGTGATCCGTCTTTTCTTTTTACTGTTTCCATTTGATCTCCTGTAAAGAAGATCTAGAATTTAATTGTCGTCCACTGTATTTTTTTGTTAAAGAGCTGAGAGTTTTATTTATATACCATTTCATTGAATAAACTTCCATTACTATCATAATACATAAAGCCCCATTTTTATGATGGGGCTACAATTAAAAATTCTAAATACAGTTAAAAAGAATTCATACCTGTTAAACTAACAAATTTTCCATCTACCCATTTTAAAAGTTCTTC
Source organism: Bacteriovoracaceae bacterium (assembly GCA_947446575.1). Lineage (GTDB taxonomy): Bacteria > Bdellovibrionota > Bacteriovoracia > Bacteriovoracales > Bacteriovoracaceae > Bacteriovorax. The sequence goes on along the minus strand of CANFHC010000007.1, from coordinate 147,239 downwards.
TCTCTTGAATCTAATTAGTGAGCCGATCTTGTAATAAGGAATGGTCTTCATGAAAATATCTCTTCGTAGCTTCGAAACTTTTAAGTTTAGAAACACAGAAGCTTCTTCGATAGTCATAAATTGTATTTCATTCATGTGTCACTCCTAAAAAATGTAGTTACTCGCTAGTTTTCGCTAGCTACAAAATTAATTATCAACACCAGCACTTATTCTTCATTAACCATCACGACAAAAAATCTCTTCCCTCCTCCTTCCCTTTTCTTTTTTCCCTCCCTCTTAATTACTAACTCACTCATAAATCTATTCCTCTATTACTCCCTGCCAACTCGCCTCATTACTCTCTAAAATCTCCTCCTGAAATTGACCTCATCCTCATAACTACGTGGAGAGGGGGAGGTCAATTTCAGGATCTTAATTTCCTGATAAATATTGGCGAGTTGGCAGGGGTAGTTTTTTCGTTGACGACAAACATTCAGCTCAAAATCACCTCAGATTCACTTCAAATGCAGTTCAAATTACAATCTATGATTTTCATAATCTTCTCCCATGTTAAAATTAATCACCAAAAAAATTGGCGAGAATAGTTGTATGAAATTTTTTTTGATAATGGCCAGACCATCCCACTCTGGGATGAATTCTTCCCACCATGGTGGGATGGTTTCTGGGATGGTTTCTGGGATGGGATGTGCAAGTGATGAATATTTTTGAGCGAAAATTTTGGAATTTCATCCCAGAGTGGGATGGTGTGCTGGGTGTCGCGAAAGCTGATAAGTAATTAGGCGGTTAATCGTTTATATTTTTTACCTGTTGAGCATATTCAACCAAACTCTTTAGCTCTTGCGATCCGTATCGTTCTGTTAATTCAGGATGATCTCTTCTCATATCGAATAATACTTCTAGCTCTGATTCAAAATTTTCTAAATAATAGTGGAAGGTCATAAAAGCCTCCATTGATTTAAATTCAATTTTATATCCCTCTAATGTTGATTCAAATATTAGATCGTCCTTTTTAAGCCGAAAAAAAATAATAAGAATTTTTGCTCCTAATGTCTTATTAAAATTTCTATTGTAGCTTTTAATTATTTTATGATTCGTATTGAATTCAGAAAGAGCATTGTTAACTTCAGCATTAAAAGAGCTTGTATTTGAATCATCACTTAATTTAAAGAAATCTAAACCACTATGTCCATACTCAGACTTTATTCCCTTGTCGTCTTTCAAAACATAACTATAATCATCTTCTTTGGATGGTCCTCCAAGATTAAAAACTCCAACACCATGAAAGTAGAATTTGTCGACAATTGTGAATTTAGTTCCTTTTGGAACAAGACTCACTCGCATAGGATAATGTGATAACTTGAGATCAAACATGCCCGCTATATGAGAGGAGACATCAGACTCAAGGGCAACGGGCAGGTATCTATTTAAAAGATGAAATCCATTACTTGTAATAATCTCATTTCGATCATCTGGGTTAAAGGCCTTAACGTAGACAAAATTGGTCTTGTTAGTAAAAACCTTCTTTTCTTCACTTTTCAATGGGTAATTATGTGTTATCCAACCGGGGGGCAGAACTATGGCAGCAAAAAAAAGGGTTGTGATCACTATTCCTACTGGAATCTCCCTTAAAACCTTAAAGATCCCCATGTAAAATGATTTCAACGCTAGTCCTTGTATATGTTTACAAGAGAGAGGTCGGCTCATTAAAACTTTTACTTAACAATCAAATTAAATAAAAAGTAAATATCACCGATAACCAACAATGGAAAAAATAGCATACAACCCTGGTCTCTTTAGACTAGGCGGTCGAATCGGTAGACTTGATTATTTATTTGGAACGGTAGCTTACGTAATGCTCTTGCGAGTTACAGAAAATGTCATCAATTTATTTGGTGGTCCACTGAACGCTTCTGAACTTTTTTTTACAATTTTCAGAATCCTGCTTTTGGTTTATGTAGTTGTCGCCTATTTTTTCATTCTGAACTCTTCTTTAAAAAGAGAGCGAGATATTAAGGAAAGAGAACTCACTCGCAAAGAAAAGATCATCTTTTTTTTGCTTTTAATCTTTCCACTCACTGGCTTTTTTATTTATTTACGACTGATTATTTATTCAGGTCTTTCCTTTGGTGAAACTGGAAGATATGTGCGAGTTAAGTATAGCTTATTTATTATAGGCGCATTTCTACTAACGGGCGCATTGCTTTTCGTTAAAACACCATATTGGGGACATTTACAGAATTCAAACTTATTGAAAAAGAATGATCTTATTATACCAACATTTCAGGATAAGTTTGTCGGAACTTCGATTACAACAAACAGGAGAATGTACTCACTAAAAACTAGAGAAAATGAAAATATACTACTTACTTTGAGTAACGACCTTCAAACAACAGCCGACAGTATACAAACTTTCATAAGCCAAAGTGAATTGAATCTTGAGATTATTCCTCCTAAAGCGAAGTTTCAAATCATACGAAAAATTATTATAAAAGGGGTCGCGGGGCTTCTCATACCGGGAAATGGTGATGAAGTATACATTATCAAAGATTCAAATAACAACCAATACTATATCGCAAAAGATTTCATTCAGGCGTTTTTAAACCAAAAGTGGTCAGACAAAGTTAACATATCAACCTCTACTTACAGTAAATTATTACGATCAGCACCGATTGAAATGGTTCTTTGTTTAAATGGTGCCCCTCCCGTAAAAAACCTACTCGACCAAGCAGTAGATAATAGTTTGTACGTTGAAATTCAAGTAACTCAAGCACTAAAAGATTTAAGAATTCCACCTTTTCAATTTACTAAAATTGGGTTTATTAATTTTCAAGAAATTGATAAGAAGAAGACTTGCGCTATTGTTATGGCCGAAAATCCTGACCACTTAAAAAAATTAATTTTCGCTTTAGATTTTTTTGGAAGGGGCATAACCTTCTATAATCCCGACGAATTAAGTGAATCAGATCGACTAACATTTAAGTCATTTGATTATAAACATTTTGTGGGATTAACTGATGTTGAAATGCTGAAATATTCACGGCCAGTAGAAATTCCAACAACTTTACAAGATATACCTCAACAAACTAGCCCTCTTGAAAATACAGTTATCCCAGAACAAGAAAAAAATGACAATTAGCCACCAAAGGATACGAACATACACTAAGAATGAAAATTTTCATTTTGCTAATTCATCCAATGTCTTTTTGTGTTTCTTGTAAGCCTTCTTCATCTGTTTATCCCACTCTGTCTCACTAACAGGTACTAATTTAATCGTATGCGGCTTAGAAATAAATTCTTTAACCGCAAGATTCACAAGCTTATTAAAATTGATATCGTTCTTCTCTATGAAGCGATCAACTAACGGATCAATCTCATCATCAAAGCGAACAGTTCTAGCCTTACTCATAAAAGCCTCCAGTGAAACATTATACATCAAAATGATGCATTTTGCATTCCTTGTCATCGTTGCGGGTCTAAGGGGATTGAAGTCACTTCAAAGAGGGGAATAACCTAATCAAGTGGAATACCTGATTACAAAAAAAATATTCTCGATAAATCATCATAGTAACAAAAAAATGTTACTATGATGATTTCACTCTTCCTCAAAATCATCATCAAGGTGAATTTCACGAAGTGATTTAGGATATTTTGAATCTGTCAGTGCGATCAAGTTTACAGTTTTTCCGACAAAGTCGATAATCCACTTTGCGGAATAGCGGCCACTGTATAGAGGAAAGTTACGAATCCCAGTTATATTTTCAGTATCACCAGACTCTGGAAAAACTCTAAGGCGAGCTTTCAACGCTACTATCTCAGCATTGAATTCATCAACTTTCTTTTCTGCTAAAGATTCTGATTGCTCAATATTGCTGATGAGAATCCAGACTGCAATTTCTTCAACATCTTTTAGAAATTGATCTGTTTCATTGACTGAGTAATTGATCATTAACCGACAGCCGCTTTTTTACGTTTGCCGAGAACTTTTTCCTTGGCCCTTTCAATTGCGGTATTAGTAGATTGATCCGTAGCTGGACGGGTACGTCCTTGAATGACATCACTAAGGCCTTGTGTAATGCCACGAAGATTTGCGAGTTCAATTTGTAATTTTTCAAATTCATCTGAATTTAGAAGAACAAAAGATTCTCCACTTTTGCGAGTAATTTTAATCGGCTCAGTTCGAGCACTTTCCATCCATTCTTTTAGGTTCGATCGAAAGTCATTGGCGCTAGTTCTTTCCATAATTACCTCTTGTTTCAAACAGTACCGTAAACAGTACGGTTTGTCAATTTCCGCAGGTCTAAAACAGGGATAAAGCACTTCAAAATAGAGCTTAATCCCTCACAATGGACGACAATTGAAATTCTAGAAATTCTGATTAAGTTGTTAATACTGTTAAGTTTTATAGTGATCTAGGGTGATCGGCTTAGACCTGTAATTAATTAAAAACAGGCTTTTAGATCCTCCCTCGCAGGGCACCATCTCGATTAATCTCTCTCTAAAATCTCCCAATATAATTTAGATCGCTTTTTTTACTCATTTAAGTAAAACTATTTCTTATTCTTAAATGCAAAAGGAAATTATGAAATCATCGATATCGGTTTTAGCTACTCTCTTATTATGTTCATGTGCTTCAACTATGCCAGGAGCAGACCTTCACTTAAATTCAAAACTCTTAAGTGCAACCGTTGTTGAAAATTCTGATTTTAGCAATGAAAAAATAAAAATGTTTCAGGTTTCAATAAATAATTTATCAGACTCATGGATTGATATTGATTCAGTCACATTAAATGATCCATCTGCTTCAGTTGAAGTTTTAGTTGGCCCAAAAATGAGTTCATGGATTGAAGCTTGTAAATTAGAAAGAAGTGTTTCGAACTATAACACCTCTTTACTCTTGGGAAGTCTCGCGGTTGCAGGAGCAGTCGTTGGTGGAGTTTCAAATAACAACACAACTTCTACTGTTGGTTATACTTTTGCTTTAGGTGCTATTACTGCGGCCGGAGTAAATGATTTTATTGGATCTAAAAACAAAGTAGAATTTCAAAGGGCATTGCCTGAAAGTCATCTACTTCATCCATTTATCATTCCATCACAAAAAGTTATTCAACGTTGGATCATTGTTGAAAATCCAAAAAGTGTTAATTTAAAATTTACTTTGAATAGCAAAGTTAAAGAAGTAGGCGCTGTTTCTTTTGAGATTGCACCTCCAGTAACTTTTGCGCCTAAAGAATAAGGACTAATTAATCTTTAGCACCGTTTTCAATCCATTGTTTAACAACTTCAATTTCTTCTGGTTTTAGAAATTCTATTCCTGTTTTTTTAGGAGGCATGATTTTTCGTGCATTTGGAAGGACGGATAAAATTAAACCGCTATCGTCTGGGTTACCTGGCACGACTAGATCAAGCGGAGAATTGATAAGGTCTTCTGCTGAGTTTAATGAAACTCGCTCTGCTTCTTTTCCTGCCGAATGACAAATTAAGCATTTGTTTTGGAAAATATTTTTTTTAATTGAGGAAAAAGTTGGAGTCAACGGTTCAATTGTTGGAGCAGGTAAGTCGTCTCCACCATCTAATGGTTTTTCAGGAGCGCCACTAGCTATCCAAGCCGACAAAAGATTATATTCCTTTGTTGTGAGTGGGGTATAAGGAAGCTTGGGCATTTTACGTAAAGCGAGAGTCTCTTGTTTAATTCGAGCAATATGACCATAAACGGCAGGGTATGTTTCTAGGTTCACAGTACTAGAACTTCCATGACAAGAAAGACATTTAGGGATCAAAATTTGTTGATTGATAATTTGATAAGAAGTTCTCTCTTGGATTTCTTGATTCCCTTGAGTTCTAGAATCTGAAAAATTAAGAGGACTGGCATTTCTTGAACTACAACTATTGGCCAATAATATAGCTACTAAGTTGAATGCTAGAATAAATATAAATTTAGTCATTTTACTTCTTTTAAAGTTCTTCAAACGTTTTGGTACTTTCTTTTGAATGCATTTCAACTCTTGTGATTGCAGAAACAAGCAAAGCTAATTTCATGATGAATCCTTGGTATTTTAAAAAACGTAACTTAATTAAAGGTAAGTTAAAATAAACTAATAATCTATTTTTTCGATTAAAAGATTTTCTATAATTTAAAGGAATAGGTTAGATCAATTTTTGGGTGAGCATGCCATGGATGAAGAAAGGGAGAAAACGAGAGCTTTAGGTTTTTCTGGGCATTTAACAAAGCCATTAAACTTTAATTATTTACCGACCTGTAACTCGAGAAAAGGACTTGTTAATAAAGCGAAAAATTAACTAAGACTTTTATTAACAACTCATTTACACTTTTAAACACTTTATGTTTTATGAGGTTTTTAAATGGTAACACCTGATCACAAATTCTCAGCAATTTTTAAGGAGCTTACAAACTACTATCCGAATGTTTCTACGGAAGCTATCGAGACAGCTTTACAGTTTAAGTTTGTTTCAACAAAAATGCAGGCTGAAAGAGAAGAAATGTTTAGTCGTTTTGGAGTCACTTCAGGACGATTTCATTTACTAATGATTTTAAAAGGTGAAGAAAATAAAACGCTTTCCCCTTCAGAGCTGGCTAAAAGATCAAAAGTTACACGGGCCACCATGACTCAATTTGTGGATGCTTTGGAAAAAGAAGGATTTGTTGTGCGCATCGATGATCCTAAAGATAGAAGAGGGATGTTAGTTGAGCTAACGTCCAAAGGAATGGATAAGTTAAACGAAGTTCTTCCGCATTATTTTGAAAAACTAACAAACATCACCAAAGTTTTAACTAAGGAAGAAAGACAACAGTTTCTCTTCCTTATGGAAAAAATTCAATCAGGTAGTGCTGCTGAATAAGATTTTTATTCAATAACGATTTCTTCAGAAAGAAGTTTAACAAGCACACCTGAGACTTGATCACCGTCTTTCAATACGCAGCTTTCGTCTTTAAATTCCACAGTGCTTGCTTCCCCTGAATTTAATGGGCAAACCATACTTTCATTATACATTGAAAAATCAATTTTATAACTGCACTCAGTGGCTACTTTTTTATATTCAGTTATAGTTCCGATAAACTGAGCTTCTTCAAGGCATGCAAAAGCCGGAAGAGCGATAACCGTGAAAAGAGCAAGTATCAATGTTTTCATTTTGATCTCCAATTAAATGAGTATTTCTAAAAATTTTAATAGCATCAACAATGATGACGATCAAGTCAGGATTTCATTTACTTCTAAAGCCTATAAAATTTCTATTGCAAGTCTTTTTCTTGAGGATCTATTTGCCCAATGACTAACTTTTTGACACCAATTCTAATCAACTGTTCAATTAATAGACAATGGGATTTTGATATTCTCAACCGAACTTTACAATTTCACACCTCCCACCGCTTATTTAGTGATTGGCATGGATAGTGCTATTAGGAAAGTAAGTTAGTTTTATAAATTTTTTTCAACAACAATCAGGAGTTTTTATGAAAAAATTAGTTATCGCTTCTACACTTTTAGCACTTACAACTGCTTCATCATTTGCTGCAACCACTGGTACTTTGCTTCTTCAAGGTGTTGTTGCTCAAAAAATTAGTTTAACTGTAACCTCGCAAGCAGTTGCTTCTACTCTTGATCTTTCTACCACACAAACAGATCTCAATGTAGCTTCTGTAAATGAAAAATCGAACTCAAAGACGGGATATAAAGTGACAATCACATCTTCAAATTTAAGTAAATTAAAAAGAGCTGATGGAGCTGAAGTTGTTGCTTATACAATGAAATACGGCGGTGCCACTGTTGATTTAAGCCTTGCCGCTGGAGCAACGATCGCCAACAATGCAGCATCGTCAATAAACGTAAATAAGAGTGTCGCTATTAGCTATACTGGTGCCACGGCTGAATCTATGGTTGAAGGTACATACGCAGACACTGTTACATTCACAATTGCTGCTAACTAATTTAAAACTAATCGAATCAATATTGGGCCCACTTGAAAAAGTGGGCTTTTTTATTTCTAAAATAATTCCCGCTTAAGTTCATCAGGTAATTTACCGATAAACTTATATGAAGCGATTATTGATCTTATCATTCATTGCAAGCTCAATTTTTTCAAGCGTTCACGCAGCAGGAAGGGGAGACTTGCAGTTGCGTGCCTTTGTTGCTCCTTCCATTAGTACAAGTGTTAAGCAATTAAAATTAAGCGACAGTCAGTCTCTTTGGATTTTATCTAGTAAATCTAATATAGAGCATTTATCAGATTCACAACGTTTTGAAGTAGAAGGCTTAGATCAAAGCGCAGTTGAATCTCATATTAGAAAAATTACCTCAAAAGAGCGCACTGTTCAGTATGAAATTTTGATTAATCGACTTAAGTATACCCTCTCTGAAAATCGCCCTATTTTTCTGAAAATTATCGCAAATTAACTTTCTATTGAATCTAATAATCCCTATAATTAATAAAACATTAAATAGGCGGTTTCTAGGAATGAAGCTCAATTTATTTTTAATTCTAATTTGTCTCTTTTTTAGCACTAATTCTCATGCATTTAAATTTTCACCAATGTCTGCAACTATTGGTGTAAAGGGCAATGAAAGCTCTTCGCTTTTTTATTTGGAAAATGATTCGGAACAACCAATTGCCGTTCAAGTTAGTCTAGCAAAAAGAGAAATGGATGTTACTGGAAATGAATCAAATCCTAAAGTTGATTCAGAACTTAGTCTGTATCCTACACAGTTAATTATTCCCGCAAATGAAAAGCGTTCAGTTAAAGTTTCGTGGACAGGCAAAGAAATCCCTACCAAAGAATTAGCTTATCGTTTAATTGCAGAACAATTACCTATCGAGCTAGAAAAAGCAAAAAATAAAAAAGCGAGCATTAAAGTGTTACTTCGTTATGTAGCGGCCCTCTACGTTAAGGAAGGTGATTTCTCATCTGACATTGTGGTAGAGGAGTTAAAAGTTTCTGGAAAAAAAATATTAATTGTTGTTGCTAATAATGGAAAAAAACATCAGGTCTTAAGCAATCTCTCATTAACTTTTAAAGATGAAAAAAAGAAAAAAGAAGTTCTGATAAAAACTGAAGACCTAAAAGGGATGTCCGGGGAAAATATTTTAGCTGGATCTAAACGTGTTTTTTCATTTCCACAAATTGGTAAATTTTCAGATGTTAATTCATCTGAGAAAGTGAAATTAAGCTTTGATAAAGAATAATGGATTCATTCTTTTTATATCTCTATTATTTTTCTCTCCCGTAAGAGTCATGGCCCAGACTTCGGATGAATTATACCAAAAAGTTTTTGGTAAAAATCAAGAAGTTAAAAAAGTTGTTTTAGATGCCACTTTAGAAGAATTTTATCTCGGGGGAATTTTAGCAGTAGTCGTTAACGAAAAAATTATTTCACTTTCTGCTGAAAATCTTGAAAGTGCATTAATAGACAAAATACGAGAAAACAAACGCTTTAAGTACAAAATGGGAAAAGGAGATATCGAGCCTTCTAAGTTACCCTTTAAGATAGTGTATTCACCGAGTGAACTTCGTTTGTCGATTGAAATTCCAGCAGCAGATTTAGAACCACATAGTGCCAATGCATTTGACGATGTAATGCCTTACTACTCTCGCAAAGCCGTAAATCCTGCGACATTTAGTTTTGGAACCAATTATAAATTAGAAGAAATTTTGACAAAAAAAATTGATCAAAAAGATTCTTTTGGAGTTCAAACAGATTCGTTCATGAGCTTTAAGGATGTTACTTTTGAAAATCAAATGAATTATCTCTCTACAAGAGTAGATAATGAGTGGTATCGCCAAAATTCAAAAATGACTTACGACCGACCTGGGAAGATGCAACGACTAGAAATGGGAGACGTTAATTATCCAATTGTCGGTTATCAACAAAGCCACACACTAGGTGGAGTCTCTCTTTATCGTGATTTCTCATTAAATCCTTATCGAGTGAGTGGACCGACCTCCTCATTTGAATATGAGATCGACACTAGGTCGTTAGTAAGAACTTATATAAATAATACTGTTATTAAAACAGAGTATATGAACCCAGGAAGATACTCTGTTAAAGATATTCCATTAAACAATGGAGTGAATAAAATATTGGTGGAAATCACTGATGAGTTTGGAAAAAAGAAAGTCTTAATCTTTAATGAAGCAGGCTCTGCCGAATTACTCGCTCCGGGGCTAAGCCGTTATTCACTCGCTGCTGGTTATCCATCATATGACACCGATACAATTAAAAAATATGATGATAAACACGGTGCCTTTTATTCTGCATTCTATCAGTATGGTGTAAATCGTTTTTATAGCGCCTCAGCTTATCTTCAAGGTAATAAACAATTTACTCTACTTGGATCAAATAATATTTTGGCTACATCCTATGGGAATTGGATTTTTGATGGAGTTGGCTCCAAAACTATTGGACAATCTGGAACTGCAATAGCTGCCACATATCTCTTAAATCTTTTTGGTGCTTATTGGTATGACAGCCATACTTTAAGTACAAAAATTGAATACCGTTCACCATGGTTTAACGAAGCGGGAAGTTTAATTAATAACCGTTTTGATATTATCACCAATGCTTCTTACAGTGTTCCATTGTTTGAAAAATTTAGTCTTTCAATTGGGGGTAATTATCAACATCCTCGAATTGGTGATACCGGCAAATTTGGTTATGACACTAGTTTAACCTCACGGTTGTTTACATCCAGCTCTCTCACATTTTATTTGGCCCGTTCGCGAAATGAAAATAAAACGTGGGAAACACAATTATATTGTTTCTTAAATATTGCCTTTGGAGAAAGCTCAACTTACGTTTCTGCTTTTTATGAAAAGGGTTCTCAAACAAAACGACTTACCCTTATTAACGACAACGGAAAAAAACTCAACAGTCTAAAAACATCAGCTAATTTTGATGACAATACCAACTCAAGAAATGGAGCTTTAGATTTGCAATACAATACGGTATTGGCTGATTTGGGAATGCGTGAAGAAATTCTCAATACAAAAGGACTTAAGACGGGAAGCAGAACATCGTTAAGATTTTTAAGTGCATTTGCTTTTGTTTATAATGATCACGAATCGGGATTTTCTATTTCTAGACCTATTGCCAATAGTTTCGTTCTCTTTAAACCTAACGAAGGATGGAAAGGACAAAAATTTGGGGCACAAACATCTGGTGGAGATAATGAGACGGAAACTGGTTTTTTTCACGAGTCACTTATTTCAGGTTTATCACCTTATCAGTATAGAAGATTGCAACTGGATCCAAGTCACTTAGATCCAGGTTATATTTTAGGCCAAGAAAGTTTTGTTGTGTATCCACACTACAGAAGTGGACATTTATTTGTCGTAGGCAAGTCTGGACTAATTGTCGTAAAAGGTACTTTATTGGATAGAAATAATAAACCTCAAGTCTTGAAAGTAGGCTATTGGGTTGCAGAAACAGGCAAGACAACGCCATTTTTTACCGGCAGAGAAGGAGAGTTTTTTATAGAAGGTGTTGAACCAACTTTAGGGAAAATACAATTGGAAGGTGAGGATTTTGAAGCTAAATCACTAGACCTTAAAAATCAAAAAAGTGGATTAATCGATATAGGCAGCATCGTTCTTCCCAACAAAGAGAGTCGCTTATGAAATTATATTTAGTCTGTTGTTTCTTGATAGTTTCGGTAAACGTTTTTGCTGATAGCTGTAACTATACAACATCTGTTCCTGCTCTAAGTTATTATGTTGATGACACCAACGCGACAACTCCCGGCACTGTAACAGTAGCTCGCTCAGGAAGCGGCGATTCTAAATGCTCTAATTTCTTTTTTGCTTTCACTAAAGGCTGGGCCGGTAATTACAATAGAAGAGCTACCAATTTACAGAATGGAAATTTTATTTATTACAATTTATATAAAAATAGTAATTCTACTGGTGTGCTAAAGGAGCCAAGTGATATCACTTCTAGTAATGAAGTAATATTTACTTCTATTAATAAAGATGAAGTAAAAAATTTCTATTATTATTTTACACTCGCAGCTTTTGGAAGTTCACCACCAGCAGCGGGAAATTATTATGACAACGTCCAAGTACAAGGCTACTCCGGAACTTACACTAATATAAATGCATTTGAAGGCTATAAAGATCTCAATATTTATATTTATGTTAGTAAATTTATTTCAATCTCGCTCGTTGACAATGGTGGAGCACACGATCCATCGCAAACTTCCAAGACACTTGATTTTGGAGAATTAGAAACTGGGAAAGAAATAGATTTTGATATGCGTGTAGTGAGTAATGCCGGTTATAGCGTAAAAGTGTCTTCATCTAATAATGGTATCCTCAAACGAGCTGATGGAATTGGGACAACTTCACAAATTGGCTATAGTTTTTTTGCCAACGGAAGTCTAAAAAGTCTTGGAAGTTCTGCTAATAGCCCAGTCTCCATTGCTTCTGGTACTGGAATTACGACTTCTCAAGGTGTGCAAATTCCCATTCGCGTTGTCATTGGGACAGTTGATACGACCAAAGAATCTGGAACTTATCAGGATTATATAACTGTTACGACTACTACAACGGATTGATTCCCAAATTGTAATTTATATCTAAATTTCTGCTTTTCTGAATGTCTTCTTTTTGTCTAAAATAGGGCGTTCTCTAAAGAGGAAAATATGTCAAAAAAAATCTGCCTTACTGGCGTCAAGCCCACAGGAATGCCCCATCTTGGAAATTATATCGGAGCCATTAAACCGGCCATCGATATGGCCAACTCTGGTGAATATGAATCTTATTACTTTATCGCTGATTATCATTCACTCGTAGGTGTGCATGATCCAAAATTACTTCGAAGTTATATTTACGAAGTGGCGGCTGCATGGCTTGCGATGGGATTAGATCCTAAAAAAGTTACACTTTATAAACAAAGTGATATTCCTGAAATTTTAGAGCTTCATTGGATTACATCTTGTTTTACAGTTAAAGGTTTAATGAATCGCGCTCACGCTTATAAAGCTTCTGTTCAAGCAAACCTTGAACAAGAACGCGATGAAGACCATGGTGTAAACATGGGACTATTTACTTATCCTATTTTGATGGCTTCCGACATTATGATTTTAAACGCTGATGTTGTTCCTGTTGGAGCAGACCAACTTCAACACATCGAGATTGCGCGCGATATCGCTACAGCATTTAATAATACTTATGGAAATAAATTAAAGCTTCCCAAGGGAATCGTGCGCGAAGGAAATAAACTTCTAGCAGGCCTTGATGGAAGAAAAATGAGTAAGAGTTATAATAACCACATCCCACTTTTTTCAACTGAAAAAGAATTAAAAAAACTTATCAATCGTATTACGACTGATTCAAGTGATCCTTCAATTCCAAAAAATCCAGAAGAGTCTTTGATCTTTGATTTTTACAGCGAATTCGCCACAGTTGACCAAACCGAAGCCCTTCGCACTTGGTATCTTCGTGGTATTGGCTGGGGAGAAGCTAAGATGGAATTATTGTCTGTCTTAAATTCTATGCTGGCCGGTCCTCGTGAGATTTATGCAGAGTTAATGGCCAATCCAAAAAAAATAGATTTTATTTTGGAAGAAGGCCAAGCAAAGGTTCGTCCTCAGGCTCAAAAATTAATTAATGATTTAAAGCATACCATCGGCGTGCGATAGCATTGATTTTGCACTCGAGCAATTATAGTCCGAGTCTTTTTTACACATAGGGCTAGCCAGCTCGTTTTTTCTGACGTAGAAGTGGCTCAACATATTAAAGGATTCTTTCCTAAGTTTTTGCTTTTTTTGCGTTATAAATGTTGCGGTTTTCATTTAGAGCAGATGCGAGGTGAAGATCCACATTCAACGGAGTAAAAAGTGACATTTCAAGAATTGCCACTACGCGAGTCATTGCTTAAAGCAATCACTGAAAGAGGGTACGTAGACCCAACAGAAATCCAACAACTAGCTATCCCAGCTCTAGCAACTACAGACACAGACTTTGTAGGACAAGCTCAAACAGGTACAGGAAAAACAGCTGCATTCGTTCTTCCACTTCTTCACAAAATTGATTCAAACTCACGTGATGTTCAAGCTCTAATCTTGACTCCAACACGCGAACTAGCAAATCAAATTAACGACGAAATTAAAAAATTCTCAATTTACGAAAAAATTAAAACTCTACCAGTATACGGTGGTGTTTCTCTTGAAGGTCAAGTCAGAGGCCTTCGTAAAGATCGTCCACAAATCGTAGTTGGAACTCCTGGGCGAGTTCTAGACCTAATCGATCGTGGTGTTCTAATTTTAGATAACGCTAAATTTGCTATCCTAGACGAAGCAGATGAAATGTTAGACATGGGATTCATCGACGACGTTAAATCTATTCTTTCTAATCTTGGCGAAACAAAGAAAACTTGGATGTTCTCAGCAACTATGCCAGCTCCAATTCTTTCTTTAATCAAAACATATTTGAAAGATCCGTTGGTCGTTAAAGTTCAAAAGAAAACTTCAACAAACGAATCAATTGAACAAAAGCATTATGTTGTTCGTCACTCTCAAATGAGCGAAGCGGTTTGTAGAATTCTAGATTCATTAGAAGATTATTACGGAATGATTTTCTGTAGAACTAAGATCGATGCAAAATCTTTAGCTGACGAATTGAATGCTCGTGGATATCCATCGGATTCAATGCATGGAGATATGTCACAACAACAACGTGACCTTACAATGAGAAACTTCAAAGCTAAAAAAATTAAAATGCTTGTTTGTACTGACGTAGCAGCTCGGGGAATTGACGTTGATAACCTTTCACACGTAATTAACTTTGGCCTTCCACAAGATATCGAATCTTATGTTCACCGTATTGGTAGAACTGGACGAGCGGGCCTTACAGGTGTAGCGATTACTCTTTGTGAGCCAAGTGAACGTTACAGACTTCGTATGGTTGAAAACAATACAAAAGCTCGTATTGTTCAAGCCATTCTTCCAACTCCTGCAGAATTAAAACAAGTTCTAGTTCGTAAAGAATTAAGAAAATTTGATTCGTTAATTGAAAATCTTGATAAATTGGATGCTGATGAAGTTTTCGCTGAAAAATTTGCGACTATGGAAAAAGCAGACCTATTAAAAGTAATGTACAACCATTTATTCAAGTCTCAAATCACTCGTTACGATTCAGCTCCTTCATTGGAAATTGCTGAACAACGCCGTCCAGACAACAGAATGGATAACAGATCACAAGATTCTAGAGGAAGCTCTAGAGATTCAAGAGATCAAGCTCCACAAGGACGCGCTAATAACAGCGGCAATATGCGCTTTTTCGTTAACATCGGAAAAGATCATGGTTTAACACTTAAATCACTTCTGGGATCAATCGCAGGAATGGTTAATGTTGATGAACGCATGATTCGCAATGTTGATATGAAAGAAACTTTTTCTTTCCTTGAAGTTCCAGAAAACTTCGGTGATGCTCTTTTAAAAGTTGCAGGGCCAACAATCAATGAAAGAACAGTTCGTTTTGAATTAACTCGTTCGGCTCCAATGAGTAGACCAGCTTACGGTGGTGGTGGAGATCGCGATCGTCGTCCAAGTAGTTTCCGTGGTCGCTCAGGTGGCGGTGGAAACTTTTCATCGGACCGCGCTCCAAGATCTAATTCTGACAGACAAGAAAGATCTTTCCGCTCTTAAGAAAATTTCATTATAATAGTCTAAAGTAAGTTACGCCCCATTTATGGGGCGTTTTTTTATTTCAGGATGAATAATATGAAAACTATCATTTTTACCGGCGGCGGAAGCGGCGGCCATGTTATGCCAGGGCTAACTGTTCTTAAAAAAATTAATGAAAAAAAAGAATACGAAATTCATTATATCGGTGGGATTAGTAGCATTGAGCGAGAGCTCGTACGTGAATATGAACTTACATATCATCCGATTCATACCGGAAAACTAAGAAGATATTTATCAATTGAAAATGCCAAAGACATATTAAATGTTTTTTTAGGATTAATAGATGCATTTAAAGTTCTTTGGAAATTTAAAAGCAAAGAAACTTTAATTTTTTCAACAGGTGGCTTTGTCTGTGTTCCCGTAGTTATCGCAGCAAAGCTTCAAAGGAAAAAAGTTTTTATTCATGAACAAACAAGTCGTGTCGGACTTGCAAATAAGATTTGTTCAATTTTTGCAGATAAAGTTTTTATTAGTTTTGAAGATTCATTTAAATATTTTGATAAGGATAAAACTTTTTTCTCTGGTTATCCACTCCGTGAAGAATGTTACAACCAAGATATTGGTCCAGTTATTATCAATGGTAGAAATCTTAATCATGAATCAAAGCCCATCCTGTTTGTGACAGGGGGAGGAAATGGAGCACAGTTAATTAATAAATTAATTGAAAAAAACTTTAAAGCTCTAACTGACAAATACATAATTATTCATCAAGTGGGGAAAGCCTTTATCAATGAATACTCGGGACTAAATCATCCAGATTATTATCCGCTGGCTTTTGTTGGTCGAGAAATGATTGACCTCTTTAAACTTGCGACAGTCACAGTTTCGAGATCTGGGGCGGGTACTGTATGTGAGTTAATTGCAATTGGAAAAAAATCAATTTATATACCTTTAAAAATCGCTCAAAAGAATGAACAGTTTTTTAATGCACTTGAGGCCCATAAAAAATTAGGTTCAATTATTATTGAAGAAAAAGAATTAAATGATGAAGTTTTTCTTCGGGCCTTGGAAGATATAGGGACGACAAATCCCCCCTTTTCTGTTTTAAAGCAAAATGGAGTTGATTATTTATCTATTGAAATTAGAAATGTTTTTAAGAATTAAATTTTAGAATGGCTTGCGATGAACTCCAGAAGATCCATTCTTGAGACTACGCCTTGAACATAATTTTCTTTATTAACAACAGGAACCCATTTTAATTTTTGTTTATAAAAAATAATTAACAATTCTTTTAGGGTGGTATCGGGAAATACAGACGTTATTGTCGTCTTAAAATCAATATGACTTGAAAGTGGTTTAGAAGCTGCTTCAATTAACAAATCGTACTCAGAAATAACCCCAACAATTTTATTTTCAAAATTTACTACAGGGGCACCACTGATATGATGAGTGTTGAAAGTATCAATTGTTGTTTTAACAGAATAGTTTTCACGCAATGAAATAGCATGAGAATTCATGAAAACACTCACGGGTGTTTCAGATAATTTTGCTTCTTTCGTTTTTTCTAAAATGTTTTTATGACTTTGATCTAACATTATCCAATTCTTAGAATGTAACCACGTGATTTAATCGTTTTAATATAACGAGAAAATGGCATTAGTTTTTTTCTTAAATTAGAAAGGTGAGTATCAATATTCTGATTTTGAACATGAACATTCGGCCAAAGTAAATTTGTGATGTATTCACGACTAAAAACCTTATTAGGATTTTTAGCAAGTAGATGAATAAGTTTAAATTCGATAGGTGTTAACTGAATTTTTTCTTCGTTAATTTCTGCCATCTGCATATCACAATAAAGTTTAAATCCATCAAAAGATAAAACGTTATCAGCTGAATTAGGGCCGGGGTTTACATTTATTTTATTCTTTATACGGGCGACTAATTCACGGAGTGAAACTGGTTTTACTATAAAATCATCTGCGCCTAAGTTTAATCCTCTAATAACGGATTCTTCAGATGGATCTCCACTTAAGAAAATCACTGGAAGCTCAGGATGAGTCACTTTAAATTTTTGATAAAGCTCAAATCCATTAATCGTCGGCATATGTAGATCCAGTAATATTAAATCCGTTTGTGTTTTTCCAAGAAATCCTAAAAGATCCATTGGGTTTTGGATAAGCTCAAGATTAAAGGTTGGCGAAAGCAATTCGTTATAACTTCTTAAGTTATCTCTAACGTCGTCGACTATAGTAATGTGCATTTTCCGCTCCATAATTTGTCCTTAAATTGTTTATTACTAATTATAAACTAGAACCAACAGTTATCAATTTATTATGTTTAAATTGCCTTGACCTTGAGCTTGGACCCTTAATGGTTTGATTTTACATGATAATTAAAGGAGTGGAAAGGGACGATGTGGCAAGAAATAAGGTAGAAAGCGCACTCTTATTGTTAAGAGTGCGATTTTTCTGAGTTTTTAAAGTCCTAAAAGACCAGTTCTTAAGTTTTCATCACGAGGGTTAGTGAACCAAATATTGAGAAGAGCTTTAGAAAAATCAGTCCCAGAAATTTTTTCTGAAGTTTTTCCTTTAGTCGCGACCGTTACACCATCATTTAAAAAAGTGATGGTAATTAAATCATCTTTTACAACGTCGGGAATAAAAGAATTAAATTTTTCTAAAGAAGATTTTAACGCTTCATGGTTTTTATTAGAACCTTCCATTCCTTCAACAAAAGCATCTCGCAATTTTTTAGCATCAACTTCACGAACAAAATGCATAACAATTTGTTTTGGAGTTGATGCTGCAATAAAGCTAGCCGCATCTTTTGATTTTGCTTCTAAATAAAGAGCACCGTAATAAACTTTGATTTTTAGAAAAGTTGCTTTTCTGATTCCAATTCCATTAAGTACAAGTTCTTTCCCTTCAACATTAGCTTTGTCTGCAAAAGTGATTCCGTCCAGGGTAGCGGCAGAAAGATTAAGTGTAATGGCGAGTGTTAGAAAACAAATAAGCTTTTTCATATTATCCCTTTCTTACGACTGAACGTTTATTTCCTTGAAGTTCTTTCTTTCTGATACGGATTGATTGTGGAGTAATTTCTACCCATTCATCATTATCAATCCAATCTAGTGCCCACTCAAGTGTGCGGTTAACAATTGGAGGAAGAATTGGTTGTTCATCTTTTCCAGCAGTACGAACAGAAGTTAAATGTTTTTCACGAACGCAGTTTAATACTAGATCGTTCGGGCGAGTGGCTTCACCGATAACCATACCTTCATAAGTCATCTCTCCTGGTTTAACGAATTGTTTTCCAGATGAAAGAAGATTGTAAAGAGCGTATGGAGTCATCTTTCCGGCCCTATCTGAAACTAGTGCACCGTTTTGTCTTCCTAACATTTCTCCAGTGAATGGTTTGTATCCCATAAACTCTGAAGACATAAGTCCTGCTCCACGAGTATCAGTTAAGAAAATCCCACGGTAACCAATTAATCCACGTGAAGGAATAATGAAAACCATACGAGTTCTAGATTCTCCAAGTGGCATCATGTTTTCCATGATCCCTTTTCTTGTAGAAAGACGCTCAGTGATAGCTCCAGTTGATTCATTTGGAATATCAAGAACTACTTTTTCAAATGGTTCTAGTTTTGATCCATCTTCTGCGTATTGGAAAAGAACTTGAGGACGACCAACCATTAACTCAAATCCCTTACGACGAAGTTGTTCGAAAACGATTGCTAATTGAAGTTCTCCACGTCCTTTAAGGATGAAAACTTTTGGATCATCTGTCCCTTCATATTGAAGAGCAACGTTTGTTTTAATTGAGTCTTGTAAAAATTCTTCCAGCTTTCTACTCGTCAAGTATTCACCTTCTTGTCCAGACATAGGACTTGTAGATACAGAAACCTGAACCCCAACAGTTGGAGGTTCAACAGTAATACGTGGAAGTGGATCGATATTGTTTGTCGATACGATTGTATCTCCAATTTTAGCGTTATCGATACCTGCAACGATTACGATTTCTCCAGCGTCAGCAGATTCAACTTCAGTGATTGCTAAAGCAGAGAATTCTTGGATCGCTGTGATTTTTGAAGTTTTGTTTTTCTTATCAACGTCACAAAGAGCGTAGTTACCACCCTTTTTAATTGATCCTCGCTGAATACGTCCGATAGCTAGTGGTCCCAGGTATGGAGAGTATGAAAGATTGGTAACAAGAAGTTGAAGATCTGGTCCTTCTGAAATACGTGGAGAAGGGAAGAAATCAGAAACCATTAAATCTAGGATTGGATTAATATCTGTTCTTACAACTTTATAGTCATGAGTTGCCCAACCAGCGCGAGCTGATGAGTAAATAATAGGAATATCTAAATCGAAGTCTTCAATGTTTAACATTGAAGCTAGTTCTAAGAAAAGTTCTTCGATATCGTGCTTAACTTCTTCAATACGTTCATCGGGTCTATCGATTTTGTTGATAACAACCGCGATTTTTAATCTTTGTTCCATTGCTTTAGTAAGAACGAAACGAGTTTGAGGAAGGGGTCCTTCAGATGCATCTACTAGAAGTAAAATACCATCAACCATCATTAGAGATCTTTCAACTTCACCACCGAAGTCAGCATGGCCTGGAGTATCTAGAAGATTAATTTTTGTATCTTTCCAAACAAATGCACAGTTTTTAGCAGTGATTGTGATCCCGCGTTCTTTTTCGATTTCCCCAGAGTCCATTACTCTGTCTGTCATCTCAGCGCGAGCTTCGAAAGTTCCAGATTGTCTTAAAAGACAGTCTACAAGTGTAGTTTTACCATGGTCAACGTGAGCTACGACCGCGATGTTTTTAAGGTGACTATAAGACTTAGACATGGGCAAATTTCCTTTGTTCTAGGTGATCAAAATATATAATGAATTTCGGGAGACTTTAGCATAAGATGGCCCCTTAAGCGAGATAACAATGATCCAAGCAAAAAATTTATCGAAACATTTCGGTGCACAAGACCTCTTTGACAATGTCAGTTTTCAACTGGGGCCGCGTGAACGCGTGGGTCTAGTTGGAAGAAATGGATCGGGTAAATCGACTCTTTTTAAACTAATTCTCGGAGAGTTATCTCCCGATTCTGGAGAACTGACTATACCAAAGGGGTATAGACTCGGTGCTCTTGAGCAACATATTCACTTTACTAAACCCAGTGTTTTAGAAGAATGTATTCAAGTATTAAATCCCGAAGATTTCAATGAGCACGAAGCAGAAAAAATACTATTTGGTTTAGGTTTTTCTGAAGAAGACATGCAAAAAGATCCCAAGAGCTTCTCTGGTGGGTATCAGATTCGTATTAATCTAACCAAAGTACTTCTTCAAGCCCCTAATTTATTATTATTAGATGAGCCAACCAACTATTTAGATATCGTAAGTATGCGCTGGCTAAAAACATTTCTTAAAAGTTTTCCCGGCGAAATTATGATCATTACCCATGATCGCGAGTTTATGGATGATGTAGTCACTCACACGATGGGCTTACATAGAAAGCAGTTAAAAAAAATTAAAGGCGATACTGCGAAATTTTACGAACAGATTATTCAAGATGAAGAAATGTACGAAAAAACGCGCGGAAATCTCGATAAAAAAAGAAAAGAAATGGAAGCGTTCGTTGAGCGCTTTAAAGCGAAAGCTTCAAAGGCTGCTCAAGCACAATCGCGTATGAAAGCGCTGGAAAAAATGAGCACCATGGACAAGCTCGACAACGTGGATTCATTGGGATTTCGTTTTCGTTTTATTGAATGTCCGGGCAAACAAATTGCAGAAGTTAAGCACCTAAGTTTTTCTTATGATGGCACAAAAAATGATCTGCTTTTTCATAATTTAAGTTTTCCCATCAATCGCGAAGACCGCATCGGAATCATCGGGAAAAACGGAAAAGGTAAATCGACTTTATTAAACGTCATTGGCGGATTACTTGATCCGGTTGAGGGAAAAGTTAGTTATCATCCTGCGGCCAGAACAGGGCATTTTGGTCAAACGAATATTAATCGTTTGAACATGGAAAATACGATTGCTGAAGAAATTCAGGCAGAAAATAATGAACTCACTATTTCAGGCGTCCGCAATATTTGTGGAACCATGATGTTTGAAGGGGATTTGGCTAAAAAGAAAATAAAAGTTTTATCTGGGGGAGAGCGCGCTCGCGTTTTACTTGGGAAAATTTTAGCAAAACCTGCTAACCTTTTACTTCTCGATGAGCCAACCAACCACTTGGATATGGAATCAATTGAATCTTTAACTGAAGAAATTGGAAATTTTCCAGGTGCCGTCGTCATTGTAACTCACAGTGAAATTATGCTGCGAAATTTAGCGACAAAACTGGTTATTTTTCACAACGGAAATGCCGAATTTTTTAATGGAAATTACGACGATTTCTTAGAAAAAATTGGTTGGGAAAGTGAAGAGTCTAAACCGCGAAATCAAAAAAAGAAATTAACGGAAAAAGAAATAAAACAAAGAAGAGCTGAGATTGCCGTTTTGCGTGGAAAACTCACAAAACCGATAAAGGAAGAAATTGAAGTTTGTGAAACTGAAATTACTAAAAACGAAGATTTACTGCAAAGAATTACCGTTGAGTTAGAAAAAGCAGCAGCGGCCCAAGATGCGGCAAAATTAAATGACTACACTCATGCAGTTGGAAAACTAAATCAGATAATCGAAAATCTGCTCGAAAAACTGACTAACTCAATTGAAAATCTAGATTTTATCAATAAAAAATACGATAAAGAACTCGAACAATTATGATTTTAAAATTTGTTCTAGTTGCATTATTTTGGGGCGATGCTCAGAGCGCTGATTTACCCATTTCAACGTGTTCGGGCGATTTGTTAATGATTGTCACGGGGCTTGATAACAGTGATGGTCAAATAAAATTCGACTTAGATGATAAGGCCCTAACGTTTAAGCCTCAAGAAAATGGCCCGCCGTCGTTTATGAAAGGGCGATCTCCCATTAATGATAAAAAAGTGGAGTACGTGTTTAAAAATGTTCCTTGCGGGGAATATGCAATAAAACTTTATCACGATGCCAATATGAACCAGGATTTAGATAAGAATGCTCTCAATATACCGAAGGAGAAATACGGTTTTTCCAACTGTAAGAATTGCATGCTTCCACCGAGTTTTGAAAAAGCAAAATTCCTCTTCAATCACGACCATTCCACTATCAAAATTGAGCTCTAATTACTGTTGAATTCTCCCTAGGGGAGTGCTATTTTGTTCCCCTAACATAGACAGGATGATGCCATGCTAAATGATAATTTTTATTACTCGTTTTCGGGTGAAGCTCAGAATGAAATTTACGACTATATAAAAGCTTTGCATGTTTACAACAAAGTTGAAGATGCAAAAATTTTAGAAGACGATGACTGTCCTACTTTTAAACGTGAAGTAGAGGAAGTTAGAAATGAATTAGAAAATGGAAAAAGATTAGTCATCGTAAAACCATTTATCGATCTTCACAATAAATACACAATTCAAGAACAAAGAACGATTAGTTGGCTACTTGGAAATGTTTTAGGTGAAACTTTAATTCAAAACGAAGCAGGCGAGAGAGCAATTCTCGTTTATGATCGCGATAGAAATAATTCAATGTTAAAAGGTGCTCGTTATCACCAGACAAGAGAGGGTGGAACAATTCACACTGATAACGTTAACGTTCCCTATAAATGGGAATATCTTGTTCTGGCTTGTATCGCTCCCGCTATGGCCGGTGGTGAAAATATTTTAGTGAACGCTTTAATTGTTCATAAAATTTTAAAAGAAAAACACCCTGATGTTCTCGCAATACTAGAAAAGAATTTTTTCTGGGAACAACGTGGAGTCGCTGACGCGACTTATGAAGCACCGATAATTATTTATAATAAAAAAGGTGAACCAGAATTTCGTCATCTTCGTCCCTATATGGAATCAGCACATTTAAAACTTGATCGTCCTTTAACAGACGAACAAATGTATGCACTTGATACACTCGATGCCATTTTAGAGCATTCAGATAATCAATACCGCCATAGTTTTTCAGCAGGTGAAATTTTATTAACTCACGATGCTCAAGTTCTTCATGGGCGCACTTGTTTTTCTGATTATTATAATGCTGTAACAATTCATGAATATAAAAAAGATCATCACCATCCAATGAAAAGAACAATGGATCGCCTTTGGGCAAAAAAGAGATAGTAATTTTATGGCACAATATACTGCACTTATTCTCGCTGCTGGATATGGCTCTCGCATAGCGGACATTACAGAAAATCCGAAAAGTTTACTAATGGTAAATGGCAAACCTCTTATGGATTGGCATTTTGAAGCTTGGAAATCAGTCGGGATTAGAAATGTCGTTGTCGTGACTGGTTACAAACGCGATGTGCTTGAATCATACTTAGAAAAATTTAAGTCAGACTTCGATATTCATTTTGCAGTCAACGAAGATTTTCGTGTAAAAGGGAATACTTATTCTTTTTACTACGGACTAGAAAAAACGCATGGTGATTTTTTACTGTTTGATGCCGATCTCATTTACGATACCGCGATACTGAAAAGATTCTTAGAAGATAAATCACCAAATCAAATTTTAGTGGGCGAGAGTTCAATCGACGATATTGAATGTGCCAAAGCTATGCTGGACAAAGATGGATTTGTCCGCATGACGATCGATAAGCGAGCTGTTACCGAAGAAGAGCGTACGCGTTTTACTTTTGCTGGTGAAGCGGTAGGGATTCTTAAATTTTCAAAAAATTATAGAGATGACATGCTGGCTGCTTGTAAATCTTTTTTAGCTGAAGAAAAAAATATTTCTAAAAACTGGGAACACGTTATGAACGAGTTCCTTCTAAATCACGATATGAATATTCATCGGACGATTAATAACCGTTGGGTTGAAATTGATAATAAAGAAGATTTAGAGAAAGCGAAAGGATTGTTCGAAGGTATGCCTAGATGATCATTGCTTTACTCGTAGGTTTTATTGTTGGTTTTCTTATTTGTATCCCCGTTGGTCCAATCAACGTATGGGTCGTAAATACTTTAATCAAACATAACTTCCGTTCAGCCTTTTCTATCGCACTTGGCGGATCGCTGATGGACTTTGTTTACTTCATGGTGATTCTGACAGGTCTCTCTCTTTTTCATTTTAATGCCAAGACGGTTTTAATTTTAAAAATAGTTGGAGTCCTTTTTCTTTTAGGTTTTGGTCTTAAAGAATTATTGGGGAAAAAGAATTTCGATATGAAACACAATGAAGGGCAAAAAGAGCCAAAGACGGCGAGCTTCTTTTTTTTGGGAGTTCTCATTTACTCTTCTAATCCAACTTTGATTGCAACGATGTCGGGAATTGCGGCCGTTATTAAATCATGGGGACTTTTTCATTCTACGGTCTTTAATTATTTTTGCCTTTCATTAGGTTTAGGAATGGGATCGGCTTCATGGTTCTACTTACTTTTAAGAATAGTTTCTCGTTATCAAAATAAAATACCGGAACGATTTTTTATTAATTTCTCTCGTGCTTGCGGAGCTCTTATTGTGCTTTTTAGTCTCTACATGGCATTTAATGTTTATAAGGAAACCTTTGTATGAAAACACCTACAGTTAAAAAAACTACACAACTAAGAAATATGTTGATGAGTAATGAATTAGAATTTTTAATGGAAGCACATAATGGGATGTCTGCGAAAATCGCAGAAGAAGCTGGCTTTAAAGGGATTTGGGGATCAGGACTTTCTATTTCAGCGGCACTTGGTGTTCGTGATAATAACGAAGCTTCATGGACTCAGGTTTTAGAAGTAGTAGAATTCATGAGTGATGCAACAAAGATTCCAATTCTTCTCGACGGAGACACTGGATACGGAAACTTCAACAACATGAGAAGACTTGTTACAAAACTAGAACAACGTGGAGTTGCTGGAGTTTGTATTGAAGATAAAATTTTCCCTAAAACAAACTCATTCTTAAGAACAGAGGCACAGCCTCTTGCCGACATAGAAGAATTTTGTGGGAAAATCAAAGCTGGTCAAGACACAAAACTTGATGATGATTTTAATATCATCGCGAGAGTTGAAGCTTTAATCGCTGGTTGGGGAATGGGAGAAGCGTTGAAGAGAGCTGAAGCTTATCGCTTAGCTGGTGCTAACGGAATTCTTATGCACTCAAAAATTTCTAAGCCAGATGAAATTCTCGCTTTCATGAAAGAATGGGGAGAAAGAAGCAAGTCTTGTCCAATCGTAATCGTTCCAACTAAATATTATGCAACTCCGACAAACGCATTTAGAGAAGCGAATATTTCTGTTTGTATTTGGGCCAACCACCAAATGAGAATGGCCGTAACAGCGATGCAAAATGTAACAAAGACTATTTTTGAAGAACAATCATTAATGAATGTTGAAGATAAAATCGTTTCAGTGGCTGAGCTTTTCCGTCTTCAAAATGACAAAGAACTTGAAGCAGCTGAAAAATTATATTTATCAGTTGCTGATGCTGACAAACCAAGAGCAATCTTCTTAGCGGCATCTCGCGGAGCTGAGTTAAAAGAACTAACTGAAGATAAACCAAAAGTTTTAATTGATATCAATGGGAAACCGTTAATTGAGCAATCAATCAATCATTTCTATGAACATGACATCAAAGATATCTCAATTGTTCGCGGATACAAAAAAGAAGCTTTCAAGCTTCAAAATATTAAATATTTTGATAATGATAACTTTGAAACGACAAGTGAGCTATCATCACTGTTTTTAGCTAAAAAAGAAATTGTTGATCATACTGTAATTTCATACGGTGATATTCTTTATAGAAAATATATCTTATCTCGCTTGTTAGAAGAAAAAGGCGATATCACCATTGTAGTTGATGCAGCTTTAAAAGACAGAGCACCTGGATACGAAGGTGACTTCGTAAATTGCTCTCGTGCCCATAACCACACTCTTTTTAGTGCTGAAAATGCTGAGCTAAAAGGAATTAAATTTGGAAAAGCATCTGATAATAAAGAAGCTCAAGGTGAGTGGATTGGATTGATTAAAACTAATAAAGTTGGTTCAGACGTCCTATCGAAAACTTTAACAGAATTATCAAATGATTCAGGTTTCAGCAAAATGAAATTGCCAGACTTGATGAACAAGCTTCTAGAGAAAAAAGTAAAAATCAATGTCATGTATATAGATGGACACTGGTTAGATGTAGATAACTACGCTGACGTTTCACGTGGACAAAAATTTTAATATTAAGAGGATCGTATGATAACAGCAGATAAGTTTTTAACACCAGCTCGCGAATTGGGGTTTAATTTTTTTACAGGAACTCCCTGTTCATATTTAAAACCATTCATTAATTACGTTATAGATACCGATGGATTTGATTTCATCGATAGCGTTAACGAAGGTGATGCTATTGCAATCGCTGCTGGAGCAACAGTGGCCGGCAAGCGTGCGGTTGTTATGTTTCAAAACTCAGGACTGGGAAATGCTGTTAACCCCATTACCTCTTTAACTTACACTTTTAATTTACCAGTGATGATTATCACAACTCTTCGTGGTGAACCTGGTGGAGCTCATGATGAGCCTCAACATGAATTGATGGGACAAATTACTACTGAAATGCTGGAGACAATGAGACTGAAGTGGGCTTATTTTCCACAGACTGACGCGGAAGTTATACCAGCTCTAAAATTAGCTGATGAATATATGAAAAAAAATCATCAACCATTTGTTTTTGTCATGAGAAAAGATGACATAGCTGATTATAAACTTCAGAAAAAACCAGCTCCTTCTAAAAAAGATTTTTCTATCAGTCACACAGACCATTTTGAATTGGAATACAAAGAGCGCACAACTAGAACTCCTGTTTTAGAAGTTATGCAAAAAGTATTGGGACAAGAAGTAGCAGTCGTTGCAACAACAGGTAAAACTGGACGTGAACTTTATGAAGTAGGAGATCTTAAAAACCAATTCTATATGGTGGGATCGATGGGATGTGCTCTGGCTTTTGGATTTGGTATCGCTCTTTGCAAACCAAATTTAAAAGTAATTGTTGTAGATGGAGATGGGGCCCTTTTAATGAGAACTGGATCTATGGCCACAGTTGGAGCTTTTAAACCCAAAAATCTAGTCCATTTATTAATCGACAACGAAGCTCACGATTCAACTGGCGGACAAGGTACTGTTACGGGAGGAATTTCTTTCGGTGCAATTGCTAAAGGCTTTGGATATGAACAAGTTTATTCTACAGACTTACTTTCTAAATTTGAAAATATATTGAATGAAGTTAAGGCCAATAATGGAGCTACTTTTATTCACTTAAAAACTCAAAAAGGCTCACCGGAAAAATTAGGTAGACCAAAAGTCACTCCCGCGGAAGTGAGTGTGCGTTTTGCTGATTTTGTTCAGTCAAAGTAAAAAAATAAATTATGACTAAGGGCCGGATGGCCCTTTTCTATTGGAGACGACACGATGTTAAAATATTTTTTGCTTTCATTATTATTCTCAGGAGTTGTTCTTGCTGCCAGCAGTGATATTCCACTTAGAAGAGAATTCCCCATTAATGAAAAGATTAATCCATGCGAAAATCTTTATGAACATGCTTGTTCTAAAGTTATTGAAAGCTTTCAGCTTCGAGCAGATAGAAGAAAGCATACTTTTGCTTTTAGCGACTCAGCAGAACGCATTTTAGAATTCAAAAAAAATTATATTAAGGAGCTTACGAAAGCTCCTGCTGAAAATGCAATTGGCGGCGAAATTCGAAATTATTATCTTTCTTGTGTAAATAAAGAGGCACGAGCAAAAGAAGAAGTTACATATGTGGCTAAAAAATTATTAGATCTTGAAAAAGTAGAAACAAAAAAAGATTGGATTGCCTCTCAAACTAAACGAATTCACAGCGGGAATGCTGGTTTTATTGGTTATTATTCAGTCGATAATTTTGATGACCCAAAAAAATCAGATTTAATGATGGGCGTGGGGTATTCGTTACTTCCAGAAAAAAGTTATGCAAAAAATCCAGAGTTAATAAAGGCCTTAGAAGTCTTATTGATAGATTTTTTTAAAACTATTGAAGTGAGTAATCCTGAGGAGCGCGCTAAGACGATTGTAAAATATGAAGTGGAGAATCAAGAAAATCGATTATTTCCCGCAGAATCTCGTATTGCCTATTCTCGAAGAAATTTTACAACTAAAAAAGAGTTGCTAAAGAATTTTCCAGAGCTAGAGCTCAACGAATTTTTAAAAGCAGTTCCCAAAGAAACAAAGATAAGAGTTCTTAATTCAAAGACAATGCCATTTTTAGCTAATGTGGTAAAAAATTATTCTTTAGAAGAGTTAAAAACCATTCAAATTTTTTATGAATTATATTCTAAACTAGATAAGGGATATCCAACTTTCTACGATAAAGCTTTTGCTTTTAAAAATAAATTCTTAGGTGGCAAAAATAAACGTTCAGAATTAGAAGAAGAATGTACTGATATCACTATGAATCACTTTGGTGTTGAATTTGATTATCTTGTATTGCCTAAGATGTTTCCTAATTTCTCTTCTGTAAAAGTAGCTGAAATGGTGGAGAAAATAAAAGGAAGTATTTTAGCTTCACTGGCTAAAAACACATGGCTTACACCAAAGGCAAAAAAAGAAGCTCAACGAAAAATTTCATCAGCCTTTATGCGTTTAGTGGCCCCTGCTAAATTAGAAGACTGGAAATTTTATCCGACAGCGGATTATTCGGAAAATGCTTATATTGCGAATACTGAAAGAAGAAATGATATTGTTGATGTGCGCGAATTTAAATATTTTAGTGAATTAAAAGATATTCGTTCGTGGGAGGGCGTTGAACCACTTGTGGTTAATGCATTTTATCAACCTTCTTATAACCAATTCACAATGCTTCAAGGGATTTTACAATATCCTTTCTACTCACAAGAGAGCAGCTTAACTGAAAATCTGGCTGGAGTCGGAATGGTGGTGGGCCATGAATTAGGGCATGGGATTGATGATCAAGGCTCAAAATACGATGCTGACGGAAAGCTCTACGATTGGATGAGTGCCTCTGATTTAAAGAAATTTAAGGAACTCACAAAATCTTTAATCGATCAATATTCTAAAGCGGGAATGAATGGCGAATTTACTTTAGGCGAAAATATTGGAGACTTGGTTGGATTAACAGCAGCATATGATGCCGCTTTTGCTAATAACAAATTCAATCCAGCAGAATTAAAGAAAGAACAAAAGAGTTTCTTCTTAAGTTATGCCCGCTCATGGTGTGAAGTTCAGCTTCCAGGTGTGCGTGAGTTACGTTTAAAATCTGATCCACATTCGTTAGGCGTAGCAAGAGTCAATGAAGTGGTAAAACACTTTTCAGGGTTCAAAGAAGCATTTGGATGCCTTGACACTGATCCTATGGTTTTACCCGCTGATAAAAGAGTGCATATTTGGTAATTTATTAATTTAGAGGTTTTAAAATGATTCAGACAAAACGAAATATTCTCCTTAATCCAGGTCCAGCGACAACAACTGATACAGTTAAAAATGCGATGGTCGTTCCAGATATATGTCCTCGTGAATTGGAGTTTGGAGAATTAACTCTTTCAGTTCGCAATGATTTAATCAAAGCTGCTTATGGTGAAAAAAACCATACATGTGTAATGCTCACATCCTCTGGTACTGGCGGAGTAGAGGCATGCCTAACATCAGTTGTTCCTCATAATAAAAAAGTTCTTATTTTAAATAATGGAGCTTATGGGGAGCGGATGCAAAAAATTTGTGATGCTTATAATGTAGGTCATATTGATTATAATCAAAAATGGGGATTGGCCCTAGATCTCAAGGAAGTTGAAAAGTTTTTTAAAGCTCATCAGGGAGAAATATCTCATGTTGCTTTTATTCATCATGAAACGACAGTTGGTATTTTAAATCCAATGAGTGCTATTTCTACTTTAGCTCAAAAGTATAGAGTTGAAACAATTGTGGACGCAATGTCGTCATTTGCAGGAATGATGATTGATGTTGAAAAAGACAATATTCATTACCTCGTTTCTTCTTCAAATAAATGTATTCAAGGAATGGCAGGAATCAGTTTTGTCATTGCAAATCTAAAGTCACTTCTTAAAACTAAAGAAATTAAAGCTCGTAATTTTTATTTCAATCTACTTGAAAATCATTTGTACTTAGAAAAAAACAAGCAGTTTCTTTTTACTCCTCCAGTTCAAACTCTCTATGCTTTAAGACAGGCCATTACAGAGTATTTTGAAGAAGGTCCGGAGCAGCGATTTGCACGTTACTCTTCAATGTATGAAATTATGAAGAAAAGAGTCCTAGAGCTTGGATTTACTTTTTTAGTAGAAGAAAAAGACCATGCCAAACTTTTAACAGCTATTATGGATCCAAAAAGTCCTAATTATTCTTTTAACGAAATGCACGATTTTTTATTCGAGCGTGGTTTCACTATTTACCCAGGTAAAGTGGGTGATGTTAATACTTTTAGACTTTCAAATATTGGCGCCATATATCCTCAAGACATTGAAGATTTTCTAAAAGTGTTTGAAGAGTATTTAAGAGTTAAAAAAATCATTTAAGTTATGATTGATGAAAAGCTCTCGCTTTCTATTTTGAACAAGTATGAAGAAGTCTCCAAAGTCTTTGGAGACTTTCAAAAGAAAAACAATCTTCACTGCCCAACAGGCTGTGGGAAGTGTTGTTTTAATCCTGAAATATCTTGCACGCCTTATGAACTAATTCCCATGGCCCTGCATTTACTTGCTACAAAAAAAGCTGAAGTTTATTTAGAAGAGGCAAAAATAAAAAAAGACGGAAGATGTCTTTTCTTGAAAGTTACAGATGAAGAAAAAGGATTAGGCAGTTGTCGAGAGTATGAGCATCGTCCATTTCTTTGTAGAGCATTTGGAATAAGTGCTCGCCATGGGAAAAATAATCAAATCGAATATAATATTTGTAAAGTTTTTAAAGATACAAATCAAATTACTGAGGATCTTAATTTCGCGGAAAGTGAAATTCCCTTTATCGAAATTTGGAATAAAAACCTTGAAACACTTGATCCTCATTTTTTAGAAAAAGAAATACCTATAAATCATGCTTTGATCGCGATTTTAGAAAAAGTATTGCTTTGGGACAGTTATCAGGAAAAAAATTAGAGCTCTGTTGCGTGTGTATAATTCAAGGAGAAACTTCGATAAAGAGGTGAGTTAATATTTTTCCCCACAAGTGTTGAGTCTGAATAAGTTATTCCCCAAGTTTCTTCTCTGTTAACAGTCCAATTAATAAATGTGCCTAACTCCCAAAAATATTCTTTAGAAGAAGTTGTGTTGATTTCACCTGTCAGTTGTTTTTTTGTTTGATAATTCCAAGTAGAGTTAAATCCCAGTGAAATTGGCATTGGGTCAAATGAATAAGTTATCCCCAGTGGAAGAATGATTTTATTATAGTCATTGAGGTGACTTTGATCAAAACTACGTCCAAAAAGATGTTGAGCTTCAAGACCTGCTTTTAAAGTAGTGCTGGCAAATCTTTTGAGAAAAAATGATCCTATTGAAATTGAATAGAGGCCAGAGCCTCTTACATCACTATAGATGGCAGACTTAGAATCATAAAGACTGCGAGAATTAGGAATAGATAATTTGGAATAGACAAAACCGCGTGGCTTATAAGCAGAATAAGTGAACTCAGGCAAAAATTCAAAACTAGCTTGCAGTTCTAGATCTCCTAAACCATTTTTTACTTCTTTACGATTTTGTTTTTCTATCGTTTTTTGGATAAGTGAAGACTTTGCTGCTAACTGAAACTGCTCAATAATTTGGCGTTGGTATTGAAAATTAAGAGCACTTTGGTGATCAGTGATTCCGTCATTATGAAAACTGGCCCAGCCCAGATTGTCAGTTTGTCCGAGGTCATTGCGGTAACTCATTCCTAAGTTCCATTCTTCAATATTATCGCCTGTTATTATCAGTGATGAGCTAGAGCCTCCCCCACAACAAGAAGATGCATGAAGAACTTGAGAGGATAAAATAAAAGTAAGAAGGAAAATGAATTTCATTACAAGTTGTACTCAAAAATTTGTTCATCTAGAAGTGTCGAACCATTCTTTAATTGAATTTTTAGTTGCCAGAATCCATCCATAATAAAATAAATTTGAGAAAACTCATATAAACCAGTTCCTATTTTTTTAACTGAGATAGGGCTTGATCCATGTCCCATATCTGGCATCCAAAGAAATATTTTAAAATCCGAAGGCAGATCTGAAGCAAACTGATTTTTTTTAACGATTAAAAGAGCATGGCCTTCTTCTGCGCTATTAATTGGAGATAGCCAATTTAAAAAAAGGCTTTGGTTAGTGCTGCTAAAAACTTTTTTACTTTCTAATCCAGCTATACCTGAAGTCTCATTTGATTTTTTTAATTGGAGTGGGGATTTTCCACAAGAAAAAAGGAGGCATAAAAAAATGACAGAAATCATCGTTTTCATCGT
Source organism: Bacteriovoracaceae bacterium (assembly GCA_947446575.1). GTDB lineage: Bacteria > Bdellovibrionota > Bacteriovoracia > Bacteriovoracales > Bacteriovoracaceae > Bacteriovorax. Next base: position 114,121 of record CANFHC010000007.1, on the reverse strand, counting down.
AATTATCTCATTATGAAACAGCCTAAGGTCCTCGTCTCGGCGATTGCTGGCTGTTTGTGATTTTCTATGTCCAGTAATGCATTTTTCAAGAAAAATTCTTTAGCATTTTTTGGAAACGTTGTGTTGGTTATACCACCGTTATAGACGACAGCTCCCTCAGTATTAACGATGAAGGCATGCGGTGTTTTAAGCGCTTTAAAGTTGTCGGCAATTTTTAAATCGCTGTCATTATAAATTTCAAAATTTAATTTTTTATCCTGCAGGTAGCCTGTAATATCCTCTGAAGTTGAATTTCTTTTTGAGTGGATTCCAATAAAACGAATATCCTTAAATTCAATACTTAGCTGGTTAATATAATCAAGGTTTCCTTTTGAACACGGACAGTCTTTAGAAAGAAATATGACGACAGTGGGTCTTGGTGTATTTTTGAATGAAATTAATTCATTTGAATTTGTCTTCAAAGAAAACGCATTTATTTTTTCCAGCGAAAAATGAGCAAAGGCACTCAATGAACATAAGATTGAGCTTATAAGAATGACTGTTTTCATCTGTTTTTTTTACCAGTTTTTCCTCAGAAAAGAAATGTGATTTGTGCCATGTTTTTTGTTTCTCAATTGATTTAATCCAACGTAAATTAAGGTCGTGAAAAGATCATACAAGGAGTCCTTAATGAAGCTGATCGTAATGTTTTTTACCCTATTTTTAATTAATTTTGCCTTTGCAGATGAAGGTGGAACTCATACTCCAAATTTTTGTTCAGCATCTAACGAAAAAGTTTGTGCTCACTTAAGATTTGACACTCTTCCTACATCCCAAGTCGCTAACGAGTTTGTACTGCATGTTTTTTCTGTCAATGATACGGCCGTTGAAAATGTAAAAGTAAAACTTTGGATGGATATGGGGCATGGCCATGGACATGGATCAGCACCAGTTTCTATTGAAAACCTAGATGAATTAAATCATTTTCTCATTGGAAATGCTTGGTTTGTAATGAACGGGAATTGGCAAGTCATCATAAGCTTTACCGATGCAGGTGTCGCACAAAATATTATTATTCCAATTGAAATAAAAAACTAATTTTTTGCTCTGATAACAGCTTCGCCACTGATGCGAAGCTGTTTGTCGCTTCCAAACGCTTCCGTCTTTACAGTAAAAATCGGCTTGCCTTCTTTTTCTGCAATAACTTCTAATCGATAACTAAGAACTTCATTAACATACACGGGCGCATGAAATTTAAAGGTCTGGTTTAAATAAATTGTTCCCGCTCCAGGAAAAGTATTAGCAAATATTTTTGAAAAAAATGAAGCTGAAATCATTCCATGAGCAATGCGACTGTTAAATCCTTGAGCAATTGCTGCTGAATCATCAAAATGAACTGGATTGAAATCACCGGAAAATTCTGCAAATTTTTTAATATGTTCTGGAGTAATTTGAATTTCTTCTTGGTGAATGTCGCCAACTTTCATTAGGATATCCTTTGAATATTGATTTTGATATGAGATATTTTAATCGATGAAATTCGCACGCGCACTTTTTATATTAACATTTTTTATTATTTTTATGGGCAATAGTTTCGCTTATGACCATGAATTCATAATTACGGACTTAGTAAGTGATAATTCAATACAAATTCAAAGGCTAAACAAACTAATTATCCTATTGCCCGGTGATATTTTAGCAATTTATTCTCATGAAACTAAGGACGTATTGGGTTATGCTCGCGTTTCATCTGTCACTGATAACTCAGACCTATTTATGGCCACTGTTGAAACTCATAATAAAAATGGAATCATCAGGGTAGAAAATTACTTAAAAAAATTAGACCTTACTAAACCTGACAATGACATACCTGCTCGATATGATCTTACCTATAAAGATGAAAGTAAAGCGGCAGCTAAATACCGCCCCTTGGTTTATGCTGGCCTTGTTCAGGGAATGACTGCTTCTAATCTTTTTAAGAATGAATTTCTCATTGGCCCTTCAATACTTTCTTACGGTGTGACTTCTAATACCCAATTGAATGTGAATCTTGCCTCTTCAATTTTTAATGTTCTTAACTTGTCTGCTAAAAATAAATTAGTTGATAACGAGACCCTTGAGCTTTCTATTGAAAATGGGTTTCAGTATTACCCGTTAACCAAAAAGGGCTCATATCAATTTACGGGTTATCTTGACATGGCTTCTAATTCTAATTTTAAGTCTTATGCAAAATTTAAATTATTTACGAAAAAACCTGAGGATCAATCTTTAAGTAACAGTGAAGAGTATCAACGCGATCTAAACTTAGAAGTTCAATTTTCTTATGGATATATTTTTTCGAATTGGAATCAACTTATTTTCGGTCCTAAACTCGACGTTAACAAAAAACGAGTCGGGGGTAATGTTGCATACTATTTAATTGAGAAAAATTTCAATACTATGTTTGGTGTTTCATCCAATGATTTTTCGGAATTCCGATTAGGAAAACAAGGTTATTTAATCAATTTAGATTTCTGGTGGAGATTTTAAGGATTAATTTCGTTAAAACTTTTTACCTGCGTGTGCCCTGCAAATGGGACATCTCCTAATCGAACTAGTTGTAACGTTTGCATCCCAACTTCTTGAGCAGCATCTAGTTCTTCAGCTATATCTGAAAGAAAAAGAACGTCGTTTGCTTCAATTTTTAATTCAGATAAAATATTTTGATAGGAAGTCACAACTCTCTTTTGGCCAACGCTTGTATCAAAATTATTTGAAAAATAGTTATTAAGATCGCCGCTAATTGAATAACCAAATAAAACTCTTTGAGCTTCAATAGAACCAGAAGAATAAATTCCCAGAGTCAGTCCGCTTTCTTTCCATTTTTTTAAAGCAACTGGCACATCTTCATAAACATGACCTTTCAGAGCACCTGCTTTATATCCTTCGCTCCAAATTAATCCTTGAAGTTTTTTTAGAGCACTATGTTTTCTATCAATACTAACCCATGAAAGAAGTTTTTCAATGAGGCCATTGTGATTGAGGATAAGTTTTTCTTCTTCGAAAGCAGTGTTGAAAGTTTCTAGTAAAGCTTCTTGCACAGGAGTGTCGTCAAAATGCGAATTGATATAGTCGCGAAGTTTTTCAATCGAATAGGGAAATAAAACTTCGTGGACAAAACTGATTGAAGTAGTTGTTCCTTCTACATCCATTAAAATATATTTCATGGGTTATAACTCGCATCAACACCTGAACCAGTATAGTTAGGAACCCATCCTTCCATATTTGAAAAAATGCGAATGGCCTTAACAAAATAGCCAGGAGCAAGGTCAAACCAATGCCGAGCATTTTTAGGCACCGACATAAAGTCCCCACGCTCACAAGTGACACAAAGAATTTCTTCATTATCTAAGTGAAACCAAAATTTACCCTGGCCATCCACAAAGAAGCGTATTTCATCTTCACTGTGAGTGTGCTCTTTCATAAATTTTTCTCTAATCGCCAAAAGATTTGGAGTCTCGGGATGAACATTGATAACATCGGCCGTGGCGTAACCATTTTTTTCCATAAATGGTTTTAACTCATGAGCATAGGCTGAAAGTATTTCGTCTTGAGAGGCGTCGTTAGCTAGCGGCTTTGATGCTTCCCATTTTGCAATCATCACTCCGTGATCTTTTAGTAAGTTTTGAATGGATTTAAAATCCGTGACAGTTACATTTTCACGAGCAATAAACAGTGTCGCCATTAGTAGCCTCTGCGAGAGTTAAGGTAATATTTAAATATGTATTCAAAAACTTCTAAGTGTCTTTTAGCTTCTTCAACACTATCGCCCCAGACATAAACACCATGGCCTCTTAAGAGCAGTCCATAATTATTTTCTTGAGCTAAAATGGCCGGTTTAATTTGCTCTGCTAAAAGAGCTATGTCTTGAGTATTTTCAAAACAAGGAATGTTAATTTTTAACTCGTGAGTTTTAATTCCTTTGAAACCTTTTAAAAGTTCTAAACCTTCTATGGTTGCATAAGGCTTTCCATAAAAAAGATCAGCAAATAACAGTGAATCGAGAATATGACTGTGGAGAACACAATTGGCATTTGTAATTTGATAAATAGTTAAATGAATATCGGTTTCATCAGAGGATTTACGACCTGAGTTTTTATAATCATCAAGCATTTGTCTTGTTTTATAGTAAAGCGGAAGGAAATTATCTTCAGTAAATTTACTTTTATCGATTCCGGATTCTGAGACGAGAGCTATTTCTGGAGACGTTTTAGAGCGCAGTGAATAGTTACCACTAGTGGCCGGATTATGCCCAAAACTATTCATCACGCGAACTAGACTCGCTAGTTTTTTCATCTCTTCATAATCTTGAGCACTATTGATGAATGACACTTTTTATCCTATGGTTAAAGGCTAGTTCTTTATAGTAAAACTTGCTTTTTTTGGCCATGAGTAATACTAAGATTATGCTAAAAAATGACTACTAAACCTAAGGGATTTGCCTTATGAAGCCGTTAAATCATACCGTCAGTGAGTTTAAAGAATCGATCTTTACTACCATGACAAAAATGGCCCTTGAAAATTCAGCTATTAACCTTTCTCAAGGGTTTCCTGATTTCGACGGCCCTAAGTGGGTGGGAGATTTGGCTGCAAAAGCAATGGCGGATGGGAAAAATCAATACGCCCCCTCTCTTGGTATTCTTCCTCTTAGAACAGCTATTGCTAATAACTATAAACGTTTTTACAACCTCGATTATGATCCTATTAGTGAGATTGTAGTAACTAATGGTGCTACAGAAGCTATCTTTTGTGCGGCCATGGCCCTAATCAATCCAGGAGACGAAGTTGTTGTATTTGAACCTTTTTACGATTCATATTATGCATCCTTAAAAATGGCAGGAGCAAAAGTCATACCGGTGACTTTGTTTGCTCCAGAGTTCACTTATAAAATGTCTGATTTGAAAGCAGCCATAACGGTAAAGACAAAAATGGTCATTGTGAATAATCCTCACAATCCAACAGGGAAAATATTTTCTCCAGCAGAAATAAAAGAAATTTCAGAGCTTGCTGAAAAATTTGATTTCTACATTCTTTCTGACGAGGTTTATGAGTTTTTAACTTTTGATCAAGCTCATAACCCCACTGCTTGTTTTGAAAATTTACGGAAACGTACAATAACGATTTCTTCTACTGGAAAAACTTTTGGATTAACTGGATGGAAAGTAGGATGGGCATGTGGACCGAGTGAAATAATAAAAGCGATTCACAACGTTCATCAGTTCACCACTTTTTGCGTAGCTCACCCACTACAAGTTGCCATGGCGGAAGCTTTAGCCAATATGGATGAATATTTAGTAGATTTTAAGAGGCAATACCGTGCTAAAAGAGATCTTCTAGTCAATGGTTTGAAAGAAGTAGGCTTTAATGTAATTAAACCAGCGGGAACATATTTTACGATGGCCATTTTAAAAGATGGTGAATCAGATATAGAATTTTGCCAAAAACTTATTCGTGAAAAAAAAGTAGCGGTGATCCCAACTTCTGCTTTTTATATAAAATCTGATGAGGGGACACGAATGGTTCGCTTTTGTTTTGCTAAAAAAGATGAAACGCTCAACGCTGCTTTAACAAACTTGAAAAGTAAGGAGCCTTCTCAATGAAAGAAGGCTCCTTTGAAAAATATTTTATTCTTGAGTCATAAAAAGTTTTTTCATATTACTTCCGGCCCATACTCTAAATCTTTCAATATAAGTATAGGCAGCTGGAATAACCACAAGAGTTAAAAGAGTAGAAGATATTAATCCACCAATAACAGCGATACCCATTGAAGTTCTTTGCTTAGAAGCTTCATTGAGCCCGATTGCTAGTGGAATCATTCCAGCAATAAGAGCAAATGACGTCATAAGAATTGGACGAAGTCTTGATTTACCTGAAGCAATAATAGCTTCAGATAAACTTAATCCTAATTGTACTTGTTGGTTAGCGTAGTCAACAAGGAGGATAGAGTTTTTCGTTGCAACCCCTAAAAGCATAATACAGCCAATCATTGAGAATAAATCCAGCGATGCTCCCGTTATAGCAAGTGCGTAGAATGCTCCACACATCGCGAGTGGAAGAACGAGCATGATAGTAAATGGAGTTACAAAAGATTCATATAATGAAGCGAGAACAAAGTAGATAAACATAATACCGAGGCCCGCTGCAACGATCATGTTGGCGATGAGCTCTTGAAAGTTTTCTGCTTGACCTACGAATTGATAGCGCATTGTGCTTGGAAGTTTTAACTCTTCTTTCATGATGCGATTGATATCTGTAATGACTCCACCCATGCCTGGTCCATTCGGAGCAATATCAGCAGAGATCTGTATATAGCGACCACGATCCTGGCGATTGATGTTTGCTGGTCCTGCTGTTTCAAACGGAGTTGTCATACTCGAAAGTTTAATAAGCGAGTTGTTGATGTTAGGTACATAAGTAAAGTCGTATGCTTTTTTCAGATCACGTTGATCTTCTTGTAAACGAACACGAATATCATACTCTTCACCTTGTTCTCTAAATACTGCAGCCTTTGATCCTTCGATCATTGTACGAAGTTCACTTCCCATTAGAGTAGTAGAAACTCCAAGTTTTTCCGCTTTAGATCTATTTGGTACAACTTGAAATTCAGGCTTACCTGGACGGTCAGATGTATCAACATCTTTTAGAGCAGGATTGTGTTTAATTTTTTCAAATAAAAGTCCTGCGTATTTTTGGATTTCTTTCATGTCTTCACCAACGATGTTGACGTTGAAAGGACGCTGGCCACCACCGACGTTATCGATATCTTTAACGGCTGGGTTAGCATAAGCAAAAGGCTTTAATTGAGTTCTTACGATTTCTTTAAATGCAGAAGTGTTTATTCCTTTCCTTTGTTTTGCAGGAACAAGATTAACAAAGATGCTGGCCTTTTCAGGCTGACCGTTAGCATCTCCTACAGTAAGAACTGTATTTAATACTTCTTTATTCTTTCTAATTGTTTGATCGACTTCAGTAGCGACTGTATTCATCCCTTCCAAACTTGTTCCCGGTTTTAGGTCAACTGAGATCATGAACTCGCCGGAATCTTGAGGAGGAATGAACGTTTTTGGTACAACTTTAAGAGCCGCAAAACTTGCAAAGAAGATAACAACAGCACTTATGAGAACGATGAATGGACGTTTAAGTGTAAATTTTAAAACGCTAACATAAACATCTTCTAACCAATTTTGGAATTGGTTGAATTTTTCCAATAAAGCTCCCAGAGTATGATCGTAGAAACCTTTTTTAACTTTTACGTAACCTGGTTCATGGTGTTCAATTTTTCCAGCAAAATAAGCTGAAAGCATTGGTGCCATAGTAAGGGCATCAAAAAGGGAAATAGCGAGTGCGAAACACACAGTGAGACCAAATTCTTTAAAGAACTGGCCTACGACACCATCAAGAAATGCGATGGGCCCAAAAACTGCAATAACCGTAAGAGTTGTCGCAACAACTGCTAGAGTTACTTCGTTTGTTCCTTCGATCGCAGCCTTCACGGGATCAGCGCCCATTTCTATATGTCTAAAAATATTTTCACGAACAACGATCGCATCGTCAATCAAGAGACCTACTGCGAGTGAGAGTGCAAGTAGGGTCATTATGTTAACAGTAAATCCAGCTGCAGCTAAAAGAATGAATGAACCTAAAAGAGAATTGGGAAGAGCAAGTGCTGTAATAACTGTTGAGCGTCCTGATCCCAAAAAGAAATAAACAACGATGACTGTCAGAAGAACGCCGAAGAGAATTGTTTCATAAACGTCATCTACGTTGGCCTTAATTTGTTTTGCACCATCGCGAACTACTTCTAATTGAATTTTTCCTTCATCTTTTAGTGAATTATTAATCTTTATTGATTTAGCCTTGATAGCTTCTGCAACACCGATTGTATTTGATCCAGACTGTTTATAGATTGAAAGAAGAATTGCTTTTTTACCGTTGTAATAACCGTAACCAACGCGCTCTTCTAATGAATCTTTAACTGTACCAACATCTTTAACAGTTACTGGAATATCATTTCCAATGAAGTTTACAATAGTTGATTCAATTTCATCAATAGTCTTGTATTCACCAAGAGTTCTGAAAACAGAATCTTTTGTTGAACTTGAAACTTTTCCGGCAGGAATATTTTGGCCAGAAATTTTTAAACGGCTTGCTACTTGAGAAGCAGAAATTTCGCGCGACTTTAATTTATTTCTATCGAGCTCAACTTTAATTTCACGTTTACGACCACCGATAATGTTAACTAGACCTACTTGGTTAACTTGCTCAAATTGTGGTTTGATTTTTTTATCTACGATTTGATAAAGCTCTCCGTCTGGAAGGTCTGATTGTACTGCAATTGTTACGATTGGTTGATCTGCCGGGTCGATTTTACGAATGACGGGCTCATCTATGTCGGAAGGAAGTTTTTTTCTAGCTGCTGAAACTTTATCGCGAACTTGTTGTTCGGCGTACTTAATGTCAGTTGAAAGATTAAATTCAGCAATGATTACTGAAACATTCTCAAGGTTGTTTGAAGAGAGTTTTTTAAGACCTGGTACGTTTGAGAGTTCTTCTTCATAAACTTTAGAAACCAGTGTTTCAACTTCTTCCGGACCAGCTCCCGGATAAACAGTACTAACAGTTACGATCGGAAATGTTACGTTAGGGAATAAATCTACTGGTAATTTTTTAAGAGATAACCATCCAACCACCAGAATGACTGTAACTACACAGGTGATGAAGACTGGCCGTTTTATTGATAGACTGGCCAAATTCATTTGCTACCTCCAGCACTGTAAATTTTAAGTTGAGCATATATATTTAAAATATTTGTTTCATTTTGAATTCTTGCTAATTCTGACTGAGCATAATCTTGTTCAAAATTTAGAACTTGGAAAGTTACAGTTCTACCTTTGCTTAGACGATCTCTTTCATTACTTGCTTTTATTTTTTGAGCTTCTTCGATTTTTTCAACAAGTGATAGTTTAATTTTAGCATCATCAAATTTAGAAACTAAATCATTCCATTGCTGGTCTTGCTCAAAAAGTTTACGTTGGTAGTTTTGTTCCGCTGCTATTTGATCATTTTTATACCCATTGATGTTGTCGTGAGTAGTATCAAAATCAAGAGGAGCTACGAACCGAAGTCCGATCGCTTTTGTGTCGTGATCCGTTTTAAATGAATTAGTAACAGCTTGACTACTTTCTGGATTTCGACCGTTGAGAGCATAAGTTCCATACAACTCAAATGTTGGCTTATTTTTTTCGATTGATAGTGCAGCCGTGGCTTTGGCAATTTTCTGAAGTTCTAGTGCTGCTTTTGTATCATCTCTGAGTTCAGCTTTAGAAGGTAGGGTGAGTGTTTTAATCTTATTTGAATTTACCGATTCTACATCTTCAGAAAAAACTTCATTATCTACACCACGAAGAGCATTTACTGCACGCTCAAGGTTCTTTAAATCTTGAAGTGAATTTTTTAATTCGTAGTCACGAGCTTTAAAATTTGCATCTGATTGTAAAAAATCAGAGCTTTCCGCCAGACCGCTCTTCAAACGGTTTTGGTTCCAGCTTCTAATTTTTTGAGCACGTTCTAAACTTTCTTTTTGTACTATTACTACTTTTCTAATTTGAGAAAGTGACCAATATAAAGATTCAGCCTGTGCTAAAGTTGCTTTTATTTTATAATTTTCAGTGTGCTTAGAAGCAAGAGATTGAGCAGAAATAATTGATTGTTGAGATCTAGATTCGTTGCCCCAGAAATTTCTCCACAAAGATTGTGAAAGCTCCAAAGTCGCTACGCCATCATGAAAATCACTTACCGGAAGAAAGTTAGGTTGAGCATTATAAATTTTTGTATGAGAAAAATTATAACCAAGTTTTCCTTGTAAACCGAAGTTAAATTGCTGAGTTAAACCCGCAGTAAAAAAAGTGTAATCGGTTCGATCGCCCTGAGCATTCACGTTAGTCGTAGGTTTTTTGTCTGAAGCAGTTTGGGCTTGAGCAAAAACGTTTGGCCTAAAAAGCAGTTTGCTTTCGCTTGCTTTTAAATCAGCACCTTCAATAATTAATTTACTGGCGGTCATAGATTGATTTTTTTGTTCGACTTGTTTCAAAAAATCTTCGAGGCTAAGTGTTGCCCCAAAACTTAAAGATGGTATTGCTACCAATAGGAACGTAAGTGCACTGGAGGGTGCAAGTTTCATAAGATTACTCCTGAATTTTTAAACCATCAAATAGGATGGCCAACATATTATTGATAAAAGTTTTTGCATAAATTGGATCGCGTAAAGTTTTGTTAAAATATTTTGACCCAACATGGTCAAAGCGAAGAGCCGTAGTAAGACTGTTAAAAAGAATTGATGTAGAGACTGAAGGATCTACATCCTTTCGAATAAGATTATTTTTTTGTGCATCTTCAAATAAGATCAAAAGAGTAGAGTAAACTTTTAAAAAAGTTTCTTGGAAAATATCATCTATTAATGGATTTTCTGTTTCAATTTCACGACAGATCATCTTTGTTGTGTGCATGTTTGCGAGACCTTCATTTATGAAATCTTCGCAAAAAAGTTTAAGTCTGAGTTTTAGTTCTTCGGCTGAATTGGCCTTAGTTAAAATTTTTGAAGCTGATTGAAGTCTACTTTCACCATAAATTTTAAAACACTCACGATAAAGTCCTTCTTTTCCACCGAAGTGATATTTAATCGCACTAACGTTTGCGTGAGCTTCCTCACAGATATCTCTTATGGAAGCACCTTCATAACCTTTATCACAAAAATACTTTCGGGCAGCATCTAGGATTAAATCTTTGGTTGTCTCAGGACTTAGATCCTTTTTACCGAAAATACATTTATTTAATGATTCTTTATTAACCATAAAGTACCTCTGGGGCCGAAAATTCAATTAACGCAATCGTTTGATATAATAACACGTGTGTTTAAATATTTAAAACGATTGTTTTAAATAAAGCTTACAGGCTTAATAAAATTTAAGGCTTATGATGCTTTAGGGCGATAGAGTTAATACAATATCTTAATCCGGTCGGAGGAGGTCCATCGCTAAAAACGTGGCCAAGATGAGAGTCGCAAGCATCACATCTTACTTCTGTTCTAGTCATTCCATGCGCATGATCTTCTATAAGACGAACATTTCCTTTAGTTAATACATCGTAGAATGATGGCCATCCACTATGAGAGTTAAATTTGGTAGTTGAGCTAAAGAGTTCTTGTCCGCAAGCTGCGCAAACGTAGGTGCCAGGCTCATAAAAAGAATCATAAACACCTGTAAAGGGTGCTTCGGTTCCGCACATTCGCAATACGCGATATTCATCTTCACTTAATTTATTTTTCCAATCGTCACTCATATGTTTTTCTCGCGTATGTTTTTATAGGTTTTAATACCTATCATTAGCAGAGCAATGAAAAGTAAAAGCCCGACTAATCCATACACCATACTCAATACATTTTTTAAGACAACGAGAAATACGATAGACACTAAAAAAAGCGTAGAAATTTCATTAATAACTCTTAATGCCATTGGTGAAAAAGATATAATATTAGTTTGTTGTTTTTTAAAAATATTACCTAGAAAAAAATGATATCCATAAAGCCCGGACACAAAAACTAGTTTGACGATAAGCCATGGATATTGAGAAAGCGGCCAGAACTGACTAGCAAGCGCAGAACCAAGAATGAGAACTGCAATGGCCGAAGGCCATGTGATTCCATACCAAAGTCGACGCTGCATAATTTTAAACTGGTCTTGTAATATTTTTTTTTCGGTTGGATTTTTAGCCTCGGCTTCAGCAAAATAAACGAAGAGCCTAGGCATATAAAAGAGACCTGCAAACCAGGTTACAACTGAAATGATATGGAGAGATTTTATAATCAAGAGGTTCATAATTTTTGGATTTTAGGATAAATTAATGACTATGAATAGAGTGTTTTATATTTTTCGGCATGGGGAGACAGATTGGAATCGAGAAAGACGCTGCCAAGGACATACTAATGTGCAACTAAACGCCACAGGGATAGAGCAAGCAGCGAACTTAGCTATGAAGATGTCGGATTTTCCAATGGACATCATTATTTCTAGTGATTTGGCTCGAGCGCATAACACGGGAAAATTAGTAGCAGAGAAAAAAGGAATTCCAATTGTAATTGATCCGCGTTTGCGAGAAATGAGTTACGGGGAAGCCGAAGGGCTCTTGTACAATGAAGCAATCAATCTTTATGGTGAAGATTTGTGGCTCCGCTTTCAGACTTTCAATCGCGCTAATGACCAAATTTCTTTTCCCGGTGGAGAAACAAGATTTGAGGCCAGAGACAGATTCCATAAAGCACTGATGGAGATCATTGAAACAACTAATCACAAATTCATCGGAATCAGCACTCATGGCGGTGCCCTCCGCAACATTTTACATAGTTTTTTACCTGAAAATCATAGCCTGCTCACTATTCCTAATTGTGTGGTCTATAAATGTGAATACATTCATAATGAGAACCGTTTTAAGGTAGATCCAAATCCGATCTAATTACTCGGCCAAATTTTGCCGGTATGGCATCTAAAGTTGATAGAGAAGAACAAAATAGATTAAACTATTGATAGTGAGGTTTCATAATGAAATTAAAATATTTTACTATTCTTTTAACTCTATCGACTCTTTCTGTAGCTAATGCTGCTTCAAAAAATCTTTGTGATGATTTGATTGAAAGTGGTGGATCATCTGCAGAGCAAATAAAAAAATGCCAGGATAAGTTTGGCGTTTCTGATTACTCTAAAGAACAAGTGGCAAAGAGCAAAGCTAAAGAAGATGCATCTAAAAATCAAAGTGCAGCAGATGCTCAGAAAAAAGAGAATATTGAATTTAAAAAATTCACTAAGGATGAACTCTTTGATGCAGGATTTGGGAAACCATTTTTTGCAATGAGAATTGATTATCGTTTTAATCCACCAAAGGAAAAAAGAATAACTAGTGGCGATGCTCTTTGTAGTTACTTAGGTTATGAAAAATCTGTAAAGAGCGTGATCTCGGCAGAAGTTTGGGAAAATAAAGTTAATCCAGATAAGTCAGTTGATAAACTTGATAAGCAAGGATTAGTGATCGACACAAATTTTTTGGGCAATCCAAAAGATCCTGAGCTTTATGTTGATGAAGCAGGAAAATTCACAATTAGAAAATATGTCGAAATTACTTGTGTGAGAAGAAAAGATAAGAGCATCGAAAATTCAGATGCTGTTTATAAAAAATTAACTGAAGATCTTTTAGTTTTACCTCCTGATTTAAAAGCTCCTAAAAAAGAAGAGAATACTTCAGTAGACAACAGTGCTCGTTCTGGCAAAGAAGGAAAAAAATCTACTCCTAACGCCTACACTCAACCTGATTGGATGAAAGACGATGCTCCGGCAACAAACGTAAGCAAATAAAAAAATTAAGGCCCTCAAAAGAGGGCTTTTTTTATTTTTTATCTATTAGTGTTTGAATAAGGTTAAATATTTTTTGGATCTCAATAACTTCAAGAGAATTACTAGCATCAAGTTGATTTGCGATTGTAAGTGCTGCGAATTCAGCATTTACACTATCTTTTTTAACGATCCTAAGAATTTTCTTTAAAACCTCAGCAGAAAGTTCTATTTTTGTTTTTTGAATCGCCTGACCAAGTCGAGCTTCCTCGAGATCAAAACTGCTTATGTAGTGTGGAATTATTTCTTTCATCATCATAAATATAGGAAGAGAACCAGCGCCAATAACTCCGATCTAATTTTGAGTTTTTGCGATTTGGATTTTTGTTTTAAACAATTGATTAAATTACGTAATCACTTGAGTATAATTTCTCTTCTGTTCATATAAGTCAACTTGCAAGGAAGAAAGGGAGCCAACTCTCTATGAATGCAAATGGAAGTATGGTTCTAGTTTGAATTTTTAAGATCTTGGAACCCGTGAATCAAACTTAAATATTCACGTGCCACGTTTGTAGGATTTGAATTGGGTACTGTCTCTAGATTACATGAACCAGGAATTGGTCCTTCTTCTGTTGTTTTAAACTTGCAGACAATTTTAGTATGACAGGAAATAAAATCGCAATCGAGTTCATTTCCAGGATGAGCCTGATATACCAAATCGCCTCGATCTGTAGCATTCTTTAAACCAATAACACATTTTGAAAAATAGTTTTTAGTATTGCCTGTTGAACAAAGCCAATCAAAGACAACTGCTTTGAAGTCTTCGAGGCTAGAGTTTATGCTTATTGGGCGAACAGAAGGAAAACTTAAAAGCGACATTGCCATTCCACGCTCACAACGACCATCTCGACTATTTTCGTAATTACAGAAAAATTTATCAAAACTTAATCCACCTTCGGTAAAACTTCCCCAATAAGATGAATAATTAACTCTTGAAGATTTCATACGGGAGCAAAGTCCTAAACTACAAGAGAAACTATTTTTGTAACTAACTTTATTATTTTGAACATAATCTTTCAGTGTTCGATCTTCTTCTTTATACCAAAGTCCATCTGCTTCTACTGTTTCAAATACTGAGCTAGTGAGTGACCCAGAAACAGGAATGCCTAATCCTTGACTTAAGTCGGGAGCTAAGTAAAAACCTGTGTTGCAAGCGTTGAGTGTGGCAGAGGCATTATCGACAAAATGCGAGCGCATTTGTTTTAATCTTTCATAGTGAGTGCTCGGGTCAAAAGCAGCAGCCGTTTTGCCTATGATGAGTGACCATGGAGAAGCATGACCATAAAAATCAAAACTTGCTATGCGATCAAAAACTTCGATTTCATTTAATAAAAGTGGGGCCGTGAATTTTTGCCAGACAGCTTTTACAACAGGTATTTTATATTTTGTAAAAACAGCTTCATCGGTCATATTGAGAACATCAGGGCTACTCATGATCACTACTTGATGATCGGGCCATAGCTCTTTATATCTTTGAGCGCGACCTAGACCCGATTGAAAAAATTGATCGGAGTCTTCTTTTAGAGCGGAGCCAACGACAATAATATGAGTGATTTTTGTTTTATCTAATATTGTATCTTTGTATAGACCTATTCTGTATTCACCTCGATGAATGGCATCGGATTCTACATTAGAATTTTCGGCATTTTTGCACGAACAACAAATTAGAATTGTCAAAAAAAGCAGCAGACATTTAATTTTCATGATCAAGGGCTCCTTGGGATTGAAAATTGTGCTGGCTTAGCAAATCGCACCTCAAGGGGGCTCGTCAATAGGGAGAGTGCAAATGATAAGATATATTTGAAAGCTTAATTTCAATCATGAGTCAAAGTTTGATTGAATAAAACTATTGGTTGAGAGCTTATATAATTTTATTCTTAGTTAGAGCCTTGTGTAGCAAGGTTGGGAGGTATAAAATCCGTCATACGGAAAAAATATAAGAACTCATTATGAGTTTCGTTTGAAGGAAGTATTATATGCCCATTCCCTTTTGGATTTTTCTCTCGATCGTTTTAGCTTTTGTTCTAGTTAAGTTTGCTTTTGGCCTAGTAGTTATTGGTGAAGCGCAAGTTGGAATCCTTGTTAAAAAAATTGGTAAGCCACTTCCGAATAATCGTTTCGTGGCAACTGATGGCGAAGCTGGTTATCAAGCCAACACACTTGCTCCAGGTTGGCATTTATGGCTGTGGAGTTTCATGTACGATGTTATTAAACAGCCAATCACTATTATTAAAGAAGGTGAAATTGGATTAGTTGTAGCTCGCGATGGTGGTCAAATTCCAGCGAATCGAATTCTGGCAGAAGTTGTTGACTGTAATAACTTTCAAGACGCTGGAAAGTTTTTAAATAATGGTGGGGAAAAAGGTCGTCAGTTAGGTCTTCTTACTGCAGGTGTTTATCGTATCAACACTTCTTTATTTGAAGTCATCACGACTGATAATATTGAACAAAAAAATCTGACTGGAGTCACAAAAGAATTTTTAAAAATGACTCAAATTAAAAGTGACTTTGTGGGCCTCGTCACTGTTTTAGATGGTCAGCCATTAGTTGAAGGGCGCATTGCTGGAACTAGTATTCCAGGTCACTCTTCTTTCCAAGATGGAAAATTATTTATTAAAAATGGTGGTTTTAAAGGTTTGCAAGAAGATGTGTTAAGACCTGGTTCGTACACAATCAATCCATGGTTTGCTAAAATTGAACAAATCCCAATGACCGAAATTGACATTGGTTATGTAGGAGTGGTCGTTTCTTCATCAGGGGATTCGGATGAAGACGTCTCAGGTGCGGAATTTACTCATAGCAATTTAGTGAAAAAAGGTAATCGTGGTATTTGGGCTGAACCACTTTTCCCAGGGAAGCATGCCCTCAATACAAAAATTTTAAAAGTTGAAAAAATTCCTACAACTAATATTGTTTTAAATTGGGGAAGAGAGAGTTCAAGTCATAAGTATGATGAAAACTTAAATTCAATTACTGCAAGAACTAAAGATGGTTTCTCAATGAGTATTGATGTTTCTCAAATCATTCACGTTGGCGCAGGTATGGCCTCAAAAGTAATTGCAAGAGTTGGTTCTATGCAAAACTTAGTTGATAATATTTTACAACCAATCATTGGAAACTATTTTAGAAACTCTTGTCAGGCTTCAGAAGCTCTGGATTATATTAAAACGAGATCTGAAAGACAAAAAGAAGCTGCAAGGTTCATCAAAGATGCACTTCTTGAATACGATGTTGAAGCAGTAGATACGTTGATTGGTGACTTGGTTCCACCAGAACAATTGATGTTAACTCTCACGAATCGTAAAATTGCTGATGAAGAAAGAACAACTTATGCTTCTCAAAAATTAGCTCAAGATGAAAGAAAAAAACTTCTTGAATCAATTGCCTTAGCTGAATCTCAAGCCGAAGTTGTTAAACAGGAGCAAGGAATTAAAATTGCTAATTCTCGCGCTCAACAATCTATTGAAGAAGCAAAAGGGCAATCTGAAAAAGTAAAAGTTCAGGCTTTAGCAGAAGCCGAATCTCTTCGAGTGAGCTCAATTGCTCAGGCTGAATCAGTTCGTGTAAAAGCAATCGCTGAAGCTGAATCAATTGAAAGAGTTGGGGAAGCGCGCGCAAAAGCATATCTTGCTAGTGCAAAAGCTCTTGGTCCTAAAAATCTTGCAGCCGTTGAAATCATCAATAAGCTTGCTGAGAAAAATATTAAGATCACTCCAGATATTTATGCTGGTGGTGGTAGTGAAGGTGGAGGAATGCAAGGACTGATAATGGCCTCGATCTTGTCTAATTTACAGGACAAAAATGAGATTAAACCGCAAAATGATATTGTTTAATTTTTAATTTAAAGATTCTCTCTTTGAAAGCGATAATTTTAAGATCAGATTTTAAAGAGAGAATTATGTTTAGAAAAAAACAAATCGACCTACTTCAAAGTAATAAAAAAATCATACAGTCTTTTCTATATTGTTCTTACAATAATGGGTATCACTGGTGCGATTAGAGCAGAAATGGGCAAAAATGAAGGCCTTGTTTCAGATATTATTAATGGGGGAACTGATCTGAAAGAGTAAGTGTGATCGTTTGCACAATGACAGCAGCTTCCATTTCTTTTTATTCTAATAGGACATTTAAAAAATTTAGAACAAGGATGTATCTAATGAAATTATTATTCATAATCTCTACCCTCACGTTTTCTGCTCTTTCATACGCTGAATGTCCAGCACTCCAAGGCCGCTACAATAAATGTTATTCAGAAGTCAGAACAATCAAAGGTGAATACATAGTTGATCAACACCAAGAATCTAATTATGAAGTTTACGATATTGAATATAACGATGATGAAACTGGTGAAAGCCGTACAGAACAATTTAAAACAAATGACCAAGTCATTTCAAGAAAAGAAGTACTACCAAGAATTAACGTACGGGTTCGCATCGAAGGTAAAGCTCGTTGCGAGGGCCTTGCAGTTAATTCAGATGCAGATGTTTATTTTTTAGGTGCTAAAGTTGGAAGCTTCACTTCTAGTATTTTTCGCGAGGGAAAAATTTTAAAAAGCAATATCGATGGCGCTTACTTAGGTAAAGATGTTCATAAGCGCATCGTTTGTACACTAGAAGAATAGTTATTATCTTTTTTGGTATAGACAGCGACTCTCTCTGCTTTTTAAATTAGAAATCTTGACGAGAGTACCATCGCTATTAAGTGTAAGTGTATTCGTATAACTTACTTGAAATTGCCCTGGTCTCTCGCCCATCGAAACAACAGACTTAATAACATTTCCTTCAAGTGTCACGATTGCGGAATTGCGATTTTGTCCTCTGTTGATATTGCAAAATTCTTCTGCGCCCATATGATTATTACTCAAAAGCATAAGACCGTTGCAGTCCCTTATTAATTGAATGCTTGCCCCACAATCATTAGATCCCATTCTTATGAGATCGTAGTTTCCCTCGAAGCTACTTAATGCTGTTAGTGTCGTGTTGGTATTAATGCCATTTACGCCATTCACAGTTGCATTGGTATTTATGGTATTTGTTTTTCCACAGGATACCATCAAAATAAAGGTAACAACGACAAGAGAGTAGATATTTTTCTTCATACGGTCTCCACCATAAAATTATTTGTTATTTAAGCGGTACCACCTCAAACCAAGAGGATCAAATGTCCTGTAAAAAATTAATGCGAAAAAAAAATTCTTACTTTGAATTAGTACAAATTGTAACATTTTTTCAACAATGCATATGTATTGGTATCAAAGTGCAACCGAATAAAGATCTCTCATAGGTAAAAATTATAAGTTACAATGACGAATTTTTTAATTATGAAATTGATAGTTTTTGTAAGAGGGAATTTCTTTTATATTTTGAATACGTGTTGAATACTCATCCTATGAAAAAGATATTAATCGTCGAAGACGATGCATCTATTCGGGAGTTACTAGTAGAAATCTTTGAAAGTGAAGGTTATTACGTTGACTCATCTACAAATGGTCTAGATGGAATCAAATCTCTAGAAAATAATTTGCCTGACGTCATATTGATGGACGTGATGATGCCTGTTATGAATGGATACGAATTTCGCGAAGAACAACTAAAGCATCCCCTATGGAATTCAATTCCAGTGCTCGTCATGTCAGCACAAGAGCAAAGCAATAATAAATTAGCTGAATACGGATTGGAGAATTTTATCAGGAAACCTCTTGAGCTAAACCATCTCCTAGAAACAGTTAGAGAAATTGCCTCACTGCACTAGCTCAATAAATCGTATGAACCACCTTTTTTCAATGCAGCTTGATAAGAAGTTCGAGCATGTATTCGATTAAGAAAATTCTCAATTTTAGGATATTGGTTTTTAAAATCTATCCCCGTTGAAGCTGCTTCAAGTGGAAAACTCATTTGAATATCGGCTGCAGTAAAATTCTCACCAGCAAACCATAAGTTTTTTTCTAAATGGCCTTCAATATAATCAATATGCAATTTGATTTGTGGGTTTACGTAAGCTTTTAAAACTTTATCAGAAATCAACTTAACAATGGGTTTAAGGAAAAAAGGAATAGGCCCCTTTGGAAGACGATTAAAGACTAAGTATAAGAGCAATGGGGGCATTGCTGAACCTTCCGCATAATGAAGCCAGTAGCTGAAAGCATAGGCTGCTTTTGTCCTCTTGGGCGGATTAAGAGCACCCACTTCAAAATTGTCTAAGATATATTCAATAATCGCTCCAGATTCTGCTATTACAAAGCCTTGAGAGTCGCTGATGACTGGTGATTTCCCAAGAGGATGGATTTTTTTTAACTCGGGAGGAGCAAGCATCGTTTGTGGATCGCGGTGGTAGAATTTTATTTCGTAAGGAATATTTAACTCTTCAAGCAGCCATAAAATTCTTTGAGAGCGAGAGTTATTTAAGTGATGAACGGTTATCATTTTGATGCTTCCTTAAGATGTTCGATATCAACAAACAGTAGAGTACTGACTAAAGCTTAGTCAAACTTGGAAAATTTTATTAGTATAATCAGATCTAATTTTAATGAGGAATTTCGATGAAAAAAATTAATTTTAAAGAAGTAAGATCACTGGCGTTAACCGTATTTTTGGTTTTTGCTTTTCGCTCTGCTTGTTTTGAGCCATTTCGCATCCCAACTGGTTCGATGATTCCAACTATTAAAATTGGAGATTTTATTGTTGTGAATAAATTTTCTTATGGAATTAAATTACCCTTTTCTGATATGTTTTCTGCTCCAATATATTTGATTCAATTTGATGAACCTAAAAAGGAAGATATTATTGTTTTTAAATATCCGATGGATCCAAGTATTAGTTATATCAAAAGAGTCATTGGTACTCCTGGGGACGAAATTGAATTAGTTAATAAGTCGGTTTACGTGAATGGGAAAATAGTTACTGCAATGAATGACAATTCTTCTAAGACTTTAGAATTTGCCACTAGTTTTGATGGAATCAAAGTCGATTTTTTCAAAGTTAAAGGCCCTAGAGGAGATTATGACATCCAAATGACTAACAAAGAAACCAGAGTGGATACTGTTGCAAAATTTAAAGTCCCTGAAGGTAAATTTTTTGTTATGGGTGACAATCGTGATTTCTCTGCTGATTCACGTTATTGGGGATTTGTACCTAAAGAAAATATCAAAGGAAGGGCCTTGTTTGTTTGGATGTCGCTTACGACTCCTTTTTCAGATGAAGGAATGACAGTGACGCCGTCGCGAATTGGAAAAGTTCTTTTATAGTCGTCACGTTTTTGATAATCTCGAAAGCATGAAAAATCTAATTGTTGTACTTATTTTTCTAACAAGTTGTAGTGGTATTGAAGTTCATCCCGCAGGGAGCTTTGTAGATCTTTCAACAAAAGATTTAACAGCAGATTCCAAAGCTTCCTTTAAAGCAAGTGGAGTGGATAATTTCATACCGAAAGAAATTGACCGCAATGACTACTTTACGAGCTTGCAAAATATTCCTGAATACCGCAATTATCTCATTATAGAATGTGCTCGTCTTTTAAGTAAAGAGCATGGTTTAAATCTACAAAAACCAATTTATACATCTACGCCTAAGTGGAATAATGTTCAGAATTGGTATTATACAATTTTCAATTTTCAAACTCAAAACAGCACTGAAGAATTAAGTATGGAATGCGACCTCGCAGTGGATAAGAGCAAAGAAGTGAGCGAATATCAGTTGAATAAGTCATATACAAAGCTCATAAAAAATCGTTTTGAAAAAGAACATAAGTAAATTTTACAGACCTTATTAATTTCTCGAATTCTTTTTTATAGCTCTGTTAGACTCACGTAATGAAATACGTATTTATTCCTCTATTTATCCTTGTTTCCTGCGGGAATCCGATTGCATCAAAAGATGCGAGCACTTTAAAATTCAGCGATTCTAATCAAGAAAAGCTAAATGAAGTTATTAAACTGGAAACCATTGCTCAAGAGCGAAAAAAATTTCTAGAGGATAAAAAAAGAGTCTGGAGTGAAATCAATGCTGATGCCAAAGAATCTTTTCAAGGCATAAGTGAAATTATTCGAAATAAATGTTTTAGTTGTCATGATGCTAATACAAAACTACCAATCTATGGGCGAATTTTACCCGGAATCAATCCCGTTCATAAGCACCAAGAAGATGGATTGAAGGCCTTGGATTTTTCAGAAGGATTTCCTTTTAAAGCAACAGGCAACCCTCCACAAATTTCTCTTTTAAAATCTATTCGAAATGCTGTGACAGAAAGGACAATGCCGATTCGTGCTTATACGTTAGTATACCCCCATAAAAAAATTAACGGCGATGATGAAAAGAGAATCCTTGATTGGATAGATCCAGTGATAGAAAAGCTAACCGAATATGAATTGAAATATAACAGTGAGGACACTAGTGTACCGACTGTTGCTCATAAAGTTTTAGAGCAAAAATGTTATCGTTGTCATGCTAATGGAAACCACAAAGGAAGTTTTGAAAATTTACAAAATACTGACGAATTGCTTAAAGGAAAATATATAAATCTTGATCAGCCTGATCAATCAAAAATGTATACGATAATTGCTAGCGGAAAAATGCCTCCCAATAAGCTAGAAGCACTTAGTGTTGAAGAGCTTGCGACTGTTCGCGACTGGTTGGAACTAGAGGCGAAAAAATTATCAAAACGACCCTAATTTGCGACTCATTTCTTAATCGCAGTTAATATTTAGAAGGGGTTATTGAAAATAATTTTGTTTTGATAGGCCCTGTTTCTTGCTATAAATTCTTCCAAAAGACATTCTGGGAGCATAGCAATGAAAGCCATTATTATAACCATTTTTGTACTACTGCCTTTTGTTGCTAATGCCGAAGGACACTTTGATCAATACTTTGGTTGCTATCAAACAAAGAGCGTAAATCAAAGAGTTGTCGAATCAGACAATCCACTTGAAACAGAAATTGCTCCAGACACTTCCCCTTTTTTAGATGCAGAAACTAGAACACAAATTCCGGCCATTAAATTTTTTATCTATCTAGGAAAATTTAGTGATGGACACCATATGCAGTTAAGTTATTTACCTCCTGATCGTGGATTAACGATTTCAGATGAATTTGGTGATCACTATTCATTTGATGACAAAATTCGGTTTACGACAAATCCCGATAAAGTTTTTAACTTACACATAAAAATTGATTTTAAAAAAGTCGGACAAGACCTATTGGAGCTCACTGTCTTTAATCAATTCGATGAAGTTGGTGCTGGAGCCACGACTCATTTTCTGCTTTTAAAAACAACGTGCTCTGACGACTTGGTGAAAAAATGATTTTCAAAATTAGCGCAACTTTATAGATAATAAATTGGGAGTATTAATGCTGGGAAAAAGTATTGCTGAGCTTGAAATAAAATTTTCGCATCAAGATTATTTATTAGATCAATTAAATAAAATTGTGGCCAATCAACAGTTAGCAATTGAAAAGCTACAACTTGATATTAGAGATCTTAAGCTTTCTCAATCAGAAGGGGCCTCTGGCCAGAGAACTTTAGAGGACGATGTTCCACCTCATTACTAAACTAAGAGTAAAATATTTGATAAAGGAAAAGTCCATTAGGACTTGCGACTTTCCACAACTGCTTGTCAATTTTTGGGCCATTTAATAAAGCTAGAAAGTCATCGCCAGAGAGTTTTCCAGTTCCAACCATCCACAAAGCGCTTACAATATGCCTTATCATTTGTTTTAAAAATCCATTGGCTTGAATTTGTAATTGATAACAGCTGTCAAGCTCGCTTGGGATTTTAAACAACTCGAAATTAGAAAATATAACATGAGGATTAATCTCTGATAACTCACAGACCGATATACAACGAATTGAGCTTTTTACATTACTTCCTATTGAATAAAAATTACAAAAATCATGAGTTCCCACAAGTGCCCGAACACAAGTCATCATCTCTTCAATATTAAGTGGATTAGAAATATTTCCAATAAACTGTTGTTCTGCTTTTGAAACCCGAGTCTTATTAGTAAAAAAATACCGATACTCTTTTGATTCTGCAGATGCTGGTCTGAAGAGACCCGCGCATTCATTAATATCAAGGCAGCTAATATTTCGTGGAAGAAAATGATTAAATGTTTTTACAAAGGATAAAAGATCAATTGGATTCTCTGCGCTAATTTTCACAACTTGTTCTATAGCATGAACTCCAGTGTCTGTTCTAGAGGCGGCCATTGTTGTGAATTTTCCATCAAGCAGTTTGGAAACAGCGCTATTAAATTCGCTTTGAATAGTTTTAAGTCCGTTTTGCCACTGGAAACCAGCGTAGTTTGTGCCTTCGTATTGAATTGTTGTTTTGTAGTAATGCATCTTTTAGTTGATTCCAGTCTTCATTGCGCTGCTAGATTGTCAATACATCGGCAATAATTCAAAATAACATTTAGAAGTGCTACTTTCAAAACAATTTTTTCTTGGAGCTTCGATGTTGAATAAATTTACTAGCTCAATGCTTGCATTACTGGTGATTGCTGGAGTGGTTTTATTTGGTGGATTCGCTCAGTACTTCGGTATTGCAGTTACAATAATTATGCCTTTATTAGCAGTTCTTGCTTGGTACAATAATGTTTCAAACAGGGGGCGTGAAAAACAAGAGATAGAAGAAAGTAAAGTGCACGAAAAAGACCAAGATGATGGTGAATATCACAATGACTTCTCTAAAGTCCCTGCAGGTACTCCTGATGAGTTTCAACCTCCTCCGCGATCAATTGGCTATGGATATGGAGATAGTGGTAGATCGGTCATAGAAGACCTTGAGAGAATCGGCATTAAAACGGATAATAAAAAAGAAAAATAATATTCTAGAATCTTATTTCAACCAAAAACAAAGTGTAACTATTAATTAGGTTCCAACATACCTTTTGGGGAACATTGCTTCCCGGCATATATACAGGAGAGAAGTTGCTATTAAGCTTGTTTTTTGCTTAAACTTTTGGCAACGCTAATTAAGAATCAAGTGAAAGAATTATTGATTACTAACTATAATTCTTCCTCAAGATTCATTATAAAAGTGAACTTTTCGTTCATATTTTATCTTATCGTCCGATAGCTTAGTAAATCAATTAAGCGGCCTTAATTAAAATAGTAGGAATATCTCAAATGAATACATTATCTTTAAAAGCAAAAATTATCTTATCTGCTCTGCTGTCCGCGCTACTTTCGGTGACAGTTGCTCTTGTCATATATTTCAATGTTTCAAATATGGTGTCTACATTTGGTTGGGTGAAACATACAGACGATGCAATTGCATCTTTTAAAGAGCTTCAGAGCATGTTGATCGATATGGAAACTGGAGAACGTGGTTATTTAATGAGTGGAGATAAAAAGTTTCTAGAGCCATTTATTGGAGCAAAGGAGAAGTTTGATCCCGCACTTGAAAAACTAAAAGTAACTGTTAGTGATAATCCTACTCAAACGAAGCGATTGACAGAAGCTGGTAATATAAAAAATCAATGGCTCGAAATTGCTGAATCCACTGAGATGAAAGCAAGAATGGATTTAGATGCTAAAAAAATATCTATTGATGAGTTTCAAACTATTTTAAAAAAAGGTCTAGGGAAAGTTTCGATGGATGGCTTTCGAAAGATTATTTATGATGCCACTCAAATGGAAGACAAATTAAATATTGAACGAATGGCAAAAAGTGAAGCTGCCGCCAAGACGACATATCTTTGGGTAAGTTTGGGCCTGGGGGCATCTATATTTATAGGTTTCATTCTCCTTTGGAAAACTATTTCGTCAGCTGTAAATTCTATTACACATATATCAACAGAACTTGAAAGATCAAGTTCCCAAGTCAGCAGTACCGCTACCCAAATCGCCTCTGCTTCTGAAGAACTATCTCAAGCTAGTATTGAACAAGCGTCCTCATTACAAGAAACATCTTCATCTGTTGAAGAAATAAGTTCAATGATTAGTTCAAACTCTGCAAATGCCAAGCAATCAACTGTTAACTCTCAAAAAAGTTTAGATATTGCAGAAAAAGGAAAAGTTATCGTAAACAATATGATTAAATCCATTGGTGCTATTAATGCAAGTAACGATAGCATTATGGGCCAGGTTAATCATAACAACCAAGAGATGGAGAATATTATTAAGGTCATTGGTGAAATTGGTATTAAGACTAAAGTTATCAATGACATTGTATTTCAAACCAAGCTGCTTTCTTTCAATGCATCTGTAGAAGCAGCCAGAGCTGGAGAACATGGAAAAGGATTTGCAGTTGTAGCTGAAGAGATTGGGAATTTGGCATCAATGAGTGGTAACGCTGCTGTCGAAATAACAACAATGCTAGAAAGTAGCGTTCAAAGAGTAGAAGAAATAGCTAAAAATTCTCAAGATAAAGTTGGGAAATTAATCGCAGATGGAAAACTAAACGTTGAAGCAGGTATTAGAGTTGCCAATGAATCTGGTGAGGTCTTGAGTGAAATCGTTAAATCGGTGGCAAGTGTATCTAATTCAATTACTGAAATTTCAAGTGCAAGCCAGGAGCAATCTCAGGGAATGCAAGAAATTACCAAAGCCATTGCTCAACTCGATCAGGTAACTCAACAAAATACTGCCAATGCAACTGAATCTTCTAATGCGGCAGGAGCATTATCTCAAGAAGCGCATTTACTAAAAGAACTAATCTTCGATTTGACTAAAACTATAGAGGGCGGCAACAAAGATAATACAAAGAAAGCAGCATATATTAACAATGAAAAAATAGTTAAAAGTGTTATAACAAAAACAAAACCGACTTTACCAATTAGCTTGAAGCAAGATAAAACGAATAAGATTAATTTACCAGCAAGTGAGGATCATCGATTTATCGACGTTTGAATATTTTTTAGGAATCTAGATACAAATAATATAAGATAGTGCACCGGAGTTGACGATCTTCGAACTGAGCTATTAAGGTTCCAATTTGGAACCTTAATCTTTAAGATTCAACCTTGATTCCAATTTTTTTTCGCTGCTCTGAAAGTTTTGGTGTTAGATCATCTTCAATGCCATCCAATCTAGTAAAAACAACTTTAAATAGACCATTTACATTATCCTTAAAATTTTGGAGTTCTGTGGCTAAATTACTTTCAAGTGCATGAAAACTTCTAAGTTTTGTAAAAATTCTCATGATTGAGATATTAATTTCAACAGCACGGTCACTTGATAAAACACTTGATAGCATTTCAACATCTTTCTCGCTAAAAGCAGGATCAATCATTAACCCTAGACTTGAATCTAGAAGAGGTCTACCTGCAAACGGGGTAGTTAATGAGTTTCTGATAAATGATAAAATGCATATCAATGTTGAGTATTTAAAATGTCAAAACTTAGATCAGAGTCAAGAGGGAGGATCATTTTGCAAAGAAATTTTTATAAAAATAAAGAACGATAAGTTTAAACTTCAGATAATTAACCTCTGTCCTGAGTATGGCTGCTTAATTGTTACTGTAAAAGAATTTGATAATCAGATCTGGATCGCATTTGGCTCTGGTGGCGAATATGATTGGAGAGGAGATGGTTTTCAAGTCTATGATAAAAACTCTCACAAGTTACTACTTTCATATGGTGGACAGGGAGTTGAATCTCTTCTCGTAAATGATTTTGTTAAAAATTCTAATTCAGGAAATATTTTCGTTTCTACGAATAGAGGGATTCGTGAATTTGATTCCGAAAAATTACAATTAAAATCTTCAATGTTTTTTTATTATGACTTTTCACCACTTTCTGGAAATGTTGAACTGTTCTCTTCAAATACCGATGAACCAGATCGTCCTTTTACAATCATGGCAAACGACCTAGGATTTGGAAAAGATAAAAGATTTTATGAAGCATTAGGTTCAAACTTTAAGCAAGATAAAATTACATATTCTAATGGCTCAGTCGTAATGTCTAAAAAACAGTTATCGTCTTTAGAACCTTTAGTAATTGAGGCACTAAAATCAAAAGATGAAAGAATTAAGAGATATGCCTCTTATCTTGTAGCTAACTTTAAGACAAAAAATATAGCCAATTCTGTATATGATGTAATTATGTCTTACCCTGCAGCGGAGTTAAGAATTAGTACGTCAGATGCCACTTACTGGTTAATTGAGTCATATGCTAAGTTCTATAAATCTAGCTTTTATTCCTCTGAACAAATTTTAAAAATGAATAATTTTTTGTCCAATCCTTTTGTGGCTAAGAGTTATCTAGATGCTGCTTTAAAACGACATTAAAAAAAATTGATAAAAATGTTTAGGTTAGAAGAAGATTAATCAATTTAGTTTGCACTAGTCGTATAGATGGTGCCCGTCGCAATAAGGTAGAAGAACCACTGACGACAGGGACACTTTACACGATCCAGTGGCGCGAGTTGAGAGTGAATCTAGCGGAGATGGCAAAACTACGCTTTATTGATGGATGGTCGAGGCAACGATTAGCAGAACATTATGGGTGGACAGAGATGGCCATTCAAAATTATTTTCAAAATATTAAAAAGAAAGGTTTTTGAGCTTTAATTGTGAATGTGTTTACGCCACTTTTTTAAACGAAGTCATTATCTTACACAATGTATCCAGCGATGGGTTGCCATTATCACTGATGGCCTCATAAACTACGGTACGGCTTAAACCCGTTCGCTGGCAAACCTCTAAAATATTATGTGCGCGCACATAGCCTGATAAAATATCAACAAAAGCTTCCTTGTCTCCATCAAACAACGCCTCAAAGAGTGCTAGCTTAATTTCTTTATGATTCTTAAAGATTAGGGATGGATCGTGATTGAAAAGTTCTATTCCATTAATCATCATGGATTTTTTCGGCTGCTTTTTGGGCTTTTTTGATATCTTTGTCTTGTCCATTTTTATTTCCTCCTTGGATTAAAATCAATACTTCTCCGTTGATCATCCTCTCTGTGTAATAAATTCGATTTCCATTGTTAAATTTAATTTCATATAAAACGGAACTTAGTTTCTTCACATGTCCGTAATGGCCGAAGTCGCGAATTTTCTCAAGTCGGCCATCAATTTGTGCCCTTATTTTGGCCGTTTGTTCTTCATACCAATCTGAATATTCTTTAAATTTTTAAAAAACAACCATACGTCAATGTACGCTATTCCGAACATTTTGTCAAAGCTATAGAGTATTGTACTTGGTTGAAAGCCTCAGTTTCGTTGACTTGCATCTAGAGGTAAATTAAAATTTTTTGATGAATAGATACTTTTTTATTACTATTATCAGTCTTTTATCTCATTCGGTCTTTGCCCTTGAATGCCCGGAGGGGCAATTTCTTGTAAATGCGCATCCTCGAACTTCTTATTATCGCACGAACGGTACTTTTGTAAATTCATCTAACGTTGAAGCGTATTGCAAAGTATCTACTTTCTCTAAACCTCTTATTTTGAAATATCTTTCGAGCATGCCAGAAGGTTGGCCTAATCAACTAGAACTTTTTAAAGCGTGGAGTCCAAGAGAGAAAAAATCATTAGAAAAAGAAATTGCAAAACTTCCAAAAATGTTAAGAGATCAGGGAGAAATAACTCTACTCAGAGCTATTAGATCAGCTTTTCCAGATAATCCATCAACGGCAGCGCCCGATGAATCAATCATTGTTTTTTATGATAACGCACAGACATTTGGTTATAAAAGAATCCTAGCTCATGAAATGGCCCATTTGTTATTTAAAGAAACTGTCGGATGATGAGCGAAAAAGCTATTACAAAGCAGCAGATTGGTTGGGACAAGAGTCTAGTAATTTTAAAACAACTCGAAAAAAATTTTCTGAAACTGATGGAATACTAGGTCCCGAAGAAGATTTTGCGAATAATGTTGAGCATATTTTGATTGATAAAAAACATAACAGTGCAATCAGTAGCAGTATTGAAAAATGCATAAAAAATATTTTAGGTATAAAAAAATGATATCACTTTTTAAAAACATTATTTTCTTACTTGTCATTTTAGGCTGCACAACACACCCACACGTTTCAGATAAAATAAATAAGCAAGAAAATGAATGGGAGTTGCTGAACAAGATTAAGCATGAAAATTGGAATAGTGAAAAAATAACTGCCGTTTTTGGTCCTCCTAATTCTATTTTACGTGAAGGAAAAAAGAATAAAGAGTATTGGATTTATCTAGATAAGAATTTGGATATTCAAAAATGGTCCATAGGTGTTTCTTCTGATGGTAAAATTTTCGCTGTTACATTTTTTCCAAATATTTCAAATCGAGATTTATTTAAAAAAGAAAATACAATAAATTACTGGGGAAATTCTTGTCTTGAAAAGAAGGAACAGATTAACAATAAAGATTTTATTGATAATATTTATTTTTTGGATTGCGGTGAGGGAAGAAAAGTTTATCTCAACAATCTAAAGGAAATTTCTTCATTGTTATTGGTTTTTTAAGTAAATTAAATGGTTCGTCTAGTCTTCCAATTGGTGCCTGCCATGCAAAGATCGACGAACCACTATTGTCGGTTGATTTATCACACCTGATTGAGTGGCAAGAACCAAGAGTCGATTTGCGTGAGTTGGCAAAGTTACGCTTTATAGATGGATGGTCTCGGAAACAATTATCTGAACATTACGGAAGGACTGAAAACGCCATCCAGAATTATTTTCAGAAGATTAAGAAAAAAGGTATTACTCTGCTTTAGAATTTTTGAAATTCAAAGAGATTTCAAGAACTCCAAATGTTTCTGCAGACTATTACCAACAAGTTGAATTTATTCAGTAATTGTTTAACACTTTAGCGTATAGCAATTTATCTGCAAACATATACATTTATAAGTACTTATGCTATGATATGTATAGCATGAAAAAATCTGCATTAATTATCTTAAAAGCGCCAATTACTGTAAATGATCATATAATCACTGGAGTGATTATAGGCCAACATTACAAAGAAAATCATGCTGAATCTATTAACGATGTGATCATTTTACAACTCATTTTAGCTCTTGATGAAAAAACCTTCTCAGCAGACTCGACCTCAAAAGGCACTGAATACTATGTATCAGACATTCAATTACAAAATGAAGAAAAAAAAATAAATACTATCGCTTAATATGGCTTTTTGAAGGAAATCATCTGGAGATAATTGGTGTTATTAATGCATTTAGAATTAAAAAGGCAAAAAAATAGGAAATAAAAATGAAGAAAAATAAAAAAGTAATATCTGTAAATGACTTAACAAAAAATGACTTTGAAGAAATTATGGAAAAAGCTTCCAAGAAAAGGAAAGTTCCGATGATAAAATCAGAGCAAGTTAATATGAGACTAACTCCTGATATTTTAAAAATAGCTAAAGAATTAGCGAAGAGATCAAGTAAACCAATGACTACTTTTTTAAGTGAGCTTTTGGTCGAAGATTTAAAAAGAATTTGGAAACTTGTAAATTAAGAATAGAAAAACGATGAGATTGATCATATTTTTAATATTTTTTGTGCTTTGTGGGAAAGTTTTAGCTGAGGAATGTCCTGATGGAGCATTCAGTGTCATTTCTCACTACAGAAGTGATTACACACGACAAGATGGTAAATATGTAAGTGCTGCTAATGTTAAAGAATCCTGGAGACCCTATACTTTCAAAGGTGACACCTAAAAATGAAATGCCATTAAATTGGCCCAACAAAACAGAAAAATTTAAACGCTGGACTGCAAAAGACAAAAAGGAATTAAAGTTAATTTTAAAATCGCTCCCTAACGTTCTGACGCAAATTGGAGAGTTAAAAATCTTTAGAGCTAGTCAGTCAAAATGGCCAGAGAATGGAGCAACTACCGCTGCTGAAGAAAATATTATTACAGTCTATGATAAGGCTGAGTCTTACGGCCTTAAAAAAGTACTCGTGCATGAACTGTCACATATTTTATGGAAAAATTTGGATCGAAGTAATAAAGAAAAATATTTCTCCGATGCCGATTGGGCGTTAAATACAAAAGGTGAAGTAATTAATCAAAGAGCAGTTATATCTGAAGAAGATGGACGTTTAAGTCCAGAAGAAGATTTTGCGAACAATGTAGAGCATTTAATAACAAATTAAAATTACAAACAAAAGATCTCTCCAGCAATAGAAAATTGTTTGAAAAATATTTTGGGGATAAAAAATGACAAATAAAAATAGCCTTTTCTTATTAATTCTATTTATATTTTCTTGCACTACTGGCACCAAGCCTTTGCAAAAACCAATGAAAGCTCTCACTTCTTGGGATATTATTAATGGCATTATTTCTAATCAATTAACAAGAGAACAAATTGAACTTAATTTGGGGAAACCAAAAAAGCAATTAAGTGATGGTGCCAATATTTAAGTGAATCAAGATTCACAACTTCAAACTTTTGCAATCATGTATAAGGGAAATCATCAGGTAAATAGCTTTTCCTTCATCCCACAAGAGAAAGACTTAAATGAATTTTCTTATGATGGGATAAAAAGTCACTGGAAAAATTTTAACTGTACTGATTCTAAAGGACAAGTTGTCCATCCAGATTTTATTGAAAATAAATTTTGGTTTGAATGTACTAATAAGATAAAAGTTTACTATTTTAATAAAAAAGAAATTCAATATCTACTTCTTAAGAATTAGTTCTGGTTCGCATACCTTCGGTGGTATTTTTTAGAAAACTTAAGAAATTAGTTAGTTAAAATATTTGGTGCACCGGAGTTGACGAATATCGAACTGAGATTTTGAAGTCACAATTTGTGACTTCAAAAAGCTCATTGTTTTAGACACTTAGGGACATGAGTTGTGACTTCAAACTTATTCATTAGCGTTAATACCAATTTTTTTTCGTTGGTTAGGAAGTTTGGGAATTAGATCATCTTCTATAGAATCTAGTCTTTCAAAAATGGCTTTGAATAGTTTGTTTGAATTTTCTTTTAACTCTTTTACTTCTCCAGACAAGTTAGTTTCTAGTGCATGAAAGCTTCGGAGCTTTGTAAAAATTCTCATAATACTGATATTTACATTGATGGCTCGATCAGAGTTAAGAATACCAGATAACATCGCTACTCCATTTTCAGTAAAGACTAATGGGAGTTTTTGTTTTCCTCCGCTGCCAAATTTTGAAGACGCAATTTGAGATTTTAAAATATTGAATTCTTCACTTGTGAGTTGAAACATAAAATCGGGAGGAAATCTTTTTAAATTCCTTTTGACCTGCTGATTAAGAACTTTCGTTTCGACTCCATAAAGCAGAGCTAGGTCGCTATCAAGCATTACCTTATGATCTCTTATTAAGTAAATCATATTTTTAATTTTGAAAATTTCATTTTCTATTTTTGTCATTTGAATCTCCTTAAATTTTACTTATAAGGAGAGATGAAGATTAAAAAAATAAATTTGATAAGAAAATGATAGATTATTTCAAATTTGAATTAGCAGTTGACGTAACTGTATAAAATTATATGATCATATTATGAAGTTCATTTTTTTATTTTTTATATTGTTTGCTCAGATTTCGAGTGCTGAAACTTCAAAGTGTCCAAGCGGGCAGTATTTTGTAAATACTTATAAGCGCAATGCTTACTACAGAACTGATGGCACATTCGTAAAAGAAACAACTGTCTCAGCTCATTGCCGAACTAATCATTTTTTTAATCCACTCAAATTAGTTTTTAAAGATACAATGCCAAGGGGATGGCCTTTTCAATTAGAAATTTTTAAGTCCTCATCTGAAAACGAAAAAAAAGAAATTGAGAGCGCAATTAATTCACTTCCAAAAACATTAAAAGATCTTGGTGAAATAAGAATTTTTAGGGCAGTGAAGTCAGCTTTCCCAGACAACCATTCTTCGTCAGGTCCAGATGATTCAATAATTGTGTTATACGACAGTGTATTTAAATTTGGACTGAAGAGAGCTCTTGCTCATGAGATGGCCCATGTTCTTTATTCACATCTGGATAAAAATGAAAAAGAAGATTACCGATCTATTTCAAAGTGGAATGAAATTGAAAAAGATGTTTTCCACACACCTCGAACGCAATTTTCTGAACCTGATGGTAAATTAAGTCCCGAAGAAGATTTTGCAAACAATGTAGAACATTTAATTAGTGATAAAAATCATTCCAAAGTCATTGATAAAGAAATTATGAATTATCTCCGTTCGCTTTTAGGAATTATAAGATGAAAAAAAAGTTCTATTTAATCGGTTTCTTGCTCACAACTCTTTCTTGTTCTCTTGTGACCAAAAATGAAAATTTAACTGATAATGTTGATCGAGAATGGAAATATTTGCTAAGTATGCAAAATGAAAAATGGAGTAGAGAGAAAATTGTTCAAATTCTAGGAAATCCAACTGAAGTTTATAACGATGTCAAATCAAAGCATATATACTTAATTTACAAAGACAAAAATACTAATCATCAAAGTTGGTCTATTGGTATTAAAGATGAACAGTTAAAAGCGATAAGTTTTTTTCCAAATTTTTCTAATGAAGAGAATTTTTCAATCGATCAAATTTCCAAGTATTGGGGAAATAACTGTATTAAGAAAGTAGAGATAGATTCATCTCGGCCCTTTGTGTTGAAAAAAAATTATCTTGATTGTGGTCTTGGAAGAAAAGTAAGAATAAACAATCTTGGGCAAGTTGAGGGATTGTTTGTTGAATTTTAATTATGTTCGCATAGTTTTAATTATTAAATTGAATACCTGCCTCAACTAATCGTTGAGAATTGATCTTTCGTTAACTCACAATAGAGATTTCTTTAAATATTTTTAGATCAAGCATGATTTGAAGTAATAGCGGAGTTTACACTATACGCATAGATGGTGCACCGTAGTTGACGAATATCGAACTGAGATATCAATTTTCATGGAACTTGATTACAGCTAGTAAAAACGTCAGGCCCATTCCATTGCCCGTTAAACTTTGTCATCTATATGTCCTGATTCAAAATATTATAATTGATTTTAGCTTAGGTTACACTATACGTATAGATGGTGCCTCGGGCGAGACTCGAACTCGCACATCCTTTCGAACGGCGGATTTTGAATCCGCTGCGTCTACCATTCCACCACCAAGGCATTGTGAGATATTTATACTAAGAGAGAGGCTCCTTTTTTGTCAATGCAATTTAAGGAGTTCTAGGGCCTCTTTTGCGCTAAATCTGAAGATATCGCCTCCAAGATTTTTCTTTAGTTCGCTATTGTCGAGTGTTGACGGAAATTTTAAGTAATCGATGAGGTAATGGGGGAATTTCCAAATGGGCGTCATAATCTTTGCCAGTTGTTCTACAACAATTATGGGAACTTTGAGTTTTCTGACTCCAATGATGCCGGCCGCTTCATGCAAACTGATTACATCGTCACCGGCCACGTTATAGATGCCGGTTTTTAGAGCTTCAGCAGATCCGACAATGATAGAGGCCATGTCAAATTCGTGCACAAATTGAAACATTGGATTGTAGTCAATCGGGAGTGGAGCATATGGAGTTTTTAAATACTGGGTGATCGAATTTTTTATTTGTGGGCCGATGATATTGCAAGGGCGAAGAACCACAGTATCGATTTGATTTTGGTTTTTCCACATCCAGTTCGTACACATTTGATCCATTTCAACCACGTCACGAAGTTCGGCGTATTTAAAACTTCCGCGCAAGGGAGCATCTTCTTTTAGAAACATCGAATTATCAGAGTGAGCGCCATAAACGTGATGTGTAGAGAGGATTACAACTTTTTTGCAATTAAATTTATGAGCGAGCTCTAAAATTGTATTGGTTCCTACTAAATTAATATCGATGCGTTTATGAATATTTCCCAATGCAGGTGAGTGGCCTAAACGACCTAAGTGCAAAATTGTATCGAAGTGATGTTCACGAAACATTTTTTCAAAATTAGTTCGCGTGTACTTTAATTGTTGAGTCGTGAGTTGAGTGCGATTGGGAACTTGATCAATTTCTCGTGAATCAACTCCGTGAATTTTTATTTCAGGATGTTTTTTTATCAAAATTTCAGCAGTGATTTTAGCTAATGCACCCTGGATACCAATGATCAAAACAGATTTTAATTTTGTACGTTCATTCATGATTTCAATCTCTGCATTATAGTCCGGCGATTTTTTAAACCAAATTCTGTGAGCTCTTGAATTTTTTTCTCAATGATAATCAGATGCAATTCCAATTCATCATCCAAAGCTTCCGGACTTAAATCTTTTGGCAAAGAGTATGGTTCACCAATATAAATATCAATCGGAGAAGGTAGAGGAAATAAATTGGCTGTTAGTGGAAGAGCTGGAATTTTTAAAAATTTAGCCAGCTTCTTCATCTGTAATACGTAAGGAAAAAATTCTTCAGCTCCCACCACTGCAATCGGAAGAATTTCAGCGTCGCTAGCAATCGCCATTCTCAAAAAGCCACGGGTAAACTTTTGTAGTTTATAATAATCTTTAGTGTTTTTCGCGATTCCTTTTACACCTTCAGGAAAAATTAAAACTGACTCGCCACGCTTAAGTAGGTTGAGGCAATTGTGTCTGTCACCTAAAACGGCTCCGCCTTCGCTTGACCAGCGACCTAAAAAGGGAAGTGAGGTTAAAAATCTTTCAACTAGCGGGCGCAGAATGCGTGGGGATTCTAGCTCTGTAGCAAATGCTGTGCATATTAGCATCCCGTCAATGGGAATTTGACCAGTATGATTGGAGACAACCATGTAAGGATGGTCCTTCACATATTCCTTGCCGTGCAATTGAACGTCGAAATAGTACTTATAAAATGGCCAGAGCACTTTTATATCTGCGAGTGCTCTTTTGGGCTCAAGTCCCCAAGGATCTCTTTGTTCACTGTAGCGATTTTGTAATTTCTTTTCTATCTCTTCAAATTTTTTAAACATACCGTACTATTTCTCTTGGTCGCTAAATTCCATTAACTGACTTTACTCATACAATGTTACCAAAATATTCAATCTTCACAAGATTAGATGCATTTGTGTATACTAAGGATCGATGAAAAATAATTCAAATTGGAAAGCGAAATTAAATCGATTCTTTTTTAGCTTTCACCAAGAAGTTATGAAAACAAGTGTTATTGGAAAAAAGATGCTCACTGCATCTCGAACCAACGCACATTTGAAAGATACCTACGAAGAATTGGGCCGCCTATTGGAAAAGGGCATTGAGTCTGGTGAGGTGGAGTGGGATTCTGCCAAAGTGCGAACTCTGCTTCATACAGTAAAGGCTTGTCGAAAAGATCTTGAAGAAATTGAACGCCAAGTTTATAAAATAAAATTCTCAGCTGGTCCTAAAGGACCTCAAGATATTGCGCTTCAAGCTCCGCCAGATGATAGTGAAAAGAAAAAGGATTAAGCCTCATCATCATCTAGTTCAACTCGATCTGTTTTTCTGATTTCTAATTCTTCTAATAAATGTGCCACGATTGCTTCTTCAACTTGTGGAAGACCTTTTTTAGTTTCTGCCGAAGCAAAATACATTTGGCGAATCCATTTATATTCTTTTGAAAGTGCTGGCTTTAATTTTTCTAATTCCGCGCGCTCTTTTTGAGTTTTTAATTTATCCATTTTATTAAAAACTAAAATCGCATTGCGAGTAAACGTTTTTAAAAATTTGTGAAAACCTTTGTCTGATTCTTGATTGGGGTGACGAGCATCTTGCAAATTGACTAAAAGCATTCCTGCTGAAAGATGAGAGAAAAACGATCCCATCAATTGATCCCAATTTTTTGACATTTCTTTTGAAACTTCCGCGTGACCATAACCTGGAAGATCGATTAGAAAAAATTTTGGAAGATCACATTTTTTTCCATTGAGTCCAAGTTCAAATTCGAAAATATTTATTTCTCTTGTGCGTCCTGGAGTTTTAGAAACGCGAGCCGTTTTAGATCCAAA
Source organism: Bacteriovoracaceae bacterium (assembly GCA_947446575.1). Classification (GTDB taxonomy): domain Bacteria; phylum Bdellovibrionota; class Bacteriovoracia; order Bacteriovoracales; family Bacteriovoracaceae; genus Bacteriovorax. The sequence continues at coordinate 76,840 of CANFHC010000007.1, read as the reverse complement.
AAGTGCATTTATAATACTTGATTTACCAACATTTGATCTTCCAACAAAACTCACTCCAATAATGTCTGGATGATTGGAAAGCCATTCCTCAAATTGTGCGGGATCTGAAATTCCCATTTTGAATTCAGCAGTATGTGGTTTGATTAGATAGCTCATGATTGTAGACCCAAGTTAATTTATAGGACCCATCTTAATCTATTCTACTTGATTTTGCACTCAAACTCTTTGGCACAAGTTGAGCAATAGAAATCTATGCGCAGCTTAATTTTTAAGAGGGGAGAATCATGGGAGAAAGAAATTTAGATCGTTTAATTACACACTCATTGGAGAGCAGTATTGGTTTAAGAGGAGTGCGGGAAGATGATGAATTTACACTAGATATCTTTCAAGAAAGAAAACGGACTTTGCGACTAAAGCGATTTAAGTATCACATCCGGACAGCCTTGAGCTTTTCTTTTGATGGTACTACAGGCGAAATTCATTTACCTGTTTTTGATAAAGAGTTTCACGAATATGAATTACAGCTCATCAAAAACACGACGTCTCATGACTTCGACGAAAAATCGCGGTTTTTACTTCGAAGTTTAGGGAAATTTCCTTTCAGGTTAAACGGAGTGCATAGCTTTGAAGCTTTTATTGAAAGAGGAGACGTTGTAGATATTGGATTTAATAGCATTCATTTTTTACGCCCACATACTCATTTGAAATTAAGCACAGAAGAAAACCTCATCTCCACTGATATGATCCGTAGTCCACTTAATATTATGATCGAAGGAGAAACGGGTACTGGGAAAACCACGTTGGCAAAAGCAATTCATGAAGAAAGTAACCGCATCGGAAAATTTATTCATTTGAACCTTTCTTCTTTTTCTCCAGGGCTTATCGAATCGGAACTATTTGGACACGTCAAAGGAGCTTTTACTGGAGCAATTGTTGAAAAAAAAGGAGCTATTCTCGAAGCAAATAAAGGAACTCTGTTTTTAGATGAGATCGATTCATTAAGCATTGAACTGCAAACAAAACTCCTTTTGTTTTTAGATAATCATGAAGTGCGCGCAGTTGGTGGAAGTAATGCGCAGAAGGCAGATGTTCGTATCCTATTTGCTTCTGGTACAAAAATGAAAAAACTAATAGCAGAAGAAAAAATGCGCAGAGATTTTTATTACCGACTTACTTCTGGTATTGTTGTGAGTCTAGATAGTTTGAGAGATAAACCTGATAAAATTAGAGATTTTTGTTTGGAGTTTGAAAAAAATAATTTTTGTGTGATTTCAGAGGAGCTTTTACAGTTCTATACTGAGTGTTCATGGCCTGGAAATATCAGGCAGCTGCTATCACATTTAAAGAAGAAAAAAATTTTATCGGGTGGTAAAAAAATAATTTTGGACAAATCGGACTATTCTTTATTAGAGGATATGGGGCATGCTACAAATTTAGAAAATCACCAATTGAAATCTCTGGAACAAGTTAAAATGGATTATTGCCTAAGTATTTTTAATAAATCGGATAAAAATATTACGAGAGCTTCCAAACTTTTAGAAATCAGTCCTAATACTTTAAAAGCGATGCTGGGAAATCGAGAAACACTCAGTGTGCTTAAGAGGCCATGAGGTAATCAAGATAAATTTCTAAAACCTTACCTTCAATTTTATTTTTTTCTAAGAATTGATCTATTTCTAATCTCATTTTGTCTTTAATAATCATTCGTCCTTCTTCTTCCACTGGAAGTTGAGGGATGACTGGTTCTACATTTGTTGAGAGGTGATCTTTTAATTCTACTTCATGCTCTTTTAAATAGAGGATCACATTGCGGTTTGAAGCAAGGACAGAAAAATCTATCCATACCTGTCTATTTCTGTGTGTATCTTCTAAGAAAAGTTGCAAGCTGATATCTTCAACTTTCATCATTCTTTCTGCTTGTCGGTAGTAAACTGGACGGCTAGAGAGAACTTGTTTTAAGTGAATACTTTTAATCGGATTTTCATGACCAATTTCTTTGAAGTCTGTGTTTAAAGACTTAACCATGAACTCTTCAATTAGTTTTTGGTTTTCAGGAACAAGCGGCAACTGAACAACTGGAAGCTCTAACGCTTCTAGGTTATCATCTAACATTTCTTCCATATGTTCTAAAAATTCTTTTTCTCTTTCATTTAGGGCTTCAATTTTTACGTCGAGATAAAGTTCGTACTCATGCTCTTCTGCTGGAGCTGCTCCATGTCCACCGCCATGACCACCACCTCCGAGCTTTACTTCAAACTTGTGATTTTTTAATTCAATAAATTTATCTTCTTCAGCCAGCTCACTTGAAGCAGGTTTTCTAAGCGCTCTTGTTCCGGTAACAATTTTTTCTGTATTTTGAAAGATGATAGCTGCTGCTCCTGCGAAGATACAAAACGTAAAAAGAGCAGAGAGTGCTTTAAGTGGATGAAATTTAGCAAATCGAAGAGGAGCTAGAAGCAAATCTTTTTTATTCGCTTTTTTAAATTCTTCTGATCGAAGATACATTATAACACTCATCAAGGCTCCACGAATCATTGTCGTGTAGTGCTCAATGTAGCCAACAAATTTTAATCCCATGATTCGCAATCTTGGCATGTAGCTTTGTATTTTCTTTTTTATAAATGAAGGAAGATGTTTAAGTAGTATTAGAAACTCAAAAACGAACGCAGGAGTAAAGCCTTTTAGTTTTTCTAAAAGTTTTTCTAATAGACTATTAATGGCATCTTCTAGTTTTATTAAAAAATTCACCCGATCTCCTCATACTTTTATCGGAGAATATTTAATAAAGATTAAAAACATTTTTGAGTCCGAGTTAACAACTCAGGTAATCGGTAAAACTTGCCTCAACTCAATCTTTCTTTGCAGAATTTTACTTTTAAAGAGCACTCACCCGAAAGGACTGGCAGGAGAGTGTGTATGAAATTTACAAAAAATAATTTATTAAATGGGGCGATGATGACCGCGACAGCTTTACTTTTTGTAAGTTGTTCAGGATTTTTGCCCGATAGAAGTTTTATAGAAGAAATGAATCGCGAAAGTGACTCTTATTTTGTAGCAGGAAAGGACTTTCCTGTTGTAAGTGGAGATACCGGTCAAGCTTATCGCAGTCGCGAAGAAGTCAAAAAGCGCACGCCGGCTAGCGAACGCAGTCGAATGAAGCAAAAAGAAGAAGATTCATTACAGCAAGAATTGCTCCAGAAAGAGGCAGATATTCCTGAAGAATATCTGGACCAGTACACCAAGGACAAAAAATACCTTCCGGGAGATTCTGATAAACTCTATTACTTGAGTCTCGCTTTGAGTGAGAGACCTAATTATATCAACCTCAAAAAGCAAGATATGCAAGAGGATCAGGGGAAAGGGCAGGATTTTATTCAAAAGCACTCAATCCATAGTAAAGATTTGTATCTTGGAATGGATAAAGGACAAGTCATGCAAGCTTGGGGAAAACCCGCCCGCGTTGAAATTGCCGGAAATCCCAAAAACCAAAACGAAAGATGGCTTTTCAATGAAGACGGGAACGTGAAGCAAATATATTTTGAGAATGGCAAGGTTGAAGGATGGGCCCTTGATCTCTAAATTAAAAAGTAATATCCTCGGGCAAAGATTTTAAGGGGATAATACCAATGACAGCAGAGTCTATGACAGGTTTCGGTGAAGCAAGTGTTGAATCGGAAAATTACGTTGTTTCAGTTGAAGTAAAGAGTGTAAATAATCGATTCAAAGATATCCGCTTTAAAATGCCTGGCAGTTTAAGTGCTTTGGAAATCGAATTAAGAAAAGAACTCGGTGATTCATTTTCACGCGGAACTTTTGATGTTTATATCAACGTAAAGACTGCTGCAAATAAAAGTCGATTTGATGATTTGGATGAAAATAAAATTTCTCAATTTGTAACGAAGCTTGCTCCTATTTTACAAAAGAGCGGATTAGAAGCAAAAGTAAACATGACTGATTTTCTTCGTTCAGAGTTTATGCGTGATGGAGATGAAATCAACCAAGTGGAGCTAAAAGATTTAGCAATGAAAGCTTTTCGAGGTGCTCTGGCGGAACTTAAAAGATCTCGGGCCAGCGAAGGAGCTAAGCTCATTAAAGTTTTAGAAAAGCACTTAGAAAACTATAGAACATACTTTGTAGTGATAGAGAAAAATGCCGAGCATTTTAAATCCAACGTAGAAGAAAAACTAAAAAAACGTGTTGATGATTATAAAAAGCTGGTGGATGTGGACCAAAGTAGGCTTTTACAGGAAGTCGTCTTTTATTTAGAAAAGATTGATATCCATGAAGAGATAAATCGCGTTCATGCCCACTTGGAAAAATTTCAAAATCTTATAAAATCAACTAATGAAGTTGGAAGACAGATTGATTTTTTAATCCAAGAATTAGGTCGCGAGACTAATACCATGGGATCTAAGTCAACTATGAAAGAAATTTCAGATGCAGTTGTGCAGATGAAAGTGCAGTTAGAAAAGATGCGTGAGCAAGGACTCAATATTGAGTAAGAAAATTGAATATGGAAAATTAATTGTCATTGTTGCCCCGTCAGGAACTGGAAAATCGACTATGATTAAGAGACTGAAGTTGGATTTTCCATCTTTAGTTGAATCGGTTTCTTTTACCACGAGACCCATGCGATCTGGTGAAGTTCATGGGGAAAGTTATTTTTTCATTGGGCGTGAAGAGTTCTTGGAAAAAAAAGAAGCAGACGAATTTTTAGAATGGGCAGAAGTTCACGGCAATTTTTATGGAACTTCTAAATTGTTTGTTGAACAAAGCTTGCATGAAGGAAAACATTTGCTTTTTGATCTAGACGTTCAAGGAACAGATTCTATAAAACAATATTTCGGAGAGAAAGCAAACGTCATATTCATTTCGCCACCATCGGTTGAGGAACTAGAAAAACGTTTACGCAATAGAGGCACGGAAAATACAAAGGTGATTAACTTGCGATTGATGAATGCCCACAAAGAACTTTTAAGAAAAAATGATTTTGATTTTTTAATTTATAACGATGATATCGAACACGCCTACAAGAGATTGACTGAAATCACCGCCAAGATTTTAGCAGACTAAGGCATAGAGCAGGGAATGTACCAAAACTTAGATTTTTCTCATGAAAGAGATCTTACCATTGACGACCTCGTTAGAAGAGTCGAAGCGTATTATCCCGATGCCAATTTCACTATGCTTCGTAAAGCCTATTTATTTGCTGAAAATGCACATAAGGGGCAAAAAAGAAGTTCAGGGGAAGATTACATTATTCATCCAGTTAACGTTGCAGCGACTTTGATTCGTTTACATATGGATCTAGATACAATCATGGCGGGCCTTCTCCACGATGTTGTCGAAGACTGCGGTGTTACTCCTCAAGAAATTGAAAAAGAATTTAATATAGGGGTATCTGACTTAGTTGTTGGTCTTACTAAAATTTCAAAGATTAAATTTAAGACAAAAGAAGAATCGCAAATTGAAAACTTTCGTAAGATGGTTGTGGCGATGGCAAAAGACTTAAGAGTCATCATCGTAAAGCTTGCCGATCGTATGCATAACATGAGGACGTTACAATACGTTTCTGATGAAAAACAAAAAAAAATCGCACAAGAAACGCTCGATATTTATGTACCACTTGCAAGTCGTTTGGGGATTAACTCTGTTAAGTCTGAACTGGAAGATTTGTGCCTGCGTTTTTTGAAGCCAGAAATTTATTATCGTTTAGCTGAAAAAGTTTCGATGAAAAAATCGGAACGAGATAATTACATTAGAGAAGTAATCACAACCATTAAAGAAAAACTTTTGGAATACTCTCTGCACGCAGAAGTGAAGGGACGTCCGAAACATTTTTATTCTATCTACAAAAAAATGACAGCTCGTGGAGTTGATTTTGAACAAGTGCAGGACTTACTTGCCTTCCGTTTAATTGTCTCCAATATTACTGAATGTTATAAAGCACTCGGAATTATCCACTCGTCATTTACTCCTATTCCTGGACGCTTTAAGGACTATATTGCTATTCCTAAAGTAAATAATTATCAATCACTTCACACGGCCGTCATGGGACCGAGAGCAGAGCGCATTGAAATCCAAATTAGAACTAACGAGATGGATGAAGTTGCTGAAGCTGGGGTTGCAGCTCACTGGAAATATAAAGAAGGGTTGGCAGGAAAATCTGCACCTAAACTTGATTGGGTTCAAGAGCTTCTTGAGTACAATAAAAATACAGATAACAATCGTGAATTTTTAGATGTTATTAAAAACGATTTAGATCTCGATGGTGTTTTTGTTTTTACTCCGAAGGGAGACGTTCGCGAGCTAAAATACGGGGCAACACCGCTAGACTTTGCTTATGAAATCCATACAGAAGTTGGGCATCACTGCGTTGGAGCTAAGATTAACGGTAAGATCGTTCCTCTTCGCCACGTTTTAAAATCAGGTGATTCAATTGAAATTTTAACAAGCAAAACGCAATCTCCCTCAAAAGATTGGTTGAATATTGCTAAAAGTTCTAAAGCCCGCAGTAAAATTAAGCAATGGCTATTAAAAGTTGAACGTGATGAAAATAGAGACCTAGGTCGCGATATTTTAGAGAAAGCTTTCAAATCATTTAATACAAGCCTAAAGGCACTTTTAAAGAAAAATGATTTCAAAGATTTTTTTGATGAAAATCATATCATTGATGAAGACGAACTTTGTGTACAAGTTGGTTCTGGGAAATTTTCAGCAAAACAAGTTATCGAAAATCTTCCTTCACTAAAAGAGCAAGCGGCTAAACAAGAAATTTCTGAAATTGAAGATATTGAATCTTACAGCAGTGAGATGACAAAAAATGTCCGCAAGAAAACTCATTCGGACAATGCAGTTATTGTCGATGGGATGAGTGATGTAATGGTTCGCATGGCAAAATGCTGCAACCCGATTCCTGGCGATTCAATCGTTGGATTCATCACGCGTGGACGTGGAATTACTGTGCACAAGTCAGATTGTAATCGCGTAGACGCTGAAACACTCGTGCGCACTATTAAAGTAAGTTGGAATAAAGGATTTAACTTCACTCATCCTGTGAGTGTGCGAGTTATGACTCAAGATAAGCCAGGAATTCTTTCACTTATTTCTAAGACGATCAATAATAGTGGAATCAATATTCGAAGTGCGATGGCTAAATCTATGCCGGATCGAAAAGGTAGTTTCATCTTTGAAATCGAAGTTAAAGATTATAGTGAACTACTGAAGACAATTTCCAGCATTGAATCTCTTGAAGAAGTTATTTCGGTAACCAGAGTCTAGGCTCTGGGGTAACGTCACGAAACATCTATTGGTGATTTCTGATCCCAAAACATTAAGAAGACTTTAGTGCGAACTAATTTAAAAGTTTCGATATAGAGTAATCTTATATTTTTTAAATGCAAATAATTAGAAGAAACGGCTGAGAAGTAAAAAGTAAATTTATCTTCTTCGCGAATAAGAGTGTTAATAATCTGCTTAATTCTCATAATGTGATAGTCACTTGAGATAATCAGGATTTTTTCAAGTCCACGATTGTTTCTAAGGTATTTTAAAGTAGAGATGACATTCTCCACAGTATTTCTAGCGGTATAATCAATTTCAATATGATCAGTTTCAGTAGAGTTTGGATTAATCGGGTTAATTAAAGTTTTAACCGAATTTTTTTCATAAACTCCCGAGATAAAAACATTCGGTTGCTTAAATTCTTGAGCCTTTTTAACCGCGTATTCAATTCGACCAGGGCCACCGGTAAAAACAACAATAAGATCTGGTGGAGAGTTTACAAAAGTAGTCTTGGCGTTTTTTGTTTCATTTCTAGCATCTAAAAGAAGAATTGAGCAAACAAATGAATAAGTAATAAATATAGAAACCAGAATAATCAGCACCCCTTGAAGATGCCGATACATTTTGGTTGATTTAGATTCGAATACGTACTTACTTTTTAAAATCATTTTGTTCTTATGTTACCTTATTTTGCGGCAATAACTTCAATTTCAACTAAACTTCCTTTTGGTAGCTTAGAAACTTCTACCGTACTGCGAGCAGGATATGGTTCTTTAAAAAATTCTACATAAGCTTGGTTCACTTCGGCAAAATTATTTAAGTCAGTTAAGAAAATAGACGTCTTTATAATATTTTCACGAGTGAGACCTTGAGATCCCAACAGACCATCGATATTTTTCATAACTTGCTTTAGTTGAGGTCCAAAACCATCAACAAGATTGTTTGTTTTTGGATCAATTCCAATTTGTCCCGAAAAATAAAATGTTCCATTAACACCTACTCCCTGAGAGTAAGTTCCAACGGCCGCTGGTGCATTATCAGTTTTAACAATAATTTTTGTCATCCAAAACCTCTTGGTAGGCGGAACTCTTAAAAAAGAAGTTCCGCGTTTAATTATTTTCAAGCGATGTAAAAATGCTCCTGTGGGAGCATTTTTTCCGCCTACTACTCTCTAGGACTAATTTTTTTATCAGATAGCATGGCTGATAAAACACACATATTAACAATTTCAGTCACACTTGCTGTTCTTGGAATAATGTTCGCTGAATGATTCATTGGAACAAGGATTGGTCCAATAGCATTAGCGTTGGCCAGTTGAGCAAGAAGTTTATAGCTGATGTTCGCTGAGTTTAGCTCAGGGAAAATGAGAATGTCTGTTGGCCCATCAAGAGTTGAGAAGTTAAATAATTTATCCATTAAATTCTTGTTAACTGCTACGTCAGCTTGAACTTCACCATCAACGATTAAATTTGGATAACGTGTTTTAGTCATTTGAACTGCACGTTTAACTTTTAATGCTTTTTCGTGATCGTTTGATCCAAAGTTTGAGTAACTAAGGAAAGCGATACGAGGCTCTCGTTTCATAAGTTTTCTGAAAAGATCAGCCGTTCCAGCTGCGATCTCACACAATTGATCTTCAGTAGGTTCGATCTGAACTGCACAGTCTGCAAAGAATAGCACGCGGTTTTTGAAAGTCATAATGAAGATACCTGCAGCACTCTTCTTATCTTGCGTTCCAAGAACGTGCATAAGAGGAGGGAAGCAGTCAGCGTAATTAAGTGTTGGACCTGCGATTACGGCATCAGCAAGACCGTGCTTAACCATCATTGAGCCAAAGTAATTTTGGTGACTCATTAATTCTTCAGCATGATAAATTGAAATCCCACTTCTTTGTCTCTCTTTAGAGTACATGCGAACGTAGTTTTCAAATTGTTCATGTTTTCTAGGGTTAATTGTTTTTACTTCATCTTTTAATTTTTCTAAACCAAGTAAATCCATTTTTTTGTGTATTGCTTTTTTTCTTCCAAGAAGAATTGGTTCAATTTTGTCTTCTTCAACAAGTTGTTTAACAGCTTGAAGAATACGAGTATTTGTTCCCTCTGCAAAAATCATTTTAATTTTCGATCCACGTTTAGCGACATGAGTTTCTAGTCGGTCACGAAGAGATTTCATAAATTGAGCAGTGTTGCCCATTCTTCCTTCAAGTGAACGAGCGTAAGCTTGAAGATCGTCTATATTAATTCGAGCCACACCTGAATCCATTGCAGCTTTTGCTACAGCTGGAGTTACGCGGGTAAGAACGCGCGGGTCAAATGGTTTTGGAATAAGATAATTTACACCAAATTTAAAATCTTCTCCACTGTAGGCCATCTTAACTTCTTCAGGCACTTCTTCTTTAGCAAGTTCAGCTAAAGCTTTTACAGCAGCAAGTTTCATTGCCATGTTAATTTTTTTAGCTCTTACATCAAGAGCTCCACGGAAAATAAATGGAAATCCTAAAACGTTGTTAACTTGGTTTGGAAAGTCTGATCTTCCAGTTGCCATGATTGCATCGTTTCTTATGGCATGAACTTCGTGAGGATAAATTTCTGGATCCGGGTTTGCCATTGCAAAAATGATAGGATTTTTTGCCATTGAAGCAACCATCTCTGGGCTTACAAGCCCTCGAGCAGATAAACCAAGAAAGCAGTCACAACCATTCATCGCTTCGGCCAAAGTTCTAGCTTTTGTATCTACTGCGAATTCTTCTTTATATTTATTCATACCAACTGTACGGCCTTTATAGATAGCACCGTTAGAGTCACACATGATTAAATTGGCGTGAGGCAATCCAAGTTCAAAAAATAATTTTGAAACTGAAATAGCAGCAGCTCCTGCCCCAGAGACTACGACTTTTATTTTTTTAATATCTCTGTTAGTTATTTCGATTGCATTTAAAAAAGCCGCAGTCGCAATAATAGCAGTTCCATGCTGATCGTCGTGAAAAACCGGAATATTCATTCTTTCTATTAGTTGAGTTTCAATTTCAAAACACTCTGGCGCTTTGATGTCTTCTAAGTTTACTCCACCGAAAGTTGGCTCCATTGCAGCTACTATATTAACCATCTCTTCAACTGTAGGTGCATTGAGTTCGATGTCAAAAACATCGATGTCAGCAAAACGTTTAAAGAGTAATCCTTTTCCTTCCATTACTGGTTTACCAGCAAGTGCACCAATATTTCCTAAACCTAATACAGCTGTCCCGTTAGAGATTACTGCAACTAAGTTTCCTTTTGCGGTGTACTTATAAGCGAGTTCTGGATCTTTTGCGATTTCTAAGCAGGGCCATGCTACCCCGGGAGAATAAGCCTTAGTTAGATCCATTGATGTTAGTGTAGGCTTAGTCGAAATGACCTCGATTTTGCCTGGGCGCCCTTCCGAGTGATAGTCTAGGGCCTGTTGTCTTTTTTCGTCTGCTTCAGTTCGGTCATTGCGATCATTTCGTTGATTACTCACGGTCAATTCCTTGGTTATTTAAGAATGTAAAACGACTGGATTAGGTTAGGCCAAGAAGGCTTAAAAGAAAAGAAAATAGCCTCGTAAAAACGAGGTCTGAAGCCAAGCGGCATTAGTGAGGAAATGACTAAAACTTAAACCCTAAGCCCATGCTAAGGGCATCAGCTTTATAGGCAGCAGTGGTATTGTTTGAGTTATTTTTACCGTTTGTGTATTTAGCTTGGAGGGTAAGATTTTTTGCAATCGTGAAAATCATCCCAATATCAGCAGATTTTAATTCCTGATATTCTTTATTGACCACTTTTCTATTTTTTACGGTCGTAGTGACGGTTCGACCTGAGTAACTAGTGTAAGAATAACTGCCATCTACAAAAAACTCCCAACTATCATTAGGAGTGAAGCTAAAATACAGCATAGGTCCATAAGAGAGGTTAGAGTAATACGAATCAGCCGAATTGTTATTTTGGATATTTAATTCAGGATTCACCATAAAAGAAGGAGTGAAATAATTTTCCAATCCAAAAGCAGCAGTAACAATTTTGTCCGTGCGTCCAGCGATTTTAGAGTATTTTTTTACAGTTCCATTAAGAGAAATATATCCAGTAGAATCTTTATTAAATTCAGTTCCAAGTGTAGCTGCTATTCTTGCGCCCGAGTTATCACTGGTCGTATCAGTTATTACCGCAGGAGTCCCGTTATAGACTTGCTTAAATGCACTGAAGGTAAAATCATTTGTTTTAGAATATTTATACTGCATGCTTAAATCAGCAGAGTAGTTGTCGTTTTCATTTTGCTTTTTATATTTTTCAACTTTTCCTTTGAGTTTAAATTTGAGAGATTCATTTTTTAATTGTAAATATCCCCCAAGGGTATTGTATGAATCATTGATGGGAGCTGTATTCGTCAAGTTGACGTTGTCCGTAGTTGTTCTAGTTGCGTCGCCTTTCAAGCCAAAATCCCAAGCATGTGCTGTGAGTGAGCAACAGAATAATGAGCAAAGAAATACATTTTTCATAAGACTATTATCTCGTTGGAAGACGTCTGTCTTCGCGTCGTTCATCACGTTTTTCTTCTCTGCGAACTTCGTGTCTGTCTTTTTTTTCATCTTTTTGTTCTTCACTTTTTCCATCCCTTCTAACTTCATGTCTATCTTTGTTGTTATCTATTGGTGGTATTTTATCGTCTTGATGCTCTTTCAAAACTTCTTTAATTCGTTCCATGCGTTTTTCTTTTTCAACGGGACTGAGTTTATTTATTTCTTCAAAACGTTTTCTTATTTTTTCCTGACTTTTTGGTGGAAGTTGTTTAAATTTTTGGAACGCTTCACGAATGCGTTCTTTTTTTTCTAGAGGAAGTTTTTTAAATTCTTCGTAGCGTTCAGTTAGTTTTTCTTTTTGTTCAGTTGAAAGAGAACTCCATTCCTTGTAACGATTTCGGAGTTCATTTTTTTGGTCATCACTTAATTTTTCCCATTGGGCTTTATTTGATACTCCGTTTTCCTCTGTTGCATGCACGGAGAAGATTCCATTAATTAATAAATAACTGAGAAGGACTAATACTTTCATTGTTTCTTCTCCATATCTATAAGACTGTCAGGCACTTTTGTGTTTTGTTTACTTGTTTGATCGACGGCTGCTTTATTTGCAAAAGTGACGTTGGCAAATGGATTTTCATCTTTTACTAAATCGATGTTTTGGAAAAAATCCAAATTTTTAATTATTTCATCATCAGTATTAGCAGCATTCAAAGGAAGAGCGAGAGCTAAAAATAAAATTATCTTAGAAGTAATCATTTTGTGCTCTCAATTTTATTCCAATCTTCTTCTGAGAGTGTAGAAGTGGCAGCCATAAGTTCTATTGAATTATAATCTAAAATCATTTCAGGAGATTCTGTGAACACCATGCGATTTATTTCTTTTTGTTGATGATTTTTTGTGGTCAAGACAAAAAGAACAACAAAAGAAGCGAGTATCGCCATACTTGTTACTTTCCATTTTATCGAAATGCCTACCGATTTTGCAGGAGACATTTTTTCCCGGGCCATGGATAAAATTTTATTGTCGAGCTCTTTAGTCGGTGAAATTCTCAACCACTTCTTTTGATTTAACCACATGTAAAAGTTATTTGCTTTTTTCACAGATGACCACCGTGCTTAAAACAATTGATGAGTTTATCCTTTGCTCTAAAAAGATGAGACTTGATCGCTCCGATTTGAATTTGAGTGAGCTCTGAAATTTCCTGATGTGATAATTCAGATTGAATGTGCAATAAAACAATTTCTCTTTGATCTTCGGATAATTCTTCTATACATGCCGTTAGTTGCTTTTTGATTACCTTGCTTAAGATTAATTCTTCATTAGAAGTTAATGGGGCTTCAAATAATTCTTCGCCTGTCTCCTGATCAGTTAAGCTATCAAAAGAGTTTATTATCTTGTGATCTACTGACCTCCAATGATCTCTAATTGTATTTTTAGCAATAGTCCAAATCCATGTTTTGACTTTGCTTTCAAAACGAAACATGTGACTTTTATTTAGTATCTTTATAAAGGTTTCTTGCATGAGCTCTTCTGCGATTGTTGGATCTAGTAGCCCGCTAAAATAAGAGTTTAAACCTACCTTATATCGTGAGTAGAGTTCATTAAATGCTAAGCTGTCGTTTGTTTGAATTAAAGTCATAAGTTCCTCGTCACTTGTAGAGACGTATTTCGAAGAAAAAAGTTTCGAGAAGATTTTGACAGGCATCCTAAGATGTTAAAATCCCGAGAAATAAAAAGATAGTTAATTTTTAATGAAACTTTTCTTCCTATTTAACCGTCAAAGACTGTGTAAGCTTCATTTTCGAAGCTGGTGTATAATAAACGGCATCACTAAACTTATGTAAGGAGACTTTATGAAAATTGCACTAATTCTTGCCTCAATCATGTTTTTAAATTCAAACCTGTTTGCTCAAGTTGCATCAACTCCTGCAGCAGCAGATTCATCTTCTACAGCTGCTCCAGCAACTCCCCCTGCAACAGATTCTTCTTCAACAACTCCACCAGCAGTATCACCGACAGATACCGCTCCTAAGGCTGCGAAAGGTGCAAAAATTGAAAAGATGATTGAAGAAAAATATAATATTTCAGCCGATGCATTAGCCAAGCTCAGAGATGAGAAATTAGGCTATGGGCAAATTATTATGGCACTTGAGATTTCTAAAGTTTCGGGGAAAAGTGTTGATGACGTTACAAGTTTATTAAAAGATAAAAAATCACTTAAGGATATTGCTAAAGAATTAAATCTTTCAAAAGAAGATATTGAAAAAATTCGTAAAGATATAAAGCCTGTTAGAGAAGAAGGAAAAGAGCGAAAAGAAGAGAAGAAAGATAAAAAAGAAGATAAAAAAGAAGATAAAAAAGAAGATAGAAAAGAAGATAAAAAAGAAGATAGAAAAGAAGATAAAAAAGAAGATAGAAAAGAAGATAAAAAAGAAGATAGAAAAGAAGATAAAAAAGAAGATAGAAAAGAAGACAGAAAAGAAGATAGAAAAGAAGACAGACGCGAAGACAGAAAGGAAGCCAGAAAAGAGGATAGAAAAGATGATCGCAAAGATGATCGCAAAGATGATCGCAAAGACGATAGACGTCAAAAATAATTTTCTTAATTCATTTTTTTAAATTACAGGGCCCTCTTATGAGGGCTTTTTTTATCTGGAACATTGCAAAAGGTTAAAGAAATCGTTAAACTTCAAAATATAAACCTAGGGGTGGTCACTTTGAAAGTTGATCTGAGATATACCCTCGAACCTGAATCAGGATAATCCCTGCGGAGGAAAGGACCATGAAAAATACAATTACACTTTTTAAATCTATTACAATTTTTGAACTTGTCTTAACCGCTGTAGTTGCAGTGGCCCTTGGTGTTGCCTTTTGGGGGTGGACATTTGTTTATGAATTGGCCAAACCAATATTAAAAGTTAATGGGCTCAGTTACCTAAGTGCAGGATTTTGGATTTTCGCCTCAGTCTTTCTGTCTCAAATTGTCAGAAAGCCTGGGATCGCGATTATTGCTTCGATCGTCGCAGCTTTTATTGAAAGTTTGCTCACACATTGGGGAATAATGTCCGTTTTTTGGGGATTAGTTCAAGGATTGGGAGCAGAGCTTATCTTCTTTTTATTTCTATATAATAAATGGGATTTAAAAGTTTTAGTATTAGCTGCAGTTGTTTCAGCTTTTTTTAGCTATTGTCTGGATTTCTTTTTGTATGATTATAAAAATCTTAGCCTTGCTATCAACATTACTCAACTCTTTTCATTTCTAATATCAGCAGCGTTGCTAGCAGGCTTTTTAAGTGTGCTTGTTTCAAGACGTTTAATAAAACTTGGAATCCTCGATCAATTTCTCATAGCTAAAGAATAAAACTATGTATGAGATAGGCCCTTTTCAATATACATTTAAAAGTAATTTTCAGACTTCAGCCGTAGCTAAAAAAGTTTTCTGCAACGAGATGATAAAAATTAATAAAAATGAAATGGTTATTATCACCGGTCCTTCTGGTGCAGGAAAAAGCACACTACTACAGCTTTTAAAAGGAATTATCCCAGAGTTTACTAATGGGAAATTAGTTGGAAGTATTCAATATAAAAATCATTTGCTTCATGGTGAAAATTTTCAAAAAAACTTAAGAGAAATTATTTTTTTATTTCAAAATCCATTTTCTCAATTGATTTATCCTAAGGCTCAAGAAGAATTCTTTTTTTCGATGGAAAATTTTAATTTTACTCGCGACCAGATGGATCAAAAAAAGCAAGAGCTACAAAAATATTTTGATTTAGATAGTCTTTGGAATAAGAAAACGACACAGCTCTCTAATGGAGAATGCCAAAGATTAGTTTTAGCCTCGTTGCTGGCAATCGATCCAGAGGTCTTACTCCTTGATGAGCCTACCGCCTTTTTGGATCCAGAAGCACGCAAAGATTTTTATGAATGGCTTAGCAGTCATAAAGGCAAGAGAACTATTGTATTAGTCGATCATCACCTAGATGAAATCCTTCCCTTTGCTGATAAGATTATCCATGTGGATAAAGAGGGGGGAGTCAGTGTAGAACAATCAATGCCCTCGTTAAATCCTGCCTCCTCTCAAATCATATCCCTTACGAAGTTTAAGCAAAGTTCGATAGAATTAAAGCTGAATCATGTTTATTTCCATTACCGAGGTGGACCAAGGTTACTTGAAGACATTTCTCTTCATGCTAAATCAGGAGAGGTCATTGTTATCAAAGGAAAAAACGGAAAAGGTAAAAGTACATTGTTTAAATTAATGGCCGGACTTTTGCCACCAGATCAAGGTGAGATATGCGTTTTAAAAGATGGTCGTTTTGTAAAATCTAAAATGCATTACAAAGAAATTGGGTATATTTTTCAGAATCCGGAGTCACATTTTTTTTATGATTCAATTAAAGAAGAGTTAAGAAATGTCGATGCAAAGAATTTACAAGAAATTCTATATTTATTTTTTCAAGATATAGATATTTTGAGGTCGCCTTTTCTACTTTCTGAAGGAGAAAAACGCAGACTTTCAATACTCTTGACCGTTTTTCAAGAAAAAAGTATTCTGCTTTATGATGAACCAACTTTTGGGCAAGATGCAGAGTCTAAAGCTTTAGTGGCAGATTTAATTTTGCAATTGAAAGCAATGGGAAAAATTCAAATTATTATTTCTCATGATGATAATTTTATAAAATCTTTGGATGCGCAAAATTTTGTATTAGAGAATGAACACTTGTCGAGGATTCTATGAATCTAGATGGGAAACAAGAAAAAAATGAATATCTTCATTCATGGTATGTTCTTATCATAACTTTTTTCTCACTAGTTTTTTTGTTATTGAATCGCTATTTAATTATTGATGCATTTTTAGTCTTTTTTGTATTCACTATTTATTTTAAAAATGGACTAAATATTTCTAAGTTCAAAAAACTTTTTTTTTACGCTTTCCTATTTAGTTTTGGTTTATTTGTTTTGAATGTTTTATATCCAGCAAAAGAACTTCAGAAGGGCGCCATTTACTCCATCGGTAAATTGACTTTTTACGGTGCATCGATCGATAAATCACTTACATCTCTTTATAGGCTTTTTTTAGTTTCGCTTCTGTCGATGTCTTCTGGAGTTGTCATCGATTACACAAAAGTGATACTACATTTAATTGTTCACAAGGGACTCAAACTATTTTGGGGCTATCCATTATTATTGGCCATGAATTCAGTTGCACTTTTTAAAGAAGAGTTTGATCGAATAAAAATAAATGCAAAAATGCGTAATCTGCCTCTGAAAGATAAGTTGTTCCTTTTTTTTCCACTGCTTGTTTTTGCCATTCGCCATTCTCAGCGTGGAGCACTATCACTAGTCACAAGAGGTCTTAATGAAAAGAAAACTTTTTACTTTTCTTACGATGTAACAAATAGTGATAAAAAAAGACTCTTTTTGTTTTGGGTTGTCTATTTTGGACTTGTGATCTTGGCGGTGATGAAGTTACGATAAGTTTATGACTATCACTCAACTTGAATATATCCTTGCTGTAGAAAAACATCGACATTTTGGTAAAGCGGCTAAAGCTTGTTCCGTGACTCAGCCAACATTGAGTATGCAGTTGCAAAAAGCTGAAGAAGAATTAGGCGTGGTCCTATTTGACCGCTCAAAAAATCCTATAATTACAACAGACAATGGCGCTCGAATAATCGAGCAAGCTCGATTAGTTATTCGTGAGTATAAAAAAATATTTTCAATAATTGATGCTTCAAAAGATGAAGTTCGAGGCGAATTTAGATTGGGTGTCATTCCGACCTTAGCTCCTTACGTAATCCCTCTTTTTGCAGGTCATTTTGTCAAAAAATATCCACTTGTGAATTTAACAATCGAAGAGTTTAAAACTGAAGAAATAATTGAACTTTTAAGCAAGGATGAACTTGATGCTGGATTATTAGTCACTCCATTAATAGGAGAGACTTTTATTGAACGCGTTCTATTCCATGAGCCTTTTTCAGTGTTTGCTTCTAAAGGACATGCTCTCCTCAAAAAAACAAAAATCAAAGATAAAGACTTAGACACTCATGATGTGTGGCTTTTAAATGAAGGCCATTGCTTTCGACAACAGGTTTTAAACTTATGTAGAATCAGCAAAGATGTTGGCACACATGATAATTTAAAATTTGAAAGTGGAAATCTTGAGACACTAAAAAATATGGTTTTAAACTCTGAAGGATATACACTTCTGCCACAATTAGCAGTATTAAATCTATCTGCTGCAGATAAAAAACATGTTAGAGAATTTCAAAGCCCCATTCCATCTCGTGAAGTTTCATTAGTGCATAATAGGATATTTTTAAAAGAAAAAATTATTTTGTCGTTAGAAGAATCAATTATTGAAAACTTACCTTCAAGTCTTTCTTCTTTAAAAAAGAAAAACCTAGAAGTCGTTAGTATCCAAGAAAATTAGCGTTGTGATTCAATCGTTTTTTGAACGGCTGTAATAATCGGCTGTAATTGATCTTGAACAATACCTGTCGTTATAGACCCCATTAACGAACTATAGTTTTCACCTTTTATGATTTTTGAAACAACATTTACTTTAATCTTGCGCTCAGTGATCTTAGTTGCACAAAACAACATATTTAACAAATCGATATTGTCTGTAATCAATTGGTCAGACCCAGCAAAATCCATTGTTATGCTATAACAAACTTCAAGAGCACTTTTAATTTGCACAGGAACAATATCAAGTGCCCCTTTAATACGAACAGTTTTTGTCATCATCATCACTGTTTTTGAGGCCATGATATCAATTTGATCATTATTAACATTTTTGTTCTTTATCGACACTCCAGCAGGTACAAAACGGATTAATATCTCATGAGGGGCCCTGATTGTGTCTTCGAGCTTACGAATGGCATTCTCAGTATTAATAACAAAGGATTTGTTAGGCAGTGCTATCGAGTCAATAGCAAAACTTTGCATTGAATGCAGGATTAAAATAAAAGATAAAAAATACTTTTTCATTTTAATTGTTCCATAATCCATAATCGGTTTTCAATGGTTTGTTTTATATCTTCAACTTCATTTGGAAAAAAATTAACAGCTACTTCTTTAAGTTCTTCCATATTGCAATGGATTTCATCCATAATAGTTTTCATAGATTCTGAGGACGCTAATTTAAACTCATCTTTAAGAGGTATTCCATACCCGTGAGCAAGATAACTTTCGGCAGTTAGTTTTTTGTAAAGATCCTTCATTTCAAGAATTTTAGATTCAAGAATCGTATTTTTTAATTCAGGCATTGGTTCTTTTCCAAATAATGCACTACCAATTTTCTTAGCAAATAATTGCTCGCGCGATAAAAGAATTTGCTCCTCAATTCTTAGGGCATTGGCCAGCAACAATGTCTTTTCAGGAGTTGTGCTAATTTTTTGTTCATAAAAGGCCCTGCGCTCACTAGACTTTAACTTAAGTGCAAATTCCTTGAACGTAATTTTTTTATTTCCAATAAAGAGATCAAGAGACTTTTGTAATTTGTCACTTATCCCTGGAAATAAATAGCCAGAACGAATTGCAGCCTTTTCATCATTCAGAAGATCGGTATTTGTTATATTATTCTTAACTAGATAATCGTAAAGACCCAAAGGTGTTATTATGCTGGCTGTTTGCATTTGAGCATTATCTGGATAGGCGACTCTTAAAAGGTTCATTGCTTCAGTTGCGCAATTGTTTGTAAGGAAAAAATATTTTCCTTTGTAACTCCAATAATTTTCTAATAATTTATCTGCAAAGTGAGAGATTTCAGAACGATTCATTTTTAACGGAAGTGAAATCATGTCGCGGAATTCACTTTTAGTGTATTCAGCAACAACTTCACTCATATTCATTAAAAACATTTGCGATGGGTAAACACCATTCATTCCTTTCGCGTAATCAATATTCATGTCTTCGACATTAGCGCGGTAACTAACGACCACGTGTTGAGCATAATCATTCATACAATCGGGACTAACTGGTTTTCCTGGGGCACAGAGAACAAGGCGGAACATTGCATGCCCCCAACGAGACATCATTTGTTTTCCTTTACCTGCAAAGAGATAATGGATTTGATATATTCTTGAAGGATCAATATCGCGAGCAACCATCGGTGAATCATTACCTGCTGATTCAGATATTAAAGTTACTTTGTGATTCATTTCACATATAGAATCTTCATAAGGTTTGGTTTGAAATAGAGCTGAAAAATAATTGTAATAAGAAGGACGACGGCATTTAAATTCAGGATCTTTTTTAAAGAATTCATAGTTAATAGCAAATGTATCTTCTACAGTTTTAAATTCAAGTGGATCAGGTGATCTTTCGGCATCACTATTTAAGTTTACTCTTTTTTTATTAATGATTCCTTTATTCATCCATCCAGAGATATTTTGGAAAAGTGCAGAATGTGAACTTAGGTTTTTTGCATCAAATGCTCTAGCTTCAGATTGATAGTCTGAGGCCATTAAACCCATGCTCCAGATTGTGGCCAGAAGGATAAAACAGTTGTTTACAGCTTTCATACTAATTGTCCTGTGGTTCATAAATAGATTTGATCAATTGTAAAAGGAAAGGGGGGCAATGAGGGAATATTTGAAAAAAATATCGTCTTTCATTATATGTGTCTAAACATTAGACACATATAAAAGGTCTTTTTTTAAGGCTTATAATTTTTATAGATTGCAACTAAACATTTTTATTTCATGTTAATTTTTTCCAACACAAAAGCATTTCTGGAGGAATTATGAAATTAAAAACAACAATTGCTGCTCTTTTACTTGCTACTTCAATGTCTACGTTTGCAGTTGATATTACACTTTCACCTGTTTATACCGTAGTAGAAGCCGTTAGATCTGCTCTTGGAACAGCTCTTTCTCCCTTTGCTTCTACAGCAATTTCTCTTAACAGTCGAACAGCTGAATTGATGAAAGCTGTTAGGGCCGACGCTTTAAATCTTCTTGCCGACGGTGATTCTACTGATAGATTAAATGCTTCTTTTTCAGAACTAAGAAAAGTAGAAGGTCTTGAAGGAAAATCAGACGCTGATCTTTCTAAATTGATCATTCTTTCAGTCGAATAATATAAATTTAAATGTAATAAAAAACAGGCCCTCGTAAGAAGGCCTTTTTTATTACATTTTTTCTGGGGGGGTTATTCCTAATAAATATAATCCCGTTTTCAGAGTATCTCCAAACGCTTTTAATAAAGCGAGTCTCGCTCCTCTTAAATCATCACTCTCAGCTTTCATCACTGATACTTCAGTATAGAAGCGGTTATAGGCTTTACAAGTAAAGAATAGCTGATTGGCAATTGTTGAAGGCTTATAGTTTTCGCAAGCGTAAATAACTGTCTGGTTAAAATCGTAGAGGTGTCTCATTAGCTCACGCTCAGATTCATGAGTTAATAAATCCACATTTGTAAGTGAAACTTCGATTCCTTGCTCTTGTGCTTTATTTAAAATTGATTGGGTTCTGGCGTATGAGTACATTAAATACGGTCCAGAATTTCCTTCGAAAGAAACCCATTCTTTAGGATCAAAAACAATTTCTTTATTCGGATCAGCTTGCAGCATTCCGTATTTAATTGCACCGACAGCAAGCTTGTGAGCGGTATCGTCTAGGCGTGCTTGGTTCCATTCCCCTTTGTATTTTTCTAAATATCCATTGATCTCTTCAATGACAAGATTAATGAGTTGTAGAAAAGTAAATGAGTTTCCAGCACGCGAAGACATTTTGCCTTCTGGACGAACAACCATTCCATAAGAGAGGTGATAACATTTTGCAGCTTGAACAAACCCCATTTTCTCTAATGCATAAAAAACTTGCTTGAAGTGAAAGTTTTGTTCACTACCAACAACATAAATAGATCGATCAATTTTGTATTGATCAAACTTAACTTTAGCCAGGGCCAAGTCTTTTGTTCCATAGAGAGTTGTCCCATCGGATTTTCGGGCCATAAAAAAGCCAAGCTTTTTATCTGACATATCTACGCCCACAGCACCTTGGTCTTCAACGAATAATCCTTTTTTCATATATTCATTTACTATGGCTTGAGAGTCTTCACTTACTTCAGATTCATAAAAGAAGTGAGTAAAATGAACATCCAGCCATTTATAAATATGGTTGAAGTCATCTAAGCAATATTGACGAGTGACTTTCCATGTTTCGTAATAGTTTCCTTTTTTATTCTCGATAGATTTTAAAATCGCAGAAATCTCAGCGTTATACTTAATCTTTTCTTCATCACTTGCTTCTTTTAATTTCGTATTGGCCTCAACATAACGTTGCCCAAGCCATTCGGCTTTATTGGCAATTTTATCATCAAGTTTTTCACCTTTGTAGTTATCGACGGCCCAAAGACATTTGGCGATATGAGCACCTTCATCTCCAATATAATTTACAGGCATGACGTCGAAGCCATTATAGGAAAAAATTCTGCACAAACTATCACCTAAACACACATTTCTTCCATGGCCCACGTGAAATTCTTTATGGGTGTTGGGCTGAGAGAACTCAATCATTACTTTTGTTTTATTGTTAGTGGGGTTATTTTTTAAAAGTTTAAAACCATCGCCTGTTACTAAAAGTGGTAAAAGTGTTTTTGCAACTTGTTTTTGATCAGTAAAAATATTTAAGAAAGCACCTTTTAGATCAACTCGCAAAACCCATGGATTATGACTTGCCACAAGTGCATTCTTTAATTCTTCAGCGAGTAGATTTGGGTTTTTCTTTAATGCTTTAGCAAAACGAAAACATGGAAGGGCATAATCGCCTAAATTCTTTTCTGGTGGTTGCTCTAGTGCTTTAAAAAAATCAAGCATACTAAGTTCTTCTGGTAAAGCACCTGCGGCAATTTTTGTTAATGCTTGAAAAAGAGTTTCTGCTAATGCTGATTTTGCGGGGTCATATTTAAAATTTTCTAATTGATTCACGAAATTTTCTCCCTAGAGAATATTAACTTTAGATTTTATAGAATTAGCAACAAAGCAATTACGGTGCGCTTTTTCATGCAACGATTTTAATTGATCAACATCGGGAGTTTTACTTCCAGAAAAAACAATGGTTGGTTTTAAGTTGATAACTGTCACGGCAATTTTGCCTTCTTCATTTTTTTCCAGTTTAGCTTCTGTCATGTCGGAATATGAGTCGACTATATAACCAGATTTAGAAGCGATAACTAAAAAAGTAAGCATGTGACAACTTGATAATGCTGCAGCAATTAATTCTTCAGGATTAGCGGTATCAGTATTTCCTAAATAATCAGGGGCCGATGAATTTCTAACTAATTGATTACCACTAAATTCGATGGTGTGTGTACGGTTAAATTTTTCATAAGAAAAATCTTCACTAGTTCGCTTCCAATTTAGTTCTATATTATAAGAGCTCATTAGTTTTCATCCTTAACTTTGTATTCTGCATCGATTGTAGACCCGCCTTCATAACTATTAAAACGTTGAGGTGCACTTCGCATTCTTTTTGTGATGACAAATTTTTCTGATCCTTCACCACCAAGGGCTATTAACCATGCCAAGATGACGAGTACTTGATTCGTGTGCCAGTAAGAAATAGTTGCTAGGGTTGCGACTAAAATTCTTGGAGCAAAGAAAAAGCTTAACCACCATACAAGTCCACCAAATTCAATGGAATTAAAAAGTAATCCTGAAACCAGTAATGTGAGGCGAGGGAATATTGCGACAAAACATAAAAAGATCCAACCATGTTTTGAGAAAAAATCAATTTTTCCAAAATCAATGTCAGTATAATTATACAGAAGTGTCGAAGCACCTGTGATGGCTAAAAAAATAAAAAGGATTTTAAATAATGTTTTCATCTGCTTTTCTCAAGTACTCTGTTTTTGATCATACCTATAGGAGATAACTAAGTTACCCCGCTAATCCTATTGGCTATTTACTGAGATTACTTTATCAAAACAGGATGCATTATGAAATTAAAAAGCAAAAATAAATTGATCTACTCTTGACGAAAATTTTCCCGATCTCAACTTACTAATATGAAAACACCAATTTTTACAAACATTGAGCAATTTATACCAACCTTGGTCCTCAAAAACACAGTGTTGTTTCCTGACGTCCAGCTTCCAGTCTTGATTTCCAAAGCTGTGGGCTTAAACGCTATTCATAGGGCGTTAGAACAAGGAAAAGACAAACTTTTTGTAGCGATCACCCTCAAAGAAGGAGTTCAAGTCGAAGTTGCTAAAGCGACTGACTTCTACTCTGTCGGAACACTTTGTACTATTCAGAGAATAGAGAAGAATGAGAAAGGCGAAACTATCGCCCATATCAAAGCCCTCTGTCGCTTTAGGGCCGTTCAAGTAGAGTTTGAAGAGGCAAGTGCATCTTGGGCCGCTCGTGGAGAGCCTATGCCAGATCTAATGGATCTCGATGAACCTACTGAATTGGCATTGCTTCAAAGCCTAAAAGATATTTCTATAGAAATATTGACCAATCTGAATGCTTCGACTGAGTTCAAAAAAACTCTAGATCAATTTGAAACTGTTTCAGATTTTACTAATCTTGTTGCTCAAAATTTACCGCTGATTCTTTCTAAAAAACAAGAGATTTTAGAAATTGCATCAGTGAAAAACCGTGCCCTTAAAATCTTAGAACTCTTAGTTGAACAAAGAGAAATGATCAAGGTTAATACTGAAATGGGACTAAAAATTTCAGAAAAAACCTCAAAGGCATATCGCGAATCTATTTTGCGTGAACAACTAAAGGCCATAAAAGAAGAATTAGGAGAAGAAGGTGAAACGATCAGCGAAGAAGGAGAAAAGCTGACGATGAAAGATCGCATTCTCAAAGCGAAGCTTCCTACTGAAGTAGAAAAGACTGCGATCGAACAACTTAATCGATATGAAACAATGGGTCCACAAAATGCTGAGTCTCATGTTATAAAAAATTATTTAGAACTTATTTTAGCTCTTCCTTGGAATGATGTTCCCGCTAAAGAAATAAATTTAGATGCTGCTCAGAAAATTTTAGATGAAGAACATTTTGGTTTAGAAAAAATAAAAAAGCATATCATTCAGCACTTAGCTGTAATGAAATTATCTCCACAGAAAAAAGGGTCTATTCTTTTATTTGTAGGACCTCCAGGTGTTGGTAAAACTTCTCTTGGTCAAAGTGTGGCTAAAGCGTTGGGAAGAAAATTTGTCCGAGCTTCACTTGGTGGTGTGCGCGACGACTCTGAAATCAGAGGACATAGAAGAACCTATATAGGAGCAATGCCCGGAAGAATTATTGAAGGGATTAAAAGAGCAAAAGAAAAGAATACAGTTTTTATGCTCGATGAAATAGACAAATTAGGTAAGGGTTATGGGGGAGATCCAGCAGCCGCTTTATTAGAGGTGCTTGATCCAGAACAGAACTCAACTTTTATGGATCATTATCTCGATCTGACTTTTGATCTTTCAAAAGTATTTTTTATAGCAACGGCAAATACTCTGGATACAATTCCTGGTCCTTTACTTGATAGGATGGAAATCATTCATCTCAATGGTTATACGACAGAAGAAAAACTTCATATTGCCCAAAATCACTTATTGCCAAAACAATTGAAAGAGCATGGATTAAAACCTGAACAAGTAAAGATGTCTGATACAATTCTAGAAATGATTGCTGAGGAATACACCAGAGAAGCTGGAGTGCGAGACCTACAAAGAAAAATTGCAAAAATTTTACGCAACATAACTGAAAAAGTAGTGCGAGAAAAAGATATTCACTTGCACGTCACTCCTGATGATGTAGAAGAAGTTTTAGGTGTTCATAAAAATTCTTATGAACGAATTCAATCGAACACAACCCCAGGAGTTGTTACAGGGCTTGCATGGACTCCAATGGGGGGAGATATTCTTTTTATTGAATCATTAATGATGCCTGGAACTGGAAAAATTCAACTAACGGGTAAACTAGGTGAAGTTATGAGTGAGTCGGCTCATATCGGACTGTCACTTGTTCGCTCAAAGTTGGCCGGCATGCTTCCAGGATTTAATTTTTCTAAAACAGACTTTCATATTCACGTACCATCTGGAGCGATACCTAAAGATGGCCCAAGCGCAGGGATAACAATTTTTACGGCACTTTGTTCTTTAGTTTTAGGAAAGTCAGTCGATACAAAATTAGCGATGACTGGAGAAATTACTTTGCGAGGAGCTGTCATGCCGGTAGGTGGTGTGAAAGAAAAAGTTATTGCAGCTCATAGAGCAGGGATAAGACGAATTGTACTTTCTCGAAAAAATGAAAAAGACTTAACTGAAATTTCTGAAAACATTAAAAAAGATATTGAATTTTATTTTGTTGAAAATATTAGCGAGTTACTTGCTTATGTTTTTGGGAAAATTAATGGACCGTATTTTTCAGACCCAATACTTTCTGCTCCCTTGTCTTCTCATTTATCAGATTCGATGGATATGCCGGGAGGACTTTAGATTGATAATATTCCCAAGGAAATTCGAATAAATTTCCTTGGGCTTTATTTTTACAGACTATTTAACTTCTACATTTATAGTTGCTGAGTATTCCTCACCAAGTGATTTATGAGCACCATCAGCAAATTGAAGTGTTAAAGTATGCTTGCCTGGTTTTAAAGTTAAAGATGTTGAAGTTGCAGCATCCCCAAAGTGTTTATGAGTTTCATCTTTTGGAACAACAATTCCTTTAGCAACTGGCTTACCATCAATAATTAAATGGTGGTGTCCTGTTCCTTCTTTCATTTCTCCCGCTTTTGCGACAGTCATTCCATCAACAGCAAATTCAACTGGAAAAGTTGGAGGTACTACTTCATGGTCATGAGGTTTAGTGAAATGAACTTTTGAAGTTGTCGCTGCCATGGCGTTCGAAAGAGAAAGTAACAATACGATTGCGAGTAATGATTTCATAAAAACTCCTTTTAAAATGGTTTTATTAGATTAGTCAAATATTTCACTATTCTCAAACGAAATAGAGAAACTATTTGTTAATAATTGTTTTGGGCAAGTATATGGTTGGCGTTAATTTTGTACTTACTTGTTTAATAGATTACTTGCAAATTTTTCTAACTAATTTAATATTTTAAAATAATTATATTTCATATCAAAAACAAGGGAGTGTTTGATGAAGTTACCATGGAAAAAATTAGTTTTATTATCTGCTGTATTAGGAATTACTCAACCATCTTGGTCTCAAGAAAATGGCCCGGGTGCAGGCGCGGCACCAACTAAAGAAGCTAAGTCTGGATCAAAGCCTTCAGCTAAAGAAGGAAATTCTGGATCAAAACAGTCAGACGGAAAGCAAGTTAACAATGCGGTTCTTCCAACTGAAGAACAAGGATCTCAAGCACCTCAAGGTGGATCAGCTGCTCCTGGTGGATCAAGCGATAAAAAAGCTAACAAATCTGCTGGTAAACAATCTAAAAAATCTGATTCTAAACAAGGTGGCGGACAAGCTGCTGGTGGACAACAAAATGATGACCAAGTAATGCCAGCTGGTCAACAACAAGGTGGACAAGGTCAAGGCGGACCTGGTGGACAACAACAAGCTCCAGGCGGACAACAACAAGCTCCAGGCGGACAACAAGGTCACATGCAAGGCGGACAACCAGGTCACATGCAAGGCGGACAACCGGGTCATATGCAAGGCGGACAAAAAGGTGGAGGCCAAGGTGGTCAACCAGGTCAAGGCCAAGGTGGACAACAAGGTGGACAACAAGGTGGTCAGCAACAAGGTGGTCAGCAACAAGGTGGCGGTCAGCAACAACAACCTGGACACAAATAATTTTCTAAATTAATAAGGGCGGTTCAACTAGTTTGAGCCGCCTTTTTTTTTATTCAAAGGGGCCTTGGTTTAAAATGAATAATTCAAAATATCTATTTTCATCTGTTCTGTTTTTAGTCTCGTTAAATTCATTTGCAGCTATTACTACTTCAGTTTTAGATAGTGCAGATACTCTTTATAAAAATGGCGACTGCGAAAAAGCCATTCCTGCTTATGAAGCAATTCCTAATTCATCTCTAGACCAAGCAGGGAAGGATAAAGTTCTTTTTAAAACTTCATATTGTCATTTTTCCCTTGGGCAATATCAAGAATCAGAAAATGGATTTAAAAATTATTTAAGTACCCACTCAACAGAAGAAGAGGCTATTTTAAAATATTCTCAATCTTTGTTGTATCAAAATAAATTTGCTCCAGCAGAGTCTGCAGCAAAGAAAATTAATTCAGCAAATTTCAAAACTGATGCCGCAATCGTGATTGCTCGCGCGCAGATGGAACAAGAAGAATATAGAAAAGCGAATATTACGTTAAGACCTTATTTGAAAAATGCTGAAGCTATTTATTGGAGAGGGGTAATTGATTACCGCGAAGATCTAGATGATGAAGCAGAAGGAAATTTTAAACTAGCTGCACAGATTGCATCAAAGGATTCATGGATTCAAGCAGAATCAAAATCTTGGTTGGATAGAATCAATCAAGAGAAGAAAAAATTCCATGTGCGACTTACTGTGGGGTTATTGAAAGACTCCAATCTAGATCAATCTGGCGGAACTGGAACTATTGGTGAAGGTGGTCCTGGGCCAGGTGGGGCCGGTGGCCCTGGACAAAGTGGTAGTGGACCGGGTGGACCAGGGATGACTAAGCCCGTTTTCACGAATGCCAATTACACAAATGACTCTGGGAAATATGCAGCTGTAGATTTTATTCATAATACTTATAATGGCCGCAAGCTTAGTTTAACAACTTCAGCTTCACTTTCTTCGCCATTTTATAATGATCACCCAACATACAACCAAGAGTCAGCGAGTCTTGATTTTAATTTGAAGAGAACTGAATCTTCAACTTTCAATTACGGAGCATCATTAAAGTATCTCGATACTTTTTATAATCATAAATACAGTCAAGATTATATCTATGTGACTCCAACAGCTTCATGGTCTTTTGCGCCTGATTATTGGTTGAAGTTTAGTATTCCAATTACGTCATATTTAAATAGCAAAAAAATTAAATTATATGGCGGTAACGTTGATCTTTATTATGATGCAACTTCATGGCTTTCACTTTCTCTCGGAGGAAGTACTTCGAAATCGTCTGCGCCGGACACAGTCATTAAAAATGCCGCAGGAAGCGATTTCGTTTCTTCTGGAACAATCTTTAGTCACTACTCATCAACTGGTGCTTATGTCGGATTAACTTTTTATATTGGGGATACTTGGCAGTTAGGTGCTACAGGGTCAACTTATAAAACTAAATATGATCTTGAAACAATGCCTGTTGGTCAAATACACAAGCCTCGAGAAGATAAAATGAAGACTTATCAAATGTCAGTGACTAAATCGTTTATTCAAAATGTTTTATCAGCCAATTTAAGTTATAGCCATACTGATAACACATCAGTGGGATATCCAGGTATAGCTTATAGTGGAACTATTTCTAATAATACGTACAAAAGAAACTATTCACTTCTGACCTTAGAATATTATTACTAGTAAATTTATTTTTTTACATTGTTTTCGCGGTTCGCAGTGGTCCTCCCAATGAAAAATGGGAGGACACCAGACCAAACCAGACCAAAAGTTTTTAGGCAAAAAAAAAGCCTCTGATAACAGAGGCTTAATTTAAATTGGTACACCCATGGGGATTCGAACCCCAGTCGCCGCCGTGAAAAGGCAGTGTCCTAGGCCGGGCTAGACGATGGGTGCATACTTGTTGCATTAATCTTCTACTCGGGCTTTCGAAAATGGTGATCTCTCTGCGACTCGAACGCAGGACCCTCTCCTTAAAAGGGAGATGCTCTAACCAACTGAGCTAAGAGACCAAACTTGTTTTCGAAGTGAGATTTAAAATAAAGTTCTCGAGCTTTTTTGTCAAACGAAAAGTTTAAATAAATCATGAAATCTTTTCTTGGGCCTTTTTAATGACTTGAAAAGCTCCATGCACTGACCTATGTTCCTCGATATGGAAAATATCGAGCCAAAAAGCCTAAACAATAAGCGTGTTGCTCTCCATACTTTGGGGTGCCGTCTGAATTCTTCAGAAACGGGATCTATTGCCCAAGGTTTTAAAGACCGCGGATACGATATTGTTGATTTCGGCGAAACAGCTGACGTTGTTTTCATTAATACGTGCACAGTAACAGATGCAGCTGACTCTACCTGCAGAAATCTCATTAGAAAGGCACACGGATCATCTCCCGAAGGAAAGATTGTTGTAGCTGGTTGTTACGCACAGATGGAGCCTGAGAAAATTGCAGGTATGCAAGGAGTAGATCTCGTTCTTGGTAACTCGGAAAAATATAAAGTTTTTGAATATCTCGATGAAGAAAGTGAAAATCAAGTTCACGTCGATAAGTCCTGGGAGTTTTTTGGAGCAGCGACAACCACTGCTGATTCTCACACAAGAGCATTCCTTAAAATTCAAGATGGCTGCAATTACGTTTGTTCTTTTTGTATTATTCCCTTTGCTCGTGGTAGATCGCGCGCAATCTCTATAGCAGATGCGGTTATAGAAGCTAAAAAACTCGTTTCTAACGGTTTTAAAGAGATTGTCCTTACCGGAGTGAATATTGGGGAGTACGAGCAGTCTTCGGGGGAAAAATTGCACGACCTGGTCGCAAGCATCCTCGCAATCGATGGATTAGAGAGATTTCGTTTATCGAGCGTTGAGCCAAATACAATTACTGATGAATTGATCGAAGTTTTAAAATCAAGTCCAAAAGTTCAAGATCATTTTCATATTCCTCTGCAAAGTGGAGATGATGAGATTTTAAAAGGGATGAGAAGAAAATATACTGTTGCTGATTATAAAAGAATCATAAATAAATTGATGACAGCTTTTCCTAATGCTGGAATCGGCGCTGATATGATTGTGGGTTTTCCAGGGGAAACGGCTTCGCAATTCGATAATACGTTTAATCTAGCAAAGGAACTCCCTCTTACGCATTTTCATGTTTTCCCTTATTCAAAAAGAAAAAATACAACGGCTGCGAAAATGGAAAACCATATTCACAGTGCTGAGAAAAAATCCCGCGTAAAATCTCTGTTGATGTTTGGGGATGCTAAACTTAATCTTTTTTCTGAAGATCAAGTGGGTAAAAGAACAAAAGTTTTATTCGAGCGCAGAAATAAACAAGGTCTATTCGAAGGGTATTCTTCAAATTACCTACGTGTTCAAGTCGCTACTGATCTCGATTTATCCAACCAGATTTGCGAAGTGTATTTAACTGGAATGGAAAATGGGAAGTTGACTGGCGAAATTCTTCAGTAACGAATTATGGATTAATAACGATCTTAGTTGGAACATCTACGATTGAGTAGATTTCATCGATTTCAGCGTCAGTCACAGCGATACAGCCATTCGTCCAATCATAGTTAAGAAGAGATGATCTCAGCGTTTCGTCGCTCAGCGAGTCGAGTTTTACACTCGTAAGCCAATCCTGCATTTCACTAAAATTATTTGGCATACCATGAAGCATAATATTGCCACCTGGATTTTTTCCGTGCATTCGTGCTTTCAAAATATCGAGAGTATTTGGGTAAGAAATATGAAAAGCTTTGTGAAATTTTGAAGTAGGGTTTTTAATGTCGAGAGTATAAGTTCCCTCTGGAGTTTTATTGTCTCCATCTTTTGTTTTATGGCCCTCGGGATTTCTCCCCAACATTATTTTATAAGTCTTATAAACTTGCTCTTCTTTTGTAATTAATTCAATTTTTCTTTCATTTTTATAGACGCGCAGTTCTTTAATCTCCACTTCAGCAAAAGCTTGAGTAGATAATACTGAAATAAAAAGTGTCAAAAGTGATGTTTTCATAGGCGAGTATATATGAAAAGTGTCATGAGTTGAAAAGCGCTCAAAAAAAGGCATGAAATCTTTACAGGAAGAGCACTCAATTCTATATTTTTAAGATGGAAAATCGAAACAAAATTATCACAACATTGAATTCAAAACGTATAGAAATTGAAGGAGAGAATGCTTTCATGCCACTTGCTAATTATCTCCGTGGCAACGAGTGCTTAACGGGAACTAAAGTCGTTTGTGCCGAAGGAGATTGCGGAGCTTGTACAGTTTTGCTTGCTCGCGACATAGGACCCGATGGAAAACTCAATTTTAAAGCTGTGAACTCATGTATTATTCCACTTTATTTAATTGATGGGGCGCAGGTTGTAACAGTTGAAGGTTTAAAAAAGAGTGACACAGAATTGCATCCAGTTCAAAACGCGATGGTGGATTGTCACGGGGCTCAATGTGGCTATTGCACACCGGGATTTATTTGTTCGATGGCGGCCCTGACTGAAGACGCTAAAACAGAAAACGTCGCGATTACAGAAAAGAAAGCTAAAAACTATCTAACAGGAAATCTTTGTCGCTGCACAGGTTATAAACCAATCATTGAAGCGGCCATGAGTATAGACCTGAGTAAAACTGAATTATTAAAAGACCGCTTTCATAATCCACAATGGTTGAGTGAGATGAAAAAAATTAAAAGCACTCCTCTTTTAATGACTTTTAATCAAAAAACAATTTATCTTCCCGTAAATCTGGAAGATGCATTAATTGCTAAAAATAAAAACCCGGATTTGAGATTGATCGCAGGATCAACTGATTTAGGTGTTGTCATTAACAAAGGAAAACTCTCTACTCCAAAGGCCATGGCCCTTTATCACATTGAAGAATTAAAAAAAATTACTCACGATGATTTAGAAATGACAGTGGGGGCAACGGCAACTTTTTCTGAGTTTGAATATTACGTAGAAAAACTAAATCCAGAATTAAAAAAAATTCTTCATATTTTTGCTTCACCTCAAATTAAAAATCAAGGAACGCTAGTGGGAAATGTTGTGAATGCTTCTCCGATCGCAGATACGATTCCCTTTTTAATGGCCCAAGACGCGAAAGTGGTTTTAAAAAGTATCAACGGTGAGCGCACGGTTTTGATGAGTGATTTTTATACTGGATATAAAACACTTAATATACTACCAGATGAAATTGTAGTCGCTCTAAAAATACCTCACTCTAAAAAAGAGGAAAATCTAAAGCTATTTAAAGTCTCAATCAGAAAAGACTTAGATATTTCAGCTGTGACATTTGCTGGTGTAATGGAAGTAGAGCTTGGAAAAATTAAAAAAGCGAACTTCGCTCTTGGGGGAATTGCAGCAACTGTAGTTCGAATGAAATCAATTGAGGCTGGAATTGTGGGAGCTAGTTTTACCCGTAAAACTTTTGAAGATATCGCCATGAATATTCCTAATCTTATTTCACCGCTATCAGATGTTCGAGCTAGTAAAGAGTACCGATTAAAACTTGCTCAAAATTTCTTTTTGAAATTTTATGATGAAGTTTCAAAGGAGAATAACTTATGAGTGTGGGGAAAAATATAAAACATGACTCTGCTATCTCGCACGTAACTGGTGAGAGTATTTTTATAGACGACCGACCTAAAATGCAAAATGAAGTGCTTGTTGGAGTTTTAGGAGCGCCGATATCAGCTGGCCTGGTTAAGAAAATAGATTTTAGTTCAGCTCTAAAAGTTGAAGGGATTCTTGGCATCTATACGGCCAAAGATTTTCCACATAATCGTTGGGGAACAATTATTCCTGAGCAGCCAATTCTCGTTGATGATATTATTGGTTATATAGACGAACCGATTTGTTTAATCGCGGGCCTAAGTGATGTGGCAATTCTTACTGCAAAAAAATTAATCAAAATAGAAGTGGAAGAAAAAGAGCCCATTCTTACAATCGATCAAGCAGTGCTTGCGCAACAATTTATTTGTTTGGCGACCCCTTTTAAAAGAGGTGATGTCGATAATGCCATGAAAAATGCTCCACATGTTTTAAAGGGAGAATTTATTTGTGGAGGCCAAGAACATTTTTATATGGAATCTCAAGCGACCATTGTTTATCCATTAGAAAATGGACAAATGGAAGTGCACTCATCTTCTCAACATCCCACTGAAACTCAACACGTCGTAGCCCACGCGCTCGGCTTAGATTTTTCACAAGTTGTGTGTGTTGTAAAACGAATGGGGGGAGGATTTGGAGGAAAAGAAAGTCAGGCAGCCCATTTTGCTGCAATGGCAGCACTTGTAGCTTTTAAATTAAAACGTCCAGCTCGCCTAGCTTTATCTAAAGACGATGACATGATGATGACAGGTAAACGTCATCCTTTTAAAAACTTTTATGAAGTGGGTTTTGATAACGATGGAACTATTTTAGCGTTCAAAGCAAAACTTTATGCCAATGGAGGAGCATACACTGATTTGACTCCTTCAATTTTAGATCGAGCAATGTTTCATATTGATGGAAGTTATTATTTTGAAAACTGTTTGATCGAAGGATCAGCAGTTAGAACAAATCAACATTCCAATACAGCTTTTCGTGGTTTCGGTGGACCTCAAGGCAACATGACAATTGAAAGTGTTATTGAAGATATGGCCAATTATTTAAAAATTGACTCTTTTCGGATTCGCCACCGCAATTTGTATGGAAAAGATTCTCGCAACATTACTCCATACGGACAAATTGTAGATAATAATGTTTTACCAGAAATTTTTGAAAAACTGCACGCTAGTTCTGGTTATGAGAAACTAGCTTTAGAAGTGGCTGCCTTTAATAAAGAAAAAAATGGAAAGGTTCAAGGTCTTTCGATGACAGGATGTAAATTTGGAATTGCCTTTACGGCCAGACATCTGAATCAAGGAAATGCCCTTGTTAATGTCCACCTTGATGGGACTGTACAAGTTTCGACTGGGGCGACTGAAATGGGACAAGGAGTAAATACAAAAATGCAGCAGATAACTGCGCATGCTTTTGGTATTGACCCTAAAAAAGTCATTGTTATGTCGACTTCAACTGAAAAGAATCACAACACATCTCCAACGGCTGCTTCAAGTGGTGCCGATATTAATGGAGCAGCTACATTGCTTGCTTGTCAAAAAATTCTAGCTCGTCTTAAGTGGGTAGCTCACTTAAATTTTTTAGGAGTTACTTTTAACGATAAAGATGAACTTCCAACTTTTGATGAATCCATTAATACAGACTATATCCTGTTTGAACAGGAGTTAATAAAGCACACAGGAACTGGTAAAACTCTGACATGGCAAGAAGTTTTAAAGATTGCTTATTTCAACCGCGTCTCTTTGGGAGATTATGCTTTTTATCGCACTCCCGATTTAGGGTTTGATAAAAAGACATTAACAGGTAAGGCCTTTAATTATTTTACCAATGGGGCAGCAGTCAGTTTAGTGGAAATTGATGAATACACTGGTGAGTTAAAAATTAAGCGCACGGATATTTTAATGGACTTAGGCCGTTCAATTAATCCAGGGATTGATGTTGGTCAAGTCTCGGGAGCTTTTGTTCAAGGAGCAGGTTGGGTAACAACGGAAAATCTTTATTACCATCAAAGTGGAAAACTTCTCTCTCATTCACCAACAACCTATAAAATTCCAAACATTCAAGATATCCCTAGAGAATTTAATATTGAACTTTTAGAAAATCATACAAATACGCAGAACGTTCATCGATCAAAAGCAGTAGGAGAGCCACCACTTTTACTAGGGGCAAGTGTATGGACTGCGGTAAAAAATGCTTTAGGCTACCGATGTATTAAATCAATTCCACAAATATCGAGTCCAGCTACTCACGAAATAATTTTAATGGAATTATCGCGCTATGAATGAAGAATTTCAAAATCATATTTCTAAACTTCGTGAAAATAACAAAGAATGCATTATCGTAACGTTAGTGAATGCTCGTGGGAGTATTCCACAGGAAATCGGAGCACGCATAATTGTTGGAAGTGAAGGATTGCTTTTTGGTACAGTTGGCGGTGGTAAAGTCGAAGAAAAGGCCATTGCACATTCTAAAGCGATGCTTAATGGAAGTGGAACTCATGATTTTGTAGAATGGAATTTGCAAAAAGATGTGTTGATGACGTGTGGTGGAGTTGTTAATTTATTTTTTGAAAGAATGTCTCCTCAATCGAAGTGGAATATTGCCGTTTTTGGAGCAGGCCATGTGGCCCAAGAATTGGTTCGGCTTTTATTAAAACTTGATTGCAGCATTACTTGCATTGATCCAAGACTAGACTGGCTTAATAAACTTCCAGAGCATTCTAAATTACATATAATTCACGCCGACAATATGGCTGCTGTTGTAAAAAAATTATCACCTAATACTTTTATTGCTTCCATGACTATGGGGCATGCATTTGATTTACCTATTTTGCTTGAAGCACTCTCACTAAATCAATTTCCATATATCGGAGTGATTGGCAGTGAATCTAAAGCGCGTGTTTTAAAGCAGGATTTGAGAAAAAATGGAGTTAGTGAAGAGGCGATAACGAAACTTCATTGTCCAATTGGTGAGGCGTTTGGCAATAATCAACCGGCAGAAATTGCCATTAGTATTGTTGCTCAGTTAATAAAAATTCGCGATTTCAAAATTTAAATTTATTCAATTCCCGATCGCCTTGCTCTTTATTCTAAATAAATCCTAATATTTTAAGAACTTAAGAATTTCACTCAGATTAAGGAGTAATTTGCCCCTCAGGATAGAAGACGGCCCTTAGGTTAAAATTATCAATAGAATGTCCTTGGAGGGCCTTTTGATTTTATTAACTACATCTGATTATTTTCCAAAACTTGGTGGTCTTTCGACGTTCACAAAAAACATTGAAATTGTTTTAAAAGAACTGCGTTTAGATTACAAAGTAATGCATTGGAATAATTATAATGAAATTCAAAATATTCCTGAAAGTGAACTGGCCCAGTATTCTTTAATTATAAATATTCATCCACAGTTCGCATGGTTATCTAATTCTCATCAAGAAAAAATGATAAATTTTATTCATGGATCAGAAATTCTGATGACTTCGCCTAATCTCTTAAAAAGATTTTATAAAAAGATATTTAGATATAAGTATTTTGAAAAACTTGCATTAAGTTACTTAAATGTTTTTATATCAGAATCAACTTTTCAAAAAGCATCAACAGCAGGCTTAGCCCCAGATTATTCTCGAGATATTATTCTGCATAATTGCATTGAAACTCGCGATGCTCAATTTGTAAAAAAAGAACTAAAAAATAAATTAGTCTTTAGTTGCATTGTTCGCAACGTTCCCCATAAAAATTTAACTGGCAGCGTGAAGTTTTGTGAACTTGTGGCCTTTGTAACGGGGAAAGAAGTTGAATTAATAATTCCAAAAAATTCTCATGTAACATCATCTAAGATTTCGTTAACTGAATTATCTGGCACCAGTGATGAAGAAAGAGACGAAGCCTACAGATCTTCACATTTTAATTTACTTCTTTCTCTCGATCATTCAAGACAAGGGTTCTTTGAGGGATTCGGATTGACTGTTCTAGAAGCAGCAAGATTTGGAACTCCAAGTATTGTTATGAGTAATGGAGGATTGCCAGAGGCCGTCCATCACGGTGAAACTGGTTGGGTTATTAATGATGTCGATTTAGAAACTGTAAAAAGTATATTCTCGACAGAAGATATTTCGTATTACCAACAAATGGCGATTAACTGTTATGGGCATACTATTAGAGATCACTCGCTTAATGAGTACGCTCGATTAATCAAGCATCTCGTAGAACACAGAGGTGCTGCTTGAAAAAAATAGCAGTCATAATGAATACAAACGAAGTTGGTGGAGCTGAGAGAAGCTTAGTTTTTCAACTCAAAAATCACATTGAAGATAATTTAACTTTTTTCTTGCCCAAGATTTCGGACAGTAATCGGTTAGAGACGTTTTTAAACTCGGAAGGGTTCACTAATATTCAGTACTATGATTACCCAACTTCAATATACATGATTTCGAGAAATCATTTGAAGTTTTCATTTTCGATGATGAAAGACTTGCTTCAATTTGCTTTTAGTTCTGGTGGACTTAAAGATTTCAACCAATACAGTCTCGTTTATTTAAATGGAAATAAAGCTGCATTCTTATTTTTTGTAAAAAATAGGCTCATTAGTTTTAAGGGGAAGGTCGTTTGGCATTTGCGAGATTATTATCATTCAAGCGGGCTTACCAATATGACCTGGAGAATACTTAATAATTGCAATCCTAAAAATTTAAGTTTTATATGCAATTCTAATTCTGTTAAAGAAAATTTACTACGCTCTCCTTGGAGCTCCTACCCAGTGGATGTTATCTATAATCCAGTTGGAACTAATCTAGCCACAAGAGAGATTTCTAAAAATATAAAAACAATTGGTTTCGTTGCTATGATGGCCCCTTGGAAAGGAGTTCATGAAATTGTTTTATGGAGCAAATTATTTGAAAAAGAACTCACTGAGCTTGGTGTAACAAATATTAAAATTTATGGTGGCAATATCTATAAAACAGAAGGAAGCCATAAAGAATATAGCCAGCAAATAAAAAAACTCAGTGAAAAATTTCCTTCGAAGTTACTAAGCTTTGAAGGGCACAAAGAACCTCGTGAAATTTTCGCAGAAATCGATTGTTTAATTCATTACTCTTTGGCACCGGAACCCTTTGGCAGAGTAATCATTGAAGCGTTCGATGCCGGCATTCCAGTTATCTCAACTTGTATGGGAGGAGCCGCTGAATTAGTTCAAAGCCAGGTTACTGGTGTAAAAGTTTTAGCCCATGACCGTCGAGAATTATTTTTAGCAGTTGAGCAAATTATTGAGAATAAAGTGAGAACTTTTAAATTAATCAATGGTGGATTAGAAAAAGCTAAAACTATTCAAGAAAACATATCAATAAGCATGAAGAAAATCTTAGATTTAGGAGAAGCCTCATGAGTGAATTAATTTCTCCCAAAAAGACAAGTTACCAAAGAAAAAACCTTAGTAAAAGTGCCCCAAGGCAACATGGATCTACTGTACAATTAACTTTTCATGTACCGGAAGGAATGAAAGAGAAGTTGGATTTTAATCTTGGAAAAGAATCAATTAAAGAAGAATTAGAAGAGCTTAAAAAAATTGAAGCAATGAAGATTGCTGATGCTTTAAGAAAAATTGAAGCCATAGAAGCAGTTGAGCAATTAGATATTGCAGAAGTTAAATATATTGAAAGTGAAACAACTTCAAATAAATTGGATTCAATTGAAGAAGCGAGCATTGTTGGTCCAAGTCCAATAATTGCAAAAGAAAAATTGCACATCAACGAACTTAATGATGATGTTTTACCTTATTTATCACTCAAGCTTAAAAATCAACAAATGGTTTATAAAATCGGCCAGTCTTTTATTCAAGATATCCAGGCAGGGTTAAAGAATTTTGCTTTTTCAACATTGGCAGAACGTACAGATGACCGCCACTTGCTAGTTTATGCTAGCTTTATTAATTATTCGCTAAAGCAACCAGTCTTAGTTGTTGTTAAAGACTTCAAAGACAAATCTCTAGACAAATTCAGAGCGAATTTTACTTCCGGCACTCTATGGAATTGGAATACAAAAGATTGGGGTAATCTGTGTTTTGTCGATTATAATGAAATCTTAAAGTATGCAGAAGAATTCAACACGGTAGACTTAAGTTTTATCACACATGAATTTTCTGCTGTTCTCTGGACACTTCCTGAAGGAAACATCCAAGATGAGCTGCAAAAAGCGACTTTACCGATACTAGGTAAACTAGACTCTGTGACATTTATTGTTTCCAAAGGTAAAACTACAAATAAAAATGTGAAAAAAGCGGCTACTTACTATCAGTGTTTTAGTATCCCAGTAAAAGGAATTTTAGTGGGAGAAGGAGAGATTGAAGAATGAGTTTGGCTAAAAAAATTGTCATTATTGAGGACAAAACTGAAAAAGAAGTTATTCGCAGTGACGTCTCAATGGATAAACTAGTTGGTTATTTTTATAAAATATCTAATCACAACGAGCTTTTTAAAGTCGGGAATGGTTTCTTGAAACAAGTTG
The DNA here is from genome assembly GCA_947446575.1 of Bacteriovoracaceae bacterium. Classification (GTDB taxonomy): domain Bacteria; phylum Bdellovibrionota; class Bacteriovoracia; order Bacteriovoracales; family Bacteriovoracaceae; genus Bacteriovorax. Next base: position 37,133 of record CANFHC010000007.1, on the reverse strand, counting down.
AAAAGGGCGTAAAAAGTTTTGCTTTCACTTCTGCCGGTTATAAAAATTCTCAACAAAAATCCGTCCTAGGGTTATGCTGTTTTTTTGATCAAAACACTAATTTTAAGATTGCCATTATTTCGGATCACCTAATGCATGGGGTTTTTAATGATTTAGTAGAATCTTCAACTCAGAATAGTTACCCCATGGGAGAAGAAGGGGACGTGCTGAATTATAAATCTTTTTATCATCACTTTGATTTTATTGAATATAAAGAATTTCAAAAGTTTTATGAAAATCATATTTATTCTAAAAATTTTGATGCTGAGGTTTCAAAAATTTTAGCTCAATATGATGTAATCCTTTGGGATATTCCTGAAATGGAAGCTATGAAAAAACTTCCTCATTTTCATAGCCGAATGGCACATTTTTATGACTCGATGACCGTTATTGTTGCCCAGAATACAACTTCTGGAAAACAAATTGAATTCATTAAAAAGTTTTTTAGTAACTACAATATTAATTTAAGTGGTGTGTTGTTTGATACACCGGATATAGAAGATAAACCAAAACGTAAAAAGTTTTTAGGAATTTTTGGATAGATGGAGAAACTTAGCCAACTACTAAACGAAACTACAATCTTGGATTTCAAGCTTCTTTGGAAGCTGTCCCTAAGATATAGTGCGCATTTTTTTATTGCGATTGCGTTTACGTGCGGCTTTTTTGTCTATAATTATTATCAACAACCAATTATTTATGCTGTAAATGTACCTGTAAAAGTAGTTGCCAACCATACCGTTTCACATGACTTATCCGCACTCGTTCCAGTTGATAACGCCAATCTTTTAACAGTAAGTGAACTCAAAATTTCTTTGGATAATTTTACATTCTTGAGAGAATTTGCAAAGCACGTCATTGCAGATAAGTCATTTGATGAATTAAATTTAGGTGCAACAAGCTCGATTAAAAATCTTTATGCAAAAAAAATGCGCCAGGAGTGCGGGGCAGATAAAGAATGTCTTGAAGTAAAAGTTGCAAACTCACTGAAGACACTTTTTTCAATTGATCAAGGTTTAACTGAAAATCGTTTTATTTTGTCAGTAAATGCAATTGAGAAAAAAACTGTTAAAATTATAACGCCAATTTTGATCAAATCCATTGAAGGAAATAGAGTCTATGCAAAACAGTATTTAGTTCTTAAAGAAATTCAAAGTGTCGGAAATCTAATTGCAGAAAGTAGATCTATAATGCAAAAAATGGAAGGATACCAAGCCCTAGAAGAACAAGAAAAGTTACAAACAAGTATTGATAGCAAGAAAGAAGAAATCAAGATGCTGCAGTCGAGTACAGGTCAAGAATTAGCCAACTTTAAGGCACTAGAATCAAGATTGAATGAAAATAAAAAATCAACTCAAGATCGGAGTGTTGCAAGTAAAGACGCGTACGAATCAATAGTAAAAAATCAAATGCGCTTAACAGAAATTAACCAAAATATTTATGCTTTATCAAATATTACCCCGGAAAAAAGATCAAGTTCTGATAATTTAATTATTTCTCAGCTAACAGAAGAAAGAGAAACATTGTTAAAAAAACTACCGTCCGAGCGTAGTAGAAGAAATATGATGCTGTCTGAAAATTTTGCAGATGGGCAACGAGTTAAGGCAAGCGATTTTGAGTTTGAATATATCGTCTCGAAAAATAAGCTCGAAAAGTTAAATGAAGATTTTGAAATTGCCAAAGAGGAACTCGATACTATGTTGGAAAATAAAATTTCTAATGAAACGAAAGTTGCTGGAATGAAAACCGACCTAGAGTTTCTTAGAAGTCTTGAAGCCAAATTAATGTCTTTAAAGCTCCTCAATGCCACTATGACGACTGATTTATACTTTGAAGATACAAGTTCTAATGCTAGCGAATTTCGTCAATCAAGCTTCATGAAAATCTTTATGTTTAGTGCAAGCTTAACCTTTTTCTTATATTTCTTCTCTCTTCTTATTAGATTCTTAATGGATGATCGCATTTATGGCGAAGAAGAAATTCGCAGTCACTTAAAAGGCCTTCATTTTATTGGGGAAGTCCCTAAATTCTGATCAAATATAATTTTTCAGACTAAATTACTTTGTTTTTTTCCCTCGTAATCGGCAAATATTTACCTCCTCATTAGTATTCTCAATAAATCTAAACTGTTTATGTGTGCGCCCGATTAGTTTAGAAGGGAGACTCTAACTAATAATGAAAACTACGAATATTAAAATTAATTTTAACTTGGGCCATCGCGAGGCTGAAGATAAAAATTTATCGAGATTTTTTTTTCATTGTCTAGGAAGTCTTCTAAAGAGAATCCTCTTTAGTGAGGAGATGAAGTGAGCTCAGCTAAAAAATTAATACTATTTGATCCTGAAGGAGCAAAATTGTCTACGGATCAACTTGCTTCATATTTTTATAAGATATCAAATCACGAAGAGCTTTTTAAGATTGGAAAAGGCTTTTTTCAAGAAGTACAAAAAGGGATTAAAAGTTTTGCTTTTACCTCTACTGGATATAAAAACTCGCAACAGCGAACTATTTTAGGATTGTGCTGTTATTTTGATCAGAGTTCGGATTGTAAAGTTGCTATTATTTCTGATAATTTAGATCAGGGAGTGTTTAATGAACTGATTAATGCATCTGAGAAAAAATCTTATAGTATTGATGAAGGTGCAGATACAATAGATTGTCATTCTTTTCATCATCATTTTGATTTTATCAATTATTCAGAGTTCAATAAATTCTACAGCAATCATATTTATACAAAACACTTTGAAGTTGAAGTGCAAAAAATTGTAGATATGTATGACATTGTTTTGTGGGATATTCCCGACATGGAAAAGATCAAGCAAAATCCACATTTTCATTTCAGGATATCGCATTTATATCAATCGATGACAGTTATCATTTCCCAAAACAATACGAGCGGCAAAGAAGTTGAATCGGTTAAGAGTTTTTTTAGTAATTATAATATTAACTTGAACGGAGTTCTGTTTGATACAACTCCTATGGAGTCTACCCCGAAGAGAAAGAAAATTTTGGGGCTATTCTAATGGAAAAACTTACAGGATTGTTTCACGAAAATACGCTAATTGATTTCAGAGTCTTCTTTTTGATTTCTCGTCGATATAAAATTTTTATGGTGATGGGGGGGATTGTTTTTTTCTTAGTTTTATTTTATAATTATTATGATCAACCCTTAATTTTTACCATGAATATTCCTCTCAAAGTTGAAGCAAGTCATAGAATATCAACTGATTTATCTAGCTTGTTACCGTCTGAAAACAAAACTGAAATTACTCTTGAAGAGTTTAATGTATCATTATCTAATTATACTTTTTTAAAAATACTTTCTAGATATATCGTTTCTGAGCCAGCTTTTGATAAATTAAACTTTGGCAATGTTCAATCGGTGAGATCAATTCTAGGGAGTGAACTGCGAAAGAAATGCATTGGTAATGAAGAATGTGTCATTAGCAATTTGACCAATTCCATCAGAGCATTTTACACACTAGAACAAGGTGGAACGGAAAATCGTTTTAAAATTACTGTTAATGCTATTGATAAAAATACGGCAAAAGTTTTAAGTAGATTAATATCGAAAGCAGTCGAAGAAGATCGAATTAGAATTCGCCAATATACAGTTCAAAAAGAAATCAATAATGTTACAAGTTTAATTGACGAAAGTCGGGTGATCTTGCAAAAAATGGGAGGGTACACTGTTTTGCAAGATCAGGAAAAACTAGTAAACGACATTACTGACTTGAAAGATAGAGTTAAAATGTTGCAGTATAACTTAAGCATCGAATCCGCTAACGCGGAATCATTACAAGCGAAACTCTTTGAAAATAAAAAAAGAACGAGAAATGGCATTGGCGATAAAGACGAATATGAGAAAATGTTAAAAATACAAATTCGCCTGACAGATATAAAACAAAACATTAATTCACTTACTCATATTCCAGAAGATTTGCGAAGTGCTTCAGATGAGTTAATCATCTCACAATTAAATACCGAAAGAACGAGACTTCTTAAGTCGCTTCCCCCCGAACAACGCTTTAGGGCAATGCAAATTGAAGAAACTTTCTTTGAAAAACAAATGGAAAATTCTCGCAATGTGGAATTTGATTTTTTAGTTTCTAAAAACAAGATAGCAAAGTTAAATGAAGATTATACTAGCTCTCAGTTAGAGCTAGATAAGCTATTAAAACAAAAAATGACCAATGAAGGTAAGTTGAATGGTATGAAGGCAGATTTAGATTTCTTAAAGAGTCTGGAGTCTAAGCAGATGTCTTTAAAACTTATTAATGCCACCATGAACTCTGATATAATTACTGAAGAAGGAAGTCAGTTCATAGATGAATTTAGAAGATCAAGCTTGGCTAAACTTGCTATGTTTAGTTTTTTCATAAGTGGATTTTTATATTTAATTGCACTTATCACAAAGTACTCTCTTGATGATAAAATATACGACGAAGATGATATTCGCTTATATTTTAAAAATTTAGATTTCATCGGGGAAACACCTACCTTTGATTAAGAGAACGCTAGAGTTTCAATGCAATCAATTATCGCTAACACTTGGAGATAAAATATTATTTCAAGATTTTAATTTTAGTTTTAAAGGGCCCGGCATTATATTGATCGAAGGTGACAATGGAGTCGGTAAATCAAGTCTTTTGAAAACCTTTGCCGGATTTATTACACCACTGTCTGGGAAAATAAAATTCTTAGATAACTCCAAGCAAATCTTAAATCCTGAAATGAGTTATTTGACTACGACTAGTCTTGGATTAATGAGTGATTTAACAGGCAGTGAGCACATCTATTTAGTTGGGAATATTCTTAATCTGAGTGCTCTTGAGATTCAACGAAAAATTGAAGAATTCAAATCTATTATAATATTTGAAGAAGTATTGCTGAAAAAAGTCTCGGATCAATCTCAAGGAATGAAACAACTACTTCGTCTGTTTTTACATCTATTGGTGGATCGAAAAATAATCTTTTTAGATGAACCATTTCTTTATCTTTCACCTAAAACAAGAGAAGAAATTCAAAAGAAAATAGAATTCCTTGCAACGACTTCTTTAATTTTTATAACAGATCAAAAGTTCTCATGGATTCCTGTCGCGAAAACTGAGATGGTTATATTAGGTTCTCTATGATTTCCATTGGAATTATATTTTTTCTGAAAAAAATTCTAGATAATAAATCGATACTCGTAAAAATAATTTACGAGTTAATTTCAATTGTACTTACCCTTGCTCTTTTGTATTATGCTGGGCAATCTTTTTCATTGAAAGGAAATGAAGATTCTTCTCTTTTTATTTTTTTAATAGTAGGGGAGATTTCATTGATTTTACCCATGGTATTTGCCGAGAGGATTATTTCTTATTTTCAAGAAATGAGAAACGTTCATTTTTATCAAACGCTTCTGGGGTTACAGATTTCCCCGACACAGTTTATCTTAAGCAAAGTTTTAGTGGATGCTCTCTTTCCTTTTCTTAGAATTTGTTCAATTTTGCTTGCTTGCTTTGTCTTCTTCAATTTTTATTTTCTTTTTACTAACTTGCTTTTTTTCTTCTTATTACAAGTTTTATCAGTTGCTCTTTTTACCTGCATGGCCTTGAGTACAAATATGTTCTATTTGAAATTTGGCCGTGGAATTGCTTTATTTCATACTTTGCAATCTTTTGCAGCAATTGCTGGGGGATTGTATTTTCCGACAACTATATTTCCAAAATATTTTAAAAACATTTCTGATTATATTCCTCAGACTCAAATTCTAAAAATTTCACGCGCGATTTTTCAGTCACAAAAAATAGATTTAAATTCAGTTGCTATTCTTTTATTTTGGTTAGTATTTTTTATTTCAATCACATTAATATTGCAGAAATACTTGATTAGCTCCCTCAAGCGAAAGGCTCAATTCTTCTAATTATGACTAATTATGCCGGCTCGGTTATATGCCATTATTAATCACCTTTTATTCCGGTTTAAAAGACTAACTTTTTGATTTTACTGGCTTGATCGTTTTTGCCTCTGTAGGGCCAAATAATGATGAGATATCATTTAGGCTAAAGGGGAAAGTTATAAGATTTTTCTTTAATGCCAAAAAATTTAATATCAATTTTAGACATAAGTTATTTTTGTTTTTATCGCTATTTATTTTCGCCCAAAATATTTATGCTGCTTGTACCGGAACACCTATTACTTGGGGCGGTACCGTGAATTCATGGAATACGGCAGGGAACTGGTCTCCAGCTAATATTCCCAACGTAAACACTGAAGATGTTACTGTAAATGGTGGTAACGTTACTGAAAATTTAACAACATCTGTTGGATGCGTAACAATTAATTCTCCCGGGATTATAACTGGTTCAAGTATCGTATCTTTAACTTTTCAAGGTGACAGTTTTACTTCAAATACTGCTGGAGCACTTGCTACATGGAGCGGTTTAACTCTTGTAATGGGGCCACATTTAACACCTGCAAATGCTCAAGCTTTTACATTTAATCAGGCAACTACATTAAAAGCATTAACTGTTGCTAGTACATCAATTCCAGGCGGAGCATCTTTTGGTGCAACTGTAACAAATTTAAATGCCGCAACAGCCACGATCACAACTCTTGCAAATACAGGTTTGAATTCTTCAAAATACGTGGGGAAAATCACGGCCACAACTTACACGAATACAAAAGCAAATAGTTTAGATATTACTTCTGGAACTTTTCAAGTCGATAGCTTGTCTGCTGCCAATACTGTTTCAGGCGGAAGTCTTAAAGTTAATCCAGCTAGTAAATTAATAACAACTTCTACATTTAACCCAGTCGCAGGTTTTACTACATCCGTTCTCAGCACTGCAACTCTTAATGTCACTACAACCTCTGCTCCAGCGGGTATATTGAATTTAGATGGGGCAATGACAACGACATCATTCAACCCAACGGCTACATCGACAACGACGGTTAGTTCAACGGGAACAATTACAGATTCAGGAACTTCAACTCCGCTAGGTATTTTGAATATGAATGGTACGATGACAAGTACAACATTTTCTCCTGGAGCAGGATCAACGACTACCATTGGAGGAACAGTTACTGCTTCTGGTGCTTCAGTACCACTTGGAAAGCTGACAGTAAACGGAACTCTTAATTCAACAACATTTGCACCAACGGGTACTGTAATCATAAATGCTGGTGGTAAAGTTCAACCCTCGGTCTCTTCGATAGCTACAGGATTAGCATTGAATATGTCGGTTTCAGGAACTTTAACAACTCCAACATTTAGTCCAACAGCTTCTGGTGCTGGTTCAAGTATTACGATTAATAACGGTGGAAAAATTGAAGCGACTACGACAGCTTCACCAGCAACAAATATTACTATCGCTTCTGGTGGTATTTTCAATTCAGTGGCCACTGGTCGAACTTATTCTCCAACGGCCGGAACAACGAGTATTTCGGGAACGTTGAATGCTTCAACTTTTAATCCGGCCGCTGGAAGTATTGTTACAGTTAATGCCTCTCCAGGATTATTAGCAGTGACAACTACTTCTACACCAGCAGGTACGACAAACGTAAATGGAACAATGACTACGCCCATTTACAATCCAAAAACAGGATCGACTACAACTGTTGGAGCGACTGGATCTTTAACTGTTGCAACCTCATCTGCACCAGTTGGAACTGCTTCATTATCTATTACAGGGACAATGACAACTCCAACCTTTACTCCTGCAGCAACTGGAACAACGACAATTAACTCTGGTGGCTTATTGAGTGCAACGACTTCTGCAACTCCATCTGGAAACATTACAGTTGCAAGTGGTGGTACTTTTAATACTCCGACTTATTCACCGACAAGTACATCAACAACAAATGTTAGTGGAACAATGACTGTTTCAAGTTTTACTCCAGGAGCAGGTGCGACTATCAATGTACTGAGCGGTGGTGTTTTAAATGTAACTAATTTTACTCCCAATGCAACTTCAGTTATTTCAGTTGCCGCTGGTGGAACTCTAAATATTGCAACTATAAACAATGCTCTTGCTGCGACAATAAATAATTCAGGAACGATGACTGTTACAAACGCACCAAATGTCAGCACAGGGACATTAAATATTATGAGTGGTGGAAAATTAATTTTTTCAGCTGGTGCAACTTTAGCTGGAGCTACTTTAAAAGTTCAAGCAAATGGAACACTTGAAATTCCAAATGGAAAGACTTTTGCAATGTCGTCAGGTAGTTTTCAAGTTTTAGGAACTTCCGATGGGTTTCCTCAAAATATTGCGACAAAAGGAATTATCGAAGCACCATCTGGATCATTTAATTTTACGACAACTGGTGGAACGCTAAGCCTGACCGGATTTAACTTTGATCGTTTAGGAATCAATGGATTAAATATTGGTGGAACAACTATCGTGAGTGCTTTAACTGGTGGGCAGTTTACAAATCTCTCTACCAGTTATGCGAGTGTAAAAGTTATTCAATTGAATAATTCTGGTACTATCCCTGTGACCGCAACTAATATAGCGTGGAACTGGGGAGCATTTAATAATTTTACAGGAACAAATCCAACGAGTGCTCAAGGATATAAACTTGTAAGTTCTACCGGATGTGCAGGGCATAGTATTGACTTCACTGGATGGACAGGGGATTGGTATGAGACTCAACCTACTTTTAATGTAACAACAAAAATTTCAACCGTTTCTTGTACAGTGAGTTTATCTGGATCAGTCTCTGCTGTGAGTTTGCTTTATTTTAATGCTGTCCCATTTAATGCGGCCATTGATTTAAGATGGCGTACGAATGCAGAAAGAAATCATATGGGATTTAATGTATACCGCTCTGATATTTATTCAGCTCAATTTCAACAGATCAATAAAACATTATTGCGCAATTTAAAAAGTTCGGGAAGTAATCAAGCAGACTATCGTTTTATTGATCAAAATGTAACGAATGGTCAGACTTATTATTATTATATCGAAGATGTTGAAGTCGGTGGAAAAAAAGTATTGCATGGACCGGTCTCCGCGACCGCTCTTGCAAGCCTCGGAAATCCTCCTGCAGATAATGTAGGAGAAAATTCTGATATTAATCCTAATGACCCAATTAATAATGGTGGATCAACAAGTCCAGCTCCAATACCGAATCCTACATATGAAGATTTAGGAAATGGAGTAATTATTCTCGGTAAAACAAGTAAATCTCTGCGCCTTGAAATTACACCTCCAGCACCAGTGTTTAGTGATAGCGCATGGAATGCTACTTACCAAGACGTGAGCATTGCCGGTTACTCAAAAATGACAACAGTGGGAAGTCCAGAACTTCCTGAAAAAGATATTTTAGTTGAAGTGCAAAGTTTTGCTCAAACAGCTCAAGTTATAAATTCATTTGTTACAGAAAATGTAATGACTGGACATTTAATAACTCCTGCACCCAATTATACTTTGGATGGAAGTGGTGTCTTGATTCCAAGTTATGCTCCGGATGCGACTAGGTACGGTAGTGGAGCTTTATATCCGACAGCTTATTTCGCAATAGCTTCAGAACTTGTGACAAGTAATAAGTCTAAATATATAAAGTTAAAAATAAGCCCACTAAAATTAAATCCACTGACATCGGCAATAACGATCGCTAGTAAAATTATTTTAGATATTGGTTTAAATGGCGATGACTGGGATGTTACTCCACCTAATGTAAATTCAAATATAGGTCCATATTCGTTAAATAATACTTTAAGAATTGATTATACAAAAAGTGGTATCTATCAAATTAGTTATGATGACTTTGTAAGCTCACAAGTTGATGGTCCATTTAAAAATTCAGCAACGGCAAGCTGGAGACTTTACTACAAAGACGTAGAAATTCCACTGGAGATTTCGTCTGCCAATGGCAGCTTCGGCGCTGGTGATTATATTCGATTTTATGTGCCTTTTAATTCTGAAATTGAAAGTAAAATGAATCAATTAATTCTAAGTCCTGTGAATATTACGGAAGCAACCGCAGCTCCCAAAAGAATAGAAGTTTTGGATGTTGATCCATCGGGACAGGCTGATTCAAATATTGTATTGGAGAAATTTACAAAAACACTAGAGCAAAACTTAGTCTATATTGATGGGATAACTTTAAATGATAGTCTCGATCATTTTTTCTACGCTAATCTTGTCAATTATCCAGGAATGGAAACTTTAAGTGTGACTACAGCACTTCCTGAAATTGATGTCACTAATTCAGAAAATGTTGTTGTGAAATATTATATTAAAGGTCGCCTTGGAATGTCAGGGAATCCAGTAAAACATCATGTAAACCTATCAATTGGAGGAACAGTTGAAGGTGAAGCGATTTTTGAAGAGAATACACGACAGGTTTTAAGTTTTGAAATTCCAGCTTCTGAATTCAATGCCGGAAACAACACCCTACAATTTAAAGTTTTAGGAACATTTGCTCCGGTGACGGATAATGACTTTGTTTTAGTCGATAAGATTGAGATTGTTTATAACGGTAGCAATGCAAGTTCATCAGGACTCACTTCATTTAGTCTAGCAGATTCTCTCAAGGCCTACACTATTGGAAATTTCTCTACTGATCAAATTTTAGGTTATGATATTACTATTCCACTAGAGCCTAAGAAAATGATTAATTTGGCAATTACTGCGGCCGTTGGTGGTACCACTTTTGATTCGAAATTTTTTGTTGATGATATTCTCGATGAAAACAATTTAAAACATTTTGCGTTTCATACATTAGATAATTTATATAAACCTTCTGCTCTTTCATTAAATCCAGGTGTCGAGACGAGCTTAAAAAATACGAATAACCGCGCTGATTTAATAGTTTTTGGAGATGAAAATTTAATTAATGCTCTACAAGGATTAATTGATAGAAGAATTAGTCAAGGACTAGAAGTTAAAACTGTCACACCGACTCAGGTTTATGGAGAGTTTAGTTTCGGAGTTCAAAAATCAAAAGCCTTAAAAGATTTTATGAATACCGCAATGAATAATTGGGAAAAGGCTCCACGGTTTTTATTAATTTTGGGTGATGGTACTTACGACCCTAAAGATTTCAACGTTAATGGACTGGCAGACAATGCAAAAGCCGTGTTTGAAAAAGGAACGATACCAGCTCCAATAATCCCCGGACGCTTTATTGATTTTTCAAGCGACAATTATTTTGTATCCTCTAACAGCTCTCATCTGCCAAGATTATCTGTAGGTCGACTTCCTACTAATGATCCGGATAAGATAAAAGTTTATGCAGAAAAAATTGTAAATTACGAAGAAGGTGTGACGGCACCAACATTTTACTTAAAAAAATTATCATTCTTTGCTGATGAAGATACTAGCAATCATGAACATTTTAATCAATTTACTCAATCTATGATGACTGCAACCACTGGTTTTACCAATGAACTATACGACCGCACAGAACTGGGGTCAAAGGCACTTACAAAAACTAAAATTAATAATGAATTTAATTTGGGTCCATTAATGATTTCTATGATGGGGCACGGAGCTTCAGATCGTTTTGGTGACAATATCTTCAATGTTACGGACGCGAGATTTTTGACCAATTCAATTCTTCCAATTGTTGTTCTTTGGAATTGTGAGACTGCTTATTTTTATGATGCAGATAAAACGTCTAAGTCCTTAGGCGAAGAGTTGATCTTTAATCCTAATGGTGGGGCAATCGTTTTTATGGGCTCAACAACTCAAACGACTCCTCCGGCACAAGCAAAACTGGCGCAAAACTTTTTTAGTCAGTTATCTGCAGAGACTCAGAGACCATGGACCGGAATGCGTTTTGGTGATTTGCTTTATCAAGCAAAACTAGGTGTGGGCGATGGATTATACGAAAAAGATATCGTTAATAGTTTTAGCATAATTGGTGACCCGAGTCTTATGATGCCGGCCCAATTATTTCCAGATAGTCCAGCTGCTCCTGCTGCATCAACAGCGAAGAAAGGAATGTTTGGCTGTACGGCTTCAGCTAGTGATGGAACGAGTAGTACACCATGGCATGAAGGACTTTTAGAGTGGATTTTCTATATGTTTTTGATAGCCTATGGAACAAGAAAGGTTATGAGGATGAATCATGAATAAAAAAACAGAGAAGACTTCCATGAAAAAACGTAAGTACACAAAGCCAGTGATTTTATCAGAAAAGTTGAATTCTTATGGTGCTGTTTGCAATGGTACAACTGTTGGAGGAAAAAAAACGACAATATCTGGGCCTTCTTTTTGTAATGCTAGTAAGCTTAATTCATAAACAATGAATGAAGAACTTTCTAATCCAAAACTATTTGATCAAAAATTAAATAACCTTTATAATTTTGAAAATAATTTAAATACCTCTCTTTTTGCTTATTCTTTATGCTGTCACTATCATGGTATCCCTCTGCACTTTCAAAGTAAGTCACAAAAATTTATCACTGAATTAAAAAAAATAATTCCAGCAGAGTGGATAACGAATACAAAGTTTGAATCAATAATTTATTTATTGAGTCCGAGTGAATTTGGTTTCACGATAGAAAGTTTTAGTGATGAAAGCTCGCAGGATTGTATTACAAAAGAAAATAACACCATTGCTATTCAGCGAGATTTTGCTGCAAAGATTGTTGAAAAAAAAGTACTTCTCCTATGTGAAGAAGAAATGAGCGATGGACTCTATAATTTCTTGCGCTGGTTTTTATCAGAGAAATTAATGGAAATAAATTCATTTGTTGTTCATGCCTCGTGTGTCTTGGATAAAGAGTCTAAAGCTCATCTATTTCTTGGGCATTCTAATGCAGGAAAGACTACGATTACTGAATTATCGTCGCCACGACTTGTTCTTGGGGATGACATGAATTTAATTAGCGTTGAAAATGGTCAGTTGTATGCGGAAGCTGGGGCAATTGGAGGAAGATTTAACTCCATGATTGGTTATGGAAAAAAAGTACCGTTAAAAGCAATCTACTGGTTACATCAAGACAAAATCAATGGAAAAATTGAATTAGATGCATTAACCTCCACTCAATACCTTCTCGCTAGTTTTGCCAATTTACATTGGCCGACTTTACCAAGTGAAAAAATAGAAAAATTAATAGATTTTTCCGAAAAGGCTACAAGCACAGTAAAGTTTTATCAATTAAATTTTAAAAAAGAATCCTCAATATGGGAGTTGTTGGATCCATGAAAAAATTTTGGATAAATTATTTGGGACAAAGCATGTCTCCGCTCCTGCAAGACGATGACCAGATTCTTATCGAATCAATAAATCCCGATCAATTAAATTACGGTGACGTAGTTTTGTTTTTAGACCAACAAAGCCGAGAACTGACTCTTCACCGTCTAATAGAATTTCCCTTACAAACAAAAGGTGATTTTAGTTTAGCTTATGAGGCTAATGCAAATGAAGCTTTACTTGGTCGCGCGATAGGATTCGAGAGAAAAGATTATTTTCGCAAGTTCCCAGCAAGTCATTCCAGGTTTACTAAAGTATTTCTTCTATTATCAAAATTAAGAATGCAAGGAAGAACAAGTCGAAGAATTGCTTTAGGGATGCTTTTTATTTTGACCAAAATTTTTCAATTTTATAGTGATAAAACCAAGTTAAATTATAATAAAGAGCAGTTCTTAGCTGATCTTTAGTCGCGTGCTTAATAATGAAATAATTCTTTTTATTTTTATGTGGATAAACTAAAAAATCTAAAGTTAAGTATTTCTGCCACCAATGTTTGTTTTTTAACTTAAAAAGATCTTCAATATATTGTCCAAGACTTAAACCATAGTATTGTGATAGCGCCCAGAGACACATTTGAATAGATCTATAAAGTTGCTTATCTTTTGACTTGGATTTTATTATTGCCCAATTTAATTTGTCTTTTTTTTGATTTAACAAAAAATAAAGATCAAAAAGCCAAAAGAGTTTTAAAAAATTATGTTGAAATGCCAAGTGACCGCATAAATGAATTACGAGGTCTTCATCACTTAATTTATAAAACTGGGATAAATAACTTGGTTTTAAATCCCAATGTTCCTGATCCAGATGAAAAAAAAGCTGAGTGTGTAACTCCAAGTTGATTTCAACTAAACCTACTAATTTAAACCAATCAGATTTAAAATGGTTGCCATGAAATTTTTCCTCAAAGCGGTTCACATAGCCACATTCATACAAAACTTTTTCAAAATTTACTTTGTCGTTGGGATTAATCAGTAAATCTAGGTCAGAAAGAAAACGTGAACCTAGGTCAGTATAGATTTCTCCAAGCAAATGCGCACCTTTTAACATGGCAGAAGTTGTATTGTATTTGAGAGCTACCACATTTATTTCTGCAATTTCTTCTAGAATTAGTGAATTATGAATCCATTGTTTTTTATATTGCTGCTGACATTCTATGGGCAATTGGGAATTGTTGAAAAACTGATAAAATAAACCTGACAAATGATGCTCATTCAACAATTGTGAAAAGTTTTTTTGAACTTTTAAAACTTCATTAATAGGTAATTGAAATTCCATTTTATAAGTATAGACCAGTTTCATAGCAAGCCAAGTCAACTCATATTTTTCTTGCATTAAATATGTATAAATAATAACGTTTAGCAATGGAAAAGCATCTTAAAAAACCAAAAAGAGTAAATCAGGTTGCCTATAAGACAATAGGATTAGAAACAATTATTCTCGATTCAAAAGTTGGAAAAGAAGTACATCAATTAAATGAAGTGGCTGCTTTTGTCTGGGATCTTTGTGATGGCCAGCATGAAATTCATGAAATAATTAATAGTGTTTGCAATGAATTTGATATCGACTTGGAAACAGCTAGTGCAGATGTTCACCAACTAATGACAGAATTAAAGAACAAATCCTTGGTTCATGAAAGTGCCCAATGAGTGTTAAGGATCAATTCTACAAACCCAGCATCATTCAAGAGTTTTTAAAAAAAGCGAGCAACGAATGTATTCCTCTCGTCACCACTATAGAAATAACCCAAGGGTGTAATTATAAATGCCACCACTGTTACAACTTCGATCGAACTAAAGAGATGCCTGAAGCTATAAAAGAAAATGCTTTAAAACCTGAAGAAATTCTCTCAATTATTGATCAGGTCGCAGCCTCTGGAGCTTTTTATATTAATTTCACAGGCGGAGAGGCCCTATTACATCCTCATCTTGAAGATTTTATCAAAAGAGCGAGGACTCATCATTTAGAAGCTAGATTAAAAACTAATGGCTCTTTATTAACTGTCATTCGTTGTGAAAAATTAGATCTTGCAGGCCTAGCTAGTATTGATATTAGTCTCTATGGATTTTCTGAAACATCTTATCAAAAGTTAACTGGTAAAGAGGGGATGTTTGGAAAAACTATTGATGGAATTAAAAATGCTATTGCCCAGGGTTTTAACGTTAATATCAATATTATTTTACACCGCTATAATATCGATGAAATTAAGCAGATGGCAGATTTTTGTATAGATCATAAAGTTGCTTTTCAATTTTCAACTGAGATTACTGAGCGTTATGACGACAGCTCTGGATCAAAAGATTTTGAAATAACTACGAAGCAGTTTCAAGAGCAATTAGCGGGAGAATATGCTGAAGTTTTTATGACTTTGAATCCTGACAAGGCCCTCCAATGCTCTTGCGCTAAGTCTGTTTGTGGAATTAGTTACAGTGGTGAAGTCTTTCCATGTATTGGGGCTCCAATTGCTTCTGGAAATTTGCGTGAAAAGACTTTTGCTGAAATTTGGAAAAATTCTGAAGTGTTAAACAAGATAAGAAATCTTAAGCGAGATGACTTTAAAAGCTGTCAGACCTGCGAGTATATTGAATTTTGTAGTCGCAGTAGCGGGAGTATTTATACAAATACAAAAGAATACACTGGTTGTGATTCTTCTACCTTGCAGCAAGCGAAAATTCGTCATGGGTTTTTTAAAAATCAAAATAAAAATTAAAATTAATTTTTTGTCTTTGGAATATGTTTAGCTTTAAAATTTCTAATTTTGAGTCTCATCAAATCACGAAAATAAAGAAAAGCTGGAAACGACATGTCGTAACACATATCAATGATATGCTTTTTAAGGGTATTGTTTATAACAAAACAATCTAGAATTTCTTTTGAAATTCCAATTAAAAAGACTACAAGGGCGACATGTTTAAACTTCATCCCTCTTTTAAGAAGAATAATAGTAATCACGGCTGAAATCGTAATATGTAAAATCATACCCAATGGAATAAAGCCCATAAGCCGTGTCTCAGATATGAGACCTAGGAAGTGATTCATTTCTTGTTGTAAAGGTATTTTCATTTTAGAGTTATGCTCATCGAAGGCTTGTAAATCGTTAATATTGATTCTAAACTATTCCTATGTTTAACATAATTAAAAAATCGTTATTATCTTTGATTATTTTTCAATTAACTTGCTCTTCGCTTTTGGCGGCAGAGGCAACAGCCCCTACAATTGGAAAAGGTGAGTTTAATCTTCAAGAAATTACTTTGCCATCCGAAGTTAAAGATATGACGAAAACCCCGGGGGCTATTTACTATAGTACTTCAGTTAAGAATAAGGTTTTAATTCCAGTCCATATGTGGGGAGAAATTAATAAATCTGGCTTGCACTTTGTTCCTGCAGATACTTCGCTCATAAAAGGGCTTTCATTGGCCGGTGGACCAACGGCTCAAGCAAATCTAGAAGATATTGTAGTCACTAGACCCTCAACAAATGGAACATTTAAAGAGATTGAATTTGATTTATCAGAAGGAGGCAATATCAATGCTCACCAGTTTAAAATCGAGTCAGGAGATACTATCTTTGTAAAGAAAAGTACTTTTAGCGAAAATAGAGCTTATTATACGAGTTTGATAAGCATTTTTATTACTATTGCTTCAACTTTTTTTATTATTAACAAAGTAAAATAGAAAAAATTAGGCACTTCTTTCTATAGAAGAATTATTTTTTAACTCTTCTTTTTCATTTATCGATATATCTAGTGTTCCTAGATGGGTGTAATCAATAATCGTTACAGTTTTTCCTTCAAATAATTTGAAAATATTTTCAGGTGTTTCGCTTAAGTAAGTTGAGCGCCATTCTTTATAGCAGACCATCATATAAATTTGTAATGTGCAAATAATAACAAATCCAAAGCCTATTATAGGATTATACCTTTGGGCGATTATATATCCGAGAGTTAATATTGCCACTCCAACTATACCCATGCTGGTTGATACTTGGCTGGCCGTTAAAAGATATCGATTCTTTAAAATATAATGTAAGTGAAGTTTGTCTCCACGGAATGGACTTTTTTTACCAATAAGCCTTCTAATGAAGCTTACACCTAATTCACAGATTGGAAAAAAACAAGCAATAAATATCAAGGCTAATGCGTGAGAATAGTGCATGTCTCTTTTTAGCGCAGTAAAACAATATGAGGATTGAATAAAATAAATGAGTCCAATTAGACTTCCACCGATCTCTCCCATGTAAATCTTTGCAGGTTCACGGTTGAAAAAATAAAACATAGATAAAGCAGACATAAGTGTGATTGAAAGAAAAATAGTGGGTAGACTATATGAAATTACACCTAGGTAAAGAAATGCCAATGATGACGTAGCTCCTAATTTTATTGATAGAGTATCAAGACCATCAATCAAATTTGTTCCATTCACTAAAGCCAATCCAAAAATAGCTGAAATGATAAAAGCAATTGTTGGATGAGTTGGTGAGATGCTGGGAGAATTAAAAAAAGCAAAACTTAAAACAGAAGAAAATTGCATGATTAATTTCAATCTAACTCTCACTTCAATCTTGTCATCGATATATCCATATAAAGTTACAAGTCCAATCGAAGCAAGCGCAAAGAGCATTGTTTTTTTCTCAACGACAGAAAAAGCATTAGGATAAAAGAAAAAGAGAGAAATAATAGCTGTTACCATAGCTGCACTAGTTGCAAGTCCACCAAGAAGTCGAGCGTTGGTTGTTGATTTACCTGAGGAAATATAAAGTGCACTTAAAAAATCTTGTCTTGCAAAGCAAATTAATTTAAGCACTATCCAAGAAATAGCAATACTTTGAAATATTGTGAAAACAAAAGTTGAAAAAATTGTATTAGTGAAATCAGACATGGCTTTCGTATACCTCGCTAAGGATTTATCGTTCTTAAGCTAAATGAAGTTTAATTTAAAAAATAATGACCTGATATGAAATCTCATCAGGTAAATTTTTCCTTGAGGAAAGGCCTTATAAATTACTATTATCGTGAACAGCCTTGATTGCAGCATCTAGGATTTTACTTACCTGACTAAATCCTTTTAGTTTTAAAAAATGACTCAAGTTAGACACAGGGTAAACGCGAAACAAATAAAACACAACAAACCCTAAGGCGAGTGGACGCATGATATTCCAAATGAGTTGAACATGAGAGTGTGATGACTCTGAAAATAAAAAGAAGAACACTGTTAATAAAAATGAAATTATAAAAAGTGGGTTTAGTAAATCTCTTAGTGCCATATAAATTGGGGAATGGCCCTGAGTAGGTTTCACCTTAATTTCAAGCAATATTTTTTTTTGATATTTTTCAAATTCTTGATCCGAAATTTTTATTGCAAAAATGGATACTATAAATGCCAAAATTATTTTCAATAAAACAAAGCTCAAAAAAATGACTAATAAGTATTGCTCAACATGTGGAATAATTTTTTCGAACTCGTGGAGATAATATTCAGTAACCGCTAGAAAGTTTTTCCCAAAAATTAAGAATATAAAAAGTATTGGTTGAACAAACGCCCAAAGACTAGTGAATATTACTGCAACTAATAACCCCAAATAATTAAGCCCAAGAATATTGACTCCCAAGAAATAAATTAAACCTTGGGCTGAAATAGCCAACATTGGAGTCAGCTTTTTTCCAGCAGGTGAAAGACTTTTAAGGAGAGATGCTATTAATGAAATTTGGAGTGCCGATTTACTAGATTTTAGTTTAAATGCCGAGCGAGACAGAATGGCCATTTGGTTAATAGAGAGTAAATGACCAGAAAAAGGAATTTTAAAGGAATGCAAAAAACTTCCAAGACCAATTTCAATTAATGACAATGAAGCTGCATGCTTTCCAATTATTTCAGTATTTTCAGGTGGACGAAGCTGCATTAGGTGAAATTCCTTTTTTATAAATAGCGATTGTTGAAAACCCTATAGCTGCAAAAAACCAAAAAGCAAATGATTCAGGGTTGTAAGTTATTCCAACCGCCCCCCAGTTCCCAATTAGTATCACAAGAGATGTGCAAAAGCAGATTAGAAGTGGTTTAAAATGAACATGAGATTTAATGTAATAGAATTGAACCAAATATCTAAAGAAGTAATATGGAATAAAAAGCAATAAAAGAATATAAAAGATAGCACCAACACCAAAATCGATAATCAAAGCGACAAAGATATTATCACCAGACCATGTTGAGTCTTGGTTAACATAACGATTACTACTTCCCTCCTCAGTTACAGAAGCCGCCGCACCCGTAGACCCTGGACCAAAACCTAATGGGTATGTTAAGATTTTGGTTAAAACCATGGTAGAAAATCGATCAATATCCAAACGGGAGTTTTTTATTTTATCTGTTTCAGCAAGTGAAGATATCCTGTCTCGGGCATAATCTAAACTTTCATCATTTGACGATGAAGTTTTATTAGAAACATATTGAAAGCCAAAAATAAAAATCATGGCAAAGGTAATGACTCCAAAAAATCCTTTTAGACTAAATCTAGAATAGAGTAATTCTCCAAAATTAATTAAAACAACAATGATAATAAATTTTATGAATGTTGATCTGACCTGACATAAAACAATAGCAAATCCCATTGAGCCAATTAAAGCTGTTCTTAAAAGAGTTTGAGCTTTAGAAGGTTTTTTTAAAAATAAAAGACCAACCCAAAGAAAGAAGTAAGTAGAAATGGCTCCAGGGTAATGAGTTGTGCCATAAGGTCTAAATTGGTTCTTAACAAAAACAATTTCTCGCATCGATTTGCTATAATATGGTGAAATTTGCAAGATAAATTTATCTTTCATGTAAAATTGAAAAATAGTTAGTCCAGTTTCTAAAATAAGAATTAAAAAAATAAAATTTAATGTAGTTTGGAAATAATCTTTTTTTGTATCTATTGCAAGTTGGGATATGCCCAAAAAATACAAAATAGGATAGATATAAATTTTTGTTGCTGCTATTGCTGAAAATGCTGATAAGGAATATAAATTTGAAAATTCAATTCCATACCAAAGAAAATGAAGAGTAATAAAAGCCACTAAAGTTATAGGGATTTTTGTTAAATCGATAATTCGTTTATGTGAAATATAAATTCTAATAACTGATATAAATACAATTGCATCAAAAATAACTCTGGCCCAGCTTGCATATTCCCAAACGATTCGCCCCTGACCATCTAAAAAATATAATGTGACAATGATAGGAATGATTTCTGTAAATTCAAAGAGCAACACAGCAGAAAAAGCAATAAAAACATGAAGCAAGTAAGCGTATTTAACTTCAGGTTGACCCAAGAAATTGAGCATAAAAGTCAGTATCAGTGTTATGAAGTTGATGAGAATAAAAAAGCGAAGCAAACTTGCTTTAAAGTTTTTAGAAGATGCTAGTTTAGATTCTTGTAAAGTATTCATTCAAGATCTATTATATATCTATATTGTTGCTTGAAAGTGTTTTCTTTAAAAAGTTTATCAATTTAGTACTGATTTAATCAACAATACGGTTAAAGACAAAATGAAAATCCTACAATTATGTAAATACTATGCACCAATTTTAGGTGGCATTGAACTTGTGGAAAAAACTATAACTAAGGCCCATTGTGATCTGGGAGATCAAGTTGTTGTTGTTGCTTTTGCAGAATCTAAAAAAGAAGAAGTAGGGGAATTTAACGAGAGCATTTACCTAGTTAAGCAGGATCTCTTTTTTAAATCTGCTCCCATAAATTTCACTTTTCTATTTGAATTTAGAAAAGTGTTAGTCAAGCATGAAATTAATAGAATCTATGTGCATCTCCCGAATCCATTCATGCATGAGGTCTTAAAGTATTCACAAGGTTTTTTAAAAATATCAAGTATCGATGTCGTCGCGGTTTATCATAGTGATATTGTAAATCAGAAGTTCCTAGGGAAATTATACAATTATTATTTTTCGTTAAATAAAAACTTGTATCAGTTTTGGATATGTTCTAGTGAGAAACTTTGGAATTCATCTCCAATTTTAAGCACAATTAATAAATCGAAAATGCGTATTATTCCATTTTGTACTGAGGGACACTTGGAATTTAAAAAACGCGACAAATTTACAGGTAAGTTATTAGCAATTGGCAGACTTGTTCCTTATAAAGGATTTGAGTTTTTAATCAATACAATCAATAAAACGAATTACGAGTTAAATATCATAGGTGATGGACCTGAAGGGCAAAAACTTGATAGCATCGCGGGCCCCAAAGTTATTCTTCACAAAAGACTAAATGATGAAGATAAAAAAATACTTTTTGATCAGTGTGATGCCTTGGTTGTTTCTTCAATAAATCGAGCTGAAGCATACGGGATGATTATTGTAGAAGCTTTTGAGGCAGGTATGCCTGTCATTGCTTCTAATTTAAAATCGGGAGTGACCTATTTAGTACAACACGAAAAAACAGGCTTGGTGTTTGAAACTGAAAATAGTGACGAATTGATTCAGGCAGTAAAACGTTTAGAAAATGATGAGCGACTTTATCAGACGATATCAATCAATGCACGTGATTTTTTTGATTCAGTTTTAAGTTATCCGCATTTTAGAGAAAAAATTAAAAATTTTAAGGAAAAAGTTTGATCAAAGTTTTATTCGTATCTCCTAATGGATATCTGGGGGGGGCAGAGAGGTTTGTTATAACTGCTGCTACTGCTCATCAATCTAAAAAAAATATATCAGTAGGGATACTCTTCTTTTCTGAAGGAGAAGCATGCAGTGAAGCGCGGTTACAAAAGATTGAATATTTTGTTTTAAAAAATAAATTTAGACTACGTTCACCATTTAAATTAATCCGCTCTCTTTTAGAAATTAGAAAAATAGTTAAAAACTTTAATCCTGATGTTTTGCATTTAACAATGCCGTATTCACATATAGTTCTGAGTCTAGCCACTTTTGGATTAGGTATAAAAAAAGTTTGGTTTCAGCACGGCCCTGTAGGTGGGCTTTTGGATAAGAGTGCTAGTTTTTTTCCTGTTGATGCGATTTGGTATAACAGCAAAGATTTAAAAAATAATCATTACAAAACTGTTCCAAGAGTAAAGGTTAATGACCATGAAGCAATTATAAACTTAGGCATTAAATCAAATAATAAAGTTCATGAAATTTTTAAATCTGATTTGATTACCCTCGGTTCTGCCGGAAGAATTTGTTCATGGAAAGGATTTCATAATATCATAAAGGCCCTTGGAGAGTTGAAACAAGAGCAAGCGATGAAACCCTATCGATTCTTCTTGGCAGGATCTGCTAAAACAATTAATGATCAAAACTATTATGAAGAGCTAGTTGAATTAGTGAGAAAGTATAAATTAGAAAATGAATTTATATTTTTTCACCATGTTGAAGAAATGGAAAATTTTTATCAAGGTTTGGATGTTTTTGTTCATTCATCCATTATACCTGAGCCATTTGGGCTTGTTGTTGCGGAAGCTATGGCAAATGGATGTTTAATAATAGGCTCTAATAAAGGTGGGGTAACGGATTTATTGCATGTAGAAAAGACAGGATTAACATATTCTAGTACTAAAAAAAATGCAGTTGAGGAGCTTAAAATAATACTTGGTAATATTTTATTAATAAATTCACCAAATGACATTGAAAGATTTCGACTAATTGCCATAGCTGGAAAAATGCATGTAAGGGAAAATTACTCAATTACAGGAATGATTTCTCAGATGGAAAATCTTTATTTTAAATTGCTTAAAAGTGAATAAAATTTCTGTCCACTTTTCTCCCAAGTATATGGGCTTATGTTTTTCAAGCGCTCAACCCGTCGTAATTTTTTTTCTTCTAAACTTACTGGTTTAATATTTATTAGGTTTATTTCTTCTTTTTGATGGAAGTAATGAATCCCAGCTCCGGCCGGTATAATTTCAGAGGCTCCAACATCTTCAATGGGAATTATTAAATCCATACCCATTACGTAGGCCTCTATGATAACAAGGCCGAACGGTTCGTATTGAGTAGGAAAGATGAATAAATCTGCCAATTGATAAAAAAGACTAACTTCTTTTGTAAATGGGACGTGAGCAATTTTAAAAGGAAGCCTAGGCATAACAAAATTTTTAAATTCAGACTTACCCACAACTATCAATTGAGCATTGGGGATATTGGTTAAAGCCTTAAGGACTCGAGGAAGACCTTTTCGCTCAAGTGCACCTACGAAGAGCGCGATAGGTTGAGTGGGGTCTAGCTTTTGAAGTTCTGGATATGTTTGAAATAATTTTTGTGCCAATTGATCTTTACTCATATCAACAAATTGAAACTCTTCTGTGTTTACCCCCGAAGGGATAAGAGTCATGTGAGCTTCACTCGTTTTAAATTTTTCTGATAGATATTTTTTTAAAAAATTAGCAATGAGAATGTATTGGGTTTTTTTCCAATTTGAATATATATATTTCTCACAAAGATGAAAGTAAGCGAAAAGAATTTTTTTATAAGACTTAGATAAAAGCGAGAAATTGCGACCCTTAAAAAAATGCTCAGCCCACTGTTCGTGTATAAACTGGATATTAACTATATCAATATTTAAACAGGCAATTCCAATTCCAATTTTCTTCCGATGAGCTCCTTTAGTACAAGAATGAATGAGGGTTGCGATGTGGTAAAAGAACATTTTCAATAGAAAAGGCTTCAAGTTCGGGCAAGGTATCCGAGTAAAAGACTTGGCACATTCAAATGAAGGAAAAAGTTTATCTAAATCAGTACAAGTGAAAGCTACTATTTCTAATGAATTGATTTGAGTCTTTTGTTCAACTGATAAGCCATTTAGAATTTCGATCATGGCCCGAGAGTGGCCAATTTGTGGGTGAAAATCATGCACGTAAATAGTTAAATCCATTATAAAAATTTAGCATGATTTTAATTTAATCGAAATTAAATTTAAGGCTATAATGAACAAATGAATATTTTAGTTATAGGTCATAGCTACGTTGTGGACTCTAATCGACAATTTTGGAATCAACTTGCAAAAAATGAAAATGTAAACGTTGATATAATAGTTCCTAATCACTGGAGCTCTAATTTAATTAAGACGCTTGACTATAGTTTTAATCAAAACACTGACACTAATTTTAGAAAAATATATCCTATCGATTGTTACTTTGTAGGAAATGGCAGCAAGTATTTTTATCATTGGTCAAAAATGATAAAAATCTTTTTCCATAATAAATACGATTTGGTTTTTGTCTTTCAAGAAACTTGGTCATTGTCAGTTGCACAAATAAGTCTATTAAAAGCAATCAGCCAAAATCGAAATAGTCTGTATTATATAGCTGTTTGTCAAAATATAATTAAGAAGAAGTTAAAATGGGTTATTCCTTGGGAGAAATTAATTACAAGAAGTGTAGATCGAATACTTTATTGCACTAAAGAAATTATTGATGTCTTGAACTGGAAAAAACTAAAAAAGAAAACTCATTTTCTGCCATTTACTTATGATCAAAATATTTATGAATTTAAAATTAAAAATATCGATCGCAAAAAAAATAAAGAAATCATCATTGGATATATGGGGAGATTAACTGAAGAAAAAGGCATTTCATGTTTAATTGAGGCGTGCCGCTTATTAATAAAAGAAAATTATTCGATAAAACTACTTCTCGCTGGAAGTGGCCCTTTAAAAGATAAAGCGGCTGATTCTTTTGTCGAATATGTGGGAACATTCAAGCACACAGAGGCTCATTTGTTTTATCAACGTATTAACTTCTTTGTGCTTCCTTCTGAGACGAGATCATTTTGGAAAGAGCAGTTTGGCAGAGTCCTAGTTGAATCAGTAGCTTCAGGGACACCTATTATTGGTTCAAGTTCAGGAGCAATTCCAGAAGTCCTATCGAATTTAGATTTGGATTATGTTTTTCAAGAAGGAAATGCTTCTGATTTAACTTCAGTTATCAAAAAATTAATTCATGATATGGAAGATATTAATTTTTCCATAAAAATGGAGCATTCTAATAAATTGAATCTTCAAAAATTTTCTCATAAAAGTGTAGGAAGAGATCTTGTTAATTTAACCTTTGAAGATTTAAAAATATAAAAATGAATAAACAAAAAATAAAAATTTCTGTTTTAATTCCTACTTACCAACGTCCTTTAAAATTACAAAAGTGCTTAGAGCATTTAACAGTACAAACGCGAGCTGCTGATGAAATAATTGTTGTCGTGCGACCAGAAGACATTTCTTCAATTGAAGTCATTGAAAAATTCCAAAAGTTACATGTACAAATTAAACAAGTTTTTTCTTATGAAACAGGAGTGATAGCTGCAGAGAATGCGGGAATAAAAGAAATCAAAAATGACCTAGTAGCTTTTATCGATGATGATGGGTATGCACCTACTTCGTGGTTGTCAGATATTGAATTATTTTTTATTTCACACCCAAATGCCTCTGCTTTAGGTGGATCCGATATAATTATGAGTGATCCCGCTAGTTACCATAATTTCTTAGTTGAAGAAGTTGGACTTGTTACTTGGTATGGGAAAGTTATTGGTAATCATCATCGCAAATCACAAGGCCCAGTGAGGAGAGCAAAGGTTTTAAAAGGTGTCAATATGATTATAAGACGTGATCGTTTACCTTTTCTTGATGAACGACTTGCTGGTAGAGACGGCACTTTAGGAAATGGGTCGCAGTGGGAGCTTGATATATGTCTAAACATTGAAAATACATTTGGCGAAATATATTTTATGCCAAATTTAATTGTGAATCATGACAGTGATCATTCTACACATAATTTAATTATTGCCTCTAGAAACAATACTCATAATCTTGCATATGTAATGTTCAAGCATTTATCCCCGGTAAAAAAATACTTCTTTCTTTTTTATGCGTTAATTATTGGCAATACCCAGCTTCCTGGAATTATAAAAGCATTGAGCGATATATTTAAAAATCCAAGTAAAGAAACATTCCAAATTGTCCTCGCTAAAATGATTGGATTTTACCAAGGTATTAAGACCTATCTTAGAAGATCCAAGTAAGAAGTAATTAAGGCATCAGCGACCTTGTCCCATGAAAAATTATCTAAGATATATTTTTGCAATGAATAATCTTTAATACCAATTGAGGAAATATTTTTTATAGCTGAAATTAGCGTCTCTTTTTGATAAGGGTTAATATACTGCACATGGTTTTGGTAAATTTCTTTAGTGGCACCAGCTTCTGTCATGATAACTGGAATTCCTAACGATCCAGCTTCTAATCCAACGAGCGAACAGGTTTCAAAAAAGCTTGCTACAATGAGAGCTTTGGCTCCTTTATAAGCATCCGTTAGTATTTTTGATTGAGAAGGAAGAGCTCCTACAAAAATTACTTTGTGTTGATATTTTTCTTTCAATTTTTTTGCATATTCTGCATCAGTGATATCGGCCGTGCCTACAAGAACTAACTTACTATTAGTGGCAAGAGCGGACTCTATAATGAATTCGACATTTTTCAGCGGAGAAATCCTACCTACATATAAAAGATAATCATTAATTTGAAATTTTTTAAAAAAGCTATTTTCTTCTAAATCAATTTTTGTTGGACTGTCTATACCGTTATAGATAACTTTATATTTTGTATTCTTAGGTAGTTCATAATAATTTAAGATCTTATCCATTTCCATTTGTGTCGTTGGGAAAAATATATCTGGAATTCTCATCGCATTCCAAATATTAACTTCAGGAGAAGAATACCCGAGGACATTTTTAATAATAGATTTTGTTTTTTCTTCTATTGGTTTTGGGAAACTATCGTTAGGCCACTGTACTGGAGTCACTGCTAACTTTACTCCACATCCTTTAAAGCTTTCCCAATATCTCCAGTTGATTGAAGAGAAGTCGTGCATAATGTCGTAATCTGAAATTTTCATTTTCCATTGATCAAACAAGTCAACAGTAATACCTTTTTTTTCTAAGGCCTCTTTTGTTTTTAATAAAACAGTTTCTCCACCGCCGGGATTTTGAAATGCATGAATGTAAGTATTAAATAATATTTTCATTTTCTTCCTCGTGGTGATTTATTATCCCTTCTTTCCAGAGATGATAATAAACTAAAGCAACAGCGATTAGTTTTGCCAATGCAGTTACCCAGGCAGCGCCAACAGCACCGTTTGTACGAATAAAAAGATAGTTACCAACAAGATTGAAAACCAATTGGATAATATTCAAAAGAGCAAACATTGGTTCTTTGTTTAAATTGTAAAGTATCAAGCTCATTGGAGTCACCGTTAAGCTTATTATTTCACCGATCATTAATATATTAAAAATATCAATAGAGGACTTATATTTTGCACCTAGAATAAATGGAATGACGTAAGTTGATAATGGGAGAAGTGCCAACATTAAAAATGCCAGAGGGAAGATAATTTTTACTGATTTACGTAAAAAATAATTAAGTTCTTTCTTATTTTTCATACTAGATACTTTGGGGAGTAAAACAGTAACTAAACTGACAGTAAGAATTGGAAAAACACTCGCTAGTTTTTGACCACCTAGGTATTTATTAAGCTCATCAATTCCAGCAATAGAGCGAGTCATTAAAATATCTAATTGCCCAATGAAAGCATTGGCCAATGCTGATAATGCTACCCATTTACTAACATGAAATAATTCTGATAATTGTTTGGGCGTAGAATTAATTTTATAAATAGGGTCTTTGGCGGTATAACTGAATGTTAAAAGAAAAGTTATTATCGGCACTAATGCAAATGCCCAAAACATCCATTGTAGATTAGCGACTCCTAGCCTTACTACAATTCCAATCATTAACATTTTCAATAAAGTAGGAATAATTTTTGTTGATGAAAGTGGTAAAAATTTTCCCTCTACCTGTAAGGCTGAAGAGGCATAGCTAGACATAATTTGTAGGCAGGAAATAACGATAATCCATCTTACCCAATATACATAGACTTTTTCACCAAATGTCCATTGAGCCATGACAGAGGAAAGAGGGATACAAATGATGAGGATTAAAATGCACAAGAAAGACTTGAGTTTAAAAGCAGCATTAAAAAATTGATAACTTGTAAAACGGTTTGAAGAAAAATGGATGCTTGATATTTTTATAAAAGAATTTGAAAGACCAAGATCACCAAACTGGCCTAAAATCATTAAAATAGAAATAAGTGGATAAATAACACCAATGACTTCTTTATCGACATATCGAAGAACTAACACGGAAGTTATAAATCCAATAACACCATTAAGTATATTGGCAGACAATAACATCGAAAGCGAGCGCATCGTTTTAGATTTTAACAGTGCGCCGTAATTATCTTTTAGATGTGCTATGGGCATTATTTAATTCGTTTCTCTAGAGCTTCAATTATTTTAGGGACTGAATCTATTGAGATCATTTCATCCATAGTCAATTTAACAGAAAATTTTTGTTCTAATGCCGTAATAAGTTCTAATTGTTTCATGGAGTCCCATTCTTCGAGATCCCCTTTAGTCGTAGTAGGAGTTACCTGGCCAGCCTCTATGTCAAAAACATCACACAAAACTTCATTTATTTTTTCGAACACGACTATTTCTCCTAAAATTCATATTGAAAACCAAACGAGTTTTCGCCAATTAAAATGATGATAAAAACAATAATTATAAAAAGTACAAACTTCAATTTTTCATTGGTTTCAATGGACATATGCGCTCACTTTATTAATTATAATTGAAAAAAACTCACCTTTATCAATAAAGAAAAAAAGACTTAGGAGGAAAAAATGGAAGGTCAAAAAGCGAGAGGTAAATTCTATTTTTTTATTTTTTAAATAGCTTTTTCGCTCATCCTTTGAAAGGTATTTTTCAAATAATCTTTTATAAGTAAAATAGAGGATAAAACCAGTTCCGTGAAAAATTCCATAGTATATAAATCGCTTTTCTTCTCCATGCCAGATTCCTGCGATTAGGAAAGTTGCAAAGTAAGAAAGTGAATTGTTTATAGGTATATTGCTTACTCCTAAGCGCATAAGTACATTCTGAAGAGGGAAGAAAATATAATCTCTAAGCCAATTCATAAAACTAATATGCCAAGAGTTCCAGAATATTTGAATATTGCGTGCCTTCCATGGTTTATTAAAATTTTCTGGAGTTTTAATACCAAATAAGTTACTTATTCCGATGGCCACATCACTGTATCCAGAAAAATCAAAATAAAGCATTAAATAATAGGCATATTGACCTATGAGTATTTTCCAAATGGGTAATTGATAAAGTTCTATTTTTCCATATGAATCATTAGAAAAATTCCATAAAGCATCAGCAATGACAATCTTTTTAAAAACACCCCATGCAATTCTAAACATGGCATTATAATATTCTTTCCATTCCGTTTTATTATCGCTTTCGACGTCAGAAATAAAACGTAAGTAACGATCAATTGGGCCTGATAAAAGAGTTGGAAAAAAGAGTACAAAATTATACAAGTGACAAAAGTTAATTTTTTTTATACGACCATAAGTTAAGTCGATAACAAAGCTTGATATTCGAAATGTGTAAAAAGAAATTCCGATAAAAGTTGCTGGTTGCAAAAGTCTAGCCGCATGAGGAAATAGTGTAATTGTCATGGCCTGTGGGAAAGTGTATTTAAAAAAGGCTAATGGAAAAAAAGAAGCAATCAATGTAATAACTGCAAAGAATTTTCTAGTGTTTGCTTTAGTGCTTTGCAAACAAAGGCACAATCCAAAAACTAGGGTGATATGCGTGATTAAAAATAATAAATGTTTTTTAGAATCAAAAAATACCAGGACCAATATTATTGAATTAAGTAAAAATAAGAGTTGCTTTTTTTGTATTTTGAGTAAATTGGTTTGAAAGATAAATGCCATTAAAAGTGCGAATGCATAATATTTAAAAGACATTAGAGAAAGCATTATTGTACCTTCTCAGAGATTATGTTTTTTGAGATAAGATCTATTTTAATTTTTTGGGCAAGTAAGTTATTTCCCTTTGGAGTCAAGTGAACAAAATCTAAAAAATTGTCGTGGGTGGGCGATAAAAGATCTGAGTAATTCAAGTAAGTAAAATTCAATTGTAAAGATTTTGCAGACATTCTATTCTTGAATATTTCAAAACTCTCATTTGGGTAAGTTGAGCTTAATATAGGCCCGAGAAAAATAACAGGAGTAATTCCATTGGCGCGTGCAAGCTTGATAAAGTTATCAATTAATCCCCAAGCTAAGTTGGATTCTGAATTTATTTTCTCTAAAATAAGCTGTTCTTTTCCAAATATTTTTTTGTTGAATAAAGGACCCCAAAATTTTTCTCTTGCAAGAAATAAATTACTTTTCCACCAGATCTGAAAATTAGTTGGAGGTGTTGGATCTCTGTGGAATTTCATTTTTAATTTTTCATCAAAAAGTAGTTTAGAATCCAAATTTAACAAATGAATATTTTCAGGTTCTATATAATCAGAATGAACTTTTGATAAAAGTGAAGATTGGTCATTCCAAAAGACAGATGGATCAATACCCAATACTGCAATTTTGGGATTTTTTGTTTTAAAATAATTTAATATGACATTCGCATCTAGAAGATTCGCCTGCATTGTTGCTAAATTGTAAGCTTTATATTGAGGCATTAGTTGATTGAAATAGTCTGCAAGAGTTGTTTCGTCTGGAATATTATTGCCAGCTACTGCCGAACTTCCTAGAAAAAATATTTTCTTTTTAGTTGTTAAGTCATTCGCTAAAAGATGGTGATCAAAATTCATTTGACCTATGAATAGATAGTTACTGTGTTTCTTTTTAGAAATAGACACCATAAGAACTTGAAGTCCAACTGCCATGGCGAGTATAAATATTACTGCTCTTTTGTATTTCAAAAAATTCCTCTCTTTTATCATTTTAGTGTAAAATAATAAAAACCTAAACAGAGCAAATTTGACTAGGGAAATTCTATCTATGTTTTTAAGAAAAATTATTCAGAAGAGATTCGAATCAAGCTTTAATATTTATCAAAAAAATCATCAAAAAATTGATAATTTAAAAATCATCTCAGAATACAAATTATTAAAAAAATACATCATTCACAATCACTCAACATCTGACATAATTGCTCTTTATTTGAATAATGAATATTATTACTTACTGACTATTCTGGCATGTCAGGAGATCGGAATTTGCTATATACCACTTAAGTCCAATTGGCCGATGGAAAGAGTGGAGCAAATTCGTGGACTGACAAAATTCAAAACACTCTTTAGCGATGAACTTATTATGAGTATTATCAGCTCCTCAATACCAGTACATGAGGGCCAAGTTAATATAGATGAAGCTAATTTTAAAATTACTCCTGAAACTCCCCTTTATATTATGTTCACATCAGGCTCAACTGGAGAACCAAAAGGGGTCGTCATTCAAAGAAAGTCTTATGAGAATTTTTTAAAATGGGTGGAAGAATTTTTTCCCGAAATTACCTCGGAAGACAAACTAATTAATTCGACTGGATATACATTTGATGTTTCGCTGATGGAGGTTGCACTTTTTCTGGTGAAAAATGTCCATTTTTTCTGCTCCAATCTTGATCAAAACTCTCTTGTTTTAGGGAAAGAAATATCAGATTTGAAGATCACTGTTGCGGTAACAGTGCCTAATAATTTTAATCTTATTTTGAGCGAAAGAATTTTTCCTGAATTAAATTTAAAATCATTAAAGCATGTTTTATTGGCAGGAAGTAAGATTACTCCGGCATTATTTGAAAGATTTGAATCTTTACTTCCCAATGTTAGCGTTTCAAATTGCTATGGACCAACAGAAGCCACTATTTATTGTGTTGCTAAAAAACTCGGTGCCGTAAGTGTTGATGTTGAGAAAAACACAGTTTCCATAGGAAGCGCGATTCGAGGTTGTAAGGCTATAGTACTAAAAGATGATAATAATATTGCTACAAACTACGAAATGGGAGAGCTCTTAATTGGAGGGATTCAATTAATGAAAGAATATTTTAGCCGATCCGATCTTACGAAAAAAGTTTTTCACATATATGAAGGGGAAACTTATTATCGCACAGGCGATATCGTATTCCGAAATAGTGCAGGTGATTTGTTTGTTTCTGGCCGAGTTGATGACACTATTAAAGTGGCTGGTCAAAGAGTAAATTTATCTGATATCGATGGATATATAGCAAATTTTCCCTATGTCGAAGAAGTAGCGACCATTGCTATTGATGATCAAGTCAAAGATTCTTTGTTGATTAGTTTTATTGTTTTGAATAATAAGTCAATTTCAGAAAAGAAAATAAAAGAAGATATGAAAAATTGTCTTTTGAGTTTTCAGATTCCTTCTAAAATTTTTGTCAGAGAAGAATTACCGATAAATAACTCAGGGAAGATTTCAAAAAAAACATTAAAAGAAGAGTATCTTCAAAAATGAAGAAAAAAATAATATTAATAACTCTTGAAGCTCCTATACCCTTTGGGGGAGCAGCAGCAAGATGGTATTATATTCTTCTTACTGAGTTACTCAAACGAGGTCACGACGTATCTGTTTTTTCTGCCGTTTCCAAAAAAGAAGATATTCAAAAGATAAAGGAAGCATTTCCAAATACCAATATTAAAGCTTTTGAGTTTCCCAAACGTAGTGGCTTAAAAGCAAAAGTTGAAACTTTACTTAAGCCATATAGTTATATGTTCTCGAATGAATTACAACAGGAAATCAACTACAGACTACTCGAGCCTTTTGATATCATTCACCTTGAGCAATTATGGACAGCATGGTTAGTTAAGGATCATTATAAAAAAGTGATGATGAGTGTGCATTATCTGACTAATATTGATTTAGAATTTGTTAAAAACAATTCTTTTAAAGATAGTTTGACGAATTGGTTGATGAAAAGAACAGAGAAAAAATTATTAAAAAAAATGTTTTATATAAAATCTTGTTCAAATAGAATCGCTGACAAAGTAAATGAATGGTATCCAGAAAAAAGAATAATTTCAGTTCCATTTGCAATCGATAAAAAATTGTACCTTTTTTCAGAAGATGATTTGCGTCCTGCTCAAAAACGCATAACTTTAATCGCTTCTATGAATTGGTACCCTGGTGCTTCTGCTGCCTTTCGATTGCTTAAGGAATTATGGCCTAAACTCTCTGAGCTTAACCCTGATTGCATTTTAACAATAGTTGGTTGGCAAGCGGAAAGTGTTTTAAGTGAATTCAAAAAATTAAAAAATGTAGAAATTCTAGAAAATGTTCCAGATATTGTTCCATACTTTCAAGCAAGTTCTCTTTTGCTTTATGCTCCGGTTCGAGGGAGTGGGATGAAAATTAAAATTTTAGAAGCAATGCTTTTAGGAGCTCCGGTGGTTACGACATCAGAAGGAGTTGAAGGTTTAAGAGTTACCAACGGTAAAGAAGTTTTTGTCGCTGAAGAAAATTCAGAATTAATCAAAAAGGCTGATCAGTTGCTTAACGATATTGAGCTGCAAAAGTCCATGCGTATTGCTGCTCGGAAATTCATTGAAGTCGAATGTTCAGCAAGTACAATTGTTGATAGTATTGAAAAATATTATTCCGAAATTTCAAATAATTGATTTTTTCATGACTTCAAATTTTTTATCAATATACATATACATTAAATACGCTGGGAAAAAGGGAATAACAAAATTAATAAGTGCTATTAAATTTTGATCCATTCCTGCAGAAAAATTCTTTATTAGTCCGTAAATGAAAGTATTGGTTAATACGTGAATTAAATAGACACCATATGAAAGTATTCCAAGTTTGGATATTAGGCTTGTTTGTAATATTTTGCGAAGTCCTTTTTGGCTTCCATTTACAGCAATCCAAATAAAAAGACAGCAAGCTATTCCAATTAGAGTAAAATTAAATTCTGAAAAGTAGGGAGTCATTTTTGAATGATCTAAAATTTGAAGACCAGTATAAAATAGTAAAATCATAAATATTGTTACAAAAAATTCTGACCACAAAGTCAATTTAGGTAGTTTATCAAAATTTAGTGCTAATACACATCCCCAAATCAGCTCATCAAAACGTGTATGTGTTGAAAGTTTAATAACTGCATATACATCATTATTGATTATGTGAAAAACTCTAAAGCCATATGGGATAAACACCATTGTTAAAAGAACAGGAGTGGCGCATTTGGGCTTTTTAAAAATTGTAAGCAATAATATTGGCCACAATACATAAAAATGTTCTTCAACAGCGAGACTCCAAAAATGCCCATAAAGAGTATGCAGTTTGCCAAAATAGGCATATGAGTAATTACCAAAATGTAAAAAATAATGCCAAAATTTATGGTAAAGTATTTCTCGTAATACATTATCATTTCTAGAAAAATAATAAACAATAGGAAAGGTAATTGCTTGTGTGAAGAGCCAACTGGGCCAGAGGCGAATCATTCTTTTAAGCCAAAAATTTTTCAACTGAATGGTATTAGTTTTTTTATATTCTGCTTTAAGAAGATTTGTTATTAAAAAACCACTTAAGACAAAAAATAAATCAACTCCTACCCAGCCATAACTTCCAAGCCAAGTGAGAAACATGTTTTGAGTTAGAAATTGATGATGAAGAACCACTAAAAAAATAGAAATAAATCTAATAGAATCTAGTTCTGGAAATTTTCTTAGTTCAATAGACTTGAGCATTCGTGTGGACTCTTTATTTAATGATAAATAGTTATTGGTGTAGGTGCTTCGATACTATTGAAAATCTCTTCCATTTCAGTATCATCAACAGATATACATCCAGCTGTCCAATCGACTAACTTAATAAGACCTAATCGTTTTAAGAGTTTAAAGAATGCTGTAGGATGATTGGGATAACCATGAATCATGATATCTCCTCCAGGCTCAACCCCTGCCTCATGAGCTCTTTGAATATCATCGTCATTGGGATAAGAAATATGTAGTGATTTAAAAAATAATGAATCGGGGTTTTTATAATCAAGTGTGTATTGCCCTTCTGGAACTAAATTATCACCGGCTTTTCTTTTAGCAGATTTTCCACCACGTCCCATCATTACTTTAAAGCTTCTAACAACTTCACCATGAAAGAGCATGTCCATGCGGTGTTTGGATTTATAAACTTTAACTTCATCATACTCAGAAGCCCAAAGGGCGAAAGAGCTACAAATTAAAAAGAAAAAAATTAACATCTTCATTTATTAAGGCTAACAAAATAGGACGTTTTGTCAGCTAAGTGTTTTTTTGCCTAGCACTCATGAGTTTATGGCGTAAGAGAAGGAAAGGTCTTTCGATTAAAAGATATAGAGCAATGGCAAATATAAAAGTCAAAGTCATCATAAGTAGATATTTTATGATTCCAGCCCCAGCTCCTTTTTGGTCATTGTAGAGTTGGTGAACCATACCAATTGCAAGACTGTGAGTTAAGTATAATGAGTAGCTAAGCATCGAAGTAGTTGTGAGACCAGGTATTTTTATTTTTTCTAAGAGTGAGTTGTTGCCTACAGCACTTAATAAAATAAGAGTAAAAGCTACGGCGATTAATGGAAATCCGAAAAAAACATTAAACCATCCAACTTTTAAATAGATGAAAGGGATTAGAGCAATAAGAAACAAAATCCCTCCAGTTAAAAGGAGACTGGATTTTGTAATAATTCTTTCCCATAATTTAGGGTTGTATATTTTTGTATAAGCGACAAGGGTACCGAGCGCGATTCCATCAAGCCTTCCAATTGAGGGATAAAAAATAAATTTAAAAAAATACTCATATCCGTTTGATACATTCTGAGCATAGATTAAATCGGGACGACCAGTTAGCCAAAAGCTGACTCGCCAAAGAAAACTAATGATTAAAACACTGAGGACAACAAAGGGAAATTTATGGAGTTTATTTTTTTTATGTAAAAATGAAACAATGAGTGGGAAAAATAAATAAAAATGTTCTTCAATACACAACGACCAAGAGTGTGTAAATTGATAAAGCCCACCAAAGTTTTGAGCGAAAAAAAGATAGCGCCAATCGTAGTTACTAATGCCAAAAACAAAAATATTAACAAGAAGAATGAAATAATAATTAGGTAATGTTCTTAAAAATCGACGCAGGTAAAATGATTTAATAGAAATGGGATTTGTTGATTTTGACTGAGTAAAAAGTTGGCCACCGATCAAGAATCCACTTAAGACAAAAAATAAATCTACTCCGAGATTTCCAAAATGAGTAAGGGCCCGTATGACAATTTGATGATCATTTTTAGGGAGGTGATAAAAAATGACAGATAAAATGGCCATTGCTCTTAGAACATCCAAAGAGTGGACGCGCTTCTTGCCTTCGGGAAATACCCAGTTCCATATTTTTTCAAATCTATTCACTTAACTAGACTATCAAATTTAGTATGTTTGTCGCGAGGAGAATTTATCCTATATATTTTTATCAAGTATTTTTCAGCAAAGAATTTTTTCTAAGCAAAATAAGACATATGCTAAACTTGTGCTATGAGTACTATGGAAAGAAAGCACGGGCTTGATATATTAAGAGTAATAGCAATTTTACTTGTTGTTATTCATCATATCCCACGTCCTGAAAATATTTTTTTTCCTTTTTGGTTTTTAAGTTTTTCTGATGTCGGATGGTCAGGCGTAGACCTCTTTTTTGTACTATCAGGTTTTTTAATCGCGGGGCAAGTATTCCAAGCTAAGACCAATGAAGGTGGGTTAAAGTCATTTTGGATTAAAAGATGGTTTCGCACACTTCCACTTTATTACGTTGTTCTTTTTGTCTATACGGTCGTTAAACCTATGATGGGTTATTCCTTTAGAGATAATGCTTGGGAGTATTTGTTCTTTACCCAGAACTATTTATCACCAATGGATTTTGTTCAAAGTTGGTCTTTATGCATCGAAGAGCATTTTTACTTAGTTTTTCCTGTTCTTATTTATCTTTTTAATTTTAAAAAAATGAATCCATTTATTTGGCTTTTGCCACTGTT
>CANFHC010000006.1 GCA_947446575.1 Bacteriovoracaceae bacterium | reverse complement strand
AAACAAGAAGCAGACAATATGGTTCGTGGAAAATTTTTACGTTATTTTCTTCAATACCAAGCAATGGATCAGTTAACAGTTAGAGCAGGAAAATTTATTCCCAATTTTGGAATTAATATTGCAGAACATATTTGGGCCACAAGAGATGCGTTGGGATTTGATGAGGGAAGTGAACGCGAGCAAGTTGAAGCGATGTGGAGTGGGGAACAATGGAATTCTTCAATCACATATTCCAAACAAGTTAGATCTGATGAAATACCAAAAATTGAAAAAGCTTTTAATGCTCAAGTTAATTACAGTTTTCTAGATTCGTATCGAGTTGGTGGAGATTTGTGGTTGGGGGATCAAGAAGGGGACTCGAGGCAAATCTATGGGGTGCATGCTCTATTAGGATTTACAAAAAAAATATATTACCTAACTGAGTTTGATTATCAAAAAGGCTTTGATAAGCATAACGGGCTTTATCACTTTAGTAAATTTGGTTATGAGTTTATAAAAGGATTGCATGTTATCGCAATTGAAGATTATCAAAAATCAAATTTAAGCGATGGGCTCACATTGGCCAACTCATATGGAGCGGGATTTGAATGGTATCCACGCCCCCATTTTGATTTTGAAGCTGTGTGGTCGAAAAAAAGGGTCGTTGTTCAATCTAATGAATACTCAGACTATGCTTATTTAATGATGCATTATTACTTCTAATTTTATTTGGCGAAAATTTGATTGTGGTAATCAGTAAAGATGTTTTAATCGTTACCTCTGATGCAATTAAGATTTGTGAAATCTTTTATTCCAGCAGCTGATGAAATTTGAAGGCTTGCTTTAAAGCTATCTCCGGGATTTCCAAAGCTAGAGTCTTTGATCGTGAGTTTTAGTGTCGCAGGTGGAGTCGTAGTGTTTCCTGTTATAACAGTATCGAAAGTGGAACTAGCACGGACATTTTGTGCCATACTGTTGTATCCATTTCCAGATATTCTCATATCGAGAGGATTCCCCGCGATGTCGATAACAAACCCTGCTCCAGAGCAGTTATAAACACTAGCAAAAGAAATCGATGGAACAAGTGCAATAGCTATTAATAAATTTTTCATAAACGTCCCCTATAAAGCAATTGTAATAACATTATTTGAAATAGAAATGTCTTTAGAAATTAAATTCTTTTTAAGAAAATACATCAAGAGTTTTACTGAATTTAATCCCAAAGGAAGTTTAGTGTCAGTAACGGTAATGATTAACTGTCGTTTAGCTTCGTTCAGTGTCACATTGCCGTAGATTGTTACACGTGCAGTTAAGCCTAAAAATTTAGCTTCTGCCTGAGCTATAAGAGCATTATTAGTTGAACTAATAGCAATGTTTTTTAATGAGCTATCTTTTTTATCATCGGGCTTTGAATTTTTTACTTCCGCAATGGAAAAACGGCCAAAGCTTGTGCAGTCTCTTAGTACCTGAGTTAGTTCTAATAGGTCAGTGTCTGTTTCTTTTTTGCAATTAAGTAATACATTTGAAAGTGTAGTTGTTGAATTTGCGTCTGAAAGTGAGCCATTGTTAAGTGTGAAGTAAAGTATCTTATCTTTTATTGTGATGTCTTTTAAGTCGAGATTGAAAGTTGATTTGGCGACTTTATCAATGAGACTTGCTTTTACTGGACCAAGTTTAAATTGGTTTAAACAAGCTTTTTTAATTTTATCAAAATCCATTTCTTTTAAATCTTCGTCCTTAGCACATGTAAGATTCACTTCGTTGGCATTAATAAAATAAGAGTCATTAGAAACTATTTTGGTTCCACTGAAGCTGGCATTAATTTGCGTCTTTCTTAAATCAAGTGTTCTTACCTTTGATTGAAAATAAGTTTTGTCACCACTTATTTTATCTATGCCTTCATATTGCAAAGTAGCGAATTCGTTATTGGGTGCAAAACTTCCATTAAGAGTTAAAAAACTAAAACAATTGGCAATCATATCATTTGTAGTACTTTCAGTACCGGTATCTAGAGAAGTGGCCGCCGCAGCAAGGCTTTGGCAATAAAGACGAAAAGTGTTTAATTTTATGCTGGTATCGGGATTCATAAAATTAAAAGCTTCTCCTGATAAATTTAACTGATTGTCATCAAGCACTAGTTTAGAGTTGATGAGCTCGGTAAAATTAATGGCATTAAGTACACTTTGCTCCTCAAGAGCAAAACCATAATTTCCAAATTGAGTAGTAAAACCTAAAAAGGTAGGGCGTACAAAAATTTGTGAATCAAAAAAATTATTAACATTATTAATATTGAGAACAATTCCATTATTGTTAACATAGGCATTTTTAAAAATTAAAAGTCCAGCGCGACCAACTCCTTTGGGAGGTTTTTGAAATTGTAATTTATCAATAGATAAATCGATTGATATTTTACTCTCTGCAAGCGCACCGGCTGAAATTAAGGAGTTTATTGCGAGAGCGAACATAAGGATTTTCATGGGTCTTCCCTTGGCACTTATATTGAATACTTTTTTGAGAGAATCTAGCATGAAAAATCGTCAAACGGGGAGAAAGAAATGAACCAAGTAAAAGATGTTATGACTGTAGATCCGGTATGTTGCTTGCCGAGCTCAAGCCTTAAATCAGTGGCCCAATTAATGGTTGATTATGATTGTGGCGAAATTCCTGTCGTTTTCAGCATGGAACGCACCAAAATTGTAGGGGTTATCACTGATCGGGATATTTGTTGCAGAACTGTTGCCAAAGGTCTAAATCCTCTAACCCTCACGGCGGAAGATTGTATGACAACTCCGGCCAAGGTAATAAAACTGGATATGTCGATAACAGATTGTTGCGAATTGATGGAGGAGGAGCAAATTAGAAGGCTTCCGGTGGTAGATGAAAATGAAAATATTTGTGGAATGATAACAATTGCAGATATTGCCAGAAAAACAGAAGAGTTTAGAGTGGCACCAATGCTTAAGCATATTTCTGAACCACGTGTTTACGTTTAAAGATAAGTTGATTGAATTTGTCTGACTTGGTTTTCGCCGCTTAGAAAGGAAGTTTTAATCCTATTTGCATTTCAATTAATCCATCAAGCTTGAGTTCATCGATTTTTGGGAAACTAGCAATGCTCAAAGTAGGTTTCACATTAACAGATTCAACATCTTTTATTAAGGAAGAAATATCTTCATCTGCAATTCTAAAATCTAGACATTTCTGCTGACAATTATTGTTTGCTTTACTGTAATTTAAAATGGGAGTTCCATTCGTTTTAGAGAGATTGAGGGTTTTTATAAAAGAAAAATCAGCGATATTGCCAGTGGAATTATCTAGATCTTTATTATATTCCAAATAAACTCGTTTCACTTTGATGGATTTAATAATTTGAAAATCTAAATTTAGGTTCGGAATGGGGATTCCCACAATTCCAATATTGATTGTACGTTCGCCTGTTAGTTTTAAGAATATTTTAGCAAAAGCCTTGAGAAATGAATTTCCAATTTGCTCAAAACTATTTGAAATATGAGTCGTCTCATAAACGTCCATATTTACGATATTATATTTCAAGTTGAGATAAAAAAGACCTGGTTCATTTTGACTAACAACGACCGAAGCTTTTGAGGCACTGCTCATTTCATTGTTACCAGCTGCCATTAGGGCCGTACTCATCATAGATTCTTGTTGAAGTTGGGCAAGGGTTCTTACAACTGCTAGGGGAGTTATCGATTCACTTTGCTTTAAACAAGACGTGCTTAAGCAAACAACAAAGGTAAGAAGTATGGGGTTCCAAAAATAATTCATAGTCAGAAATCATAAAATGACTGTGAAAAATAACAAGTAGGCAAAAAAATGTCTCAAACCGTTCCTCAAATTGCTTAATTTTTGCTATAGTTAAATGAATGAAAATACTATTTATGAATCTCAAG
Source organism: Bacteriovoracaceae bacterium (assembly GCA_947446575.1). Classification (GTDB taxonomy): domain Bacteria; phylum Bdellovibrionota; class Bacteriovoracia; order Bacteriovoracales; family Bacteriovoracaceae; genus Bacteriovorax. The sequence goes on along the minus strand of CANFHC010000006.1, from coordinate 144,020 downwards.
AGTTTTATTAGTTCGACCTATGCAGACGAGAGAATACCGCAGAAAGATAAAAAGTTGATTGTTGTTCTTTTGGTCATTGTTGTAATTAGAATTTTATTTATTCCAGATTGGATTCCCTATGTTGGGATATTGGACATTCTTTTTCTATTGGCAATTATTGTAGATTACTTTTTTGGAGTACTTGATCAAAACTTACTTTTGTCCCACTACCCATGGGGAATGAAAAGTTTTGCCCGAATTAAGAGAATGGCGAGCTTTTTATCACTGTTTGCCCCCCCATTTATCAAAGACAATATTTGGCAATACACAAAAGACCCTTTTTAGAACGAAAGATTTCTGGTATTATTTCAAAAATGTTAATCACTGTTAATATATGGGAATGATATGGGAAGCTTAAAAGACGCATTACTTAAAGTTGGAATTAAAGAAACGCCCAAACCATCGGCGCCTAATCAAAGAGAAAAGCTTAAGAAAAAGCAGGTTACTGAAGTTGTTGTTCATCAAGAACAAAGAAATTTCTGCGAAAATTGTGATCAAGTTCGTCCGGATGTTGAGTTATATAAGCACAGAAATCCTACGACTGAAGCTGAGTGGATTTGTGTTCGTTGTGCAGATCAATTACAAATTGCAGACACTTTTAGAAAAACAGCTCAAAGTGACACTTCGATTAGAAAAATGTTCAGAAGAGAATACGGTGCGACTTTAAGTCCAAATGATATTAAGTCACCGGTAAAAACAGACAAACCGAAAGGTCCAGTTAATGGAAATAGATAAAAAAGCCTGCATTACGCAGGCTTTTTTTTGCTTTATAAACTAAATTGAACCTTTTTAGCGTTGAATAAATTTCTCGCCATACTGTCTCTTGTTTTCTCTAATTGTTTTTTCAATTTCTTATTTTTGGCGTTAGGAATGAAAACCTTGTCCAAATCATTTAATAATTTTTGATGATCGACTACTTGAATCTCCATATAAGCTTTTTCAAAATCTTTTCCATTTAATTTTTGCAAAAGGGCCATCTCTCTTTCTTGGTCTAATTGCATAAGTCTACTTTGTTCATTCTCCTTAGGAATAATGTCAGCTTTTGCAGAGATACGAAGAGTTTTTTTATTAATAGTTGCATGGTCTCTTAAAATTTTTTTTGCAAAACGAACTACTTTTTTATTTCCAGCTTTTTTTATGGCAAGTTCAGAAGTATTGATTTCACCCATATTGGCGGTCGTGATGATTTTGGATATCTGCTCATCGGTAGGATAATCAGCGGCCAGTAATACAACACCTGATATAGATAAAACCAATAGCAAACAGAGGAAACTCATATTCTTTATAGTCATACATAACTCCTGGTAGACCTAATTGCAAAACGTGTTGCAAATTCGTTTCCAATTAATCTAGAGTTAATTTATGAGCAAAAGAATTATCTTATTTTTTATAATTATCTTCGTTCTTTCATCTTGTTCGAGAATCGAATTTGCAACCAATTGGGCCGACACATTTGTAGCAAGTCTGGCCGATCATTATTTTGATACGAGCAGTTTTCAATCTCGATTTATAAAAAGATCCTTGCAAGACGATATCAAGAAGATACGTGTGCAAATTTATCCACGAATCGCCATTGCACTTGATAAGGTTTTAACTGAATTTGAAAGCAATAAAGAATTTAACCTAGAAATGATTAATACTCACGAGCAAGAGTTGCATTCAATTTTTAATGACTCACTAAAGATCTTAGAACCCTCTACGGTTGAATTTGTTTCTCTACTAAGCCCCAAACAGCTAGAGTATTACAAAAAAGAGTTTAAAGATAAAACAGATGATTTAAAAGATGATATAAAAACTAAAGAATTGGTTCATGAAAGACAATTTGAAAAAATGAAAAAGCAGTTTGAGAATTGGATAGGAAGTTTAACGAGTGATCAGAAAAAAGATATAAATGATTTTTGCAACAACACGCCATTTCCTTTTAAAGAGCAAATAAACAATAGGGAAAAGGTATCTAATCTTTTTGTAGAGAATTTTTCGAATGTTGAGAAAAGAAAAAGAATCATTAGTGATTTAATGCTGAATTATGAATCCTTTCGCGATCCTGATTATTCTAAAATTATATTAGAATATCAAAAAAACTATTTTGAATTTATCGTTAAGATTATTAACAAACTTACAATTGAGCAGAAAAAACGAATAACTATCATCTTAACTGATAGAATCTTTCAATTGAAGGCCTCTGCAGTCATCCGACAAAAATAAAAATGTCCGCGCTAGGGCGGACATTTTACCTCAACTCAATGATACATAGATTTTGTGTCTAATTTTTCAACATTCGAATCACTTGCAATTTTTCTATAGATTCCAAGAAGTAAAAAAGTTGGCACCCATTGTCCAACAAAGGACGCATATTTTTTCTTTTTATGTGATAAGGCAAGTCCCAATGAAAGGGCAAGAGCACCTCCGGCCAGGGCCAGAAAAAATGAATTTGGAATTCTCGATGTTTGGCTCGAGAAAGCTTTTTTTAAATCACTTTCTCGAAGAGATTTTTGTCTTCCACTGTCTGATAATAATGATCCTGATTGCATAATGTCTCCTTGTCATTTTTTATTTTTCCCTAATGGAAATACCTAAAAATGTGCAATCAGCGTACCGATCTTAGGAGCTCGCACTTGAGTAAAACTTGAGTGCAAAATTCCAAAAACGATGGGTTGCATAGAGAAGAATTGGCACTAAGCATAGTGGCCAAAGCAGAATCAAATAATCAGGTGGATTTAAAAGAGCTCGTGCGGGAATACTGACAATAACACCCACTGGGATAATCGTGAGGATAATCCATTTGAACCAAGGAAAATACATTGAATCTGGTCTCATGCCAATTCGGTAAACTTGCCACCAAAGGAATTGCAAATTTTCAGAGCGAGTGAAAATAACTGCACTTGCTGAAAAAATAAAGCGCATTGAATAGATCACGACTAAACTGCACGGGATGAGTAGCATTAACCAAAAAAGTCTTAGGTAATTAAAATCTCCCAATCCGTTTAAGCTGTAAATAAGCCAAGATAGTCCTAAGATTAGATTACCAATGATAGCAGTGTTTGCTTTTTGTAATGTCACCATGAATTGAGAGTTTACGGGTTTAGCGAGAAGTAAATCCAAATCTCCCTTACGTACTTTCTCTGACATGTTTTCTAGGTTCTCATGGATAATAATCATATAGAGAGCATCTATGATAAATAACAATCCTAAAAAAACTCTCATTTGTTTTAGGTTCCAGTCTCCAATCTTTTGAGTGTGAGTGTAGAGGACTTCAAATGTTACGATCTGAGCAATGTACCAAAAAATATCTGTCATGATACGCGTGAAAAAATTTGCACGATACTCTAGATCAGAAATGAAGCTTGCCTTAAACATTGCTTTATAAAGAGAGAGGTATTTTTTAAGCGTGAGAAACATTTATGCCCCCGTTCCAGCATAGGTGGCTAGACTTTTTTTCCACAAAACTGACGCTAGAGCATTGAGGACAACTAAACTTATAGTGACTGAGATGAACCCAGTAATCATTTCATTCAGTCCTATGCGATTAGTGATATAACCTACGGGAAGAAAAACTCCACCAGCAAATGGGAGCTTTAAGAGAATTGACTTGTATGGTTCAGGGGTTAAATCCAGTGGAAAAAGCTCCCCCATTAAAATCCAAAATAATAAATTTTTAGCAACGGTAAAGGATGAAATTTTCGTTAAGTGAAAAGCTACACAACAAACGAGAAAACTAATCGTGTGCACTAGAATTAAATAATAAAAACAGAGAACAACTGCCAAAGGCACGCGCGAGTAAATTGTTGGCAAATTAAAGTAGTGTGCGGCAATTAAGGGAATAATCAACGAGATGATAGTCGTTATAAATTTATATCCCAATAATTGTGAAAGATAGTATTCGTAAAAACTCATCGGTCGCACGATTAAACTATTTATGGTGCCTGAACTAATTTCTTCGATCATGCGAAATTCATACATCCAACTAGTGGCAATGCGGGCAAAAAATGCAGCCCAAAGGGCGTAACTTAAATAGTACTCACGACCAAATCCATTAATCGTTTGGACATTGGCTCCTTTAAAAACAGCAAACCATAAAAGAATTTCAATTCCAGTAGTGAGAACAGGCTGAACGATAACGTCGACAAAGTAATTTAGACGGTACTCTAAATTGCTGACGATCGCTAGTTTAGCGAATGCGAGATTCCGTTTCCAAAAAACGGCGAATGACTTCTTCAAAATCTACCTTTTCGTCTTGAGCTAATTCACTATTGCTGTTTAAAACAAATTCATCCACGGTTCCTTGATATACGATGTTTCCTTTACTGATAAGTAAAAGTCTATCTGCAAGTGTGGCAATATCATCCATATAATGAGACGTGAGAATAACAGTTGGTTCTTTTTCTTTTACATAATTAGCTAGGAAATTTCTGATGTTTTCTTGGGCCACAATATCTAATCCGATTGTTGGTTCATCTAAGAAGAGAATTTTTGGATCGTGCAAGAGAGCGCCGATAATTTCCATCTTCATGCGCTCTCCAAGTGAGAGCCTTCGGAGTTGTGTATTTAAAACGTGTGCACATTGAAGCATTTCAGCGAGGTCATTAACTTTTTTCCTAGCAGCCGTTACGTCTAGATCATAAATACGAGCCAATAAAGCGTAAGAATCAACAGGAGAGATGTCCCACCACAATTGATTTTTCTGCCCTAATAAAATACTAATTTGTCTCAGGAACTCATAGTTGCGCTCCCATGGCTTAAAGCCAAGAACGCGAGCATCTCCACTCGTTGGAGTCACAAGTCCAGACAGAATTTTTAAAAGTGTTGTTTTACCAGCACCATTGGCACCCACAAGTCCGATAATTTTTCCTGATTCGATCGTCAGAGTGGTTTTATCGAGAGCAATTTTAGAATTGTATTCTCGTTTGAAAATTCCTCGCAAGGAATTCATAACTCCTTCAGGCTTTTGATAGGTTTTATATTCGCGACTTAGATCGTGGGTTTCAATGACAATACTCATGGTGATAATATTTGCATATGCATCCACAAGTTGGCTAGAGGGATAATGCTACAAATAATCCAGCTCACTTTTTGGGTGAAAATCTTATTAACCCATTCCGGCACTAGCGAAGTATCCTTTAAGAGGAGATTCTACGGTGTCAAAGTAAACAATACCTTGAGGGTGAGGGGGGGGGAAAAGGGTCAGACGCAAATTTGGGTAATTAAAAAAAAATCTTCAAATTTTGGCCATTGTTAAAAAAAGAATTTATCATCTTATCTTAATAATCCATTTTATTTTCAATGAGTTTCCATGAATATTCAATTTACCGATGTGAAGACTAAACATTCATGAGAGAACAAAAGCTCTACCATATTCTAAAAGAGACTTTTGGTTATGCTGAATTTCGGTTTGAGCAAAAAAATATAATTCATTCAATTTTAGATGGTAGGGACACTCTTGCGATTATGCCAACAGGGGGAGGAAAGTCTCTTTGTTATCAAATTCCAGCGTTGTTTCTTGACGGGGTCACTCTCGTTATTTCTCCTCTCATTTCATTAATGCAAGATCAGGTCATGAACCTAAAAGAATATGGAGTAAAATCTGTCTTTTTAAATTCATCTTTAAGTTACAAAGAAACTAACAGTGCTAAAAATGAAATTTTAAAAGGCTTGGTGAAAATTGTATACGTTTCTCCTGAAGGAATTTTAAGTCCAGTGCTGCGAGATTTTTTTGAAAAAATAAAAATTTCATTAATTGCTATTGATGAAGCTCATTGTGTGTCTCAATGGGGACATGAATTTAGAAAAGATTATACTCGCTTGGGGGAATTAAAACATATGTTCCCCGATGTCCCGGTTATGGCCTTAACCGCAACGGCTGATGCTAAAACAAGAATTGATATTTCTAAACAATTGGAAATGAATGAGCCTAATATTTTTGTTTCTTCATTTGATCGTCCTAATATCAATTATATGATTTTAGAGCGCTCCGATGAAATCAAGCAACTCGATGAGTTTATTAAGCTCAATCATAAATCTGACACAGGGATTGTTTACTGTTTATCTAGAGATAAAGTTGAAAGAGTGGCAGCTGCTCTTTGCAAGTTAGGTTATAAGGCCGTGCCCTATCATGCGGGTCTTTCTCAAAATGAACGCGCTCTTAATCAAGAACTTTTTAACATTGAAGAGCAAATCATTGTGGTCGCAACGATTGCCTTTGGAATGGGAATCGATCGGCCAGATGTTCGCTTTGTCGCCCACTTGGATTTACCAAAAAGCATCGAGAGTTATTATCAAGAAACAGGAAGAGCGGGACGAGATGGAAAACCTTCGAGCGCTTGGATGATTTACGGTTTACAAGACGTTGTGAAACTCTCACAAATGCTAGAGACAACTGATGCCGATGAAAATTACAAAAAGGTTGCGCGCTTTAAACTCGACTGCATGCTCGCTCTTTGTGAAGCTGGAAGTTGCAGAAGGAAATACCTACTCCAGTATTTTGGAGAACAGGGATTAGATTATTGTGGGCAGTGTGATACTTGTTTGACTCCACCTTTATTATGGGATGCCACAGTTGATGCGCAAAAAATACTTTCAACCATTTTTCGGACCCAGCAAACTTTTGGTGCCGGATATATTATAGAAGTTCTGCGCGGCTCTAAAAATTCTAAAGTTGTCGATCGCAACCACCATCTGCTTTCTGTGTATGGAATAGGTGCCAAAGAGACGAAAGAGCATTGGAATAGTATTTTGCGCCAACTTTTAAATTTAAATTATATCGCTATTAAAAATTGGGAATACAGAAGCCTTGGTCTAACTAGTAAATCCCAAGAGATTTTAACAGGTGGAAAAAAACTTGAACTAAGAAAACAAGTAGTCAATCTTGAGAAAATTAAAAAAGATAAAAAAGTGGCCAAGGGGATTGAAGGATCTCATGGTAGAACTGATTTATTTTCATCTCTCAAAGAATTGAGAAATAAAATTGCTAAAGAAAAAAATATTCCTTCTTATATCGTCTTTAACGATAAGACCCTACACGATATGTGTGCAATCATGCCAAGAAATAATTCTGAATTCCTACTAGTTTACGGAGTTGGACAAAGTAAATTAGAAAATTATGGGAAAGAATTTTTGGAAATCGTAAAAGAATTTCATTAGAATTTATTCTGCTAATCGGATTGTGTATTGTCCGGTTTTTTCATCTCGATTCATTAAAAGCAAATGATGTTTTTGAGCATCTTCGACCAACTCTCGGAATGAATGATATCCGTAGGCTGATTCAGTAAATCCAGGTCGTCTGCGCTTCATCGTTTGTTTAACCATTGAACCCCACATTTTTTCGTCTTCACCGCGTTCTTCACTTAATGCTTCAAGTGTCTCTACGATAAAATCCAAAGCCTCTTGTCGTTTATTAATGGACTTAGATGTAGCACTCATCGGAACTTTTTTTCCCATTGGACGGCGGTTGGATTTTTGTTCCCGAACTAGGTCATCATAAAAAATGAATTCGTCACAATTGGCACTTAATAAATTTGAAGTTGAATCGCGAACTCCAATGCCAACTACTGTTTTGTTATTTTCACGCAATTTTGAAACAAGAGGCGAGAAGTCTGAGTCTCCACTGATGATAACAAACGTATCCACATGGGATTTGGTATAACAGAGATCGAGCGCATCGACCACCATGCGTATGTCTGCTGAGTTTTTTCCTGACTGTCTGACATGGGGAATTTCAATTAATTCAAATGCCGCTTCGTGCATTTGTGCTTTAAAATCTTTGTATCTGTCCCAATCGCAATAAGCTTTTTTAACAACAATACTGCCTTTTAGCAGGAGGCGCTCTAAAACTTTATTAATATCAAACGAAGCGTACTTAGCATCACGAACACCTAGAGCAATGTTTTCGAAGTCACAAAAAAGAGCAATGTTTGTGTAGTCAGTTGAGCTTGAACTCATTGGATAACTTGGGAAGCACCCGCCTTCTGAGTGATTGGAAGAGATTTTTTCATCAGATAAATCTCTTCTTCCGGAGAATTGATTCTTCCGAGGATAATATTGCGTTCAGGATAGCGACCAAAACGTTTTATTTTATCGTAATGATCTTGTTCGTAAATTAAATTTTTCTCCAACCCTTTTTCAGAAAATAGCTCGAGAGCAATATCATGAATCATTTTTGATTCACTGTGCATGTAAGGCATATAGAGGAAAAGTTTTTGTTGATCTGTAAAAAGGCGATGATAATTTCCATTAATCGTTTCTTGGGCCAAGACGAGTGCTAAAGAATCATTAGCAAATGCTTTGGGATCATCTCGATAAATATTGCGAGAAAATTGATCGATTAAAATAATTTCAGCTAATCTTCCGAGTGGATCATTTCTCCAATGAAAAAGTTCTCCGGCAACAGCTTGGGAATGAATAACTATAAATTTTTCAACCATTTTTAAGTCAAGTGCATCGCTTTTGATGAACCAATCATCTGAAGGTAATTCATCAAACCAAAAATCGAGAATATTTTTATAATTCATTTCAAAACCTCATTAGGGGAGCATCGGTGCATAATTTCCGACGTGTGAGCAAGCGGGAGTGCAAAACATTTCGCCTTTTTTTTCTATTCCACGCCCCATAATAATCGAATTGCAACATGCACATCGAGGAGCAACAAAATTAACCGCACATTCAAAACTGTCAAAAGTAAATTCTGTCCCATTCACAAAAAGAATATAATCTTTTTCTATGTTCAAACCGCAATTCACGCATCTTGTTTCTTGTCCCATAATTTCTCCTATGGCTTTTTTGAAAATATGAAGCATGTAACATGCCAACCTTGAGACCTGTAATTTTATTAAGAAATATTCTTTGCGCCCCAGCCTTTTACTATTTTAGTGGTAATTTCGCTCATGGTATCTAGCTTGCAGTTTTAATAAACAATGACCCCTTCTTTAACAAAGGGCAAAACATAGGAGTAATTTATGTATAAACTTTTGTTTGCGATAACAATTTTAACAGGATCAATTAATGCATTTGCAGAAGATATGAGTAATACGGTGACTGGAACAATGTCAGAAGAAAAAAATACTAAGCTTTCAGAGCAGAAATGGCGCGCTGGTATTACTTCAGGTTTTAATTCTCCCAAAGGCGATATCGCTACAACTCCAGAATTTGGAATTACAACGGCTTTCCAACCTTGGGGCCAAGTAGGCCTTGGACTTGATGCTGGAACTTCAAAACTGGATGATGCAAGTCAAGCACAGAGAACAACTGTGTTTGTGAACGCTCTTTATAATGTTGGTGGTGATATTCCTGTGCTTAGAACTTCGTACCTTGGTGCTGGTGGTGGACCCGTTTTTAAATCTAGTAAAGTATATTGGGGTTATGGTCCAGTGGCCGGATTCGATATACCATTTAATCAAAAGACACATGAGACATTGTCTTTAGGGCTAACAGCTAAATATATTATCAATACTGATACACCTGATTCATTAGCTGCAGCAGCGGCGATTAAATATTGGTTCTAAAAAAAAAAGGGCAGGTAACTGCCCTTTTATTAGATCACGCTTTTGCGGTTGTTCATAAGAATTTGCTTATACACCAATAAAAAACTTATTACTAAAAAAGGAATGCCTGGTATCACAGGCAAGAGGATACCGATAATTCCTAAGAGAAAAAAAGTTAATGAACCTACAATTCTTAGAAGATTGTAAAATTTATTTTCTTTGTTGTTATCTTCTTGGTAAATGAGGCCGATCGAAAAATTAGCAACAATAGATAAAACAATATAATAAAACAATCGTTGTGCTCTTATTTTTAAAGGGGATTTTTCTAAGAAATTCTTAGCATCTAGTCTTTCGCATCCATTATGAATTAGATTATTTATTTCTTTTTTTAGGGAATGAGTAAACTTTACGGAATAGATATTAACATTCATTTCTAGGTTTTGTTGATAACTGGTGTAATTTAAATTAAAAGAACCAATGGTCGCCCAATGATCATCAATCGTCGCAAGTTTTCCATGTAATATAGATTTTTTCCATTGGTAAATTTCAATATCATTTTTTAAGAAGTAGGCGTAGAGGTATTCGGAAGCTAATATATAACTTGGCCAATCTGAATACTTTGGCAAAATCAAACGCACGCGTACACCTCTTCTTCTTGCATCAACTAATTGCCGCATAAAAGATTTTCTTGGAAAGAAATAAGAATTAATAATTGTTATTTCATGTTTTGCTTTTTTTGTGAGTTGACTATACTGTTTTGTTATTTGCCATCGTCTATAAACCCAATCATTTACTAGGATTTTTACATCAATTCCATTGAGATAAACATGGGGAGCGACGATTGGAGGGAATTGAATTTTTTGATGAGAGGCAATTGTGTAAATTTTTTGACAATATTGAGTTAGCCTCGCAATGACAGGCCCCCTTAATAAGACGGCAAAATCTAACTGTGGAGCTGAAGAAGATTTATCAGTATATGTAATATTTATTCCACCAACTAAACTCGCTGAATGGTCTACAATTAAAATTTTATGATGAAGTCTTCTTCCCCAACTATATAGCCATTTTAATTGCAAACTATTAAAGCGAACAAAGTGAACACCCGCACTCATTAATTGTTCCTGGGCCTCTAATGTAAAAAAACGAGAGCCCACACTGTCGAGTAATACATAGACTTGAACTTTTCGTTTTACGGCATTGATAAGTTCAGCATGAACAAGGGATCCAAATTCATCCAACCAAAAAATATAAGTTTGGAGGTGAATTATTTTTTTTGCTTCTCTAATCAGTTTTAAATATGCTTCGTAAAACTCTGGGCCATCGAGAACGAATTTTACATCATTGTGTTTAGAGAGGTGAAAAAAATTATGCTCCATTAAATTCTACCTCACAAAAAAGTGGCAAATGATCGGAGAGGTGTTGAATTTCTTTGCTGGTTTTAAGTGGGCCCAAAACGATTGCATTTTTAACATTTACGTTACGAACATAGATGCGATCTAGACATACGAGCGGAAGAGCGGAAGGAAAAGTTCTTGCGAAGTTTCCATGAACCGCTTTATGCACTTCTTGCATTTGCAAATCTACTTCAAAAACTTGAGCACATTTTTGATTCCAATCATTAAAATCTCCAGCTACGATAAAGGGAACATTTTTGTTGTGTTGATTGATATGGTTTTTAATTTTTTGATATTGTAATAATCGACCACCGTGCAAAAGATTTAAATGCGAGCAAGCGGCATAAAAATATTTTGGAAGATTATCATTTTCAGGAAGTTGGATTTTACAAATTAAAAGCCCTCTTTTTTCCCAAACATTGGTTGAGAGGTCGATGTTTTCAAATGTTTCTATTGGGAATTTACTTAAAATGAGATTTCCGTGATGCCCGTGATCATAAACGGCATTATGGCCATAGGAGTAATGGGGCCAGATTTCTCCAGCTAAAAATTCAAATTGTGAGTCTTCTAATCCCTGATCTTTATACTTTTCATTTTTTCCAACAACTTCTTGCAGGAATACAATATCTGCTTGCGACGAACGAATAAAATCTTTCATCTCTTTGAGGAAATAATTTTTATTTTTCCAATCAAATCCTTTATGGATATTATAGGAAAGTATTTTTAATCTCATAGCTCCCGTTTTGCATTTCGCCACTTCAAGTCAAATGAGAAAAGTGCAATTGTGATACCACCTAAAGCGGGGATAATTGCCCCTAGGACTAAAATGCTTTTAATGCTAAGATGTTTTTATTGCCCCAAGAATTAGGGCCTTCCCATCGAAAAAACATGAAGTTTAAAAAAATCATTTTCTTTTTTTGTAATCTTTTTTGGTTGAATATTTCTTTTTCAGCCTACTACGACACTCTTCCAAAAGGTGTTCGCAATATTACATATCGAATAGTACAAACAGGTGACATCACTGGAAGCTATGGAAGCTCTGGTAGTTTTAAGGGATATAACGTAAATGCAAATATCAATGCAGATTCTATCCATGGAGTAAACGCAGCTGTTGATACGTATCTCGATACAGTTTTAACTCCTTCCCAGCGCGCTGATTTTAGTTTTGGTACTTTTCAAGGAAGTGCGAAATCAAAAGTGACTGCTCAAGGTTTTGGTGGAGGATATGGAATCACTGACAAACTAACAGTTTATGGATTTATTCCTTTTTATTCTGCTGTTGTTGATTTGCAAATTGAAAGAACTGCCAAAGGTAGAAATAATGTCGATGCTTCTACGGCCGTTATCTTAGAAGGGTTACCTGAAGTCGATGTTCGATTAATCCAATCATTGTTTGTAAATTATTATCAATACCAACCACTAGGAAAATGGCAGGCAACTGCTTTTGGTGATGCAGAACTTGGTTTTCTTTATCAATTACGTAAATGGAAAAATGCCGGCGCACTCATTAGTGCGGGCACAGTGGCCCCAACTGGAAAAACGGCCAATCCAGATATTCTACAGGCCATATCTTTTGGTGATGGTCAGTGGGATGCTTTTTATGAGTTTGGTGGAGGAGTTAACTTCAGCGAAGATTGGAGTATTGATAATTGGAATCGATACACTTATCAATTTCCCATGCATGCTCTGGTGCGCCTTCCAGATTCTGCAACATTTCCTGTAACAAAAAATAAGGGAATCGCTGAGATTAAATTGGGAAATAAATACTCAACCAATTTACAACTCAATCGTAGATTAAATGAAGAATGGAATACTTCTTTAGTTTATGGATTAGAATATATAGAGAAATCTAACTTTAAAAGTTCTAATCCAACTGCAGATGCTATCTTAGAAACAGATTCAGACAAAATAACTCATACAGCTCGCATAAATTTAACTTATTCAACTCTTAGTCTTTTTAAACAAAAAAAATTCTTCATGCCCATTAGTTTTGTGCTTTCATTACAATCAGTAGTGGCCGGAAAAAATGTTCCCAAGTATGAAAGAGGAGATTTTGAAATGCGACTCTTTTTCTAAAATGGCAGCTTAAGTCCAATTCTAATATCGATTTCACCATCTAATTTAAGTTCATTCACAGCTGGCATGTGAGAGATAGAAAGAGTTGGCTTTAATTTAATATCAGTGTTTGGTTTTAATAAATCTATTAGATTATCTTCTAAGACATCAAACTGAATACATTTATACATGCAGAAATTGCGGACCTTTCTATAGCTTAAAAATAATGTATTAAGTTTTGCTCCACCCGGAACAGTTACTTCACGAGCTAGCTCCAGTGTATCAATAAAAGAAAAATCAGCAGCGTAATCTGAAGCGATATCTAATTCTTTATTGTATGTTAAAAAAATTCTTTTCACTTTTATAGATTTAACAATCGAGCGATCGAAATCCATACTACCAGGAATTTGAAAATTAATATCATTGATGTCAATTTGTCTCGGTCCGCCGACAGCGAGAACAATTTTAGCCGCTAATTGTAAAAAAGAGTGGCCTAGTTGTTCAAACGTATTAGGCATACCTGCTGCTTCAAAAACATCAATGTTTTTCATATTATATTTTATGTTTAAATAAAAAACACTGGGATCACTCGACATTTCCAATGATGATTTCGCCTCAGTTGATAATTCTGAATTGCCGGCCATGGCGGCGGTATTCATTAAGGATTCTCTTTGTAGTTCGGCAATTGTTTGCGCTTTTGCGATAGGAGTAATCGACTCCTGCTGCTTTAAGCACGAAGTAAAGATAAGAGTTGTGCTTAATAGAATAAAGATTTTAATGAGCATGCAATCTCCCCATAGACTACTAGATTATTGGAGTGTAATGGCAATAGGCACAAATATCTAGTTTTCGCAAAATTAAACACTTAAAGGAGAATCAATAGTTCAAATGTGTCTTAATTGATTGGCACTTTAAAAGAAAATAATACTTAACAATGTTAAGGAATGAAAATATGATATCCCAAAAAATTATACCTAAGAGAATATAAATATGAATTTAATTGACCTCTCTATTCGCCGTCCCGTTTTTGCATGGGTACTCATGTTTGCCTTGATTATTTTTGGTGCTATTTCCATGAATAAAATGGGTATCAGTCAATTGCCTGATGTGGATTTTCCAATTGTAAGCATTTCATTTACGTATGATGGTGCAGCACCAGAAGTTGTTGAATCAGAATTAGTTAATCCTATCGAAGAGAGGTTGCTCGCAATCGAAGGGATTAAAGAAATGCGAGCTCAAGCTAAACAAGGTTCCGGGCAAGTGACTTTGGAATTTGATATCAATAGAAACGTGGATGTAGCCTTACAAGAAGTGCAAACGGCCCTTAGTCAATTGAGACTCCCGCCAGGAATTGATCCACCAATAATTAAAAAGCAAAACCCAGAAGAGGATCCTATTGTAATTATTTCTATCTCTGGTCAAGCTGAACTAAAAGATATGTTGGCATGGTCTGACCGTTATTTACTAGATCAATTGCGCTTTCTTCCAGGAGTTGGAGAGGTGTCAGTTGGAGGATTCTCTGATCGAAATCTAAGAGTATGGATCGATACTAAAAAATTAAATCAATATGAACTTACAATCACGGATGTTGTTAATGCTCTGAACGCTCAACACGTAGAAAGTGCGGCTGGCCAATTTAATGAAAAAATGCGTGAATTGCGTGTTCGATGGTTAGGAGAAGCTTCGACAGTTGAAGAAGTGAAGAACATTCGCATTTTAAAACGTGGTAATGACCGAGTATTTGGTAAAAAACTTTATATTGGAGATGTAGCTGAGGTTCTCGATGGTTTATCCGATATTAAAAGAATTGCCCGAGTAGATGGCAAGCAGGCAATCGGTATTCAAATCAGAAAGCAGCGTGGAACTAATGAAGTTGAAATTGCTGAAACGGTAAGAAAAAAATTAAAAGATATAAGAAGCAGTTTCCCTAAAGGATTCGAATACCAAGTGGTAGTTGATTATACCAAGTCCACAAAAGCGACAGTTGATTTGACCATTGAGAAACTATGGGTCGCAGCTATAATAACAATCATCATTTGTTTTCTTTTCTTGGGAAGTTTCCAAGCGGCCCTCAATATTCTTTTTTCTATTCCAACTTCTATTGTTGGTACTTTCACTATTATTTATTTTTCTGGATTCACATTAAACCTTTTTACTCTTTTAGCCTTGACTCTTTCGATCTCAATCGTTGTTGATGATGCCATCATGCTACTAGAAAATATTGTTCGCCATTACCGGATGGGAAAAGATTCTGTAACTGCTGCTTCAGACGGAGCAAAAGAAGTCTTACCTGCGGCCATTGCAGCTACACTTGCTGTCGTTGCAGTTTTCCTTCCAGTCGTTTTTATGGATGGAATCATTGGTAAGTTTTTCTTCCAATTTGGTGTAACGATGTGTGCGTGCGTTTTACTCTCTCTATTAGAAGCAGTAACAATTACTCCAATGCGAGCAGCTGCTCTTTTATCAAGTGAACCGGAAGTGTCTAAGTTTGAAGCTTACCTCGATCACACATTTGAAAAGGTTAGTGATAAATATCGTGATGTTTTAGCTATTACTCTTAGATGGAAATACACAGTTTTTTTATCTTCATTAGGATTCTTTATCCTATCACTGATTTTAGTGGCTAAGGTTCGACAAGAGTTTGTTCCATTGCAAGATCAGAATTTAATTATCATGACTGCCCAAACTAAACCTGGGACTTCTCTCGAAGCCACAAGTGAAGAAGCAACAAAAGTTGAAACTATTTTAAAACAAAATAAAAATATTTTAAGTTATCTAATTTCTATCGGGGGAGGACAGGGTATAACAAGCTCCAATCAGATGTTTATTCCAATCATTTTAAAAGAAAGAGATCAAAGATCTTTAGGGCATATTGCGATCATGGAAGAATTACGTAAAGACTTTAAAAGTCTAAAAAACTTTAAAGTAACTTTGCGTGACAACTCAGCTAGAAATCTATCTTCGGGAAGACAAAATCCCATTGGAATAAATTTAAGAGGTCCAGACTTGGTTGTTTTAGATAAAAAATCAAAAGAATTGATAACGAAATTAGAAGAAGAAAAATTAGGTGTTGATTTGGATACCGATTTTAGAAAAGGAATTCCTGAGCTTATTTTAAAACCAAATCGCGAAGCTATGGCCGAAAGAGGAGTGACAGTAGAGCAAGTTGGGCAAATTTTATCTTCGGGAATTGGAAGTGTTCGTCAAGGAAGATTCACGATGGATGGAAAACGTTACGATATTAGATTTAAAATTAAAGATGATTTAATTAAATCACCCGAAGATTTTAAACATCTTTTTGTTCGAAATAATGTTGGAAACCTCGTGGCCATGAGTGAATTAGTAACGATAGAAGAGGGGAAGGCTATTCAAGGGATTTCTAGAGTAAACCGTCAACGTTCAATTTCAGTTTATGGAAACTTAGCTCCCGGTGTTTCTCAATCAAAAGTCTTAGATAGAGCAAAAATAATTGCTGATAAAATTCTTCCTCCCGGGTACACGTTTGCTCTTGAAGGAGCGTCTGCGGGATTTGCAAGCTCGTTTAAAAGTTTAAGTTCAGCACTTTCAATCGGTATTCTTGTTGCGTTTTTAATTCTAGCAGTTCAGTTTAATTCATTCGTTCATCCATTTCCTGTTCTTATTGCTCTACCTTTTTCAGTGAGTGGAGCTTTGGTAGCTTTATGGATGTTTGGAGCATCAGTAAATCTATTTAGTTTTATTGGACTTATTGTATTGATGGGAATCTCAAAGAAAAACTCCATCATGCTCGTTGAATTTAGTAATCAAGTTCGAGAGCACACTAAAAAGCCAGTTTATGACGCTCTTTTAGAGGCTTGTCCCGTAAGATTGCGTCCAATCCTTATGACGTCTGCTGCTACAGTCGCAGCAGCTGCACCATTAATTATCGGTCATGGGATGGGAGCTGAGACTAGACTACCAATGGGACTTTCCATTATTGGTGGAACTATTGTTTCTACGATTCTTACTTTATTCGTAGTACCTGCGCTTTATTTAATTATGGCACCACTAGAGAGCAAACCAAACAAATCTAAAAGATCTCAAGGATAATTATGCGTATTTTTGTCTATACTTTTTTAATCTCGCTATTGCCTCAGGCGCTAATGGCAGCGGCTCCAATGACACTAAAAGATGTTCTTCAGGTGGCAAAGGCAGCCAATCCTAAAATTGTAGCTGCTCAAGAAAAAATAAATCAATATGATGCTCAGAAAAGTTTAACTAAAAGTTATATTTTTCCTACGCTGAGTTGGAGCTTGGGTGGAACTTATCTAAAAGATGCAGTGTATACTGGCAGCCCAAAATTTAGTGGTGACCCCTATAATATTTATGCTAGCGATTTAAAACTTTCACAAACTCTATATGCCAAAGGATTATATTCTGCTGTCTCACAAGCTGAATATGATAAAAAAATTCAATTAGTAAACCTTTCGATTGCTGAGCGCGATCTTACTCAAAATGTTATTGAAGCCTTTTATCGTTTTATTTTAAATCAGCATGCACTTGAAAACTTACTGAAAAACCAAGATATTTTGCAAAAATCATTGGGCACTTCTACTGCAAGGTATGAACGCGGTCGAGGACTCATGTTGGATATTTTGCAAGTCAAAACTCAACTTGCTTTAATTGAACCTCAAATTGAAAATGCGAAAAATCAATTTGTAATAGCAGGCCAGCAGTTAATAAATTTCATGGGAGAAAATGCTCATGATAATTTAAAGCTAAAAGGAAAACTAAAAACAATCCTTTTAAAAGATGTTCAAAAATACTTAGATCTTAAAAATATTCATCTTCCTGAGTATGAACTTAATCAATTGCAATTAACCCAACTAGAATATACTCGCGACATTACCCTTGGGAAAAATTATCCTACTATAAAATTAGTTGGTGATTATCTCTATAATAACTATAAAAAAGCAGAGCTTTTCTCTGACTACTCCAATGCATGGGCGATTCAACTTCAATTAGTAATTCCATTGTTTTCTGGATTTTCTTCAAATGACGAAAGGGCAATCCTTGCTTCTCAAGATACTCAATTGCGAATTGCTAGAAGAGATTTAGAAAATTCTCTCAATCTAAAACAAGTCTCGAGTATGCAAAACCTTGAAGCAAGCGAGACATCAATTTCATCAGCAGAAGTTGCTGTTAAGCTTGCCAATCAAGCCCAAGACGAGGCCAGTAGAATGTATAAGCTGTCGCAGATTGATTTTTTGCAATACCTAACAGTTCAACAATCAGCACTACAGGCTAACTCAAGTTACGATCAATTAAAATATCAAAGCATCATTGCCTATTCAAATTACTTTGTAGCTTCAGGTCAGTCACTCAATATCCTTGTCGATATTTTAAGTGAAGAAGGAGTGAAAGAATGAAAAAAATAATCTTACTTATACTTTTTGTATTTGTTACATCTGATCTTTATGCTGCTAGAAAAAAGGCGGTGGTTAAATCACAACTAGTAAGCGAAGAAAAAATATATGATGTTCCTCAGTTAAAATCTGAAATCCAATTGACGAACACTGCTCCTCCTATCAAAAAATATTCTGGTAAAAGACCAGAACACCACTATTATGCTGGTCTTGTTCGGGGAAGTTTGACTTACAAAATCCCAACTCTGAATAATGGAACAACTCATTTCTCTCCCGATCTCGTTGGATTGAGTCTGAGTTTAAAGTCGGCTGATCAAATTTATTATTACAAAGGTAATTATGAGTTAGTTGGTGAATGGCAAAGATTTAAGAGAACTACTGGAGTATTCTCACAAAAAATCAATGTTTTTCAATTTAACCTAATTCAGAATTTTGATTTGGGATCATTTAAAAATAAAATCTTTTTTTCCGCTGGATTAGGTGCAGCTCCAATTTATTTAATTGCAGAACAAAGTGTCTTTGGGAATTCACTTTCTCGAGTTGGGGCGATGGGATTGGTAAAACTTGATTTTAATTTACCTATCAAATCTAAACTTGAGGCTGATTTGGGTATCAAAGGTGGATGGGGAAATATTGGTGGTGACCAAATCTTTTTATCAACTCTAAATTTAGGTCTTAATTTTGAGTAATTTAAAAGACACATCTCTTTTGGCAGATCTTATGATGGAAGTCATGCCCAAGGCGATGCAGGCTTTGCGCGAAGAAATGCGTGAAAGTAGAGGTGGCTACCTTTCCGTTCCTCAGTTTCGAGTCTTAGCTGCCATAAATAGAGGACTTACCCACAACAAAGAAATTGGTGAACTTTTAGGAGTTAGTGAAGCTGCCATATCGCGTATGATTGATTTGCTAGCAACAGAAGGATTAATTAAGAAGGGTGTTAATAAAGCGGACCGCAGGTTAACTGTCTTAAGTTTGACGACTGCTGGGCAAAAGTTTTTTAATACTGCTAAAAGCAGTGCTCGGGCCCGTTTAAAAAGTAAGTTGGATTTATTTACGAGCGAAGATGCAGAGATTGTTTCAAAAGGGCTAGAAACATTACAAAAAAATCTTGCCTTGCTAAGAGATAAGTAAAAAATTCAGAGCAATTTACAGAGCTAGAAGCTCAAGGTATCAAATTAAGTACGTATCATGTCAGGAGTCGTTTTTATGAAGGTTTTATCAACGTTATGTTTTTGTTCACTCACGTTTTTTTTCGGATGTGCAAAAGATAAAAACATGGAAGACTTTCGCCGTGATCAGCTTCAACAAAGTATCTCACGCATTAACTCTGCCTCCGGAACGTATTCAGGTTCAGTTATCTCTAAGATCGATAACACAAATCTAGGTGCCATAACATTAAAATTTCAAGCGCGCACAGATATCCAATCTAATTCAGGCGGAGTTTCTAGCGAGCAAAATGCCACAGTAAGTGGGTCACTAAGTTTTAGAAGTATTACTTCAACTGAAGTTTCCTTTGATAATGGTTTTTATGATGATGTGACTGGAGATTTTCAAGTCACTATTCCACTTACTGCTAGCTCTAAACTAACTCTGGTGGGAGTTGTAAGCGGAAATAAGTGGAATGGATCTATCGAAGTGAAGGGACAACCAGATTTTGGTGGAGAGATGGATCTGACAAAAAATGCGCCTATATCAAACTCACCTGCCATAGAAGTTGGTGGAACTCGTTTGCAACAAATAAAAAAAATGAGTTATGCCTACGTTGGGTCATATAAAGTTGGAGGAGTGGTGACTCCTTTTAAGCTAAGTTTTATCGACCGTGATATTTCTTTTTATAATATTTTTTCTCCCATAAGAAGTGTAAGTGTTAATTGTGACTTCAGCGATTTTGAATTAAATTTTTCAGACGCTGTTCTAGATGATAAGGCCGGGACATTAAGTGGATACAATCCGGTTGATCAGCGCGGAACACCAGCTCGTGCTACCCTTACTTGTTTAAAATATGATCAGGTTGATGGAGAATTTGGGTGGGATTGCCAGATCCAAACCAAAGTCACTACGCTTAATTTGCATTTACCAGCAAAAAAATAAGAGAGAACTATTATGAAAAAACTTTTAACCTCTCTGATTATTAGTTCAATATTTATCTCAAATAGTTTTGCTGCAGATAAAAACTTTGTAGTAAATCCCAATACAATGAGGGGACAACTATTTTCAAAAAATATGTCTTTGTTGCAAGCACTCAATAACGTGCAAAATTCTAAACTAAACGTAAGCATGGCACGAGCTAAATTACTTCCGACGCTAAATTTAGGAGTATTGCTTCCGGCTTTAGGAAATCCTACTTTTTTACTATCATCAGTAACTTTTTTATTCCCTTTTTTAGTTCCATCTAATTGGGCAGTTTTAAAACAACAGAAAGATTTGTTTGAATCTGATAAAGCGTCTTATAAAGCTTTGCAGTTAAATATCCTAAGCAACGCTCTTTCACTTTATTATATCTATATGAATGATCAAAAAGTTAAAAATGTTTATGCTGATCAAAGTGACTTGTTAACTCGTCTTTATACGATCCTCAAAAAACAATCAGATGTTTTAGGAAATGTAACGAGTGAAGATTTAAATATGTCTCAAGCTCAAATGGAAGAGGCAAAAATTCGTGTATCAAAATTGACAGAATTATTAGTGGAAGAAAAAGCAGGTCTGCGCTCGCTTTTAGGATTACCACTTGGAACTGAAGTAATTGTAGAAGATGCTGATCTGCTTCCTTCTGAGTACGAAGGGAAATCAGTAGGCGAAATTGCTGATCATTCAATGGATGTGGCCCCTGAGTTTGCTCAAATGGCATTTTTAGTTAAAGCCTCAGAAGCCGGTAAATTTGCGAAAATGTTTGGCTTTATGTCTAACGCTAGTCTTTCTGGAACGGCAACTAATGGTAATTCACCTTTTGATAATTTAAAGGCCGGTGGTGCTTTTAGTTTTGGTGCAGATAATTTAGTGAATATAAAAATTGCCAATAATAATTTGGCTTCAATTCTTTTGCGAGCAGATCAATTGAAACTAGAAAATGAGAAATCTGCTGAAATTGTAGTAGGTAAAATGACTGAGGTAAAAGAGCAACAAGTGCTTTCTGCTTTAGCATTATCTAGTCATGTGAAAGTTTTTGAAGGGCAAAGACGACAATTTAATTTAGGATTAATTTCACTCCAAGCATTACTTCAAACAGAATCACAATTAACTGATTCAAAAATTAGTAATTTAAAAATCGATATGGATTTAAAAATGCAACGCCTAACTCTGCAAAGATTGGTGATTGACGGTGACTTTTCTAAAGTAAAAGGTTGTACAGCAACAATACAGCCAGAAAACAAAAGTATTTTTCACAGAAAAGATAAAGAACAATCATTGGATCAGTTATGTCAGGCGGAGTGATGTCCATAACCTTGACATAAAAAAAATTGATATCACTATTAAAGAATGAGAATTCTTGCCTCAATTTCAATCACACTTTTTTACTGCTTGTTTGCAAGCTCGGGAAGTCCTTTAAGCTCTTCTCGGATTAAGATTGAAAAGAGTGAAGCAAGTACCATCTATAAGTACCTAAGCTCTTCTTCAAAGAGAGTTTCTAAAGACGATGATTCTCTTCAATTTAAAAATGCATTTAACAAGACTCCTGCTAATCGATTTATTGAAGGGCCCTTAAGTCAATCTGCACTCTATTTTTCATACATTGTTTCACTTCATAGTCCTAGAAGCCTAAGAATGAAATCTGGGCTCAGTCCTCCTGCTTAAATTCTCTTGATCAAAAATTTAAAAACTTTTTTTAAGGATTAAATCATGAATTTAAAATCGTTGATTATTGCCACATTGATTACTTATGAATCTCACGCAGCTGGAATATTGCCGTCAGACGTTGACCCAATATTGCGAAGTTCAGACTTTACGCATGCAGAAGAAGTTACAAAACAAGGGGCTTCGGTATTGCGACTCAATTTAACACAAACGGGTATTGATAAAATTGAAATACTCAAAAAAGTTCAAGTAAAAGAAAAATTAACATTGGAAGTTAAGGGGAAATTTTATGCCTTTAAATTACGAGAATCTATTTTTGGTGATCAAATTGATGTAGGGCCTTTTAGTCCCAAAATTGCGCATAAAATAGCTGAAGAGCTCAGTGCATAACACCAAAAATTAAATACTCGGTGATATTATAACTTGAGAAAGAGAGAAAATGTCACTGAGTATTTTTATCTGGAACATGAGTTATCGTTAGTTTAGCTTTTTTTAATCTGGCACAAACCCTGCTCTAGTTAACTGCGTGACTATGGACGGTCACATTCTTACATACAAAAGATAGGAGCTTTAGGATGAAGCATATTAAAAACAATTTTCTTTTTTATTCACTTGCAACTTTTTGTTTATCAACACAAATAGTTTCTGTTGCCCAGGCTCGCATTCCAGTTGAGCCAGGTGCTATTCCCATGAAATTAACTGCCCTCAAAATGGTCTAATCTTTTTTAGACATTATTAAATTTTTAGCGATTGATCACGGATGATTCAACGCTGATATCATAAGGAGCTTTAGGATGAAGCATATTAAAAATAATTTTCTCATATTTTCTTTTCTTGCCTTAACAATTTCAAGTCCCGCATTTGCTAGCGGAGCTAAACTTCCGCTTTTAGATTTAGGCAACGGAACAACTACAACAGGGACGGATACTCCAGTTCCAGGAACACCAACAAGTGGTACAGGATCAAATACTACACCTACTCCTACAAGTGGAGCGTACGCTGATGCCATTACTCAAATGGCCGGCAGTTCAACATGTGCAAGCTACTCGTGGGCCAGTCGTGGAAAAGCTCCAGCTGGATATATTAAAGGTGTGGCATTGAGTTTTGCTCGAAGTATTTGTCGAACAAAAAATCAATCAGCACTTTCAAAAATTATGAGTGCAGCTAATAGTGGCAATACAACAAAAGATGCTGTTGCTTACTATGATTCTACATTTGCGAGTCTTCCAATTGTTACAAGTTCAGCAGGCCTTGAGCCATTGCGAGCACTTTATACACTAGGAATGGGATTAGGTATGCGTGAAAGTTCTGGAGTGTATTGTGAAGGATGGGATAGATCAGCTGGATCAAATCGCTCATCTGCCGCAGGAGAAGCTGGATTATTTCAAACAAGCTATGATTCTATCGGACTTTCAGCAGAGCTATCAAAACTCTACGCTGAATACCAGGCCAATCCAGGAAAATGTATGTTAGATGTATTTAAGCAAGGAGCAAGCTGTAGTTCTTTGAGCAATCTAGGAACTGGTGCTGGAGCAACTTACCAAGCTTTCAATAAAGCATGTCCAGCCTTTGCAACAGAATACGCCATGACAATGCTTAGAATCTCTCGCTCACATTACGGTCCAATTATTCGTAAAGAAGCGCAAGTTGTCCCTGCTTGTAATAATCTGTTAAAAAGCGTGCAGGATATGGTCACAAAAGATCCATATGCATGTGATGATTTAATTTAAAAATTAAAAACTTTTCAGGCCTCGATTAATTCGAGGCCTTTATTATTTCTTCAGCTTCAAACAAAATTGATAAACTCACGTTAACAGTATCTTTTACACTTATCGTGAGGAACAAAACTTTTCCAGGTTTTACAATCACATTATAATCTTTCAGTGAAAATTGTGTATCTCCTTGAACTCTTAAAAATTCTTTTTCTGGAGAAATTTTCATATACAGAATTTCTTTTTTTGAAATTCCATGGATAGTCCATTGTCCTTCTACTTCAATTGGAGTCACTTTATCTGTAAGAATTTTCCCACTTGGATCTAATGATTTCATTGAAAGTATTTTAAAAATAATTTCTGGAAAAACAATGGAATTTTTTCCGGTTGTAGGCAATGCGTGAGCTTCGTTACAAACATGCTCATTAGGGAAATCAGATAACTCATAATTTAGACCTAGTGCTTCTCGCAAATGACAATCTCGCTCATTACTTCCAGTAGTCATGGAATCAATAGCAACACTAAATTCACCTATTGTTGAATTAGGACTATTAATATCCAATTTGAGTTTGCCTTTGCTGATTTTTGCTTCTCCATCGTGTGTGCCTAAAGTGTAAGGCAAATGAAAAAGGACTCTGGTTTTCTCAGCGATTTTATAGTTCTTTGTTTCACTAAAACTGCTAAGTGGAACTAGTAGAATAAATAGGATAATGAATTTCACAGTTAATTTCTCCTGGAAGAGTTACTCTTTGAATTCAACAGTGAATAGAAATAATTATCAACAGAAATATGTAACAAAGTGAAAACTCTCTTAAGCTTACACTTTGTATAAAATCAGTCTATGAATGCCATTTGTATAATATATTATTTTTTGCTCTAGATTCCACTTACATTGAAAAGCATTTTCAAGAGAGGGTATTTCCACTTTCTCGCATCAACAGGCAAAACACATGACAACAACACAAGCATTTGGTTTGGAAAGAAAACGTTCACCCGTTGAGACGCAATTGAGTGATCTTTACGATTTGCGTATTGGTGAACCAAAGATTAGCCCATTTCCTTTTGAAATTTTTGACGAACTTCATCATCAAAAAAAGATCAATTGTTATTATCCATCGCATGGAGACTTTGAATTAAGAGAAATGATTTTAAACAAATACTACCAAGGTTTTTGTGTTGATAATATTGCTATCACTCATGGAACAATGGGAGCACTAGATTTTATTTTGCGCTCTACTCTCGATTCGAATTCAGAAATATTAATTCCAGATCCAGGATTTCCTCCGTATTCAAAAATGGCAGAATTCTCCAAAGGAATAGTTAAGCGCTATGATCTTAATCTTTTTGTGGATGCAGAAACGACTATTAATTGGGATAGTGTTAATTCATTGATCACTGAAAAAACCAAAATATTATTATTAAATTCTCCTCATAATCCGACAGGAAAGACTCTCACTAAATTAGATATTGCTTGTTTGGTAGAGGTTTTAAATAAATATCCTCATGTTTCATTTATTTTGGATGAAGTCTATCGCGAACTCCTTTATGGAAAAGTTCATTATGATTATTCAATTTTCATCGATCGAGGATACATTGTAGGAAGCTTTTCAAAGATGTATCCTTTACAAGGAGCCCGCGTCGGTTGGGTTTTAACGAATGAAAAAAACATGGCCAGTCTCACACCCTATTTCAATAACGCTACCGGGGCAATGTCTTCATTTGGGCAAGAAATCGTTAAATTATTATTGAAGAAAAATATTTCTTACGAAAAAAATTATAAAAATGCTTATTTGATCGCAAGAGAAGTACTAGATTCTTATGGAGTAGACTATGTAGTTCCAGAAGGCGCCTTTTTCTTTTTTATTAAATACAATTATTCCGACACAATCGTGACAGACGAATTAGATGATTTAGGAGTGGGAGTTGTCCCGGGATCAGTTTTTGGGGAAAAGGGCGTTACTTATATTAGAGCAAGCTTTGCTCAAGAATATTCTATATTAAAAAATGCTTTCACCATTATTGGTAAACACTGGAAGGAAGCTCATTGTAAGAAAATTCAATGAAGGGCGCACAAGTCATTACTAAGTTTTTTGATGATCATAAAATCTCTCATCTCTTTGGAGTAAGTGGCGCCAATATTGAAGAATTATTTGAATGCGTTTATCGAGAAAAAAAAATTGAAATTATTTTGGCAAAGAGTGAATATAGTGCAGCAGCTATGGCAATGGGCAGTTACTTGGCTACCAAAAAACCAGCGTTTGTCTTAACGACCTCAGGACCAGGTATCTTAAATACAATTCCCATTCTGGCAGAGGCTTATACAAGCCAATTACCTTTAGTAGTTATTAGTGGGCAAGTTCCAATACAACTAGAAGGGATGGGAGCTTTTCAAGATACATCGGGAAAAGGGGAAAGCTTAAATATTCAAAAGATGCTCGATGAGTGCACTTGTTATCAACAAAAAGTAGAGTCTGGTTCTGAGTTGATTGGAATATTGAAAGTAGCTTATCAGAAAGCTTCAATAAGCAAAAAGCCAGCAGTTGTCCTCATTCCTAAAAATATTTTTTCAGAAGAAATTATTTATTCACTCTTTGATCAAAGTTTAAATAGTTCAATAGTTGAGGAGATTGTTAATTTACCTCTTGCTCAAAACTTTTGTCAGAGTTTAGATAAGTATAATAAAACACCCCCCTTAATTGTTATAGGTGAAGAATGCGTTCATCTTTATTCACAAGAAATAATAAATGAATTTGTCTATAAATCAGGAGGAGCAGTTGCGCTCACTCCAAATACAAAGGGGCTCTTTGACAATTTTTCCCCGCGATACTTAGGTCTTATTGGAATAATGGGGCATGACGAGGTAAGTGAATTTCTAGAGAAAACCGAAAACGTAGTTCTGATCGGGGTGAAATTTAATCTACTCAATCGCATTGGTTTTTCTTCAGCTCTATTTTCAAAAAATGTCTTATTTATTAATGAGAAAAAAGAGGAATGCCTTTTTGATTTGTCAGGCATTAATCCTAGCTACACTTATGGAAATATAAATAACATCCTGAAGAATCTCAATACCCAATTTGTAGAAAGCATAAATCCCGTTCTTGATATTAATAGCATCAAGTTGAATCCAGAAATATACTGTTGGAAAAATATAATTAATGAAATTCAAGATAAGCTCGATCCTGCGGGAAATGTTTTTATAGATGCTGGCAACAGCGGAGCTTTTGTTATTCACCATTTAAAAACGAGAGGAAATGGGAATTGTTATGTTTCTTTGGGAATGGGAGGAATGGGAAATAGTATCGGTACTGCAATTGGTAGTGCCGTCGCCTCAAAAGAGAAATCATATATTTTTTTAGGAGATGGCTCATTTCTAATTTATGGTCTCGAAGTTCATACCGCGATGGAATACAATTTACCGATTGTTTTTTTTGTAATGAACAACAACTCTCATGGAATGTGTACAACTCGAGAAAAGATATTTTTAAATGGAACGACTGGAATCAATGATTTTAAAAATAGCTTTTATGCTCAAGGAATTGAAAAAATGTTTCCTGGGATTATAACTTATGAAGTAGATGATTTAAGTAAACTTAAACATTGCCTACATTTGCTTGCTGATAAAAATACTCCTAGTTTGGTTTCACTCACAATCTCAAATTCAGAATGCCCTCCATTTAGAAGTTTTATTAAAAATTAAAGAGGTAAATATGCAAAACAATGGTCATGTTGAAAAATTAAATGGACTTAGAAGAATTGAAAATACAAACAAGCATGTGATGGGGGGATTGATGGCCGACATCACTCACGCCGTCTATCCTCACGACCAAGTCTATGGAGATTTTTGTCCGATTCAATCCTACATCAATTGCCCTCCAGAAAAAATCTTTGAATACATGGCCAATCCACATTGTTTATTAGAGTGGTCATACAGTATGCGGAAATTTAAAAAAATATCGGATGAAGGTCTATTCGTTGGGAAAGACCGTATTGGTGATAATACAGATATTTATTTTAAAGTTGTTGCCAACAAAGAAGCTCTTACGGTTGATTACCATTGCGCTTGGGACCAAGGGGATGATTTGTGGATGATTTACTTAAATAGAATTGTTCCAGCGGAATTGGTTTTAAAAAAACCAGGCTCAGTTATTTTTTGGCAAAATTGCCGTCATGAATATTATGAAAAAAATCCTTATCCAGAGAAGTCTCCGCTCGGCAGACCTTGGGTGGGTCAGTTTTGGGATTTTTTCTACGCAGGTCATATGGTTGAGTTAGAAAACTTAAAAAGTATTTTGGAATTTAGACACTTGAATAATCTGCCAATGGGACCTTATTTAAATGAAGAAGGAGAGCTTCTATGAGTATTAGTTTAATTGATGTTGAAGAATTAATGCCCACAACTATAGTTAATAATGATTATTTTGGCGAAGAAGAAATTCGTCGTACAAATAGAATGTTTAGTGGAACAAATGAACGTCGGCACATTGGAAAAAAAGAGCTTGCTTCTGATTATTTGAGCTCGGCAGCGCTTACACTTCTGACGCGGTTAAATTTAAATGCCAAATCTGATATAGATATGATCGTTACCAATGTTTCCATTCCTGATGAGCCATTCACGGGGTGTGGAGCAGTTATAAATAAAAAAATAGGCGGTAATGCGAAATGGATTTTTGATATTCATAATACAGGCTGTATTTCATTTTTATACCTCACAGATCTTGTTCATACTTATATGCAGTCTAAAAATGTGAGGCATGCTCTTATCTGTGTGGCCCAAACTGCCGGAGGAAGAATTTTTGGACAAGAAGATACTAGGCAACTTGCCCAAGCCGCCATTCCAGGGGATGGATTCGCCGTAGCCTATGTAACAAATAATGAAGAGCGACCATTTTTATCTTTTGAGTTTGAAAACTATCCTGATTTTTCTGAAGATATGAGAACGGCTTGCAATGGAAAAAGTTGGTGGGAAGCCCGAGATATTACAGGGAGTATCGATTTTAACGAAAGTAAATCGGCCATGATAATTGCTCGAGGGAATAAGACTGTTCCTAAGATGATTAGAAAAGTTTGTGCTTCAAAACATATTGCTATCGATGAAATTAATTATCTCATAACCAATCAGCCTAATACAAATTTTTTGCGGAATTGGAGAGAGGCCTTAAGTATTCCACCTGAGCGGCAACTTGAAACATTCGAGCAATATGCCAATCTTTTTGGTGCCGCCATCCCGGTGAATCTTGCTACATTTATGAAAAAGGATTTATTTAAAGCAGGGGATCTTATTTGTATGGCCGGATTTTCTCACGCCTGTGATTATAGCGGAGCTACTCTTTTGCGTTGGACATAAAATGTTTTTTCCATTTAATCTTTATCAATTTTTTAATGATCCCAAAGATTATCTTTTACAATTACAGATCAAACATGGAGATCCATTTCCCTTAGCATTTCCAGGCGCCACAACGATTTGGCTGACAGGGAAACCTGAACTAGCAAAAGCAATATTTACGGCACCAATTGATAGTTTTAAAGCTTCAGAAAAAAATCCTGTTGGTGCACTCTTGGGACCAGAGGGACTTATTATGCAAAGTGGGAAGGATCATTTAAAATCAAGAAAAGAATTCACTCCCTATTTCTCTAAATCTAACCTATCGCCAATGAGTGAAAGTATTATAGATGCTTTTAATGAATTAATTAATCCTCTCGAAGTCGCAGGTAAGTTAGATTTGCAAAAAATATCACTAGATTTGAGCCTGAAAATAATATTAAAATTTCTATTTCCCCATTTAAACAGTGAGGAACTAAAAAGAGCGGAGCTAGAGACTCAAAAATTTTTGGCCAGTTATTCTGCTTCACTTTTATTTATTCCCCAATGGGTTCCCGGGACCTGGAATATTTTTAATAAAAATAAAGGAGATTTAGATGAGCTTTTTTACAACCATTTTTTAGTGGGAACAAAAGAGGCAATCCATAATCCTTTAAGCGCATTAGTGGATAAATCAAAGGATTATGTATTAGATCAAATGAGAACAATGATTGTAGCAGGTCATGAAACGAGCGCGACGTCTTTATGTTGGTCACTTCATTATATTTACAAAGATCAATATCTCCTCAATCGCCTCAGAGAAGAGCTTCAAGAATGTTCGATAAATAATATTCTTCAAAATCCTTTTCTCGAAGCTGTTGTAAATGAATCGATGAGAATTCATCCTCCAGTTCCATTCATTACAAGAAAAATTATAAATCGCCCTTTTTTTTTAGGGGATAAAAAATTTCAGATTGATGACGAAATAGGTGTATGCCTTTCTCTATTACATAGAGAGAGTTTAGTTTGGGAAAATGCACAAGCTTTTATTCCTGAGAGATTTTTAACTAAAAAATATTCACCTTTTGAATTTGCTCCTTTTGGAGGCGGTGCCAGACGATGTATTGGAGCAGAGTTTTCTCATCTGGAGTTAAAGGTTTTAATTGCTCAATTTATTAAAACGTTTAACGGTGAACTAAAAGATATAAATGATCCACGCTCAAGAGTGATGCAAATTACAATAGGTCCTAAGAGCGCAGTTGATTTATTTTATAAGAAAATAAATTGATTATTTGATAGCTTTCATTTTAAGTTTGTTGACGCAAGTTTTAGCTCTTTGAAGATACGTTTAATAGAAATGTAATCTTATATGCACTTTTTTTATTATAGTTGAAATATTGCTAATTAATTCCTTACAGCCACTGACACCCCTTTAGTAGTACAAAACAATCACACAGTTAATTTCATAAAAAATAATTGAGATAAAGAAATAAAAATACAATCATTTGTAGGCGAAGTGAGCATTGAGCTCTTTCGTGATTCATTTATCCTAATGATGGGATTGCTTTAAGAAGGAAGTTAAAATGAAAAGCTGGTTAAAATTATCAATCTTATCTTTAAACCTTTACTCTTTTTCGGGTATGGCATGTGATATTCATGGTCACTCAGGTTTTATGCCGGAAAATAATGTGAAAATACCAGTTGGTACTAATTTTGTTGGTGGGATTACTGAAGAACAATTTACTAAAGTTATGGATAAAATTTCACTTCTCTTTTCAGATACAGTTGCTAAAACAGGAAGGAAATTTGTTATCGAACGTCTCTGGAGTGACCCAACAGTAAATGCATACGCTGATCAAAACACTCCGGGGGTAGACACAATTCATATGTTTGGAGGATTAGCTCGCCATCAAGAAACAACCGAAGACGCTATGGCCCTCGTTGCTTGTCATGAATTAGGTCACCATCTTGGTGGTGCACCGAGAAAGATAGATCCAACAACTGGAAGTGCTTTTTGGGCATCTAATGAAGGGCAAGCTGATTACTGGGGAACAATGAAATGTCTACGTCACTATTTTGAAGGTGATGATAACGTGGCTGCAATACAAAACATACAAGTGCCAACTGAAGTCTCGAGTAGATGTCAGCTTATATATAAAAATGCTAATGAGATCGCAGGATGTGAAAGAGCAGCAATGGCCGGACTTGCTCTTGCTAAATTATTAAATGCAATTACTCAAGGAACAACGCCTGTAAGCTTCACTACTCCAGATAAATCTGTCGTAGCGAAAACTTACGATGCTCACCCACAATCTCAATGTCGTCTTGATACCTATTACCAAGCTTCGTTATGTGATCATGGGTTTGGTGAAATCGTTTCACAAACAAACGCCAACACTGGAGTTTGTTCAGTAAAAAATGGTGATCAGATTGGTTATCGTCCATTATGTTGGTTCAAACCTTAATTCATTCTATTTCTCCAACACACTTAACTTTTTTCGTAACTTGCTAGTGTGTTGGAACCAAATAAGAGCAAAGAATCTTGCGAGCTAAAATAAGCTACTAAATCAATTATTTTTTTATGACTAATAACTCTACACTGCCAGGAAGAATTTTAGGACGAGTCTGAGGAGCCTTTGCATCGCTAACTTCATACTTCGCAGCGACTAGATAAATATTGTGAGAGTTAGGATCAACGGCCATAGTTCGAGATCCTTTTTGAGTCTCAAGCTCTTGAAGAGCTTCGAACACGCCATTGCTATGTTCCTTAAAAATTGAAAGTGTCCCTGAACCATTAGATGAAAACGCAAGGCCATTATCAAAAGCTGCACCATCTGGTTTTTTTGCTATTTTTAAGTGCTTTACGACATTTCCTGAAGCAATATCTGTAACTGCCATAACCTCATTTGCACAGGCAGAAAAAAGTGTTTTTGATTTGGAATCAATCGCTAATCCCGTTGGTTCGTTACAACCTTTTATCGGCCATGTTTTTTTTACAACCAAATCTTTAGCATCTATAGAGGCCATTAAACTCTTGTCTTCTAAATTGACATAAATGACTCCCTTGCCATCGGTCACTGCAAATTCTGGATTACTCTCTAATTTTATTGTTTTCAAAATAGTATCATTTTGAGGATCAATAACTGAAACAGAATTATCATCTGCATTGAAAGAGAATACTCTAGAAGAAAAATCATCATACATAATTATGTCAGGTTTTTTTCCGACATTGATTTCTTTAATATTTTTAAGAGTTCCAAGATCAAAAACGATGACTTTGGAAGATTTACCGCTTGTTGCATATCCCTTATTGAGGGCATGAACAAAGGCTACGCCATGTGCTCCATCTATATGTTCTGTAATTTTTCCAACTAACTGTTCAGTTTTTAAATCGATAACATCAATATGATTTCCTCTAGTGATAAATAGTCTATTTGTAAAAGAGTCTATTGTTAGACAATCCCATCCCTCATTTCCCTCCAATTGAATACGATGATCAATAGAAAATGGCCTTTCTTTGGCAAACAAAGAAATTGCAAAAGCAGAGAGAAATAGAACAACAATTATTTTCATTTTATTAACCCAATAGTTTCGGAAATTAAATTGCCAGTTCATTTATTTTTTTAGTTTTCTCAACTTGAATTTCTCTAAACAGAGCGTAGATCAGCATAATTCCAAAAAATATTGATGAGCCAATCGTGCCAACACCTAAACCACCTTTGTCATGAGTCTTTGTCAAAAGATCACCAAATGTTGCACCAAAAGGTCTTGTTAAAACAAAGGCAATCCAAAACAATAAAACTCCGGAAATTTTTGTATAATAATGACATAAGGCTGTTACTACCAGAACGCTAGCGATGATGGCCGCACTAACCATAAAACCTAATTCTAAATTATCTGAAAGATAATCTCCTGCAGCTGTTCCTAAGGTATTGGCTACAAGAAAAGCTAACCAATAAAAAAGTTCTGCTCTGTTCGTTGTAATCTTTTCCACATTGATAGATTTCTCTGTCTTATACCAAACACCTAATACAACAAAAAGCAGGGCCAACAAAAGACCCGAACCCATTGCATATCCTAATTTCAAGGTGCGATCGATATAATCAGAGATGGCAGTTCCTACAATCGCCGTCATTGTAAAGAGCACCCAGTAAGAAATCGTTTCATAACGTTTTATGGCAAGTTTTACAAAAAGTGAAATGAAAAATAAAACTGTGAAAATAACGATTGTCACTCCGTACCCTAAATTAAAGGTCATCGAAAACATATCTGCTCCGGTTTCACCAAGAGTTGTAGAAGCAATTTTTATAATCCAATAGAGTAGTATTATATGAGGAACACGATTAAGAATGACTTTTTTCTTATTCATACAGAAGATCTCCTTTTTTATTTAAAAAGAATAAGTAATTCTAACAATAATGAAAAGCAGCATCTCTCTTTGATGAGCTTGTTTTTTTGTTTTGTAATGTTTAAGTCATGTTGAAAAAATCAACTCACTTTTTTGCCATTAAACTAATGTTGGGTTAGAAAAAAGATTCAAGAATTTAGTTTTTAGGTTTCCAGGAGATTTTATGAAAACCTTTTTTATGACCATTATTCTTCTTGCATTCAATATCAGCTTAACTCAAGCAAATACCAATT
Source organism: Bacteriovoracaceae bacterium (assembly GCA_947446575.1). Lineage (GTDB taxonomy): Bacteria > Bdellovibrionota > Bacteriovoracia > Bacteriovoracales > Bacteriovoracaceae > Bacteriovorax. The sequence goes on along the minus strand of CANFHC010000006.1, from coordinate 110,231 downwards.
TGCCACTTGCTCAAATTATGAACGAAACTGATAAAAATGAAGTGCTAAAAATCATTGATCATGACTGTGCTGATAGCTGGTGCTCAGGGGATTATAACTATAAATTCTTAACTTTTAACTGCAACGACATTACGGAAACATGTACATTGTCTTTTACCATTATCGATAGAGACGTTAAGCCTGGTGAAGTCAACTCTCGCAATAGAAGATGTATCTTTAAGGGAATAACTTCAAAAGAAAAAATCTTTACTGGTGCCACTCTGAACGAAGAATTCTATGATCAGCTTACTTATTGCATAAGTAGTAGAGAAGCAAAGTAGATTCATAGCTTTTTCTTACATTTGTCACTGCACGCAAACATTACGTACTTGTAACTATTTATTCTAGATAGGTCATGCTTAATATAGCTTGCTCTTAATTGTTAGGTGGAGAGAATATGAAAGCAATAAAGAAATTAGTTATCATTTTTGGATTACAGCTACTTTTTTTGTCACTCGCTTTTTCAGATACTCAAATTGTCTTAGGGACAGTTCCGCTTGAGAGAAATCAAAATATCGCCATCCTTCCACAAAATACAAATAATGTTCCGGAAATTCTCATTTCCAGAGACCAATACCTACTTTCGTTTAATAAAAAGAATCGACTGCTTAATTGGGTTGCTTGGAAAATAGAGGCAGCAGATTTAGGACATGTGGGAAGATCAAATAATTTTACTGCCGATCAAGACCTAGAAAACTTTTTAACAAAATCTTCTGAGCATGCAGTTACGCCAGAAGACTACCAAGGAAGTTGTTTTGATCGAGGCCATCAGTGTCCTTCAGCAGATCGTGACGATTCTGTAGAAAATAATCAAATGACTTTCTTGATGAGCAATATGATTCCTCAGACTGCCTATCTCAATCGAGCTATTTGGGAGCACTTAGAGTCCTACACTCGCGACTTAGTTCTCAATCAAGGCAAAAAAGTTTATATCGTCGCTGGTCCCATATTTGATCAAGACTTTGGAAAAATTGGCATAAATAAAGACATACCAATTCCTTCAAAAGATTTTAAAGTTGTCATCGTCTTAGATAAAAATCAAACAATCAGCGATATCAACAGTAAAACTCAAATCATTGCAGTTGTTATGCCTAATCTTCTTAAGAGTGGAAAAAAACCACTTGAAGATAAAGTAGAGCTTTGTTCAAATAAAAGCTTATCAGCAAATTCCATAAACGTTTCTTCTTCAACTGATTGGGAACAATACAAAACAACTCTCGATGAAGTAGAGAAGATTTCTGGATTTAAGATCTTAAATTTAAAGTAGATAATAGTGTTCTAAATTTATTTATAGTCTATAAAAAGTAGGCTACAATGAAGGAACATTTATGAAAGTTAAATTTGTTTTTATATTTTTTTTCTTGTTTCTTAGTAATTGTTCTTCATCAAGTTCAAAGAGAACTGTTGCATCTAATGAAACTGATGAAACTTGGAAAATGGTAGGCGAAGAGAAATTTTCATTCTTTGATTCTGTTCTAAGAGGGCAGGGGATAGTTAGCGACAATATTGGAAATATCTATTTTTCATCTAATCATTCGTTAATCAAAACAAACATTAAAAGGCTAGATAAAGCAGATATGTCTAATGTTTTTCCTTTTAAGGATTTAAAAAAACTTGGGATCAATCATATCGGAGATATTGATTTAATAGGAAATAAAATTATTGCACCAATGGAAGATGGAGGGACCTATAAAAATCCGGTAATTTCTTTTTTTGATGCTTCTCATTTAAGTTTTATTGGATATGTAAACCTACCTCTAGATATTCAACCCGATGGCGTTCCTTGGACTTGTGCCATCCCTGAAAAAAATATCATTATTTCATCTCGTTACAATAATGTTTCAGAGTTCAATGTTTATAATTTAGATAGTGTTAACTTAAAAAATCATTCGATTGATTCTATGGAAAATATAAAATTACCAGGAATAATTAATGGTATTCAAGGTGTAAAGTTTTACAATGATGCATTTTATATTGCTTCCAATCGTAAGTCTGATAATGGATTTCCAATTTTAAAATTTAACCTTCACACAAATAAAATAAACCAAGTTGCTTTCTTGCCAGAGGAAGTAACTGAAATTGAAGGTCTAACATTTATAAAAGATGAGAACAATGCTGTCCACGAAATGCTTGTTTTGGGAATCATTGAAAACAAGCTAAAAAGGCGAATTAAGGTTTATAAATTTCAAATCAATTAACTCATATCTTTTCGATAAGTCCAAAGGAAGAACTCGCAATAAGGTATTGATTTACATTTGAACTTAAGGGGAACTACGGAATTTTCCCTGTAAAATTTATTCAATTGAGCGATTTCTTCGCTCTTTTTTCTTTGGTGGGCACTATAATGGGCCATGCTCAAATCATTTAGAAATGCATTTATAGTTATTATGTTATTACTGGGGCCAGTTTCCTGGGCGCAAGATTCTGTTTTATTTAAGACTTACAATTTCAATGAACTTTCAACGAAGCTTGGTTATCCGAGTGATAATTTTTTTGGATCTTCAGAGGAAGAGATTTTAGATTTGGACACTTATACAACGAAAGACGATACATTTTATCGTGATATTAATTTATATCTTAGGTCATTGCCTAATAAAAAAATAGATTGGACTAGTGTTAATCCAGAAGACTCCGCCAAAATAGTTAAAAGTATAGATGCAATCTATAAACGAGTTCCAGCTTTGCCCTCTGATTTAATTTTGTTTCGAGGCATTGATTTGAATTACAGAAACAATAAAAGCTTCGATAGAGGTGGAGAGTATATTGAAAAAGGGTATGTTTCTACTTCTTCATCTTTCAAAGTCGCAAATTATTTTGCAAATGAAATAAATGACAACGCAACTTCATCATCACTCAAAGCTCTTATGGTATTGTATTCTAATAAGCCAGGACTAAAAGGAATTTTAATAGATCAAGGTGAAGACGAAGTTCTCCTGAGTCATGGCGAAAAAATAAAAATCATGGAAGTCGATAAATCAAAAAAATATGATTTGTACTTAGTTCAAATTTGCTCAACTATATGTGAAGCACAAACAAAGCCAAGCGCACTGAACGCTTTCAATAAAATAAGTAAACATTAAATCTAACCTCAAAAGGTTCTCAAAAGGTTCCAGGAGACTTTTAGAGGGGGCAGTTTTTAATTTTTATAGGCTTCAATTTAAATAATTAAAATAACTAGGCAAGAGTAGTGGATCAGGACTATCAGGTAGTCTTTTTTGCCGTACGACCGGCAAAGAGTGCTGGCTAAAGTAATAGTATTGATAAATAGGATTACTCGTTAAAGCAATATCATTTAAAGACGATATGAAGTCTAGATATTTCTCGTTTAGTTAATTTTTTAAATTAATTAATACAAAGGTTTTGAGCATGAAAATATTTCTTAAATTTTTAAATAATATAAAAAAGTCGTTGGTCTTTTTTACGCTTATTAATATTTTATTTATTTGTGTAAATTTTTTTTTTACTCAGCAATCACTAAAATTTTTAAAAGCTAGCTTTCATAATTTAAATGAAACATCTATTCGAGAGGCTCCATTATTAGCTCGTGTTCAAAACTTATTTCACCAGGTACGTTACAATCTTGAATTGAATTTAGTAGGCTCCGATTTAGATCAGGAGAAACTTCGCAAGTTAGATAAAATGACTGTTGATCAGATAGCTTCATTAATGGATATTTATGCCCAGGGAGAAAAAAAGCAAGAAAACCAACGTCATCATTCACCAAAGTCGATAGTCAGTCCCTTTGTGCAGCAAGAAGATAAGCTTCATGATGATTGGTCTAAATTGTCTTTTATTTTTTATCAGCACAGAGATCATTTTTTAGAGCTTGTAGATAGCGGACAAACTTATCAAGCAACAGTCTATAAATTAAAAACTCTAGATAATGATTGGTTATTAGCAAATAAAGTGCTTTCAGCTCTTGTTGAGCTACAGGAATTATCGGGTAATGATAAATCACTAAACGTGTATGCTGAAATTGACAGTGCTTTCAATATTCTCAATTTGTTATTAATAATTGTTTTAGGCGGAGTAGGGATGAACTCTTACTTTGCTATGCTAAGAATAGAAAAGGAAGAAAAGATTCGAGAGGAAAATTATAAAACTATCAATGATCATAAATTATCTTTAAGTTTTGCACATCATTCCAAATTAATTTCGATTGGTGAAATGTCTGCCGGGATTGCTCATGAAATTAATAATCCACTTACAATTATTTCGATGAGTCTTGCTCATATGTCAAAGAACTTAAATGATTCCAAACGAACGGCAGAGCTCGTAAATACAATGTGTAAGGCCCTTGATAGGATTAAAAAAAATATCGTTTCAATGCAACGCTTTTCTCATGTTACTTCTATTAATGATTTTAATGCCCATTCTTTTAATGAAATCGTTAGTAATTGCATGAGTATGATAGCATTCAAAGCAAAACAAGAAAATACGATTATTAAACTTGATTTACAAAATAACATCAGCATTTCTTGTAATAGTTTAGAAATTGAACAAGTCCTTTTTAACCTGGTTAACAATGCCATTGATGCCGTAAAAAATTTAGATGAGAAATGGATTAAAGTTGAACTTACTGATGGATATGATGTAGTCATTTTACGAGTGACTGATTCAGGAGAAGGTATCCCTGAGGATTTAAAAGTTAAACTTTTTGATCCGTTTTTCACGACCAAACCACTTGGGGAAGGTACAGGCTTGGGATTATCCATATGCAAAAGTATTTTATCAAAGCACAATGCCTCAATTTGCATTTTAACCAATTCTCCTAACACATGTTTTGAAATTCGTTTTACAAAACTTGCTGAAAAACTTGCAGCCTAATACTAATGTTAGTTTTCAATTGTTGAGACCAATTATTATTTTTTAGTTGATTTATTTTCTTAATGCTTTCGTTAATATAAATTTTGATATGAAGTAAATGATACTCAGAATAACCGGGGCCAGTATCGCCCAAGCAAGTAAGCCCACTAGTCCCAAGAAAAAATATTTCTGAAATGCTATTTTTAAATTGTCCTGCATCTGATGAAGAATAGTCGTTATATCAAGAGGAGTTTTCTTTCTTCCTAAAATCCATTCTCCCATTCGAACAAAGGGAATAATCATGATTATTTGTAGTGGGTATGCCGCATAATTTACACTTTGAATCGCAATATGATTAAGTCCTAAAAAATAAGCGGCCACTAAACATAGTGTCGTCGATAATCCCAAAATAGGCATGATGCCAATAAGTAAACCTATGGCAATACTGAGTGCTAATTTATGTGGAGTGACTCCCTGTTTTAGCTGGCCTAATATAGGTTGGGTAATTTTTGAAATAATACTCATAGAGGAGATTGTGCCAGTGAATGAACGGATTCACAACTTAGACAGTGGCAGACAAAAAAAGGGGAGAATTAACTCCCCTGGGATGTAAAAATTGCTTGAATTTACTTTTTTGGAGCTTGGTTAGCAGAAGACTTATTCAACTTGTCTAAACTAGAGGCTCCAGCGATCTGATCATCCAAAATATCACGAACGTCTTGCTCTCTTCGATGGATTTTGCCTCCATACACACCTCCCAGGTCCTCACTTAAGCCAGTTGAGATTTTTGGGAAATTTTGAGTTTGCTTCTGATTTTGATTGCTCGTGCTGCTATCTTGTTTGTCAGATCCTATCTTATTATCGGTATTCATAAAATTCTCCTGTTAAGGATTATTTCTTTCTTCTTATAGAATGCACTTTCTCTGGTTGCTTTGATACTGCAAAAAAGGCAAGGAGATCTTCGATTAAAGTGATGGAGCTGATGAACATCCCTAAAAAAATAAAAGCCACCCTTTAGGGGTGGCTTTATTGTTTTTTTGGAAACAAGTACTAAAGAACGGCTTATATCATTCGCTTGTTTTAAAACTTTTGGAGATTAAAATAAACAAATTAATTTTCTATTCCAATTCTTCTTTCTTTGCGATTAAGACTGCAACAATCTCAGTGATAATTCTTGCGTTCCAATTTAACCGTTTGTGAGGAAAAGATTTTTACGTCTACAAAGATTATTACGATTAAACTTCATCTTCGTTTTACTTCCTTGGGGATTTATAAAGCAAGAGGTGGGCCAGTTATTTACTTGTCTAACATCTTTGAAACAGAATCTAGTTTCTGATGAGTGGGGCAAAATAGGATTTATCTTTGGGGAAAATGAAATTGATTAAAATAATCTAGGCAAGTTTTTTGCAAAACCGACTTTAGCAACTATTTGTGTAAGGAGAATATATGTATACAAAAAAGTCTTTGTTTTATTTTATTACTATTATATCTGTAACAGTTTCTCTGCAGTCATTTGCAGCTAAAAGCATGATGCCCAACGAAGAAATGAATAAGGTTTTGAAGGAATTAGAAAAAAAAGGTGGAAAGCCTATTGAAAATTTAAGTGTCGAAGATGCGAGAAGCCAGCCGACGCCTACAGATGCTGTGAGAACGGTAATGGCCAATTCTAAAGATGCCAATACTGAACTTTTAGAGTTGGCAGAAGTAAAAGAAATAACGGTTGATGGCGGAACTGGATTAATTCCAGCTCGGGTTTATCGACCTTACAATAAAAACCTAAAATCAAAACTTGCGCAACCTGTTGTTGTGTATTTTCACGGTGGTGGATTTGTTATAGCTGATAACGATGTGTACGATGCAACTCCAAGAGCACTTGCTAATAAAACGCGCGCAATTTTCGTCTCAGTTGAATATAGAAAAGCTCCAGAAAATAAATTCCCAGCTGCCCATGAAGACGCTTATGCTGCTTATAAATGGGTCGTCAATAATGCTGCCAGCTTTGGTGGAGATCCAAAACGAGTGGCCGTAGCAGGCGAAAGCGCAGGTGGAAATCTAGCTTTGAATGTAGCGATTAGAGCACGCGACGAAAAATTTCAATTACCAACTCATGAATTGCTCATTTATCCAGTCGCAGGATCAAACATGGATACTGAATCTTATCGAACTTATGGTGAAGCAAAACCACTCAATAAGTCGATGATGACTTGGTTTATGGGAAATTATTTAAACACACCGGCTGAAAAAGATGACCCTCGCATTAATTTAGTGGCGGCCAATTTAAAAGGATTAAAGCCTTGTACTATTATTACAGCGCAAATTGATCCGCTTCGAAGTGAAGGAGAAGAATTGGCTAAAAAATTAAAACAACAAGGAGTAGCTGTTCGTTATAAAAATTACGAAGGAGTTACTCATGAATTTTTTGGAATGGCACCAGTTTTAAGAGATGCAAGGTCTGCTCAAGAAATGGCGGCCAGTAGATTGAAAAAATCATTTAAATTATAAACAATAAAAACAAAAGCCACCCTTTACGGGGTGGCTCTTATTGTATTAGGAAACAAGGTTATAGAAAAGGTGATTTAAAAAATCGGTATTTCACAACTTTTAGAACTGATGCGTATATCAGTCGTGAGTAAAAACTCTTAACTTCAAATTAGCATATCGTCTCATTCCTTTCTGATTTCTTGTTTATTGGATTCTTCAATACTTCCTCCAATAATCTACTTCCTGTCTGTATATATTGCAGAGACAGTGCCAATGATTAAATAGTGGATTTATAAGTAAGAACAAATGAGAGCAGATTTATGACGAGGTGAATTTGGTTTTATTTAGCGGAAAAAATTCCCTAAAAATGAAAAGTGCATAGGGTCTCCCTATGCACTTATGGCTAAAGAAAATGCGGATGACTATCGCGACTTTCGAGAGCTTGAGGTATCTGTTTTTTTCATAGGTGAGCCTTTAGTGGCAGAAGATTTTCTACTTTCTTCTTCTTCTTTTTCTCTGCTTGCAGAGCGGCCTTTTTTATCTTCATCCATGCTTTTTTTCTGTACCATAGTGTCCTCCGTGGTTAATTGATTAGCTTTAGACCTAGCATGTTTAATGCCAACTAGAATACGCGCTTAAAGTATTTGAATATTGCATAGTCCTTTTTTAATTTGAGGCAAAAAAGAATACTAATTGAGTCATGCTGCCTCAAGCAACTTGCACAAGTCCTACCGTCCGTGGCACCTTTAAGCTAAGGAGTATTTATGGAGTTCAATAGTTTAATTGCAAAGATCAATGAATTTTCTAAACTGAGAGATTGGGATCAATTTCATTCTATAAAAAATCTCACGATGGCCCTCTCCGTTGAAAGTTCAGAGCTGGTAGAGATTTATCAATGGCTCTCTGAAGAAGAATCAAATGACAAAACTAATGAAAAAGTTATGCAAAGAACTCGTGAAGAATTGGCCGATATATTAATTTATCTTTTACGAATTTCTTCAAAGCTCAATATTAATATGGAAGAGGCAGTCCTTTCTAAAATGCAGCAAAATGCAGAAAAATATCCAGTTGATAAATCCAAAGGCAATTCAAAAAAATATAACGATTTATAAGGAATCAGCGTGACTGACTTACAAAAAACTCCCACACGTTCAGTTTATTGTGAAGACGCAATAGTTTGGCTTAATCAAAGCCCCATTTTGGAAGGCAGCTCTCTTATAGCTTCTATGCCAGATATTTCGGAATTTCCAAATTATACACTTCCTATGTGGAAGGAGTGGTTTATAAATACTGCAACACTTGTGCTATCAAAAACACCAGAGATGGGGGTCACTATTTTTTATCAATCAGATATTAAAGTTGATGGCGTTTGGGTAGATAAAGGATTTCTTTGTCAAAAAGCTGCTGAGTCTCTTGGACATTCGCTTTTATGGCATAAAATTATTTGTCGAGTTCAACCAGGTAAGGCGACATTTGGAAGACCCGCTTATTCTCATGTACTTTGCTTTAGTAAGTGTTTGCGCTTAGTCGATTTAGGAAAATCCACTCCAGATGTTATTCCAGACATTGGGGACAAAACTTGGGAGAGGGGAATGGGGCTTAATGCTTGTGAAATGATTGGAAAATTCATAGCAGAACAAACTCCAACCACTACTATTGTTCATCCATTTTGCGGGCAAGGGGGCATGCTGGCAATGGCCAATAGCTTCGGGTTAGATGCCATTGGAATCGAGCGCAGTCCAAAGCGAGCTGAAGTAGCCAAGACTTTAACTGTAGATGAAAATAAATTTCTAAAAAATTAATTTCAATAGTTATCATAAAAATTTTGTATTTTATTTTCTTAGATTAATAGGCTAAATTTTATTTTAGGTGATTACTCTTGCAGATTTTTTCTCAGGGGTTTTATCCTATTGATGCATCAATAAATTCGCCTCTTAGTTTAGCGCACCTGTAGTTATCTGCTCTGCTGAAATTGTTGAGACTACACATTCAGCATAAAAGAGTTTTGATAAAACCTACAGAGCTTTCAAAGAAGCAAAAGGCCTCGATTTAATCGAGGCCTTTTTTATTTTTTATGGATGTTTATCTTCATAGTCTTCATCGACTCTTGATTTGTAGTAAGTAGGTTCGTCGGATTTTTTCTCAGTGGTTGTTGAAACATTTCTCGCGCCATTTTCTTCTAAAATTTCACGGGCCTTGCTCTCCCATTTCGCATCATCAACATGAACTGAAATGAGAAGGCCTCCATCTTTTATATAACCTTCAAAACGTTTTGCTTCAAATTCAGGAATTCCTAAACCAATTAATCCACCAGCAACTCCGCCCACAGTTCCCCCAACCCCTGCTCCTGCGATTGCTGCCATGATAGGCCCTGCCGCTATAAAAGGTCCTAGGCCCGGAATCGCGAGTGCTCCTGCTCCAACTAACCAACCAAAAGCTCCACCGGCCACAGCTCCTGATAATGCCCCAGTTGTTGCTCCTTCGGGAGCTTTGGTATTTTTTTGAATTGCGATATCTTTAGTTCCCTCACTTGATTGCATGAGTACAGAGATATCCGAGTTTCTAAAATTTTGTGATTTTAAAATATCAATCGTGCGGCTTAGAGCTGCTTGATCTTTAAAAATTCCAAATACAGAGTGTCTTCCTTTTTTTCCCATCATCATAATTCATCCTTTTGTTAGTAAGTGAGTTGATTGTAAACTTTTTTATCCCCGGCCATTGAACGAGCGTAATTTTCTAATTTTACTTTTTCTGCACGACTTGCCACTGGACCTTTTAATGTAATGGCCTTAGGCATTGTGATAATTTTTACATTATGTGCTTCTGTGGAGAGTTGATTATCGGACATAATTTTTGCACGCAATCTTCGAGTTAAATCCATTTCAGCCTCTCGAGCCTCTTTTTGGGTTTCAACTGGATAGGCGGCCAAAACTGAAACAGAGCTGATAGAAAATATTAATAGTAAAAAAAGCATTTTGGTCCATTTCATATTCCCTCCAAGGAGATGGTGTTTGTTATAAAAACACTAGCGTTCGAAGGCTTGGAGTAAAAATATAATTACGCTAATGCAGTGTTAGGCAAAAAGAATGGGTTGCAGAAAAGTAATCAATATTGACACGTAAAAATTATTCGTTACATTGGAAGCTATTCATTTATTAAGGAGAGTTTATGCTTTATGACATTACCGTTCCGCAATTTACTAAAATGCTAAAAAACCTCAATCTTATTCTTGATAAGGCTGCTACTTTTGCTGATGCAAAAAAGATTGATATGGATGTTTTATTGAATGCTAGATTAGCTCCAGATCAATTCCCATTAATGCGTCAATTGCAAATCGCTTGTGATACAGCAAAACTTGGTGCTGCTCGTTTGGCTGGAAAGGAAGCTCCTATGCATGAAGATACTCAAAAAACATTGCCAGAAATTAAAGCGCGTATCCAAGATGTTATAACTTATCTTGGAACTTTTAAGGCCGAAGATTTTCAGGGCGCTCACGAGAGAAAAATTACTCAACCTCGTTGGGAAGGAAAGTATTTAACAGGAGCAGAGTACGCAACTGAGCACGCTCTTCCGAATATTTATTTTCACATCACAACTGCTTATTCAATTCTTCGCCACAATGGTGTTGAAGTTGGAAAAAAAGATTACTTAGGTGAAATGCCTTTTAAAAAATAGGAAAAAACATGAAAGTTACGGCCTCACATATTTTAGTGAACCAAGAATTTGAAGCGAATGATTTATTAAAAAAACTCTCAGATGGAGCAGAGTTTGAAGCTCTTGCTCGTGATTTTTCAGAATGCCCATCGGGAAAAGATGGGGGAAGTCTAGGAGAGTTTGGAAAGGGGATGATGGTTCCAAGCTTTGAGAAAGCAGCATTCGCTCTTCTTCCAGGTGAAGTTTCTGGGATTGTTCGCACGCAATTTGGGTTTCATCTGATAAAGAGAATTAAGTAAGAACAAAATCACTCAAGTAATAAGTGTTTTTCAATTACGAGAATGTTTGCCACACTAGAGTTAATTCTCATGCTGGAGACTTCAAAATGATTAAAAAATTACTTATTACTTTTTCTCTCGTTCTCTTGTCGTTTTCAACTGAAATTTATGCCAAAGAAATAACCAAAGAAATTATAAGAAGCTATAAAGTCATCGCCAATCCAATGCGCATGAATCAAATCGCAGATAGGTTTGAAGTCGTAAAAAAATTAACTACTGGTTATGAAGTTTATGTAAAAGAAGAAGATGCAAAATTTTTCCTAGAACTTGCTCCAAGTGCCGAACTCATCAATGCCAATACTCAATCTGCTTTTTATGCTGATAAAAGCAAGGCAGAGAGTCTCAATATTTCAAAATACAGAAAATTCGCCGACGTAGAACGGGACTTAAATACAATCGCGGCCTCTTATAAAGATATGGCGACGCTTGAATCTTACGGAGTCACAAAAGGTGGCAGAAAATTATACGCGCTAAAAATTTCAACTAACAACTCAAACACACCTCGCCCTGAAGTTATGGTTACGGCCGCGACTCATGGAGATGAACTCGTTACAGTTGAAGTTCTTTTCTCTCTTATCAATGAACTTCTTGCGGGCTACGGAAAAGACCCACGCCTTACCAAGATTATCGACGGCAGAGATATTTATTTTATCCCAGTCGTGAGCCCCGATAGTTTTGAAGCTCGTGAGCGATATGTGGGCGGAATTGATCCCAATAGAAGTTTTCCATGGCCAGAAAATACAACGAATAAAACAGTTGATTGCATCCAAGGAATAATGGATTTTAGCAACGCTCATAAGTTTGCAGGCTCTCTTGATTTTCACGCTTACGGAAAGCTAGTCATGTTCCCATGGGGCTATACTAAGCAAGCTCCAATCTCAAAAGACGAAGTGATTCTAAGAGACCTCGTTCGCAGCATGGCCCGTGAAAACCAATATAAGGCAGGCCAGATTTCAACCACTATCTATATCGCTAAAGGCAGTAGTGCCGACTATTTTTATTGGAAAAATAAGACCGAGGCCATAGCTGTCGAGCTGGCCGATCAGAAGGTTCCTTCTTATAATTCAATCCCTTTGGTTACCCAAGAGGCGCGTGAGATGACGTGGACGTTTTTGGAGCACTTTAACTAGTCTGTAAAAATTTCTTCTAAATACATAGGTCTTTAAGATTCTGTTAAGATTTTGTTATGTCAAAATCAATTGCATCTTTATTCATATCAATTGTAACGAGTTTAGTACTAACGAGTACCAGCTATGCTCACATCTATGAATTTACCAATGATAACAAATTAACTTTACTTCAAGACGCTAGGGCAGCAGTCGATTTAAAATTAGAGCTCGTAAGAAACGCCAAACACCACATCCATATAATGACTTATTATTGGGATAAAGCTGGATACCCACTAGAATTGATCAAAGAACTTAAACTTGCCCATGACCGCGGTGTGGACGTTCGTATCATGACGACGTTTATTCCAAGTTTTGTAATGGATTTACTTTCAACTTCTAAAGAAACTCTTTTTAAAGGGAACCTGCATCTAACTCCAGCAGTCCTTTCTTACCTAAGAATGGTACCAGGAAATCATCAAGCTTTGACTAATAATGTTCACGAAAAGATATTCCTCGTTGATGGGAAAGCTGCCATCTTAGGGGGAAGAAATATTTCTGATAACGACTATCGTGCTAAAGATCTTGAAGTGAAACTTGAAGGGGCCGTGGTTAACGAAGTTCAGGCCCATTTTGAAGCGATGTTTTCTTTTTTTATCGATATTAAAAGAAAGAGTCGTTGTTATGATGAAGACAATATTGAATGTGTTCAAGAATTTGAAAAATTAAAGTTTAGTAGTCATGATAAATTGTTTTATCCGGAGCAACCTAAATTCGAAAGTGGAGCAAAGGCCCGCATTTTAACGAATGAAGTTCTTATTCAACAATATCAGCATAATTATTTTGGTCGTGAACGCTTCACTAAAATGAAAGACGATATTATTGATTCTGTTATTAAAACTCAATTTACCAGAATGCGTGGATACAATTATTTTATTATGCCGATTCCTCGATATAAAAAATTTCTTGAAGACAATCTTGCTCTTGGAAAACAAATGGAGATCATGACTAATAGTATGACAACGTCTAAAGCTATTAGTGATAAGGGATACCTCTATGGACTTCCAGAAATGAAGAATTTAGTTGAGAAAGGCTTATCTATTCATCAATGGTTGGGAGAAACTAAAATAGCAGAGGATCGCCTTTTTTACTTACACGAAAAAGTAATGCTCTTTGATGATGATCATGGTTTTATTGGTTCTCATAATTTTGGGCTCGGCAGTACATCGGTGAGTAGCGAAATTGCGATTGAATTTTACTCAAAACCGATCGTTGACACGTTAGTAAATGTTTTTGATAAAGAATTCGAAGATACGGCCATCTCAAAAGAGGCTACTCTTCCAATGATCAATCAAGAGATGCAAGATAATAAAAAAATGATTCGTTTATTGCAAACAGGATTTATTAAAACGATTACGAGTGAACTTTACTAATTTTGATATGGTAGAGTTTTAAAGGTCCATCAGTTTTAATATCGATTTGATTTTCATTCTCAATTCTTAAACATTCACCATTAGAAATTGGCATTTGGTTAACGCTACCAGAACCCAGGGCCACAAATAAGAAATTTAGTGCTTTATCTAAATTTAAGCTACTGGTTGGTAAGTTTACAATTTCCATTTCAACATGGCAGTAGATTGGATTGTAGATAATTCCAAAATCAATAACTTTATTCTTCATGAGTTCACACTCAATTCTCTCGTTACCAGAAAAAGAAAAAACAGTATCAGGAAGCAAGTTCTTGCCGTTAAGTTTTAATCCAACACCAACCCATACAATTAATTTTCTTTGAAATCCCAAAAATGATGAAAAGGGATCATTAGCACTAACTTCAGCGGAGCTGATTCGCCAATGAAATAAGCCTTGGGATAGATTGGAGTTGGGGGGATCAATAGCGATTTGGCGCGTGATTCCTTTCCCGTTTTTCCACAGAGTTTCTTGGCAGTCAGTTAGTTTGATTAGTTTGATCATGGGAATTTAAACTGGCAGAAAAATATTCTGCCAGCAATTGAAAAATTATTTTCTAAGGTTCATGTATCTTTGGAAAGCTGGACGATCAGACATCGCACTCATCCATCCTTTGATGTTTGGATATTTTGAAAGGTCTTCACCAATCATTGGACAGATACTAACAACAGTTGCTGTATTTAAATCAGCAAGTGTGAATTGGTTTCCAGCTAAGTATATTTTTCCGTTAAGAGAATCATTTAAGACTGTAAGTAGAGCTGGAAGTTTATTTAAGTTTTCTTCAATAACATTATTGTCGCGTTTATCATCTGGCATAAAAACTTTTTGAATGAAAACTTGGATAATAGGATCTTGAAGTTCAGCGCTTGCCCAAAAACTCCATTGGTGAACTAAACCGCGTTCAGCAGTTGTAGAGCCAAGAAGTTCTTTTTTATAAGCGTCTGCCAAATAAAAATTAATGGCCATTGATTCAAAAAGAGTAACATCGCCATCAACTATAACTGGAACTTTTCCATTGGGATTAATTTTTAAGAACTCAGGAGATTTGTGTTCTTTATTTCTCATATCTACATCTTTCAGAGTGTAAGGAGCTCCTGTTTCTTCTAGAGTCCATAAACATCTGCCGGCACTTGATCTTGCTGATCCGTAAAGAGTAATCATACATTTTTCCTTGTTTAAACATTTTTTAGGTCTAGCAAATCTATCAAAATTCGGAGCGGTTTGCATTATGAAAATTTGTTTGTAATCTGAAGTCAGGGGGGCTTTTTATGAAAACAGTGATCGCGTTACTTACTTTACTTAGCTTAGCATTAGTTGCACAGGCTTATGGCTGGGCAGCGAGTACTTATAAAAAGCCATCTGATCAGGAATTAAAAAAAAAGCTAACCTCCGTTCAGTATGAAGTTACACAAAAAGAGGGCACAGAGCGCCCGTATAAGAACGAATACTGGGACATGCATGCTGATGGATTATATGTAGATATCGTTTCAGGTGAGCCGTTATTTAGCTCTAAAGACAAGTATGATTCAGGAACAGGCTGGCCTAGTTTCACAAAAGTTTTAGTTCCCGCTAATGTTATTACTAAAGTTGATCACTCTCTTTTTGGCACTCGCACAGAAGTTCGCAGCAAATATGCAAACTCACATTTAGGTCACGTCTTTGATGATGGACCAAAACCCTTGGGCAAACGCTTTTGCATGAATTCCGCGGCACTGAAATTTATCCCCAAAGAAAAATTAAAAGAAAGTGGTTATGGTGAATACGAAAAATTGTTTGTGATAAAATAAAGAGCAGGGTAGGTCGCACACCAGACAATTAAAAAACGATTAAGTCCAAAAAAGAGAACGTTGGTTAAATGAAAGAGAAAACCTGCGAGTAGCCAATAGAGCACACTTGGATTATGTTGAGTGAGAATAATCGGAAAACAAATTTCAAAAACAATCACTCCCCAAGCTGCACACATGGCCCAAATCTTTTTTGAAAAAATATTTTGAGACCAACGAGGAGGATTATAGTTAGAGGAAGTCATATGTTTACTTAAGGCTTCAGCGCTTCTCCATTTTCTCTGCTTGATTTTCACCATGCCAGCAATAAAATAGGAAGTGCAAACTTGAAGTGAAATATACCAAAGGACCCCCATCTGCACTCGCGGCGTTTTGAAAAAGGCAGCTATACATAATGCACTTAAAATAATAAGTGCCATATAATCACTTCCCCCATTAAAAGATCCTCTAAAACGAAGTGAAATTAAAAGAGAAGTAAAAAAAAGAAAAAGAATTAATATAAAAGAATGGGGAAAGAAAAAAATTAATCCTAATGCTGAAACGATTCTTGCCACTAAAAAATAAATAAAATTGTTCTCACTTAGTAAAAAACTAAAAATTGGAAGAACTGGGTGCTCTTGTTTAATTTCACTCCAGCGCCAGATTCCTTTTTCGCTAAAATGTTTTTTTAAAGACAAGTACTCAATGGATTGAACTATAATTGAACAATTAATCATTATTTCAATAACTTTTAATGCCAACTCACTTGTCATACAATCTCTACTTTTAGCTTAGGGGAGATGAGAATATCTTCAATTATAGCAAAACCATTAGGTGCTTTTTTTATGCTGCTAATTTTAAACTGAAAATCTGATTGTGGACTTTTTGATCTTACAAAGTGCTCTAACATTTTATAGGATAAGTTATCTTGGAAATGAGTTGCTTCTTCCACGCTCGCCACGGTTAGTTCGCCCAGCACTTGTTGTAAATGAGAGTGGTAAGCAAGATAAAAATTGCCTGCTGGATTATAAAAAAAATGCCACCATCGTAGTTTGGGAGGAGAGAAACAAATCTTCCAGTCGTCAGCC
This sequence comes from Bacteriovoracaceae bacterium, assembly GCA_947446575.1. Classification (GTDB taxonomy): domain Bacteria; phylum Bdellovibrionota; class Bacteriovoracia; order Bacteriovoracales; family Bacteriovoracaceae; genus Bacteriovorax. The sequence goes on along the minus strand of CANFHC010000006.1, from coordinate 93,489 downwards.
TCACGATATAAAAGAACAGGAGTATCATTGCTTTCATCAAAAAATTTCCATGAAGGAAACATCGATTTAAAAAGATTTAAAGTCGGACTTTTGATTTCTTTGAATTTAATCAGTGAAAAAAGAATGATTAAAAGAAAATAGAGCACGATGAAATAAAGCATGAAGCGTTGTTACCAATCGATCGGTTTATAATCTTTTAGGAATTGGCCACACCAGTGTTTTCCAGAATTGATTCCATCAATAAAGGGATCACAAATTCGAGCGGCCCCATCAACTATATCTAATGGTGGTTGAAAGTCATGAACTGCTTGTTTGTAGCTTGAAATTTCTGCTGGATCTTCGTCGGTAACCCAACCAGTATCGACAGCGTTCATAAAAATGCCATCTTTAGCAAAATCAGAAGCTGATGTGTGAGTCATCATGTTGAGTGCAGCTTTTGCCATATTCGTATGCGGGTGACGATCTTCTTTTTTGAAGCGATAAAATTTTCCTTCCATTGCAGTCACATTAACAATATGTTTTTTTCCAGTGTACTCGCGTCTCATCAAACCAATTAATCTATTGATTAAAACAAAAGGAGCAATGGCATTTACTAATTGCACTTCTAATAATTCAGGTGTCGGAACTTCGCCTAAGCGCATGCGCCATGAATTGGTCTTTCTAAGATCTACTTGTTGGAGATCAGCGTCGAGTTGTCCTGCCGGAAAAACTTCTTCAGCAACAAGTGAGTTATCATAGCTATAAGGAATTTGTGAAAGTTCAGCAGACGCTCTAATGCCGACACCAGCTCCATCTCCATGCCAAGCAACTGGTAGTGCTTTCTCGGTTGAGATATCACCGTGCGAGAGTTGTTGTAGTTCTGTTTTAAAATCGTGATGTTGTTTTAATAATGGCTGAGCAAGGGATTCCACATCATGAAAATTTAATAATTCGTTTTCCATCAAGTGAGTATAAAATCCAGGAGGACGACGCACTGTTTGAGCAGCATTATTTATTATAATATCGAGACGATCGAATTTGTGTTCAATGAAGCTTGCAAAAATTTCTACAGAGGGAGTGTGACGAAGATCGAGCCCATGAATATGGAGACGGTCCTTCCATTCAGGATAATCATTCTCTCGAGCATATCTCAAAGCGGAGTCCACAGGAAAACGAGTTGTCGCAATGACAGTTGCTCCCGATCTAAGCATCATGAGAACTGCATGATATCCAATTTTTAAACGTGATCCTGTGATCAAAGCAACTTGTCCAGTCAGGTCAGTTGTTTGGAAACGTTTATGATAATTAAAATCGCCACACTCTTTGCACATTGTATCGTAGAAGAAATGCAACTTTGTAAATTCAGCCTTACATACATAACAATTGCGAGCGCGATCAAGTTCTGGTGCCTCTTGATAGGCTTTATCACTTTCAATTTTTAATTGCTCAGGGGCAATGAAGACTGCGTTTTCTCTGGCACTTCTAATTCCAGTTTGAGCGCGCTTTAATCTATTTTGTTCCACCATTTGTTTTTGACGGTATATTTTGACTTCTTTTTGACGTTTTTTTATTTCTTTTTTATCAGGACGCGAGATTCTTCCAGCGGCCGTTAGAAGGGCCACGCGCTTTTCTTCAGAGAGCTCAGTTAAGAGTTCGCTGTGCTCAACAATGTATTCCAAGACCGAAAGACATTCGTGGATGTCCTCAATCAATATTTCTTTATCTTTTTCATTCATATATAGAGGCAGAAGTATCACATAGCCAATATTTTATCAATTAAAGGTTAATCGACTTAATCATGTTAATTTGATCGAAGGCACGTGTTTTTAAGGGGATTTAGTACTTGGTTCAAAAAGCATGACGGTGTGTTTACAGAAAATTATAATTCCTACAAGTTCGACTCAATTGTTTTGGGATTGGGTTTAAAAAATCTAGTGGCATGTTAGAATTTGTTTAGACCAATGCGTTCCAAAAAAGGACGAATAGATTGAAAGAATTAATGAGCCTCATTGAGAATCCAAAATATAAAAAAGATCATTTTGATCTCTTTTGCCTTTTCGTTGTAGTAACTTAAGTTAAGTTTTATGAGGAATCTTGAATGAACTGCCTACGAGTTAATAAAATTGACGACTTCTTCGATTACTTTTTTATCTTTTAGAATTCGGCGATGACCAAGGCCTTTAGTTGTTAAGAGAACGCTTTTACTCCAAGCTTCATGAATCGTAATGGCCGATTGATAGTCGACAGCATTATCAGCACTGTCATGAACAATCATGACAGGTATATGTAAGAGACTTCCAAGATTTGCGATATTAATTTCTCTTGGAGGAATTCCGGAGTAGTTTGTTACTTCTTTAACAAAATGAGCGATGGCCTTATCACTTAGCTTAATTGATCTCGCGAAAAATAAGACAACTTTGTCATAAAAGGCAGGACTTGCTATTAAAACGATTTTTTTAGTTTTAAGACCCCTTCCGGCAGCTAAAACGGTGCTACCTCCGCCGAATGAATGGGCGATCACTGCATGAACTTCACCATTATTTGTTAATTCAATTTGGGCATCTTTTATAAAATTAGCAAAAAGACTTGGGTTTGTTCTTTTCCCTGGTGATATTCCATGTCCTGGTCCATCGAGTGCGACCACTCTAAATCCTTTTTCCACCAATGGGCCAGCGAACGAAGCTATTTGTGTTCCTCTGCCGTTCCACCCATGAATGAGCATAACTAGTGGGTTAGTGCTCTCACCCCATTCAAAAGCTGCTATACCATTTTTAAGAAAGTATTTTTTTGAAGTCTCGAGCCATAATCTTTCTGATTCTGGTCTGGGAGTTCTCACTGGAGTTGAAAAAATAATGAGTGCAATCTTCGCTGCTAATTTGGGAGCCATCTTGGAGACGAATGCAAAAAACGTTGGGAAATATTTTTTCATTAAGGACGCTCTAAAATAGCGGCTACACCCATTCCACCAGCGGTGCAAATCGAAATAAGTCCACGACCACGTCCTTTTTCGGCTAGGAGTTTGGCAAGTGTGGCTATGATTCTTCCACCAGTTGCTGCAAATGGGTGACCTAAAGCAAGTGAGCTGCCATTGAGGTTTAATTTATTTTTATCAATAGAACCTAGGGCATCTACAAGTCCTAATTTTTTTGTACAATACTCAACGGATTCGAAAGCTTTAAGCGTGCAGAGAACTTGGCCGGCAAATGCTTCATGAATTTCGTAGAAGTCAAAATCTTGCAATGTAAGCTCATTTCTTTTTAATAGATTAGCAACTGCAAAAGTTGGTGCCATTAAGAGTCCTTCGCCATTAACAAAATCGACAGCTGAATATTCTGCATCGATAAAATAAGCGAGGATGGGAAGTTTATATTTATCAGCGAAATCTTCACTGCCTAAAAGAACAGCAGATGCACCATCAGTTAAGGCCGTTGAATTTCCGGCAGTAAGAGTTCCAAATTCAGAATGATCAAAGGCTGGCTTTATGCGAGCAAGTTTTTCTTTCGTTGTATCTGCTCTTAAAATAGTATCTTTTTTAACGCCTTTATATTCAAAAATTAAATCTTTAAAAAATCCTTTTTCATAAGCCGCAGCTGCTTTTTGGTGAGACTCATAGGCTAATTCATCTTGAGCCGCTCTAGAAATTTTCCATTCTTTAACCATGAGTTCTGTGTGCTCACCCATCGAAAATCCTGTTTGAGGTTCTTGAACAATCGGAAATCGCGGAACAATATTTTGTGGTTTAATTGTGGTCAATTTTTTTAATTTTCCGATGAGCGTTGGAGATTTTTGCATCTCCATTAAGGCCCATGATAATTCGTGAGTTAAAACTCCAGCGATATCACTATTAGTATCGCATCCACCACCAATGCCACTTTCTATTTGACCGCTGGCAATTTTAAGAGCGATTTGAGCGGTGGTTTCTAAACCGGTTCCGCACGCGCGTTGAACATCGTATCCCGGTGTGTGGGGATGGAGTCCAGATTGCAAAACACTTTCACGAGTCATGTTCCAGTCTTCGGAATTTTTCATAACTGCGCCCAAAGCAACATCGCCCAATTGAATATTTTGAAGTTTAAATTTTTTCACCAGGTCTTGAAGAGTTGCAATCATTAATTCTTTATTGGAAGTTCTGGCATAATTTGAAAATGACTTAGTAAAGGGAGTTCGCGATCCTCCAATGATGGCCACAGGGCGAAAGCTTTTAGTATTCATGAAATATTCCTTGTTAGAAATCTACCTATTCAAGGTCGATTATAACTCACGAAAGTTGAAAGCAATATTATAAAGAAAGAAGCATTCCTGTTTGCAATAATTTACAGACGCTGGGCTTCAATAGCTTTAGTTTTCGAAGAAAAGAGCATACACTTCGAGCAGTTCTTGATATTAAGGTTACAAAATATGAATAATCAAAATCCATTGCACGGAATGACTTTAGAAAAAATTCTTACAGAGTTAGTTAACTTTTATGGTTTTCCAGAACTTTCAAATTTAATCGACATCAATTGTTTTAAAAACGATCCCAGTATAAAATCAAGTTTAACATTTTTAAGAAGAACACCTTGGGCACGTACTAAAGTTGAAAATCTTTATATCTCATACAAAAAGGAAATCGATGCTAACCAATAATGATATTTTAAAAAAATTAAGAGTAGCTCTTTCATTTAAAGACACTGACATTATCGAATGTTTAGAATTGGCTGAATTTAAAATCACAAAAACAGAACTTTCAGCACTTTTTAGAGATGTTGATCATCCTAACTACAAAGAGTGTGGAGATCAGCTGTTAAGAAATTTTTTAAATGGTCTCATTATAAAAAATCGTGGACGTCGTCCAGATTTTGATCCGAATAAATAATTCCAATGAAAAAAGTTTTAGTCACAGGCTTTGAACCTTTTGATGGAGATGAATTAAATCCTTCGAGTGTTCTGCTTGATTGGTTAAAAGAACGAACTTTTGATTTTGAAGTTTACACTGCTGTGTTGCCGGTGAGTTTTACTTCCGCCTCAGAAAAATTAAATGCAGCTATAGAAAAATACAATCCCTCCCATGTTCTCTTAACTGGATTTGCTAAAAATCGCACTGAACTTACGATAGAGAGAATTGGTATTAATTGGGTCGATGCTCGTATTCCAGACAATGATGGTTATGCACTTAAGTCTCAAAAGATATTTCAAAATAGTCCCGATGGACTTTTTTCAACACTCCCAATTGATCAAATATTAAATGCTGCTAATAATGCAAAATGCCCAACCAAAATTTCTACTAGTGCCGGTGAGTACGTCTGTAATCATTTGCTCTACACATACCTCCTCCATCACAAAAAGGTTCCAGGAACCTTTTTGCATATACCAGGGGCCGATTGCCATGAAATATTTTTTCAAGGGATCGGCGCTATAATTAATTGTCTTTGAATTTCTTTTCTTTATCACCACTAAAGGTAGCTACGTGTCTGATAGGAGTACTATGGTCTCCGACAGAGGTAGTCGAGCATGAATAAAGAAGTGGGGAAATGAATAAGAACTAAAGCAATCACCGAGCAAATTGTTTTTTTATGTTTTCGTTCCTGATCAAGAAAAGTTCGATTCTCTATAATTTCTCTCTAGAAGATGGCTCTTTCTGAAATGTCATTATAAGCAGGAAGTTTTTCCATAGCAGGATGCTCTGGTCAAGAGGAAATTTTATCCATCCTAAGCCTTTTTTCAAACTCCCTTTATAATTTTCTAATACGTGTAAGGGAGAGTTAAACATGTTTAAGACGTTAAATGCTGTCGTGATGTTTTCATTAATTTGTTCATGTGCTTTTGCCCGCCATCAACCAGTTGCCAAAAATAATGAAAGAATTGAGCGCAATGACCCCCTGGCCCGAGACACATTTTCTTTTAAGGAACCATCAGCCAATGATGTTTTAAATAGAGTCACACTTTGGGGAACTTACTACTACCTTCCACAAATAACCGATGGTGGAGGGGATTTCGCTCTTCGCGATTTAAACAATCTTGAACTTGGTCCTAAATTAACATTACGTCAGTGGTGCGATTCCGCAATGGAAGGATCTGTTCGAATCCTTTCAAAAAATAAAGAGGCCATTACTTATAACTATGCAGGTGTCACTGAATCAAACACTGTTGATTGTAAAAAGATTTTTAAAATAGATGTCAGTAGAACAAAATTCCGTGAAGCCAACGGGCCTTACGGAGATGGGCTTGATGATTTTATTTTAGCTCCCTATAGAACACTCGCTACTGATCTAACGAAAATTCCACTTGGTACAGTTCTTTATATTCCAGAGGCGCGTGGAGCTAAAATTACATTATCTTCTGGCAGAGTCATTATTCATGATGGATATTTTTTTGCCGGCGATAAAGGTGGGGCGATTAAAGACAATCATATTGATGTTTTTATTGGGACTCACATGACAGCTCCGTTTTTTCCATGGATAAAAAGCAATCAAGATAAAATGTTTCAAGCTTATATCGTGACAGATAAAAAAATAATTTCTGATTTATTTGACCTTCATGCTCGCTAAGTTTGTGCGTATAAAACTTGAAGTATAAATTCGAAAAGTTTATACTTTTTCAATGACAAATCGTCTTTTGATCCTACTTTTAATTTCCTTATTCTGGGGACAAACTTTACGCGCAGAAGTGCAAATCAATTCTTATCGTAAACGTTATTCTTGGAAACCAGAATGGTCGAACGCAATCAGAGAAGAAATTTTAAGTGGTAGTAAAAAAGATGAAAACATTCTCTCAATGGAAATAGATGAAGAGGACCTCGAAGACTTAGAGTGCGTTGGTTACAATAAGGCCAGCATTGAAGACAAAACTGATTTCTGGATTGTCTTTTTTTCTGCGCTAACAAGAGCAGAGAGTGGATTTAATGAAAAAGTAATGTCTCCTAAGTCCCGAGGGCATAGAAGCTTTGGACTTCTTCAGCTCGCCAAGCAAACTGCTAAAAGTAAATGTGATATTACTCCTTCCGAGTCTAACGTTTTAAATGGTGCAGATAATTTAAGATGTGGAGTCAAGCTCATGACATGGCAGTTGCTTGGAGCACCAACCAGTGCTGGGAAAAAATTACGTTCAGATTTAGAAGGACAAATTTTTGGAAAATATATTTTTCAATGGGGACCACTTAGACAAAATGATCATCGGGGGAGAAAACTTTTAGTTGATTGGTTTAAAAGTCACCTAGATCAGTTGAAATTTTGTGATCAAAAAACAAAGTCTCAATAAATTCTGCCCGTTCATAGCTAAATTCATAATTTCGTATAGGTATTTTATCCTTTTTATCATAGCTTAAACCAAACACAATCCTTAAGAGGTAATAAATGAAAATTTTATTCTTAAGTTCTTTTGTCGCCTTATTTTTGGCAGGATATTGTGGAAGAAAAATTAAAGCAGAAACCGCACCCGTGGTGGAAGCTGTACCAGCACCTAGTTTGGAGTCTAAGGGGCCAACCAAAGTCGAAAAGCCTGACGTTGATTTGATTAAAACCGAAAAAACGATTGTCGATAAGAGCTGCAAAATGGTCAATGGCAAATTGAAATGTGCTAAGAAGAAAAAGATCATTAAAAAGACCATCTAATTTTTGAAAATTGGCGAATTTGCATAGAATCAAAATTCATTATAAAATCTCTGTATGAGGTTATATGAAGATTGATTCTAAAGCCTTTTTGACGGATTTATTTTTTCATCGCTTTACTGGTATCGTACTAGAATACGATGAATTTTTAGTGATTAAAACACCAACGAACCCCACTTTCTTCTGGGGGAATCTTCTTTATTTTAAAAATCCTCCAACTCCATATTCTTATCTCTTGTGGAAAGAATTGTTTAATGATCAATTTAAAACGATGGGCGTTGAACATATGACTTTTGCGTGGGATTCAATAACGGGCGATGTCGGTTCACCTGAACTCTTTTTAAATGATGGGTTTAATTTAGAAACTTCGATTGTGATGGTAGCCGATACAATTGTTAAGCCAAAAAAAATAAATCATGAATTACAAATTAAACTAATCGATAATGAGAGTGATTGGGAGAAAGTTATTGAAAATCATGTTTTGTGTAGGGCCGAACATTTTCAAGAAATCCCTTATCGAAAATATGCGGCAAAGAAAATTGCCGATTATCGTTTAATGATTAAAGATCAAAAAGGTTTTTGGGTAGGCGCTTTTTTAGGAGAGCGACTAGTAGGAGATCTTGGAATATTTGCCCAAAATGGATTAGGGCGATTTCAAACAGTGGGAACTCATCCTGATTATAGAAGACAAGGTATATGCTCAACACTTGTTTATCAAACATGTCTATTTGCGATGGAGCAAATGCAGGTTAAAGAATTTATCATGGTGGCTGATCCATTTTATCATGCAGCCAAAATTTACGAATCAGTGGGATTTTTACCGAAAGAGATGCAAATTGGTTTGTGTAAATTTAACGAAGAGCTTTGGGCGACATAGGTTTTATTTTTTCATGTAAGCACAAAACCCAGGACGTGGACCGATTTGAGGATGATTTCTACATGTATCTGGTCGATCTTCATAGCGATTACAACGTTTGTTAGCATCAAGAAAAAAACAAGACCCATCAGGCTTTTGTTTCAGCGTAAATTTTTCAGTGCTAGGAGTGTAGCGCAAAATTGCAGGATGCTTGAGTGCATCTTTTATTTGTTCTCGATCACTTAGTTCCAGATGAAAAGCATCGAGAATATTTAAACGAATGAGGTCACTAACTTTAGCTTCCACCGGCATGTAACAACATAGGCCCTCACAAGTTTCACAAAGCCCTTTTTTATATTTAGTCCAAAGTGATAAATCATTTAAATGTTCTTGAATATTATTTTTTTTACTCATCTTGACTCGTCTTTTTAAGAGAAATTATTGCCATTCCAAAGAGAATTAAAACTCCACCCATAATTTGGATGAATTGCATCTTTTCGTGTAGAAATAAACTTGCGATAAGAACGCCTGATATAGGCTCAGTCATACTCAAAATAGATGCTTCTGAAGATTTTATTTTTTGTAATCCAGCTAAAAAAAGTGTCATGGCCATTAATGAACAAAGAATAGACATCGAAAAAATGAGTGCATAATGATCTCTTATTATTTCAAAAGGGCGATGAGTTGCCCCATGAAAATGAATGATTGATAAAACGATTCCTGCACCAAGTTGTACATAGAATGAAGAAGGAATGGCCGCTACTTCACTTAAATATTTTCTGGAAAGTATAATATAGAGAGCATAAAAAAGAGCTGAACCAAGGCCTGCGAGAATGTACTTGGGTTCACTGGCACTCCATTCACCCCAAACTAATCCCACTATTCCGACACTCACCAAAAGTAATGCTACAACCCCAAGTTTGCCCATTTTTTCATGGAGAAAAAAGCGAGAAAAGAGTGTGACCATGATTGGATATGTATAAAGCAATAAAACTGTTAGCGATGCCGATAGCCTCATTAGGGCCATAAAATAAAGACTTGAAAAAAGAGCGTAACCAAAAATTCCCAAACAAATAGAGGAGATTATTTCAAAGGATGAAAGCGAGAAAAACGATTTTCTGCTGGTAAATAGAATGAGTGCACCAGTAATTATTGCAGATAATAAATAGCGAAGAGCTAAGAGCTCTCCAGGCGAGATATTTCTTTGGTAGGCTAGCTTTCCAAACAAACCTAAAAAACCAAAGCAGATTCCGGAGAGAATAATTTGAGTAAAGCCTAATTTTCGTAAATTTTTTTTCATTGCTATTAACTATAGCAAAAAATTATATAACTGGCCCTCCTTCATTGACGAGAGATTTTATCGCCTCTTCATCTGATTTATTACCCGTAGTACTATTGGTCTTGCTTAATACATCGTAGAACTCCATTTCTCCACTTCTTGCATGTCGGCGTACAGTTGCTAATAATTTGGCAGCAGCTGCGCATGCATCATCAGCAGCAAGCTCTGTATGTTCTTCGTTATCAGGGTATTGTAAAATAATTTTTTTATCTCCATAAATTTTTTGTTTAGCCCAGACATAAGTATTGGGTGCGTATTTTTCAGCACCTTCTTTTTCGGCGATTAAAAAATTATCAATAGCAATTTGCATTTTTTGTTTGTAGATGGTTTTTGGATCTTTATCTTGCATAAAAACTCCTTAGAACATTAGTCACTTATCTTGCGCTAAAAAAGCTGAGTTTTTAAATACAAAATAAAAAATAATAAATAGGAATTTAGTATGCTTACAAATGTTGAAGTTTTATTTTTTGAGAAGCCATTCGTCCAAAAATTAATCCCAAAAAAGAAACGGCAGAAATGAGTAGACACCAAGAAAATGTAAGTTGTTTTTCAATGAGAAATCCGCTTATCAGTGGACAAATAATTTGTGCAATTGACATGAGTGTTTGATTAAGACCAAATACTAATCCTTGGTGAGCAGGACTTGCATTTTTTGAAAGCATTCCTGAAATCGCAGGGCGAAGAATGGCATTTCCAAAAGTGTTGATAGTAATGCCCATTAAAAAAATAGCTAATAGTGGTGCAAATCCCATGATTAATAAAGCAAGTGAAGTGGAAAAGAATCCAATCATCATTATTTTTATTTCACCTAAAACTCGGACTAAATAACCCATTAATAAAAGTTGTATAATTAGTGAAACAATTCCTACATAAGAAAGAAGCAGACCTACTTCTCTAGCAGTAAAAGCATGACCATTCCACTGTAAAGCACGTTCACAGTAAAGAGCAAGTCCCGACATATAAAGAGCAAAGCTTATAGAAAAAATAAAAAAGACAATGAAACCTTCTTTTAAAATGGGGGTATTTAAAAGTCGAAAAGATTTTTTTAATTGGTGAATGGCGCCTGATTCTTTAGCAAGATTTTCTCCAGGCTTTTTCACATCTTTTAAAAAAACTGTCGTACCAATAATACTCAATAGTGACAATCCGGCCGAAGCCCAAATAGGGGCAGCGTGACCAAAGCGAACAAGTACTCCAGAGATCGCTGGACCTAAAATGAAACCTAAACCAAATGAAGCACCAATTAAACCCATAGCTCGAGTACGATTTTTTGGTTCAGTTACATCTGAAATATAGGCTTGAGCAACAGTTAAATTTCCAGCAGTGATACCGTCAATGATGCGTGATATAAAAACAATCCATAAAGTTTTTGAGAGTGCGAGAATAATAAATCCAATACATGTTCCAATTTGGCTGAGTAATAGAACAATTCTTCTTCCATAACGATCTGAAAGCTCGCCCAAGATGGGACCGGCCACTAAAGAGCATAATCCATAGATAGAAGAAAGCATTCCAACGACAAAGGGCGTGGCGCCTAAACTTTCAGCATAAAAAGGAAGAAGGGGAATCATGACTGTGAATCCAAGAATATCGACGAACACAATTAGCAAAACAGTAAGAAGTGCGCCATTATTTTTGAAATTCATTTGTTCCCTAAAATATTTTTAAAATTTTGCCACCAATGCAGTTGTGAGCAGAGTATCTGTTTTCGCAATGGCCCCTGGGTTGGGAAGATTGTCATAACGAAGAAGATAGCCACTCTTAAGGGAGAAAACATTGTTTAGTGCTGCACTGACAGAAAATTCGCTATTCATTTGATAATCTGATCCTGTCGTAAAGTTAGGAAGATATTCAAACCATAATTTTGTTGTTACACCTTCTGCCCATTTCTTTTCTGCCTCTATATAGCTTCTTATGTAATGTAATTTTGCACTAGTTCCACTTAATTGATTTTCCACTGTGTAGCGGTAACCGAGCTCAACATTCCAAAGAAATTTTTCCTCTTTGGTTAAGGCATATTTAAAACCGATATCAGAATTATATTTTTGATTGTAGCCTGCAAATTTGTTACTTTCAAGAATTTCTCCTAAAAAAGTCGCAAGTCTTGTGCTGAGTTCTCGGTCATAGCGAAGGCCAGTTAACCAAAAGCGGGCATTTTCAATTCCACTTGTTTTGGTTTGTAAATAACGTCCATCAAATTTGAGAGAGTTGTTATCCCATCTTTCACTCAGTACTTCTTTCGCCGAATAACTTTGTGAATCCGAATTTCCTTTAGCTAATAAAATTCCAAGTTCGGATTCGTTGGCAATTTTAGCTTGAATATTTTGTGAAAAAAATATTAGTAGTGCAATTATTGAAAGTGATTTCATTTTCTCTCCTTTGATTAGTCTCGTAAAAAACTAAGTCAATTCAAAGGTAATGAACAATAGATAATATGAATCTATGGGTAAATATGCTCGAGGAGTACGAGGACCGCCTTAGGAATTTCTAATTTATTCCAATTGAGTTGATACAAAATTTTTATATATGCATTAGCATCGGTCTCATTTGGAAGATGAGAGACTTCTCTGGCCTCCAATAAATTAAAATCTGAGTGACATTGACTTCCATTGTCTTCTTCTAGTCGGGGATTAAAACCTAAACATCCATAGGGCTTTAATTCTTTTTTTATTGTGCAACCTTTGGGGCCAGGTACAAAAAAAGGGCAAGTATAAGTTTTTCTCAAATGTGTATGAGCCTTTTTCCCTAAAGATATTTCGTTGTCTAAACGGTAATGTTTAATGTTTTCTTTCATGTTTTCTTTAAATTCGTTGGCATTTTCAGCCGAGATGTTTAAAGACAATAGAATGTCCAAAGCTTCTAGCGGAGTAATCTGCATAGAATTTGCACTCATTGTGCAGCATGTACCAGTACATTTGAAGCAATGAATATTTTTATCAGTCAAGTTTGCCATTTCACGGATGAGCAATTCTCGTCTTTTCTTTGGTGGAATAGTCTTTAAGTCATCATAGATTTTTTTTTCGAGATTTTTCATAGGTCTATTTTAATTGAGGTGAAGGAAGATTGAAAGACTGAAAGAAGTGTCCTACGCTTATGTCTAATGCACAAAGTAGAGGTGTTATGGAACCATTTAAAAATTTATTTAATAAATCTGTAGCTGAAAACATAGCCGATGCTGTGAAAAGAAATTATTCAGCGTTTAACAAAAAAGCTTTCTTAAAAAATATAGATAAAGAATTAGACAAGTTAGAACTCAAAGGTCGCGTGCATTTTCTGGCTGTTAGATTGCATGATTACTTGCCCAAAGAATTGGGAGAGTCGATACATTTTTTGCTTGGCGCTTTAAAACAAAATGAAAAAGATCATCAAGGAATATCAGGGATGGCCGTATGGCCCTTAACTCATTTTGTTTCACTCTATGGTCTCGAAAATTTTGAGCTTTCCATGCTCGCCCTTAAAGAGATGACGAAGGAATTTACCAGCGAGTTTGCAGTTCGCCCATTTTTTGTAAAAGACCAAAAAAAAGTAATGAAGTTTTTTAAAGAATGGGTTGATGACGAAAGTGAACACGTAAGGAGATGGGTCTCAGAGGGATCGCGCCCACTTCTTCCTTGGGGAATGAAGTTGCAAGATTTTGTTAGTGACCCAGAATTAACTTGGATTTTTTTAGAAAAATTGAAAAATGATCCCTCGGAATACGTTCGAAAATCAGTAGCAAATCATATTAATGACCATTCAAAAAATCATCCGGATTTTGTGGTTGAGAAATTGTTGGAATGGCATAAATCAAATAATAAATCTGATGATTTAAGTTGGATTATTAAACATGCCAGCCGCTCATTAATTAAAAAAGGTAACAAAAAAGCATTTCAACTTCACGGTGTTGAGTCGTTTAATATTAAAGTTGTTGAACAAAAAATTCTCTCAAAAAAAGTAAAAATAGGCGAAGTACTAAGAGTGAGTATCACACTTCAAAATGCCAGCAATAAAAAAGCTCAAATTATTTTGGATCACGATATTCACTTACTTCGAGCAAATGGAAAACATAATGTAAAAGTGTTTAAAGGAAAAAAAATGCTTTTACTTCCCAAAGAAAAAATACAGATTAAACTTTCAATTCCATTTAAAGTTGTAACAACGAGAGCATATTATCCGGGAAAACATTTTTGGAATGTAAAAATAAATGGCACGAGCGAGTTGCCCCTGCCATTTCAATTAAGCCTTAAATAGATTTCATATCGAGAACAAAACGATACTTCACATCACTTTTTAACATTCTAGTAAACGCTTCATTTATTTGGGTAGGCGGTATAATCTCTACGTCACACACGATGTTATGGGTCCCGCAATAATCGAGCATCTCTTGAGTTTCGGGAATTCCTCCAATGAGAGATCCTGCAAGACTTCTGCGCCCAAAGATTAAATTTCCTGCTTCTACCGTAGGGGGAACTTCTGGTAGCCCCACAAGAACCATAACTCCGTCGCGTTTTAAGAGTGGTAGGTAATGATTTAAATCGTGAGGTGCAGAGACGGTGTCGATGATAAAATCAAAACTTCCCGCATGCGTTGCTATCATCGCTTCTTGATCATTACTTAAAATAATTTCACTAGCCCCTAATCTCAGAGCATCCTCTTTTTTACTAGCTGATCGACTAAACACACTTACATTTGCTCCAAACGAATGTGCAAATTTTACGGCCATATGACCTAATCCACCAAGGCCCACGACTCCAACTTTTTTTCCAGGACCAACATTCCAATGACGAAGTGGAGAGTAAGTAGTAATGCCCGCACAAAGCAGAGGAGCAACGTGAGAGAGTTCTAAATTATTTGGAACTCTAAGAGCAAATTCATCTTTAACGACAATGCATTTTGAGTAACCACCAAATGTTCTAGTGATGCCATCTTTTTCAGTGCTATTATAAGTTCCTACTGAGCCATTTTCACAAAATTGTTCAAAGCCCTCTTTGCAACTGACACAAGTCCTGCAAGAATCCACGAGGCAGCCAACTCCAGCGAGATCGCCCACTTTAAATTTTGTGACGAGATTTCCAATTTTAGTGATATGGCCCACGATTTCATGGCCTGGAACCATCGGATAGACAGAGCCACCCCATTCATTTTTAACTTGGTGAATATCAGAGTGACAAACACCGCAGTAATCAATTTCTATCAATACGTCATTGGGACGCAACTCTCTTCTCGTGAATTCGAAGGGTGCAAGTGGTGCCGTTGCACTTAGAGCGGCGTATCCAGAAGTTTTAATCATAAATATCTCCTTTTTTGTAAACTTCGAGGATGTTATCAATAAATTGAACAGAATTAATATCTCAATTTACTGAGAATTCACTTTCACATGAAAGTAACCGATAGAAATTGTCCAATATAAAATTTCGTCCAACCACGGTCTACCATGACAAATCTATCTCTATAGCGGATAATGAGTTGATTAAAATTGGAGAAGTTTATTATGTCAGTTTCAATTACTAGAAATCCTAATCTCACAAAAACGCGGCAAGAAAAAGTTTTTCAAAATGAATTACAGGTACAATTTGGCGACAAATGGTGGACAGGACTTGCACCAGAGCAGTGTCCAGGATTTGATCAAGAAAGAAAATGCTTAACAGCGCTTCCTCTTTTAAATTTAGATATTTGCACACGTGAAGATATTCTTGCTTATTTTAATAACTCTTGGACTTTAACGGAGCTTCTTTTTCAAGGATTAAAAGTTGAAGAAGTTTTTAAGCGTCCTCCCTATCATGGTCTAAGACACCCACTTATTTTTTATTACGGTCACCCTGCAGTTTTGTATATTAATAAATTACGTTTAGCGGGCTTTCAAAAAAATCCCATTAATCTATACCTAGAAAAAGTATTAGAAGTTGGTGTGGATGAAATGTCTTGGGATGATATGGGGAAAAATGAAATGGAGTGGCCAACAGTGGAAGCTGTTCATGGTTACCGCCAAATTGTTTACGACCTTATCGTCAATTTAATAAAAACGCACCCTGATTTAGATGCACCCAAAAATGGACAAAGGAATTTTTTAAAATCTTCTCCATGGTGGTCTTTGTGGATGGGGATGGAACATGAAAAAATTCATTTTGAAACTTCTAGTGTTTTAATTCGTGAATTGCCAATTGAATTTGTTGAAACACCAAAATATTGGGCACCTCTTCACCCTTCTAAAAGTGAAAATTCGCCAATTGAGAATACTTGGGTTAAGCACGCTGGTGGTATTATTCACGTTGGAAAAAAAGAAGAGACTCCATCGTATGGTTGGGACAACGAATACGGTGAAAGAAGTGTAGAGATAAAAGATTTTGAGTACACAAAATTTCAAATCACAAATCGCGAGTATTACGATTTTGTCGCTAGTGGCGCTTACTTCAAAGAAGAGTATTGGCTGGAAGAAGGAAGAGAGTGGAGAAAATTTAGAAATACAAGAAGACCAACTTTTTGGGCAGCCGTAGGCCCTGAAGGATCTCACGAGTACGAGCTGCGCACTATCTTTGAAATTATCCCAATGCCTTGGAATTGGCCTGCTGAAGTTAATTTCCATGAAGCACAAGCTTATTGCAATTGGATAAATGAATGCGATGTGAAAAATGGAAAAACTAAATTGAATTATCGCCTGATAACGGAAGCAGAATTTGATTCTCTTCGCAATCTAAAATCAGATGCCGTTCTTCAAAATAAATCTTATAAAGATTATAAAAATTTTAATGATTTTAAACCCAATTTTAACTTTGCATGGTCGTCACCATCAAATGTAACTGAAGAATTATTTGGAAATGTTTGGACGTGGTTAGAAGATCAATTCAATCCTCTTCCAAAATTTCAGACTCACGCATATTATGATGATTTTTCGGTTCCATGTTTTGATGGAAAACATCAAATGATGTTAGGTGGATCATTCATGAGTTGTGGAACTGAAGCTGGGCTTTGGGCGCGTTTTCATTTTCGACCACACTTTTATCAACACAGTGGTTTTAGAATGGCGAGAACCCTTGATGGAAGTTTAGATAATGGCTCAACGAAAATTTTAAAGGTAAATGAATATATTCATCCCCGCAGACAAAATGTACTTGATCAAATGAATACAAACGACTGGTGGAAAAAAATTGATCAACCATTAGAGATGAATGAAGATGAAATTAAAGTGCTCTTTGATCAAACTCAAGATGAAATTTTAAAATATATGAAAGTTTTTCCTGTTATGCATCCTATGGGATTGGCCCATGATCCAAAAACGACAGGACTGAAAAAAGATTTTATCCTTCCTTACCAAATGACTAAAAATTTCCCAGAACGTCCAGAAAATTATCAAACGTTATTAAAATTAATTTTTAATGAGATGGCACCTCTCTCTCAACTTCCAGGGCATCCTGGATTTGCAGCCTACGTGGCCGGTTGTGGAAATGCTATTTCCAACACTGCTCAAATGATTGCGCAAACGCTTAATCCGTTCACTGGGCATTATATGATGGCCCCAGGATTGGTGGCCTTAGAGCAAGAAGTGATTAAATGGTTTATTCACTTGATGGGTTATGATGAAAAAGCTTCTTTGGGTTATTTAACGTCTGGTGGAAGTTCAGCCACTATGAATGCATTGATGATGGCGAGACTTAATAAAATCAAAGGGCATGACTATAGTCTCGCAACTGGATATATGTCGAGTGAAGCCCATCACTGTGTAGCAAAAGCATGGGTGATGTTAGGATTTAAAAAAGAAAATTTAAAACTTATTAAAGCTTCAAAATTTAAAATGGATCTTAATGAATTAAAAAAACAAATTCAAGAAGATCGTAAAAACGGATTATCGCCGTTCTTTTTAGTTGGAACAGTTGGGACAACTAAAACAGGAAGTGTTGATGCAATAAACGACTTAGCTGATTTAGCGAGCAGTGAAAAACTCTGGTTGCACGCTGATGGTGCTTATGGTGCTTTGTTTATGCTAACAGAAAAAGGTCGCACAGTTCTTAAAGGAATAAATCGCGCGGACTCCATTGCCCTAGATCCTCATAAAGCACTTTCTATTCCTTACGGAACAGGTTGCTTGCTTGTAAAAGATGGAAGCACTATGAGCTTCGATTATATTTCTGACGATTCTTATATGCCACCAAAGCCTACGATGGGTGAACATGATTACTCTGACATCACTCCAGAATTATCGCGTGACTATCGCGGCCTTCGAGTTTGGCTTCCGATAAAAACTTTAGGGATTGCTCCCTTTGTTTTAAATTTAGAAGAAAAATTAAAACTTAGTGATTGGACAGCAGAAGAAATAAAAAAGATTAAAGACTTAGAACTCGTTTCACCTCCTGAATTAAGTATTCTGGCTTTTGCTCACAAAAAAGGCGATGCTTCGACTAAACTTTTAATGGAGAAAATAAATTCTAAAGGAACATTGTTCTTATCTTCTTGTTCTCTAGAAGGGCGATTATCAATTCGCATTTGTTTATTGGGGTATCGACTTCACTATGAACGTTTATCAATAGCCCTTACGGAAATTGCCCAAATGGCGAGTGAATGTTAACTCATTATAAGAGTCAATTTTTTAAAGACTTTAAGCACCTGCATTTAAATAATGCGGGACTTGCTCCTATAAGTCTTCCCGCAAGAGATAAAATTCTCTACTGGGGAAAGCGTTTTTACGAAGAAGGCTTCTATACTGATCACGATTATATGAGTGATGTATTGCATGCTCGCACTTCTTTAGCACAACTGATTGGTTGCGATTATAATGAAATCGCTTTTTTTCAAAGTACGGCCGGAGCCATTAGTCAGTTGTGTTTTCACTTTCCATTGCAGGAAAACGATGAAGTGATCACTTGGGATCAAGAATACGCTTCAAATTTGTATCCCTGGCAAGAAGCGTGTAAAAGAAAAAATGCCAAGCTCGTCATCGTTGAATCAGAAAAAAATCTCACAACACCAGTTGAAAAAATTATCGAGAAAATAACAGATAAAACCAAAGTAGTTGCTATCTCTTGGGTGCAGTTTTTAACAGGGGCCCAGACTGATATAGAAAAACTTGCGAAAGTAACAAAAGAAAAAAATATCTTTCTTTTTGTCGATATTATGCAAGGACTTGGTTTGCATGTTTTTAAGATGAAAGAGTGGGGAGTCGATGCGGTAGCAGGAGGAAGTCATAAATGGCTTACGGGCCCTGTAGGTGTGGGGTTTTTAGCGCTTGAAATGAAGCACATTTCTAAAATTCAACCCCATAGTGTTGGAGCCTATACTTTTGGTACTTGTGATGATCCAACTGATCTTTTTTGTATGCCAAAAAAAGATGCATTTAAATTTGAAGCTGGATCAAAACAGGTTTTAGAAATAACAGCTCTTGGTGCTTCGGTTGATTTAATTTTAAAAACAACGATTTCAGTTATTGAAAAAGAGGTTTTAAGACTGTCGGAATCGTTGGCTCATGGATTAAAAATGAGCGGTTTTGAGGTTCACTACAATAACAGTTCAATTGTGAATTTCATTCCCAAGGCCGATAGTGTAGAAAAATTAAAAAGCATTCCTTGTAATTTTGCAATTAGAGGTCCAGGTGTGAGACTTTCTCCACATGCCTTTAATACGGATGAAGATATAAAGAAAGTACTAGCAGTGCTTTAGATCTAGATCTGAAACAGTAATTATTTTTTTACCATTCAAATCTTTTGGGTACTCTTCGCTCATCACCAATATGTTGGAAGTAAAAAAAAGATCCAGATATGGATTTAGTAGCTAATTTCCCATTGACAAAAAATCTTTGCAAAGAAAGTTTTTATGCGATCTTGTCGGCATTTCTGGAATAAAAAATTATATGGGCTAAGCCTCGTGGAGTTTTTCTTGTAAATTGTTTCATATTTAGAAGTTTTAGAAAGAGCAACTAAACCTTAGTATTTTTCTTGTCTCTCTTTCTTTCTGTTTCCATGAATTTTTTTTTCATTCAATCTTTTGGTGACCGCTGATTTACTTGGCTTAGTAGCCTTGCGTATTTTTGGCGGAGTCTCAATAGTTTCTATCATCGAATGCAATTTTTCTATTACCGCATTGATGTTTAAATGTTGAGAGCGATGTTCTTGGGAAACTAATGTCAGGACTCCATCCGCACTTAAACGATTGGCATATTTTTTTAAAAAGCGAGCGTGAACAGCAGGTGGAAGTGCCGTAGAAGTAAATGCATTCCAATGGAGAGTGGCCTTAGTGTTAACCTTGTTAACGTTTTGTCCGCCAGCCCCGCTACTTCTTGAAAAACTTAATTCAATTTCTTGTTGGGGAATTTTAAATTTTGACATGAGTCTTTTTGAAATTACGGTCAATGAATTGTTCAATCACATCTTGATCCATCGGAAGTCTTCTGAGTTCTGAAATAATATAGTCGTTTTCAGGTTTACTAAGAGGAATGTTTGCTCTTTCAAAAATCCATCCCCAACTCCAATGTGTTTTATTTTTTATCGGTGAAGAGTGTCCGATACGAACGCCACGATAAATAATTTCTGCCCAAGTTAATCCTGCCACATCTTGAACGCAAGCTTTAAGTCTTAAGTCTGTTTTATCTAAATCAGCCGCGTCTCCACCAAACCAGTAGCGCATATCATGTTCAACGCAACAATGTCTCCAAAGTTCGGGATGCTCTTTTGTTCCTTCAGCAAATAAAGTGCATCCATCTGTGACAAATGGCCTAAGGGTGTTACTACTCGCGAGAGTGGAGCTTGTAAAAATAATGAGGGTCAATAGTAAAAAACTCTTCATGCCAATAGGGTAAACCTATAGTCAGAATGGATCTAGGTTCTCTGCGCAATATTAGACGAATTGCATTTAAACTATTAAGATTTTAATCAAGAGGTAAGATGTGAGTGAAATGAATGTCGATGTATTTAGGAAAAATTTTCTCAAAATTTTAGCTGCGATAGCCATCATTGTTGCTTTTATTTTTATTTTAACACCTTTTTGCATTCCCGTTTTATTAGGGGGAATTCTTGCAATGGCATTTAGCCCTTTTGTGCGCATTTTTACGAAGAGAGGCTGGAATCGTAAAATATCATTGGCTGTATTGACCTTTGTTTTATTTTTAGTTGGGTTGGCCCCTATAAGTATTGTGGTAATCAGAGGTACCAAAGCAGTCTCAACTTTTCTATCTCAACAATCTTTAGTCGTTACTAAACATGCTGTAGAAGATAAAATTTACGCTATCATTGATAACTTATCTGCTAAAACTAATATTGATCCGGTCTCCATGAGAGAAAAATTTGATAATTTCATAGGTACTGCAGGGACGTGGGCTTTAAATCTTTTCAGTACTTTCTTATCTCAAATTCCAGATATCCTGATGTTGAGTTTTATAACGATCCTAGCTTTTTATTTTTTCTTATTAGATGAAGACAAAATTCGACGTTGGTTTGATCATTATTTTTATTTCTCAAGTGAAAATGGGGATCGATTTATTACACTTGTGAAATCAAGTTGCAAAGAAGTTTTTTTCTCCAATGTTTTAACTGGACTGCTGCAAGCATCGACAGTTGCTGTCGGATCTTATTTTTGTAAGACAGGAGACTTTTTCATCGTTTTTATTATCACATTTTTTATCTCATTTATTCCTACTGGTGCAGGCCCAGTTGGATTTATTTTAGCATTAATAGCATTTATTGATCACAGAATTGGAGCAGGAATAGCAATGATTTGTGTCGCCCTCTTTACAGGTATTGTTGATAACATCATTCGTCCTTACCTCAATAGTTTTGGAGAAGTCCAAGTTCCAGTGTTCGTCAATTTTCTCGCTATCATTGGTGGAGTTTTAATGATGGGCCTGGCTGGATTATTTGTTGGTCCTTTGTTAGCATCTCTGGCTTATGGTGCACTTCCAATTCTTTTAGATGAGTGGTTTCCCGTTAAATGAGTGAATTAGAAACTTTAGTATTAGGAACATTTTCTTTTTATGAACCCATGACTTTTTCTAAAGTTATTTTAGATATTGATAGTAATGGCCTCAAAGAATTTCCAGATTTTTCAAGAGAAGATTTAGAATTCGTCATTAAAAGTTTGGTGCAACAAAAACACATTAAAGCTGTCAAAATAGACAAAGAAATAGGTTGGATTAGGGTTATGCCTAGGCGAAGTTGGTGGAAACGGATATTTCCCCTGTAAAATTCACCTTATTTGGCCTTTGGCGCTAGGTTTTAAGAGGGAATGGGTCTATAAGGTCCTCTATGAATACCTCAGCACCTTCAAGTAATCTGCCTATAACTGCCTGGCTTCCGACGACTGTTAAAGAAGCAAAAAAGCGAGGATGGGATGAACTCGATGTGATTTTAATCACTGGGGATGCCTACGTCGATCATCCAGCCTTTGGAGCGGCCGTTATGGGACGCTTGTTAGAAGCGATGGGATTAAAAGTAGCGATTATCGCTCAACCAAATTGGCAAGATGACCTGCGCGATTTTAAAAAATTTGGAGCACCAAAATATTTCTTTGGAGTCACAAGCGGAAATATGGATTCCATGGTGAATAAATATACTGCGGGAAAAAGAAAGCGTTCTGAAGATGCTTACACTCCAGGAGGAGCTACTGATCACCGTCCTGATTATGCGACTACTGTTTATTCAAAAATTCTAAAAGATTTATATCCAAATACACCGGTCATGATTGGTGGAATTGAAGCGTCTCTAAGACGTGTGACTCATTATGATTTCTGGCAAGATAAATTAATGCCGAATATTCTTTCAACTTCAGGAGCTGATTTATTAGTTTATGGAATGGGAGAACTACCAATAAAAGAAATGGTTAGACTCATGAAAGAGGGAATTCCATTTGATGAAATGAAAGCGATTCCCCAAACAGCTTTTTTGATGAATAAAAATGAGCAACTCCCAATTTCAAATATCATGTGGGATGATCTTGAGTTAACAAGTCATGAAGATTGTCTTAATGATAAAAAAGCTTATGCAAAAAACTTCATGCACGTTGAAGTGGAATCCAATAAACAATTCGCGAATCGTTTAATTCAAAAAGTCGGAAATAAAGTTCTCGTTATCAATCCTCCTTTTCAAACAATGACTGAAGCGGAAATTGATGCTTCATTTGATTTACCATATACAAGATTTCCGCATCCAAAATATAAAGATAGAGGACCTATTTCGGCCTACGAGATGATTAAGTTTTCTCTTAATACTCATCGCGGTTGTTTTGGTGGATGTAGTTTTTGTACGATCTCTGCGCATCAAGGAAAAATGATTGCAAGCAGATCGAAAGAATCAATCATGAAAGAACTAGAAGAGATCTCTCGGATGAGTGATTTCAAAGGGTATATTAGCGACATGGGGGGGCCAAGCGCTAATATGTATCAGATGAAAGGAATAGACCAAGCACTATGTGACAAGTGTGCAGCACCATCGTGTGTGCACCCAGTGATTTGTAAAAATCTTGATGCTAGTCCACAAAAGATGACTGAGCTCTATCGTGAAGTAGCAGCTCACCCGAAAGTCAAAAAAGCATTTGTGAGTTCGGGACTTCGTTACGATTTAATGTTTAACGAGCGCTCTCTCGATCCTAAAAAAGACGAAGAGTATGTTGAACAGTTAATCACTCACCATGTATCTGGAAGATTAAAAGTAGCTCCTGAGCACACGGAAGATCACGTCTTAAAAATGATGAGAAAACCAGCGTTTCATTACTTCGAAACTTTTAAAAATAAGTTCGAAGAAATTTCGAGAAAAAAAGGAATCAAACAAGAAATTATTCCTTATTTTATTTCAAGTCACCCTGCGTGCACACCTGAAGATATGGCCCGATTGGCAATTAAAACGAAAAAATTAGGTTATAGGTTAGAGCAGGTTCAAGATTTTACTCCAACACCAATGACTGTTGCGACAGAAATTTATTATTCTGGATACCATCCATATACTCTTAAAGAAGTTAAGACTGCTATAAGTCTTGATGATAAAACGAAGCAGAGAACTTTTTTCTTTTGGTACAAACCAGAAAATAAGAACTTTGTTAAAAACTACCTAGCTAAACAAAAACTTTTCGATCTTACGAAAGAATTATTCGGCTAATTTCAAATTCATTCGATGAGTTTTACAAAAAACAATATTTTGCAGATGGATTTTTCTTGCCTTTGATTCAGCATCAATTTAGTCAACTAAGCTGAAAGTATTAATATCCCATAAATGAAATGTTAACTTTCAATTAAAAAATCCGATAGAGTGGAAATTTTTAAAAGCGAAAGTGTAAATCTATGGCCGAAATTCAAGATAATGACGAATTCTTTGAGCTTAAGTTAAATTTTGCCAGCCAGGTAATTCATAAGCTAGTTGAAATTGAACAGCTAATTTTAAAACTTGAGAGTGAAAATGATTCTGCAGTTTTAAAAAGTATTTCTCGGCAATTATTGTCTGAATTCCATTCGATTAAGGGTAGCTCTGGAGCTTTGGTATTTGAATCCATAAAGATTATTTGCCACAAAGTCGAAGATATCGTTTTGACAGATGGTATTCTTGGGTTAAATAACAAAGTTGAATTATTGCTGACGTATACAGATGCGATCAAGAATTACTTCGAAACCTTTATTCACTTTAAAGCTGTTGATGAAGATAATTTTATCCAAAATCATAAGAATATTTTTGAAAATATAATAATTAAAAAAGATGAGAGCGATAAACCAAAAATTCAACATATATCACTAAATGTATTAGCTGTTGGATTGCCACCTCTCTTGATGAAGAATTTGTTAAAAAGCGCTTCTGGTTTTGATCTACACATCTCCTACGCATCTAATTCAGTAAATGCTCTAGAGCGAATCTCAAAAGAAAAGTATCAATTTGTATTATCATCCTATTTTATGGAACCTCTCAATGGGGTGTCACTATGTGCAGCTATTAAGTTGCAATGGCCTAAATCCGAGATGAAATTTATTCTTTTTCCTTCTCAAAATGTTGATTTACCTTTTGCAGCTAACTTCGGGAGCATCTGTCCTGATAAAATAATATTAAAAGATCAAGATATGTACTCTGATTTTGCAAAATACTTAGGAGATATTTTTAAAAGATCACACCAGATAAAAAAAATTGCTTTCCTAGATGATGACAAAAATATTTTGGAATTATATAAAATGACATTTGATAGTTTAGACGAAGTTGAAAAACTATATATAGATCCCGATAGCAATATAAAAGAAGAACTAATAAATTTTAAGCCCGATTTGATTATTTCTGACGTGAACATGCCCAATGTCGAGGTACTGAATTTATTAAAACTCTTCACCGACAAAGGCAGGGATAGTATAGATTTTATTTTTATAACTGGAGATTTATCTGGGCCGTATTGCAAAAAGTTGCTAGATTCCGGGGCGATAGCAATATTTGACAAGTCTTCAATTACAGAAGATTTAATAGAGAAGTGTGAGGCTCTTGGGTATCAGTTTAGAATAAAATAATGACCTAGATTTTTGCCAATCCATTTTTAACTAACTATTTGTTATTACGTAAAAGATTGTAAGTATTTGTTAATCAGACCATAATATCTACTATGAATGAATACAGGATTTCCAAAAACCGTGAAGAGATAGTTAAATTATTTCAAAAGAAATTTGAAAACGAAAACATGTTAACTATGTGGCAAAAAGATTTATTAACAGGAGAGCGTATTTTTAAATGCGAAGTAAAATTTTATTCGTTTGATAAGTATGAAGGAACATTTAGCATCGAGATTAGTGAGGAGCAAAGAAATAATTTTGATTCAAAATTAGAAACTTATTTTTTATTAAATGCTCAAGATTTTGTCTTTAAAACCAAGAGTGCAATAATTCAATCAGATTCAAGGAAAATTATCACTTTTAAAATTCCATATGATATTCGTCTTAAAGAGTTAAGAGTTCACCCACGTGTTTACATTGACAGTGATTCAAAACGATTTGTTTTAGCACGATTTGGAAGTAAAAAGGATAAATCACAATCTGTTGAGGTGGCTTGTCCCATATATAATATTTCTAAAGCTGGAATATGCATTATTGTGAGTAAAGAAACATTAAGCTCGATCAAATTAAATGAGGCCATAGATCTTGAAGGTTTAAGTTTTTTTGAATCTTTAACCAACGAAATGAAAGCTGTCGTGAAGAACGCAAGGGTCTACGCAGACAAAGGATTTGGAACAGATGAATTCTATGCATTAGGTTTAGAATTTCAACTTACCTAATTTATTGCCTTAAATTAAACTCTACACACTTAATCAAGTAAGTCAGTATCGAAATGTTCAGGTTTTTTATCTGACTTGACCACCGAAATTGAGGGGCGTACGCTTAACTTAGTTAACTATCTACAAGGTTAAGTATGTCAGAGCCAAATGATATTGCAAAAAAATTAATGGAAATCATTCCGCCGTCTATGGGATGGATAAGAACGGAAATGAGATCGACGATGAAAGAAGAATTGACGCTCCCGCAGTTTAGAATCATGGCCCAAATTTTTAGAGGTAAAAATCAAGCTTGTGACATCGCTAAACATCAAGGAATATCACAGGCAGCAATGTCAAAGATGATAGATTCTTTAGTTGCACGGGGCTTTGTAGAAAGAGAGCCTAATGAAAACGACAGAAGGCATTTTCATTTGGTGTTAACAAGCGAAGGAGATTCTTTCTTTAAAAAAGCAAGAAAGAACGCTCAAGCGAATTTGAAAGAACAGATATCATGTCTTGAGCTTAGTGAAAGAGAGGATTTAGAAAAAGGGCTTCGTGCCTTGGAGAAATTGTTTCTTACCGCTCATTCTCGAGACAATTCAGTGAGGTAATTTATGAAAAATACACAAATAGGGTTTTTAGTTTTAATGATGGTGTTCTTCAGTGCTTGTTCTTCAACTCCGATTGATCCTAGTAAGCCGGAAATGAGTGTACAAGAAAACAGAAAATCGCCACCGCCTAAAACTTTTAATCAATTTCACAATGAATGGGATTATTAGTAATGAGGTATGAGTAATGAGATACGTTCTTTTAGCGTTAGCGCTTCCCGGTTTGTGCTGCCTGGGTAATTTGCAAGCAGGTGAGAAAATAAATTGGGAAGCGGGAGTTCTAGAAACAAGTAATGCGAATTCAGAACTAAAGGCGGCAAAGAGTTCTTTGCAATCTTCAGAATATAAGGTGAGAGGGGCAAGAAGTGGCTTCTTTCCAATAGTGACTGCAACCGCAGCTTACAATTATGATTCAACGAATGATCCCAAAAGTTACACCACTGCTATTAATGCAACGGAAAATTTGTTTTCTGGTTTTTCAGATAGCTCCAAGATTGATATAGCAAAATACTCGCGAAGTGCTAGTATTGCCAATCTCGATAGTGTGAAAGCAAAAGTGAGTTTTGACTTAAAGACTTCTTATATGGGTCTTTATTATTCTCAAAAATACATCACACTTACAGAAGATATTATCAAAAGACGTGAAGCCAACTTGAAACTTGTGCAATTGCGTTTTGAAAGTGGAAGGGAAAATGTTGGATCACTTAATTTATCTAAAGCCTACTTGGCTCAAGCAAAATATGATCATTTACAAGCGATGAATTCTCTGGAAGTTTTTCAAGCCCAACTGGCGAGCGTTTTGGGGCGCGATAATTATTTCGATTTAGAAGTTGAAGGCTTTGTTCCTACGATCCCGCCTCCCTTTGAGAATAGTCGAAAAATTGAATACACTAATTTAATAAAAGAAATGCCAGATTATAAAAAAGCAATTTATATTGAGCAGTCGGCTAAATCTTCAATAGATTTATCAAAGTCAGCATTTTATCCAACGTTGAATTTAGAACAAAGTGCAGGTCGAACTAGGAGAGAGTTCAATTCTCCTTCTAACACCTGGTCAGTGGGGGCAACTCTTACTTTCCCACTTTTTAGTGGTGGCAAAGATTATTATTCAACAAAAAGCGCCAATGAAGAATATAGGGCATCTGCTTTAAGTCGCAAGAATGTAGAAGAGTCGAGTGTGACAAAGCTTAAAGAGGCTTATACCAAGTATGTTGAATCCGCGATGAAAGTAGAAGTAGATGAAGCATTTGTTTTGGCCGCTAGCTCACGAGAGCGTATCGCCAAAGCTCAATATAATAATGGACTGATTACATTTACAGATTGGGATACAATAGAAAACGATTTAATAAATAGGCAAAAAACAATGTTGCAGACATTAAGAGAGAGAGTTTCAGCAGAAGCTGCTTGGGAGCAAGCTCAAGGAAGAGGGGTTATTAAATGAGTACGAAAATTAAAAAGATTTCTCTTGTCTTCATTGCACTTGTGATCGTGGGCTTTGGTGGTTATAAAATTTTTAAAAGTTCAAAAGAAACAACTGGCGCGACTTTTAAAGAATATGAAGTTCAAAAAGGGAATCTGAAAATTCAAATTTTAAGTACTGGAATTATTCAACCTGAAAATAAAGTTGAAATTAAACCACCCATCGCAGGGAGAATAGAAAAAGTTTTAGTGAGCGAAGGAGATAAAGTTAAAAAAGGACAAATCCTTGCATGGATGAGTTCTACTGAAAGAGCGGCGATGCTCGATGCTGCTAGTGCACAAGGCCCCAAGGAGTTAAAAGACTGGGAAGAAATGTACCGGGCCACTCCAATTTTGGCTGCCATTAACGGAATGATCATTCAAAAAAATGTGGAATCAGGTCAAACCTTTACTACCGCGGATGCGATTTTAGTAATGTCTGATCGCTTAACAGTAAAAGCGCAAGTTGATGAAACAGATATTGGGAAAATAAAATTAAAGCAAAAAGCGCGCATCACTCTTGACGCTTATCCAGAAGAATTAATAGACGCTGTCGTTGATCAGATCGCCTATGATTCAAAAACTGTTAACAACGTGACTACTTATATTGTCGACGTTCTTCCTAAATCAGCTCCAATCTACATGCGAAGTGGAATGACTGCTAATGTAACTTTTGATGTTGATTTTCGTGAAGGAGTTATTCTCGTTCCTACCGAAGCTATAAAAACAGAAGATGATACTAGTATTGTGACTCTTCCAAATCCTAAAGATAAAGATAAACCAATTGAGCGAGTAGTGACTTTGGGACTGTCTGATGGAAAAAAAACAGAAATTGTAGAAGGACTACAAGTTGGCGAAAAAATTTTAGTACAAGAGTTTAAAGTGAAAGAGAAAAACTCAGGTGGAGCTAATCCTTTTTCTCCCATGGGGAAACCTCGCTCAGGGCGAAGCGGTGGAAAATAGATCATGCTAAAGATTGAACACATCACTAAAAGTTACAAAATGGGGGAAAATGTAGTTAATGCCCTTCAAGATGTAAGCCTAGAAATTTCAGATGGTGATTATATCGCCATAATGGGTCCATCAGGATCTGGTAAATCAACATTAATGCATATACTAGGGCTCTTAGATGTACCAAGTAATGGATCGTATAAATTAAATGGAAGAGAAGTCTCACATCTCACTGAAGACGAATTAGCCGTTTTAAGAAGAGAGACAATCGGCTTTATCTTTCAACAATTCAATCTACTTCCACGCATGAGTGCCCTGGAAAACGTAAAGCTTCCTCTTTTGTATTCTAAAAAAGAAGGAGGAGCTGATTATGCCAATAATCTTTTAGATAGAACAGGTATTGGAAAACGTAGTTTTCATAAGCCTAATGAACTCTCAGGTGGCCAACAACAAAGAGTGGCGATTGCCAGGTCATTAATCAATAAACCATTACTTATTTTTGCGGATGAACCAACAGGGAATTTAGATTCAGTTAGTGAAAAAGAAATTCTTGCGATTCTGAAAGAATTAAATGATCAAGGCATTACGATTGTTATCGTAACTCATGAAGAAGAAGTAGGCCTTCAAGCTAGACGGCTTATTCGTATGCGCGATGGAGCCATTCAATCTGATGAAAGGCTGGCTCCTCTACCATTTAAAACAAGTGAAGTAAGAGCTAATCTCCAGAATAAAAGTGCCAATATTTTTACAGAAATTTTTGAATATTTAAATTTAGGGTTTAAAACTTTAGCTGCAAATAAAGTACGAACCGGATTATCCATGTTGGGAATTCTAATTGGAGTAGCCGCAGTCATCGCTATGTTGGCAATTGGAAGAGGTGCTCAAAAACAAATTGAAGCTCAACTTTCTTCTCTTGGATCTAATTTATTAGTTTTGCGCTCAGGTGCTGTTCGGGTTGGTGGTGTCTCTCAAGAATCTGGGGCGACAACCAGACTCAGTATTGATGATGGTCAATATATTAAAGATCAAATCGATAGTGTTAAGTATTTTTCTGCCAACGTTAACGGTCGTGGGCAAGTTGCATTTCAAAATAAAAATTGGAGTACACAAATTATCGGAGGGAGCGCTAATTATGCTCGCATCCATGATCTCATGCCTCAAACTGGCAGATTTTTTACTGAAGCCGATAATTTAAAAAGATCTCGTATCGTTTTAGTGGGAATGACAGTTGTGCGAGAAATTTTTGGGAATCAAAATCCACTTGGAGAAATGATTAAAATTAATAAAGTTAATTTTCAAGTTGTCGGGATTCTGCCAGAAAAAGGGGCCAATAGTTTTCGCGATCAAGATGATGTTGTCATCATTCCTGTTTTGACGGCCATGCATCGACTTCTTGGAAAAGAATATGTTGATTCAATTGATTTAGAAATTACCGATCCTACAAAAATGGAAGCTGCGGAAGATAAAATAAAAAGTTTAATGAATACTCGTCACAGAGTCGCTCCAGCGCAACGTGAAGGAGCTTTTGAAATTCGCAATATGGCCGATATCCAAGCAGCTGTTCAACAAAGTTCAAATACTATGTCGGTTCTGCTTTCTTCAATTGCCGCAATCTCGTTAGTTGTTGGAGGAATTGGAATTATGAATATTATGTTAGTCTCTGTAACCGAGCGGACTCGAGAAATTGGTTTAAGAAAATCTATTGGTGCAAAACGATGGGATATCTTAGCTCAATTTTTAGCTGAATCAGTTGTCGTGAGCGCCGTAGGTGGAATAAGTGGAATAATCTTAGGATGGCTTGTGGTTGTTGCAATCGGAAGTCTTTCGGGTTGGACAACTTCCATTTCAATTTCATCTGTTGTTTTAGCTTTTTTCTTTTCTGCTTCCATCGGAATTATCTTCGGAATTTATCCCGCGAGAAAAGCTTCTTTACTTAATCCAATCGATGCTCTTAGACATGAATAAAAAGGATCTTATGAATAAATTATCTAAATACTGGCTTGAAGAAATCGTGATTGGACTTGATTTATGTCCATTCGCTAAAATCCCTTACGAAAAGGGATTAGTTCGCTTTATAGAAAGTGAATGTACTGATTTTGATGAACAACGTGGAATTTTCCTCGACGAAATTGAACTTATTAACGAATCTCCAGACTCTGAAATTGCTACGACTCTCATTGCATTTACAGATGACGGACAGAGCTTTTTGGACTTCAACGACTTCATTGGTGTTTGTGAAGAGATAATAGAGGACTTAGAACTGCAAGAAGATTTTCAACTGGCCCTATTTCACCCTGAATATGTTTTTGAAAAAACTCAAACGAATGACCGAATAAATTTTATTGGAAGATCGCCATTTCCAGTTATTCATATTTTAAGAAATGCAGATATTGAGAGGGCGACAAAAAAATCAACTGATGGCGAATCAATTACGATTAGAAATGAAAAGAGATTAAAAGCGTTGAGCGAAGACGAAATAAAAAAGATTTTTCACTTTTTATATTAAAATTTCCTTCACCCTTGAGTTTTTAACTTTTTTTAGGGGAATTGGACATTGCCAGCTCTCAATGCTTAGAGTTTTATTAGGATTAATTATAATTTTGATTGGGGGAAAATCAATGGTGAAAATGAAGGCTCAAAAAATTTGGATCGATGCAGACGCTTGCCCTAAAGCCGTCAAGGAAATCGTCTTTAAAGCTGCCCACAGGGTGAATACGCCTCTTATGTTAGTTGCCAATAGTTACCAAACAATTCCTCATAGTGACCTAATTCGACTTATTATTGTCGATAAAGGTTTGGATGTGGCCGATCAGTATATTGTTGATCATGTGGAACCTCATGACTTGGTCATCACGGCCGATATTCCACTGGCCGCTAAAATAGTTGAAAAGGGTGCAATTGCTATTAATCCCCGTGGAGAAATATATACTGAGGAAAATATCGGTGAAATTTTATCGATGCGCGATTTTATGAAAGAGCTTCGTGATGGAGGATCAATAACTGGAGGGCCTGCAACTTTTGGTCCTAAAGATGTACAGTCCTTTGCTAATTCTTTAAATAAACTTCTTTCTTAATTATTTTGAAGATGAGTGATGATTTGAGCATTGATGCCCGGAGCGCGCCTAATAAATAAGTAAGCACCTATTACACAAATTATTCCATTAATTAAAAATGTTGTATGCAAACCCAAATGCTGGGCCATGGAACCCATTAATAAACTTCCAAATGGTGCTGAACCAAAAAGAGCTAAAGTTAAAAAGCTCATGACTCGTCCACGTTTTTCATCATCGGCCAATGTCTGAATGACTGTATTAGTTGAACTCAATTGCAACATCATTCCCATTCCAGTCATAAACACACATACGAGCATTAATGGGAGAGTACTCATGCGTGAGAGCATGATAAGAAAAACTCCTAAGTTGAGTCCTCCAAAAGCGATGATACCGCCTAAGTCAGGTGGTCCTTTTCTGTTGGCTAAATAAAGCGCTCCAACTAAAGAGCCAAGTCCTGTAGCAGCTGAAATCCATCCCAATGTATGAGCACCACCATTAGGAATAGTTTTTGCTAATGCAGGAAACACTGTTATGTAAGGAGTTCCAAAAAAGCACATGAAGGCTACAAATATTAAAACGGATCTGATAGAAGGATTATCAAAAGTAGCGTGATAGCCATCAATAATATTGGTGAAGATTTTTTTAATTTCAAATCTTTTCTTTTTTAATTTATCTACATTTATAGAAAAGAGTGCGATTAGTACGGCAATGTAGCTTATTCCATTAATCAAAAAGCACATCCCTTCACCAACAGTTGCAATCATCGCTCCAGCAATTGCGGGACCTATAAGTCTTGTCATATTAACAATGGACGAATTTAGTGCGATTGCGTTGGGAAGATCAGATTTATTTTTTATCATTTGAACGACGAAAGATTGGCGACCAGTAATGTCAAAACAATTAATTGTCCCAAGAGTAAAATCTAAAATAATAAGTTCAGTAAGGTTTATTTTTCCACTCAAGGTGAGGGCCGCCAGAGTGAAAGCTTGTAACGCCGAAAGTGATTGTGTCCAAATAAGAAGCTTATGACGATCTACGTGATCGACAATCACTCCGGCAAAAAGTCCAAATAAAAACATGGGGATTTGCGCGGAAAAAGCAGAAACCCCCAACCAAAAAGCAGAGTTAGTTAATTTATAAACCATCCAGCTCATCGCAAGCTGCTGCATCCAAGTTCCAATTAGAGAGACGAATTGTCCACTGAGATAGATTTTATAGTTTCTGTGTTTGAGGGCTGGTAACATTATTTTCCTTTTAGTAACTCATCTTAATACGTTTATTTAATGTGGACAATAAAACAATAGATTGCTTCAATGATGTAATGGAGATGATATGAAAATTTTATTGATGCTAATAGCACTATCCGCTTCTTCATCTTGTTCTTATTTGGACAAATATAAAACGCCTATAAATGAATCTGTGACTCTTGATTCGAGCCTTATACAAGACTACAGCTCAAAATTATTAGGTCGTGAGAACTTTTTAGCACCCTTTATTTCTAACTATAATTATGGGGATAAAAATCTTGTTTACGTAGCGAGTGTGCATCAAGAAGGACCAGGAACACTTACACAAAAAACAATTGAAAAAGCGATGAAAGAGTTTAAACCAGACTTTTTAATCGTCGAAGGAAGTGCTTTCACAATTATTTCAGATCCCGATGATATTGCTTATGCATCTGAATGCCATAAAAAGAAATATAAGTTCTGTCGAGAGGATGCCTATGCTGTGAATCTTGCATTGAGAGCGAAGATTCCTTTTTGTTATGGTGAACCAAGTGACGCTGCCATTCACAATACTCTTAAAAAAAGTGGAGTGACCGATGAGGAGTTAATTGCTTTTTATACTTTAAGAGGCTTACCGGCACTAAAAAGAGAAGGACAATTTAACAATAAAAAATTAGTCGAACTACTCAATCGTTCTTCAAAAAAATTTCGTGCAGATAAGTTTATAAGTGTAGCTCAATTTAAAAAATTGTATAAAAAGAAAATGAATGCTGAATTTAAAATTCTAAATATTAGCGATGAAACTATAAGTCCACAGATAGACCAAAATCCAATGTGGAGTAATAAAATAGCCTATGCCGTTGACGTGCTCAGAGAACAATTTTTAACGAAACAAATTGAAACGAGACTTAATAAATATAAAAAAGTTTTAGTTGTCTATGGGGCAGAACATTTAATGAAAGCTCGTCCCATGTTTTCTCGTGCTCTGGGAGAGCCGATAGATTCGCGCCTCTAGGGTTCTTTCATTAAACTTACTAAGTAAGGACCTTCTTCAATGGCGATCGCTTTAGAGAAAGGGACACGCATTTTAAAGCTCGGTCCAAAAGTTACGAAGGTGTGAAATTCACCGTTTTCCCCAGATGGATCAACTTCTTTTGGCAAACGATTAACAAAATGTTGATCGAATTCACAATTTAAAAAACTTGGATCAAGCTTTTCTTTTAAAATAGAAGTCACTAGAGCCTTATGTCCAGATTTAAAAAATTCATTATTTACTTCTTTAGAGTCTTTTCCCCACAAAGGAAAAACCGCTTTCATTTCTAAAGGAACTAACATCTCTTCGCGAAACTTGCGAATGTCTTCTAAATGAATATCTCCAAAAGCTACGTTGTGAACACCACGGCGAGAGAAAATTAAAAGGATTTTTCCTACGTGATCAATGTATTCAGTATTAGAGCAATTGGCAGGAAGAAAAATTCGCTGCAATGGAAGCTTCAACATTTTTGCTTGATCAATAATTAAAGAGTCTGGAATTCCATGAAAGTTTACAGTGTTAGTGTCACGGTTGAAAGTTGTGACTAACCCAACGATTTCATATTGAGCCTCTTGAATTAAATGATGAAGAGCAAGTGCACTATCTTTTCCACCACTCCAAAATAAAAGTATCTTTTCTTTGGCATCATTTTGAGTCATAGTACTAGGCATATATTTTCCATTTAATTTAAGCATTCGATTATTGTTAATGAATTCAAACTCTTTAAAACATTTATCAGACTTTAAGGCCCTTGCCGAGTCGAATCTATCAAAAAATGAAAGAGATTCACTGCTATCTAATCCCCAGTTCTTTAGTGCGCCTGATAGCAAAAACTATCAATCAATTCAAGATCATTCAGAGTATGTAGATAAAATTATAGGTTTTAAGATTTTTGAAACTGAAACCAAATTAAAATCAATGGCCCAAGTTCTAAATCCTTTAGGAAGTATAGAGAGCTGGGGAAAGATGATGCATGAAGGAAGTCAGTCGTGGGTAGGGTTAAATCCTAGACAACTCTTGACTCCTTACAATGAACTAATGGATATGGGGCGACTGTTATTATCGGATAAAAAAAGCAGAATTATTGATCTAGGCGCAGGCTATGCAAGAATGGCCTATGTCGTAAATCTACTTTCACCAAATAGTACATTTCTAGGTTTTGAAATCGTAAACGAAAGAGTGGAAGAAAGTAATCGTCAGCTTGTTGCAGATCAATTATTTAATTCTGAAATGCAGCAAGCTGATTTATCGGCGGAAAGTTTTGAAATACCGATAGCAGATATTTATCTTCTTTATGATTACGGTACTGTTGAGCATATAAAAAAAACAATAAATCATCTGCAGTTGATTGCCCGAGACAATCCACTGAAAATCATAGGTCGAGGAAGGCTACGAAGTTTCATTCAGCAAGATCATCCTTGGCTATCTCAAGTCTATACTCCACATCACGAACCAACGTTTTCCATATATTCATCCTTTTAGATAGGCGAGCTATTTAGTTGGGAATGTTTTTTTTATTCATCACTCCATTCTGCCGATAGATTCAAGATGAATAGGATTCTCCTTTTACTATTTTTAGTCTTAATAACCTCTTGCGCTGATTTGGCACGAAATCCAGCGTCGTCTAATAAAATAAGGCATATTGTTTTTGATATTGATTGGACTCTTACCTCAGAAGTTAAGACTGACATGCAAGGCCCACGAATTATATCAGTAGAGGGGAAAAAATATTTTATCATGAATGGTGTAGAAGAATTTGTTGAAGATTTGCTGAGCAGAAAATATACCAAAATTTCTTTTTTTAGTGGAGGAAGCAAAGAGCGCAATCATGTTTTATTGCAAAAAATAAAACTAAGTGATGGAAGAAGTCTAGAGGAGATAGCATTTAAAATACTCAACCGCGAGGACTTAACAACTTCTCCGGGAGCATTGGCTACAGATAAATTTTCAGTGCGCTTTAAAAAAGACCTTACAAAAATATCAAAAGACTTAAGCGAATTAATAATGATTGATGATACAGAAAATTTTACTTTAAATAATAGTCAAAATGAACATGTCATAGGTTTAGGAAAAACTTATGAGTATTTCAAAACTTTTCAAGCTTCAACAGAAGCCGTAGGTGAGTATGTCCCTCGTTCAATTGATGAATGGAGTTTTGCCAAATATAAATTATCCATTATTCATGGAGCCGTGAACTCAGCACTAAGAGAAAGTGAGGAACAGGGCATAAATTTAAGTGAGGCCATACAAATCGAAAAGACGCAACTCAACTTAGCAAGCAATCAATGGAATGATTATTCAAATAAAATGTATGAACAATCACGTCGTTTATCCAAACAAAAATCCAGTGCAACATGTCTTCAACTAATGACCTCTTTTATAGACATCTGATAGACCAGCCAGACCTAGTTTTTTTCTAATTTAATTTTGTCGATTTTTAGAGCTCATTTAGGATAGAGTGCCTTTATGAAAATATTTTTTATCGTTTTTGTGTCCCTCTTTTCATATCTCAATTACTTGATTGGTCGCTATTATATTAGTGCCTTTTCTTTGATTGGGGTTCCTGCTTTAATGCTTTGGATTTTAAATGCGTTGGCAACAACGGTCATGCTGAGTGCACCCTATGTTTACCGAATGTATCCTAAAAAAGAGCCCGGATTTTTATATAATGCTCTCCAATGGTGTGGGTATATAATTTTTGGAGCTTATTCGATTCTTATGGTTTTAATGATCTTTAATGTTTTTGGATTATTTGTATACGATAAGCTTACAAAAGCAACTACAGAACACAGAGACTTTTTAAAATTAGCCTTAGCAGTACTTAGTTTGGGCGCCACGTTTGTAATGACTATATTAGGATTTTTTGAAGCTCGTAAAAAACCCAAAATAAAAAACGTAAAGGTTTTAATCGCCGATCTGCCAAATGAGTTTGAAGGCGTGCGTATTTTACAAATCAGCGATCTTCACGTGGGACAAACAATTAAAAGAGAATTTGTTGAAACAATTGTAAGCATGAGCAATGAAATTAAGCCAGATATTGTCGTGCTCACTGGCGATATGATTGATGGAACTCACTCTCAACTTGCCGATGAACTCTCAGCCTTTAAAGAAATCATTGCCCCAATGGGCAAATTTATGGTTCCTGGCAATCACGAATACTATTGGGGCTTTGCTAGTTGGATTAAATACTGGGGGGATATTGGATTTTCTCCACTGCTTAATGAACATATTATTGTTGAAAAAAAGGGTGCCCAACTTGTTATGGCCGGTGTGCACGATTATTCTTCAAGAAATGTCGAAGGTGGAGGGGTTTCAAGTCCTGACTTAGCTTTAAAAGGATCTCCCGCTAATGCCGTTAAAATTTTGCTTGCTCATCAACCACGAAGTGTATTTGCGGCAGCCAAAGCAGGATTCCACTTACAAATATCTGGTCACACTCATTCTGGACAATATTTTCCATATAATATTTTAATTTATTTTTTTCAGCCCTATGTGAAAGGATTAAATATGCATGAAAAAACTTGGATATATGTCAATCAAGGAACTGGTTATTGGGGACCTCCAAGTCGATTTGGAGTTCCACCTGAAATAACGGTTATCGAACTTACAAAGTTACCTGTCTCTTGAGTAAAATGGGCTTAGCACTCATGGGTTTTTCTGGCCAGTAATGACGAGGGTATTCCCTCGTTAGTTCTTTATACATTTGTGGATAGGTTTTATTCCAAAAACTCTCTAAGTCTTGAGTAACTTGAATGGCGCGTTTATGAGGCCCTAAAAGTTTAAGAGTTAAAGGTATTTTTCCTTTCGCAAGTATTGGTGTTTTTGTAAGTCCATAAAAATCTTGAATGAATGATTCAATCCATGGATCGCTGCCTCGATCATAACTGATGGAAATTTTTCTTTTGTCTGTTAATTGAATTGTAAGTGGAAAATCAAAATCAAGATTAAAAATATTTTCTGGATCAATTTGGGTTTTAAGCTCTACAAAAAACGTTTCAGATAATAATTGTTTATCATTAATATTAAAATGAATATTCTCATAAATAAAATGCTCGAGGACAGCATCTTCTAGATCCGCAATTTCCTTTTTTAAAAGAATGCGATTTAAAGTCAAAAGTCGTTCATATTCCATACTGGATTTAAGGGATTGTAAAAAGCCTTTCGCTTGATCAATTAAAATTTTACGAGTTTCGGCGTTGGCAATTTTGGGTATACTTTTTTCTTCGGTGAGTAAAATTTTGCCTATCATTGTTCGTGAATTTTGGACAACACTATTCTTTTTCTCATCCCAAACGTATTTAAGATCTTCAGAAATGGGAAATGGCTCTAAGTCATATAACCAAGATTCTTCTATTGGCAAAAAAATTATCACTTCTTTGTTATTATTTAAATCCATCACTATCCACAATTCGTGGCGGGGATCAAAGTCAGAAGCTTTATCACGAGCAATTTTTAACGTATCACCATTCATCGTTATGACTTCAAAAAAACTGTCACCACGAGACCTCGCCACTCGATCTGGAAATCCAGCAAGCATGATTTCTTCAAGAGACTTCTTTTTATTTTGAATATTTTTTCCCTTATATGGCAATAAGTGAAAAAAGCGATCACGGTTTTTCTCGTTAAGAAAATTGGCTAAAAAAATCAAGGTGTCATGGAATATATCATGAGAACAATTTTGAGCTTCCGCAACGATGCGGGCAAGTCTTGGATGAAGTGGATAGTTGAGAACTTCAACTCCTATAGACGTTACGTGAAAGTCTTTATCTATGGCATTGAGGGCACAAAGTAAATCATGAGCATTGCTCAGAGCACTTGCAGGCGGGGGCTCTAACCAAGAAAGTTTCTCAAGTGGAAAAGAGAATAGGTCTAATGCCATCAAGTAAAGCTCACTTAAGTCACTTCTTTGAATTTCTGGTTTTAAAAAATAAGGACGTTGATCAAAATCCAATTCAGCATAAAGGCGATAACAGTGACCGCTATTTTGGCGATTGGCACGTCCTGCTCTTTGAGTTGCTGAAGCCTTTGAAATTTTTGTTACTTTTAGTTCTGGGAGACCTGAATAAAAATTGTAAGAGCTCTCTCGCTGTAATCCAGAATCGATAACAATTTGAATACCTGGAATTGTAACGGAACTCTCTGCTATATTTGTTGAAAGGATAATTTTTCTTTCATTATTAGGATCCAGTACAAGAGTTTGCTCTTCAGAAGTTAAATCTCCATGCAAAATATGGCAATGGATTTTATGCTCTTCACACAAAAGAGAGAGGATTGACTGACATTCTCGTATTTCTTTCATCCCAGGAAGAAAGACTAAAATGTCTCCAGGAACCTTTGCGCTGATTATATCTTCAAGACAGCCACGAACTTTTTTAGCAAGAGGGGCTTGAATGACACTTGTTACGTTTGGAAGATAAGTCAATGTGAGAGGGAAGCGGTCAGACTGGAGTTCAATTGTCTTGCTAGGAGAAAATTGGTTAAGAAAATTTTCTAATTTTAGAGTTTCAATTGTCGCTGACATGACGACAACTTTTAAATCAGGTCTTTTTTCATTCTGTAATTTCATGACAAAACTTAAGGCTGCATCTGTACTTAGGTGCCTTTCGTGAAATTCATCTAAAATAATGATGCCGACATCAAATATTTCTTTATTTTGGGAGAGTATTTTTAGAAAAGTTCCTTCAGTCAAAAAAAGGATACGAGTTTTTTCACTCATAACTTTTTCAAAACGAAATACATATCCCACACGCTCGCCAATTTTTTCTCCAAGCTCGCGAGCAACCTGCAAGGCTGCAAGTTTGGCCGCAAGTCTGCGAGGTTCTAGGATAAATATTTTCTTATCTGTTTTTTCTAGCAAGTATAGTGGAACACGAGTAGTTTTCCCTGATCCTGGGCTTGCTTTTAAAATAATATTGGAATGACTATCAAAAGAAGTTTTAATGTCTTCTTTTATGTCATCAATAGGGAGTTTTATGAGCTGATTCATAGGCTCTTAGTTTACTATAAACTTAACTACCGTGCGAGTTGATTAAATTTTTTAGGTCTAGTTAAATAGCCGACTGTGAGGAATCTTTTTTTCATAAAGACCCAAAGCAAGACCTATTGGATCAAGCATTTTATGAGATGCAAGATTAGCTTCATCAGAAGTTGCACTTCAAAGTGCATTCTTACATACAAGAACTTGTAAAAATTATGAATTGTCATAATATAGATATATGGAAAAAATGCTCCTTATTATTGATGATAATGTTGAAATAATAGATATCGTTACTGAAATTATAGGGGATCTCTTTGATAAGGTCTTGACGGCTAAAACAGTCGAGATGGCGATTTCTAAATTATCGGAAAATCAATTTGCTTTCGTCATATTAGATATTAATTTAGAAGGGCGAAATGGTGCGGAAGTAATAAAGTTTTTAGTTGATACTCCAAGTAATCCTAATAAATCGGTTCCATTTGTCATTGTTAGTGGAATCATTACTCCACAATTTGTTCAAAAGCATAATCAGCGCTTTGCTGGTGTGCTGATGAAGCCCTTCGAGCATGATGAACTTCGAAGTATTGCAGAAAATGTATTACATGGGAAACCACTG
The DNA here is from genome assembly GCA_947446575.1 of Bacteriovoracaceae bacterium. Taxonomy (GTDB): domain Bacteria; phylum Bdellovibrionota; class Bacteriovoracia; order Bacteriovoracales; family Bacteriovoracaceae; genus Bacteriovorax. The sequence continues at coordinate 52,643 of CANFHC010000006.1, read as the reverse complement.
CCTCTGCCACCAGCTCTTCCTGCCGAACCAAAACTAGATGATATTCCCTTCTTAAAATGCAATTTGCCTTTTTCGATTTTGCAACTAGAGAAGCGAGTAAGTAAAGTCATGGATGGAATTAGAAAAAATCCAAGACTGAAAGAGCTTTTTTCGAAAATGAAAAATGTAAGCCCTAATGAAGATTACATTTTTCAGCACATCGGAATGCTCATCAATATTTCGACTGGAATTTGTATTGAGCTTGAATGGAATACAGATAAAACTTTAGAGAAATTTGTTTTTGCTTCCTATTTACATGATATGGGTTTATCGGATAGACCAGATTTGGCGAAGATAAATTCATTCGAAGAACTTGAAAGTAAAAAAGAAGTTTTGAGTGAAGTGGAATACAAATTAGTATTAGAACATCCAAATATCGCCGAAAGGTCATTAGAAGGTTTGAGAGAAGTTCCTCCAGATGTCGCTTTAATAATCAAACAGCATCATGAGCTACCGAAAGGTACTGGTTATCCTAGCAAGCTAACTTTTCAAAAAATCTCACCACTATCTTCAGTCTTTATTGTCTCTCATGATTTAACTGAGTATATCCTCGCTAATCCTAAATGGATAATGAGCAATTACATAACTATTGCGAGATCAAAATTCAGAGGCTCGCATTTTATCAAGATATTATCAGCACTTGATAATTTATCAAAATGATTAGAACAATTGATATTCACACTCATTTGAATAAAAGTGAGGGATTGTCTTTCCTCGTTGGAGTTCACTCTTTGGGAATTCACCCATGGGATTTAAAATCTCCTTTTAAAGAAGCCGAAGTTTTCACAAAATTTCTTCAATTAAAAAAAACTTTTCAACCAAATATGCTTGCTGTAGGCGAATGTGGACTAGATCGCAAACGAGAAGGTATTGCCACATTAGAAGAGCAGCTCAAGGTTTTTGAGTGGCATCTTGATTGGGCTCAAGAAACTAAGCGTCCTATTATTATTCATTGTGTGAAGGCACACTCCGATGTCCTTATGATCTTGAAACAAAAAAAATATGCTGGAAAAATTCTAATGCATGACTTCGCAGGAAACTATTTTGAAGCTGAAAAATTTTTAAAGTTTAATTGTTTTTTTTCATTTGGAGCAAGACTTTTTAATGAAAAAGAAAAAGCTCATGAAGTAATTAAGATGTTACCTACAAACCGAATTTTTCTTGAAACTGATGATCAGATAGATTTCGATATCGTTGCAATTTACAAAAAAACACAATCGCTTTTGGGATTAGGGGAGAGAGAGTTGAAAAAAATAATGGAAGATAATTTAAAGGATTTCTTTCTTGATTTGGACAATATCAGTACCGCGGACATTATCAATTATTTGAGCACTGGCAAAACTTCCTAATATCGCTTTTATTTCATTTATTGGATCTCTTCCATGATGATCTCCTTTTCGCACTAAAATATAAGCACAAGCGTTTGGTTTTAAAATATTGGCAATCGTTAAAATTAATGTTTCAAAATCACTATCTAGGAAAAAGCGGCAACGGTTTTTAAATTGATTGGGAGAAAGCAATCCTTCGCCTTTGAAAAAATAAGGGGGATTAGATACAATTAGATCATAAGAATTTTCATGTGATTTTGTCATCAGATCTTGATAATTAAGATTCAAAAAAGTGAAATCTTTAAGCCTGGGACGGGGATAAATCATCTCTAGATTTTTTTGGAAAAAAGGTAAATAGTTCTCTTGGATTTCTAAAAAATCCATTTTTGACAAAAGTGGAGAGTGCAATGAGAGCTCGAGTCCAATAATACCGCATCCCGCACAAAGGTCGAGAACCTTCCAATCCTCTAGAATTGGCCCAGATTTTATCAGTCCAGCGACTTTTTGTGCTAGAAAAACAGAATCTAGTGAAAATTTGTAATCTTCTGGTTGAAAGTAGTCATAAGTGTAAATACTATTTTTGATCATTTGCTTTTTATTATCTAAAATATTTAAAGAATCAACATTAAAGAGAGAATTTATGAGAATTCACGAATGGTACCCTATTTTGGCCGCAACGGCAGCTTCTTTTATCTTCCATTATTTTTGGATTACGAAAGTGGCAAAAAAAGAGGTGAAAGGTATTGGTGTCTTTGTTATTTTAATTCTCAGTTCTTTTTTTGTCGCTTGGGGAATTGATGTCATTCAAAAGTATCTAGATATCTCTAGTATCGTGCATATTATAAAAATTTCCCTTGGCTGTTGGATTATGTTTGCCGTGGCCACTGGCTCAAAACATTATGCAATTAATGGTATGTCTAAAAAGAAATTTTGGATAGACTACGGTGGAGATCTCGTTAGTTATTTGCTGTCGGGAATTTTGATTTGGGTTCTAGGATAACTTTTTAAGTGGAGGATTTATGCAAACACAAAAAGCAATGTTAGGTGCTGGATGTTTCTGGGGTGTTGAACATATATTAAAAAAGATTGAAGGAATTATTTCTACTTCTGTTGGGTATTCAGGAGGCGAGGTCGCTGATCCTACTTATCCGATGGTTTGCTCAGGTTCTACAGGACACGCCGAAGTTGTATTGATCGAGTTTAATCCAGAAGTTATAAGTTATGAAAAAGTTCTCGATGTTTTTTTTAGACTGCATGATCCAACGACACTCAACCGTCAACACAACGATATTGGAACACAATACCGATCAGTCATTTTTTATTTTGATGAAGATCAAAAAAATTCAGCTTTAGATGTTATTAAAAAAATTGAAGCGTCTAAAGTTTTTATTAATCCGGTAGTTACCCAAGTTGTTCCTGCTTCACATTTTTATTCAGCGGAAGACTATCATCAAGATTATCTGATGAAAAATCCAGAAGGTTATATGTGCCATGTTTTACGCAACTAAATGGAATTGTCGATGAATGATTTAAATGCTCTTTTTGATTTACAGAAAAATAATCGTTGGAATATTTCTCGGAGTTCAGCCTTTGAGCGAATAAAAAAATTAAAAAAATTAAAAGATGAAATAGTTAGACGACGTGAAGATGTTAAACTCGCCATCTTTAAAGATTTTAAAAAGCCCTACGCAGAAAGTGAATTAACAGAAATTCACACTGTATTAGATGAAATAAATTTTGCTGCAAAATATTTAAAATGTTGGATGAAACCAAAAAGAGTTTCAACTCCTATTACTTTACTTGGATCACGTTCTGAAATTCATTATGAGGCTCGAGGAATTGTTTTAATTCTTTCCCCATGGAATTATCCCTTTGCTCTATTGATTAATCCTTTGATTGCTGCTGTAGCGGCGGGGAATTGTGTAATCGCTCGTCCATCTGAAAAAACTCCCCACACCGGAGTCATTCTTAAAGAAATTATTGAAGCTGTTTTTAATGAAAATGAAGTGGCCATGGTTTTAGGAGAAGTGGACGTAGCCGAAAAATTACTTGAGCTACCATTTGATCATATTTTTTTCACCGGAAGTACAAATGTAGGGAAAAAAGTCATGATTGCCGCTGCTAAAAATTTAGCAACTGTCACTTTAGAATTAGGTGGAAAATCCCCAGTTATTCTTGACCGTGACGTTAACCTTGAGCAGGCGGTAGAAAAACTTGTATGGGGAAAATACATAAATGCAGGCCAGACTTGCGTGGCTCCCGATTATCTTTTTATTCCTGAAGAATTAAAAAATACTTTTATTTTACAGTTTAAAAGACAAGTCGCAAAAAGTTATGGTGAAAACTCGATAGAGAGAAAAAATAATTCAGATTTTGCCAGACTAATTGATCTTGGAAGTTTTAATCGGCTGACAAAAAAAATTGAAAAAGAAAATGATTTAATAGGGGATTTAACCTCTAGCGATGATTATTTTTTACCTCCTATTTTATTAGAAACGACACTTACAAGTCCAATAATGGAAGATGAGATTTTTGGACCAATAATGCCCATCATTTTATACAAAGATATTGAGAATGTTCTTTCGTATATCCAATCTGGACCAAAGCCATTGGCACTTTATGTTTTCTCCAATAAAAAAGAATTCATAAGAAGCATCCTTAGCTCAACTTCTTCAGGTGGGGTCGTTGTTAATGGAGTCATCATCCATTTGGCAAATCCACGCTTACCCTTTGGAGGTGTAGGACATTCAGGGCAAGGTAGTTATCACGGTCATTTTGGGTTTAAAGCGTTTTCCCATGAAAAATCGGTACTGCGTGAAAGAAAATTTTCACTTCTTCCTCTCTATTACCCTCCTTACTCAAGTGCCTTGAATAAAATGGCCTTTAAGTTACTACGATTATTTGAATAGTGATTTTTTTACCTTTAACAAACTTGCTTTAAATTTCTAACTAGTCGTTCACGCGCCTATTAAATCATGCTAGGATTTCCTCATAATTGAGGAGATATCATGACAGGTTTATTGCTAGTTTTAATTATCGTAAATATTGCTTTAAGCGGCATTCTTTTTATTAAAATGGGAAAGATCGATTTTAGTTTTCTAACATCTGAAATTTCTAATTCTTTTCGTCCTGTTTCAGATAAAATCGTTCAATTAGAAACCATCATGATTCAAAAATTTGAAGGACAAAAAGAAATTACAAAATTTCAAGTCTCAGAAATTATCGAAGAAAAATTTAGAAGAATCACATTAGAGCAAAATCAAAATACCCAAACTATTTCTGAGCGAATTACGAAATTCCAACAAGGCATTTCTGATCAGCTTTTTTTAATGAATGAAAAAATTAACAGGGACCTTGAAACTAAATTAAATGAAATTTCAACCAAGGTTCAAGAAAATCTCGATCAAGGATTTAAAAAAACGAACGAAACTTTTAATAATGTAGTTGAACGATTAGCTAAAATTGATGAGGCTCAAAAGAAGATTGAATCTCTTTCAAACAATGTTGTTTCACTCCAAGACGTTCTTACTGATAAAAAAAGCCGCGGGATCTTTGGTGAAGTGCAATTAAATCAAGTCTTGAGTTCTGTCTTTGGTGATAAAAATGATAAAGTTTATCAATTGCAATATAAACTTCCAAATGGCACTCAGTGCGACTCAATTATTTTTCTTCCTCAGCCTACTGGAAGTCTCGTTGTCGATTCAAAGTTTCCGTTAGAAAACTTTAGAAGAATGTTCGATACCACATACACTGATCTTGAAAGAAAAGAATTCGTTCGAGATTTTAAACAGAATTTAAAAAAACATATTGATGATATCGCCAATAAATATATTATTCGTGACGTGACTGCTGACCAAGCTGTTCTTTTTTTACCGGCAGAAGCCATTTTTGCGGAACTCTATGCTTACCATGGAGATATTATTGAATATGCTCACCAAAGAAAAGTTTGGATTACATCGCCAACAACTTTTATGGCGATGATTACTACTGTTCAAGTAGTTCTAAACAATATTGAACGAAGTAAATACACAAACGTTATTCATCAAGAGCTTAATAAACTTGCAGATGAGTTTAGTCGTTATAAAAAACGTTGGGATGCTCTGGCTTCACATATCGATACAGTTAGTAAAGATGTGCGAGAAATCCATATCACTACGGGAAAAATCACTGATCGTTTCGATCACATTTCTGAAGTAAAGATTGATAAACTCTTGGAGTAAGTAAATGGATCGTTTAAACGTTTATTTAAGTCAGTATTCAGAGTCTCATCAAAATCGTACCAACCAAATTATCCACAAAATTTGTGTGCCCGTTATTATGTTTAGTGTACTTGGTTTATTAAAGGCCCTACCCGTTCCAGAGTCGTGGCCGTTGTGGTTAGATGCAAGCACAGTGGGCATAATTGGTGCTTTAATTTTTTATGCAACATTGAAAAATATGAGAGTTTTTTTTTCTATGGCTTTTTTTATTTTAGTTCAAGTCATTATTTTAGAATTACTGCGACCACATTTTTTTGTACTATGCTTTTTTCTTTTTGTGATTGCTTGGATTATTCAATTTGTTGGGCACAAGATTGAAGGAAAAAAACCATCCTTTTTCAAAGATATTTTTTTCCTTCTTATTGGACCTATTTGGGTTATGAAATATTTTAGTAATGCCAAGGATATTTAGAAAAATCGCGCGGGCGTTTTTCAACAAATGAATTTCTTCCTTCCACGGCTTCATCCGTTCCGTAGGCAAGGCGAGTTGCTTCTCCAGCAAATAATTGCTGACCTACTAAACCATCATCAATCATATTAAATCCAAACTTCAACATTCTCATGGCCGTTGGTGATTTTGAATTCATTTCAGCAGCCCATTCTAGAGCAACCCGCTCTAAATCTTTGTGAGGGATAACTGCATTTACCATACCCATATCAAAAGCTTCTTGAGCACTATAGTTCCTTCCTAAAAAGAAAATCTCACGAGCGCGCTTTTGGCCAACCATACGAGCTAGATAGGCTGATCCATAACCCGAATCAAAACTTGCGACATCAGGATCAGTTTGTTTAAAGATAGCATGCTCTTTTGAAGCGAGAGTTAAATCGCAAACAACATGTAACGAGTGTCCGCCACCCACGGCCCAACCAGGAACAACGGCCACAACAATCTTCGGCATAAAGCGAATGAGTCTTTGCACTTCTAAAATATGCAATCTTCCTAGCCGGGCCAGATCAACTTTAGAGTTGCCGGTTCCGTTACTGTCGGCCCCTTCGTATTTATATCCATCTTTTCCGCGAATGCGTTGATCACCACCTGAGCAAAATGCCCAGCCTGCATCTTTGGGAGAAGGTCCGTTTCCAGTTAGAAGAACAACTCCAACGTCAGCAGATACGCGTGCGTGATCAAGAGCAAGATAGAGTTCGTCGACAGTATTTGGTCTGAAGGCGTTTCTGACTTCCGGACGATTGATGGCGATTCTTACTGTTCCTTGGTCATTTGCTCTGTGATATGTGATGTCTTTAAAATTGAACCCTGGAATTTCGCTCCAGGCTTTTGGATCAAATATTTCTGAAACCATTTTTTCCTCTACAGGGGGTATTGAATTGTTAAAATTTGTGAGTCGCGATTATCAGCTTCAATATTAGTAAGTCCCGCGAACTTGAGCAAGGTTTTATCGTTAATGCGATAATCCACGGTAATTTGTTGAACCATGGCACGCAATAACCAGTTGGAAATTTTAAGTACAAATCTTTTATTGGAAGGAGTCTCGCTGCTAGAGCTTTCTAGTTTGAAGGAGAAAAAATCAAGTTTGGAGAGAACGATAAATTTAATATCTGATTTTTCTAATTCAAAATTTTTTAAAATAAAATTATGAAATCCTTGCCCCGATACCATATTGTCTTCACGTTTTAATTTCTTTTCTTGAAATTTACCTGTTTTCATATCTAATAGTTTCATCTGAATTATCTTAGATTTGGGATCGTAATGTAATGTTTGTTTTTCGTTAAATCTGAAATCTGTAAAAACTGTTTCCGGGATATAAGGATCATTTTGAAAATCACTTTCTAGTTCTGCAATTTTTTTACCAGCTAGATTTAAGTAAGTTGTTTTAATTTTTAAGCTTTCGCCTTTTTCATTTTTTGTAAGTTCGTAATTTTCTGTATATTGAATATTTCCATTTTTATCAACAGCATTAGCACTATAAGTTGAGACAAGTGGTTGAGCACAAATTGAAAATGAAACGAATAATATACTTAAAGAGAAATACCATTTCGACATATTAACCTACAGCCATTTACGTTTAGGATCCTTTCTATCGACCGGCCAAGATTTATAATCATGCTTTTTGTTAACAGCTGTCATTAAATTATGCACAATCACTTCAATATCTTCCAGACTCCAGAAATCGTCGTTAAAACTATTATCGCTTGAATTCATCGCTAAGTGGGTAGATAAAGAATAGACAAGTCCACTCATGGGAGGAATCGCAATACCGATAGTATTTAAAACGCCTTGGAGTCTCGATAAAATACTTTTTCCGCCAACAGAGTGCATACTGATCATGACACTGGCCGGTTTAAATAAAAAAAGATCACTGGCTTCATACTGGGTTGTTTGCTCTAAGAATTTTTGCATGGGACTTCCCCAACTATCCCAATAGGTGCCGGAAGTAAATATAAATCCATTGGCCCATGCAAGCTTTCCAGCGATTGCATCTTCTGATTCTTCTAAGTGTATTGTGTCGATATTGGCTTGATGCTGACCTAAATATTTTTGTGCGTCTTTAATTAGAACCGAAGTGTTTCCATTTCTACCGCCTAGGCTTCCATTTATGATTAATATATTTTTCATTTGATTATCTCCTGATTTTTTTCAAAAAATGATTTTAAAATTAATTCGTCTGCTGAATCAAAGATTGGAGTATTTAAATGATGAGAAGCGGTTTTTTCAGCTTCATTCATTTCCCACCAAGATAAAACTTCATCAAAAAATTCTGAATTTTTTGATGTGCGATAAATGGAAGACTTTAAGCATTTAAAGAGGTGAATAACATAAGCATTCATATCAGAAGCTACATATTCGAATTCTTTTTTAAATTCAGAATCCGTTTTCAATATAGATTTTAGCAAAGGTCGGTTATAATTTTTATAGAGCAATTGATAAAAACCCAGTTGTCCTTTTTGTGAATTAATCTGACTAAAGAATTGATCCGCATGCATAAGATCGTGAAGCACAAAACTTAACGGATCGCGAGTTCCTAAAACCAAAAGGTCAACTTTGGTAGGATGGGTTATTACCGTTATGCAACGAGTGTTTTTTACCTGTAATGATAAGAGTTCTAGCGATGAAGGAATATGATGAAGCATTTCAATATTCCATTTTTCTTCATACCAATTCATCATTGTGCGATTAATTGAAAGAGGAATACCTTTTAAATTAAAATGTGCAAACAAATCATATGTAGTGACACCTTTTAATTTTTCTTTTTCCCAATTTGAAAACTTAAAACCTTCAGGAATATTGGTTAAAAGGTCTATGCCCAGTTTAACTTCTGAAACTGAAGATTTTTGTTGAAGCCAATTTTTTGGATGTTTTATTCTTAAAAAAAGCAGCACGTAAATAGCAGTAAAATCCTGTGCGGTTATAGCCAAATCATGGAGGGACGCAATATTTGTTCTAAGATAATCGCCATGGGCCCGAAGGGCCGGGGAATCCAGTAGAATTTTTTTATAGGAGCCGTTTCTATTTTTCATAGTTTAGAGAGATTCCATGGGAAATGCAGGGGAGAGAATCTTACAGATTAGTTCAAGTTTATGTCTGATCTAACCGATAAGTCTATAATGAAAACTCTGATTTTAATTCTAAGTTACGTGATCGCAACCCACTCACAATCTCTTTATGCCGTGAGTGAGGCGCCTGAGAATTATTCTGAAATGATTAATGCAATTAATGATGTTCAAAACGATTTGAAAAAATCAGGTACGATTGATCCCGGTTGCACAAATTGTATTAAAACAGTTGAGCCTGATAAAAGGGTCGAATTAAAAAATAAGGAAGAAGCTCTTGATAGGGCATTTAATTATAAAAATAATGTCCCTTATGTTATTCACTTAAAACGTACTAAAGAAACACCAACAAAAGTGTCGTTGAAATTTAAAAATGGGCACACTGAATGTGGGAAGATGTTCGTGGGAGCTAACCCATTGTCTCCAAATGGTTCTTTAGTTGTTGGCTGTATAATAAATATCACTGTCTTTGAAGATTATGAAATTGATCTGAACTTAAAAAAACTTCCAGCACTAGCAGAAGGGGAAGAACAAATTATTGAATTAAAATTAACTAAACCCAAAGTGGAAAATTCGTATTTTTTACTTGAAGCAGACGTTGTTAAAGGACCTTCGACAAGCGTAGAAAAAGATAAAAAATTCTGGGGTAGTGGATACAATTTAGTTTTTAGCCCAAGTGACAGGAGTAAATAGAATCGTGCGTGATTTAAAATATAAAAATAAAATATTAGACCTTTCTTTGCTTTTAAATCAAGCGCAAAAACCAATTCAAATTCTAGATGCTGTAAAATGGAATGAGGAAATAGAAGTTGCACTTATCAAATCTAAATTCAAAGAACTTCCTAAAATAGATTACGGTCTTCGCCCACTTAAATATGATCCTGAAAAAAAATTACAAGAATTTAAAGAATTGCGCTTAAAGATTACAAATGATCTAGGGGGCGGTGATCCTTTGGGTGATATTTTAATAAGAAACTGCAAACAATATGAAGATGTTGTTCGTATGTTGATGAAGCGCGGGAAAGCAGAGTTTTATGATTATTCTAAAAAACTTTATGGGTCTCCCAATGAAATTATGAACGATGGGAAAACAAAATTATCTGATCTCGCAAGTAATATGGATAAACTTCTTAACTCTCTTGAAGAATCTCAATTAGGCGCTTTGTATGAAAAGAATATGACGGCAGAAATGGTCGTCGATAAGCTGCGCGCGCGCTTAGAGAAATACTTTGTCGGTGAAAATATCAAAGTTAAATTATCGGATGGTATTATTTCTGATGCATCGGCAGGTGCCGATTATATAAAAATAAAAAATGGAATGATGTTTTCACCTCGTGACCTCGATACCTTTGAAGTACATGAAGGATGGGTGCATTTAGGGACAACTCTTAATGGTCTCGATCAACCTTATGCAAAATGGTTATCTAAAGGACCTCCTTGCTCAACCGTAACGCAAGAGGGTCTTGCTGTAACCATGGAGCTTTTTAATTTTGCCCTTTTTCCTAGACGAGCAAAAAGATTAAATGACCGAATGCTGGCTTGTAAGATAGCTGAAGACGGAGCTAATTTATTAGAAGTTATCGAGTTTTACCGCGAGAAAGGTCAAAGTGATATTCAGGCAATTCGGAATGCCGGAAGGATTTTTAGAGGAGCAAACTTAGAAGGTGGGTCACCATTTACTAAAGACATTGCATACCTAAAAGGTTTTGTAATGATCTATAATTTTTTGCGTTCAACTATTAAAGAAGGACGGGCCGATTTAATTCCATTCTTATTTGCTGGTAAAGCCACCCTTGAAGATCTTCCTGTGCTTTATGAATTTCATAAAGAAGGTGTTATTACTCTGCCCAAATATTTGCCACCTCAAATCAAAGACCTCAACGGCTTAGCAATTTGGATGGCATTCTCTGAATTCTTAAGCAGTATGAAGCTTGAAGATATTATGCAAGAAAAGAAAAACAACGCCGAAAAAAATGCTGCTTAAACTGGTGGCGGATTTGTCTCAAACACCCCAGGCGCGTTTTTAAAATCGTGTAAGAATTTTTTATGAATCGGGAAGTCGTTCAAGTCCATCAGATTTCTGTATTCTAACCAATAAAGATAACTATAAAGACTCATCGTTAAGAAATTCCAATGATCAGAATTTTTCGCTTCTAGTTTTGAAACCCATGGATTGAGGTAATTTAATATCATTGGGACACGCTCTTTTTGGCGCTCGATATATTGATTTTCAGCATTCATATCTAATCCCCCGCGACGAAGCGAAAAGAGATTAATTGAGGTATCTAGGGCCGCATCAATGGCTGAAAGGATATTTTCCTCGTCTATTGATAGTGGCTTTATATGATGCTTTTTAGCCAAGTAATTATAAATAACTCGGGAGTCGAATATTTTTGATTCTCCGTCGAGTAGGATGGGAATTTGATTGATAGGGTTTATTGATTTTAGGTAATCAGAGTCTTTTTGTTCTAAATAATTGATGGATTTAAATTCATAAGTTCCCAAAGTAAAAAGTAGAATTCTCATTTTTCTTACGTAAGGTGAAGTGAAAGAGCCAATCAATGTATAATTCATACCCATTTCCCGGTTAAATTGTGCTAGAATCAATCTTAATATATATGAAATGTTCTTTCTTTCAAAGCTCCCATTGCCGCTCTTGCGAACTTTTAGATAAAAGTTACGCAGAAACTATTGCTTTCAAACAACTTGCTCTAGAACGACTTTTTCCATTGGATAAAAAAGCTTTTAAAGATCCCGTGACACTAGAAAATGATTGCAGTGGATCGCGTTCTAAAGCGAAATTTGCCGTTTTTTATGAAGGAGATCAAATAACTTTTGGTTTTACAACTAAAGAGGGGAGTGGAAAAGCCCTAGAGACTTGTCCACTACATTTTGCTGGAATAAATGATTTGCTTCCAGTTCTAAAAAATCTTTTAAATAAATACCAGATCATACCCTACGATTTAAAAACCAAAAGAGGAGAATTAAAATATCTTCTCATCTCTAAAAGCAGCGAAGAGTTTTTGGTAAGATTTGTTTTGCGTTCCAAAGAATCAATGGATCGATTACGCAAATTAAGTTTAGAGCTAGGCCAAAAACTGCCAGAAGTGAAAGTTGTGACTGCGAATATTCAACCAATTCATCAGGCCATTATTGAAGGAGAAGAAGAAATAATTCTTACTGAACAAAAAGTAATTATTCATAAATTCGACGAATTTCAATTGGCATTAGGGGCCAGAAGCTTTTTTCAAGTCACCCCAGAAATAGCTAGACGCCTTTACGATGCAATATCCAAAGAGGTGAGGGAAGATAAACCTACATCCTTAATTGATCTCTATTGTGGCGTAGGAGCCTTCTCGTTCTATGCCAATCGCTGGTGCGAGGATGTGACTGGAGTTGAGATTTCAAAAGAGGCCATTGCCTGCGCCAAAGAATCTGTCTTGATCAATGAATCTAAAATAGATTTTCATGCCTTGGATGTAGAAGATTATTTAAAAATAAACCCACGTAAGTTTGCCGCAGTATTAGTAAATCCACCAAGAAGAGGTCTAAATTCTAATATCATTGGTTTTATTAAAAAAATCGATCCTGAATTTATTTATTATTCCAGTTGTAATGCACAAACCTTGCAAAGAGATTTTTTAGAATTAAGCGAGCAATACCAAATAAAGAGTTTGCAGCTTTTTGATATGTTTCCTTACACCGCTCATTTTGAAACACTTATTTGTCTCAAGCGAAAATAGATTCAGCCTCTTTATAAAACTTTGAAAAATTCCCCTGAATAAAAACCGATCGACTGTATCAGTGCCAGGTAAATTGCCTTCGTTAATACCGCAGAATTTCTTCGTCGTCCTCGATTGGTATATGGATTTTTTTCATATTTAAAAACTCATTTTCTTCTTTCAAGGTTAATGTGAAAAGCCTTATAGTAAAGTCTATAAATATCAAATCTCAATCAAGGCAACTATATTATGGAAGACTTAAGTATCTATTCTCTAACAAAAAACCCAATTGAAACTTTTAATGTTTGGCTGAATGAGGCCATTAAAGTTGAGCAAAATGCGCAGGCGATGTCTGTTGCTACTTATGATTTTACGCATAAACGACCGAGCTCTCGCTATATCCTGCTAAAAGGAATCCAAAATAATAAATTCGTTTTCTATACAAATTATTTAAGTCCCAAATCAAATGATTTAAATCATAATTCTGAAATTGCGTTAAACTTTTATTGGCATGTTTCAAAGAAGCAGGTGAGGATCCATGGGAAAGTTGAAAAAATGAGCAAAAAAGATTCAGAAGTCTATTTTCACTCCAGAGACCGTGATAGTCAGATCGCATCTTATATATCGGCCCAGAGTTCTCCAATTGAAGACAAAAAAACTTTGGAATTAAAATTTGCAAAAGCGGTACAACAGTTTGCAGGGAGAGACATTCCACTTTTAGATAATTGGGGCGGGTATTTGGTTGATCCTTACGAGATGGAGTTTTTCTTGTATGGGGAAAATCGCTTGAACGATCGTTTTTTATTTGAATTAAAAAATAATAATTGGGAAGTCTCAAGACTTCAACCTTAGGATTTTAAAATGAAGCAATTTGCAGTTGACCCGGCACTTGAAAAAGATTCGTACCTTATTGCAGACCTTGAGCTCTCTAAACTCTATGTGAAAAACGACAAAGAAAATCCTTGGTTTGTTTTAGTGCCGAGAAAAATTAATGCGGTTGAATTGATAGATTTATCTCATGAAGAGCTTTGTATGCTGATGGAAGAAGTAACTATTGTTTCTGAATTTTTAAAAAATTATTATCAGCCTTTTAAACTTAATATCGGGACTCTTGGAAATATTGTTCGTCAACTTCATATTCATGTTCTTGCCCGTTATGAAAATGACCGAGCGTGGCCCCATGCTTTGTGGGGATCTACGCCATCACTCTATTTTGAACAAGTCGAACTAGAAAATATCAAATCGAATTTCCAAGAGTTCCGGGACTAAGTTCCTTAAGCAGATTTTTGTGAATCCTGCTCTTCATTATTTTTTTCGTTCTTTACGCTATCAATGTATAAGTTGATCGATGCTGGAACTTCTTGGAAAAAGTCGTCATCACGGAAATAAATTTTACTTTGCAATTGTGAGTTCTGAGCTGCTGCATCCGTAAAATAACGTTGTAAACGGTAGAGAGGCCCAGCAATTTTGTGAGAGTAGAAGAGTCCCCAAACAATCGCAATGCCTGAAATACTAGCTGCAACGGCTATAAATACTTTTGTCATGAATTGTTTTTGCTCATGGATCATTAAGAAGAATGGATGATCTGGTGGCAAGTTCAGGGCCTGCCCTTTTGCCATATAAGAATGGAAAAAATAATCATTGGCCAAGTATATAATCGACATTGAAACAATGGAGATTAACAATAGCGAGGCAATGAATTGAATTTGAAAATCTACATTGATTAAGAATTTTTTCTCTCTTAAGAAAAGGCTAACTATCGGTAATCTTTTTTTAGTTGTTGACATAGGACCCTCGTAATTATTATTTCTAGAAATGATGTTGTTATTTTTATTATTATTGTTGGCTGTTTCCATAGACCATTTCCTCTTTCTCATCCTGGTTGTAATTCATTTCGATTAATTTAGATTCCATGCTCGCCCCCCCAGTTGTAGGATCGTCTATGAAATCGTCTTTCTCTTTAGGTTTTTTCTTAAGAGAAGCAATCGCTCGTCCAGAATCACCTTGGCTTTTGAAAGCTTGGATTCTTTCTTTAAATGCATCTTCTTTGATTAGTTCAGTTATATAATTTATTTCTTCTGGATTTAATCCATTTTCAGAAAGTGATTTAATTTGATTGATTTCAGCATAAGTATAATTTTCTTGAATCATTAAATAATAAATGAACTTAGGATCCCACTTCTCTGTGTTGGCTACATCTAACTTCATTTTGTTTTTCATCTCAATAATTTCTTCTTGCAAATGTTTAGTATCTTTTACGCTGCTAGCTTTGTCTAAAAAGCTTTGTTCAAGCATGGCCTGTTTTTCTTTTAGATTTTGATTTCCATCATAAACCTTTTTAGCCACTTTAATTTCTTCGCGTGTCTCAGGGTTTAATTGAGCGTTATCTTCATTGATAACGGTACCAATCTTATCGAGTTCGCGACGTTTTTTCTGAGTTAAAAGTGAATCACTTGCATCTTGATAGGTATTAGTTGAGTTTCCTCGACTGGCGTGCGACTGGGTATTTGAGGCGGCGTCATCTTTTAAAAAAGTGTAGACACCCCAAAGAATCAAAAAGCTGGCAAAGGCCATAATAGAGAGTGTTCTCATAATTGATTTCTTTTTTATTAGTGAGTGATTTTGTTCTAAACGGCAGACGTGCTACAGACAAAACCTCAGTTGATTATCTCCATTCTAAAGAATTATGAGGCTGCTTCAATGAAGTAGTGGAGAAAAGAGAATTTGAGCTGATTTCTCGGAACTTAGGTGCTATTTTTCAGTATTTTTTAGTTAATTAGAAAATCCCAAAAAGTGGCAATAAAAAAAGGCAAGCTCCCTGTTCTTGGCGAGCTTGCCTTTAGTATTAAGCATATATTTGGACTTCTATTTCTCTTCTTTCACGCTGGCCGGTAAGCGGGCAGAACGCGAAGTTCCGGGCATACTCTCAACTTGTTTAAGTTGGAATATAGCAAGCTGGTCTTCTTGCTTTCTTAATTCAGAAGATAAAGCTGTATTAATTTTGATCATGTTTTGCATATCTTCAGAAGGTTTCATTTTTTCTATTTGTCTCTGATATTCAAGAAGCGATTTTGTCTTATAAGCTAATTCCTTTTTATAGAAGGTTGCTTCTGCGCTATATTTCTCTTTCATAACTTCTTCAATTTTTTCTTGAATAAGTGATTTTTCAATTAAACGGTCTTTTGTTTTTCTAAGCTCTGTTTCTAAATAAGTTATTTTGTCGTTATAAGCAATTTGTTCTTGTTCTAAGAGTTTCGTCAAATACGTGACTTTCATTTCTTGATTAAAATTTGCCTCTTTATAATCTTTATTTAAAGCTACAATATATGTGTCTTCATATGGACTTAAATCTTTTGCCATTAATGTTGAAAAATTAGAAGCAGCGATGACAGATATTACAAATAAAGCTTTCATGAATTTTCCTTCAATTAGATTTTGCTTTCGTCCTCTCTATCGGTGGCTTAGGGGCAATACTTTAGTGAAAAGATCGGCTGAAATAAAAAAGGCTTGATTAATTAAATCAAGCCTCTAAGTTTCAATATTTTAGAAAAGTTAAGGTTAAAGGCTTTCTGGTGATGCATCCCAAGCAGTTGCTTTCTCACCTTTATGGGTCATCTTCATAATTCTGCTGGCGCTATCTAAGACCAACATCTTAAGAGTCTCCTTATCTTTTTCGGAACAGTCTTCATCACAAGCTTTTGCCATTTCGGCCATCATTAGAGTTCCAATAGTATATGGACCATTAAGGTTTTCATCACAAGCTGGCATTCCTGCGTAGTCATGGCCTTCTGGGCAGTTGGTATGCATGAAGCTTAAGCTCTTCCCATTTCCATCGCTATGGCGAGCTTCGTGAAAAAATGTCCCCAATCTAAAAATAGAATTTGCAAGAGCATCTGGATTTTCTTTGTTCACAGTTAATTCTTGAGCAAACAATCCTTCTCCGATTTGAATGATTCCAGCACGCGGACTTGTTACAGCAACTTTTTCTGATTTATGTAAGAATCCTCGAGACACCTTCATTCCATAGACTTGGCTCTGTTGTTTACCAGCTAGGTAAAGTGCTGACCCGATATTCGACATGACAGTGAAGCCGCCTTCAGCATTTAATCCATTTTGAACGATTTGTTTGTCCATTGAGTAGGGGATAATTTTAGAATTAGGAAAATCTACATTTTTTGTTTCAACAAATACGACACGCTTTATGAGCAAGTTAAAAAAAGAAAGAGCATTTTCTGAAATAATATAATTAACTCTGGCATTCAACCATTCTGTCACTGTTTGTGCGTTTAAGCTTGATAAACCCATAACTTTTAGAGTTTCTGGATTAGCATCACTTTTGAACTTAAAAGCCTCAATTAAATTTAAGTCACGTTCTATTTTTGATCTTAAGTCTGGTTTAATTGTTTTTGAGAGCATGATGTCTGAAGCGTTTACCGTAGTAGCGGCTACCATTAACGATGCGAAGATGACTTTTTTCATATTTCCCTCTGCTTATCTTGCTGTTGAGATGTTTTGTATATTAACCGACTATAATTCTCTAGCAGGAAGTCATGTTCCAGTAATCTTTACATACGCAAAGGGCGTACACGTGACAGAATCCTCATTGTGTGACGGTTATCTTTCGGCTAGCATTTACCTGTATGAAATTTTTACTCATATTTTCGTGTCTTCTCCCAATGGGAGTTTATGCCGCTGGCCCAGAATGGTTTTCGGATTATGTGAAAGCTAATCCTGGTTGTGAGCGAGAATTTTTATGTGCCGTTGGTGATGGGGAGACCCTCGCCGATGCATTGGCCGAAGCTCGAAGTGAAGTGGCAAAATTTTTTCAAACAAGAGTTAAATCAAAATCCCTTATCTCAACTTCCTCAGAGCAATTAGGAGCCAGCGCTGCAAGTGGAACCTTTAATGAATGGACCAATAAAACAGTAAGTGAAGAAACAAGTGAACTGATTTCTGGTCTAGAAATTAAAAAGCAAGAAGAAATAGGAAGTCATACTTATGTCTTAATGACTTTAGACCGCAAAAAAACTGCAAAACTTCTAAAAGATAAAATTGATGAACTCGATAACGTCAATGCTAAAGCATTCGAACTTAATTCTCGTTTTACATTCCCGAAAATTTTAAAAAATTTAACTTTAATTGAAGCCTACGGTGAGCGCTACTCTCTTGTTTCTGACGCTCCACTTATACTTAAAATAAAAAAAGATCTAGTGTTGGGAAAAATCAATAAACTGAAGCCGCTAAAAATGGCCATGCAAACCAAAGGAAGAAAACTTCCTACTAAATTATCGCATACCTTGATCGATACATTATCCCCTTTAAAGATTGTGATCGTTGCTAAAAAAAATCTTCCGAAATATACGCTTCGCTCTGAACTTCAGACAGAAGAAGAATACTTCAATGTGGAAGGTTTTAAAAAATTGAATGTAACCTTAAGACTAGAGTTGCTTAATAGCGACAATACCGTAATGGGAAAGATGTCTGCTCTTAGTGAACAAGTAGCAAGAAACGCAGAACAGGCCATTGAAAAAGCAGCACCAGAAATTAAAGAGTCCTTCCAAGAAACCATGGACCAGTTAACAACCATAAAAATGGAAGATTGATAAATAAACAGGAGATGTACGATGAAAAAAATTCTAACAAGTGTCTTTCTCTTAACTCTAGTGGCTTGCTCTAGTGCAAAAAAAGCAGCGGTCGTTGAACGTCCAGTTGAAGATGTTAAGCACACAGAAATTAAAAAAGAATACGAAGTGCGCGATGCTAGTTCCAACTTTCGTCCGGGATGGATTGAAGACGCAGAAGTTTGGGCAAAACAAAATGAAAAAGACACTGATAAAAACAGATTCTTCTCTTATGAGTCTGAACCAAAAGTGACTCGCGGAGCTGCTTGTGACATCGCTAAAGCTAATGCTCGCGTAGATATCGCCGGCGAAATCACAACTTATATTGAAAAAACGTTGGGAACAACTCAAGAAGGAAATGCTTCAGTTGATTTAAACAATCCTAAGCTTTCACCCTTGAAAGAATATATGGAAAATACTCTGGCTGAAAAAATCCAGTCAATGGTTCACGGAGCTGCAGTTGTAAAAACTTATTGGGAGCAAAGAGAATACAAAAAGAGCATGGGCGCAAAAGAAGATTTTAAAGCGTACACTTGCTCAGTTCTAATTCGTATGGAAGGAGAGCGTTTAAAAAAATCAGTAGATGAGGCCGCAAGTTTCGTAGTGAAGCAGGTAGATGATCCAGAAGCAAAAGAAAATGTAAAAAAAGCTCTTCAAAATGTTTCTGAAAACTTTATTAAAGCAAGAAAAGGTGAAATTTAATTAATACAAATTGTTTACGGAGAAACAAAAAATGAAACATTTAGCAATGTTGATGGTCCTACTTAGTTTAGCAAGCTGCGGATCTTTTAAAGCACAACGAGTGGACAATAAAACTTCTGATGAAAAAGCACTTACTATTACGGATCAGTGGGTACAAGCTGATACAGAACAAGTAATCCGCGATGCCATGAAAGAGATGAGTGAGCATAAGGGACTTCGCCGTTATATGATGGAGCACGGAAAACAATTAAAAATTTTTGTTGGTGAAGTGCAAAACTTAACAGCTGAAGCTTACTTTCCAATCAACGACATTAACGATGAATTATTAAATGAAATTTCAAAGCAAGGAGATTTCACATTAGTTGACGCTGAATCTCGTGGAGCCTTGTTAAAAGAAATCACATATCAAAATGATGGGATGGTTGATCCTAAGACGGCTAAGAAAGTTGGGAAACAAACGGGTGCTGACCTGATTATTTTTGGTAACGTTTATATGAAACCAGAAAGTCGTGATGGAAAAACAATTAAACAATACTCTATCAATCTTCGCATTACTGATATTCAATCTGGTTTAGAGATCTTCAGAAGTAGAGCGAAGCTTTCTAAATTTTCTGAAAAGAAAAGTATGGGTTGGTAGTCATTTTAGTGAATAACCTAAAAGCATTCTTTTTTCTTATAGCACTTTCTTTCATTCTCCAAGGCTGCTCTAGCGGTGGCCGGGAGGATCGGAAGGAATTATTAACTTTCTATCAAACCAGATCTTACGATCAAGGATTGCAATTTTTAGAGAAATCTAAATTTTATATGGATAAAGATGAAAGGCTTTTAGCTTTGATGGAAAAAGGAATGCTTCTTCATGCCAAAGGTGATTTAGAAAACTCATCAAAGGCCCTTGATGAAGCCAGAAATCTTTCAGATCAGCTCTATACGGTAAGTGCTTCAAAAAAAGCTGAAAAAACTCTACTCAATGATAATTTCGATGTGTTCTATGGGGAAATCTATGAGCGCTCGATGTTGCATTTTTATCTTTCTCTAAATGCAATCTTATCTTACCAAAAAACTAAAAGCCGCGAGGATCTTTTTCGCGCTCGAGCTGAAGTCCTTGCGTGGGATAGTTTTTTAGCTACGATCAAAGAAGAGCGCTTGGGTAAAAGTGTTTATAAGAATGATCTACTCTTGAAAATTTACGGAGCTAAAATTCACGAAATGATTGAGACCAGAGAAGACCGTCAAATTGCTCTTCAACTCTATAAAGACGCGAGAGATGTTCTCTTTAAAAACTACAATACATATCCAACTTTTAATCTTAATTATAAGACATTCAAAGAAGACTTCAGCAAACTGGCAAATCTAACAACTACAGAAGTGAAAAAAAAATATATTGTTGAATCAGACTTACAAAAAAATATTCAAGAATATTTAACTGATAATATTGAACGCTTATCAAAAAAAGAATCCAAAAAATTACTTAAAGATATCAAAACTCCAGTAACCCTTATTTTGGAAAAAGGAATAATCGCTGAAAAGGTTGCGGATAAAAGTTTTTATAATTTGGAATTTTTATCAAAAGAGCCTTTGGTTGCTTTATTCGTTGCTGATGTTTTAGGATTAATGCCAACGCCTAATTCATATAATCCAGGTGGAGCTTTTTTAGGAATTGGAGTGGCCAGTGCTGCTCTCAAATTTGTAGGTGTAGGTTTTGAACTTCCAAAAATAGTAAATACCAATCATCCGCAAGAGCAGATTCTAGTTGTTTTTGATAAAAATAATAAAGAAGTTTTGAGAAAAAATGTACCACTTGTTAACCCAATGGGTGATATCGCAGAAGAAGCGGTCTATGAAAGCTCCGCTTGGACGTATACACGAGTTGGTTTTAGATTAGCGGCTAAACACGCTACGGCCATAGCGGCTTCATACGCAACCTATAAAGCGTTAGGTGGTGGAAGGAAAGGTGAGAATAATTTTTTGGCTAAAAATGCAGCGGTTATCCAATATATTGGAGCTGCTAAATTTATTGAAGAATCTGAAAAGGCCGACACTCGTTACTGGTCCACACTTCCCAATGAAATTCGTTTGATTGACCTAAATCTAATTCCTGGCTTCTATCACTTTGAAATATCAATAAGCCCAACTGAAAAAGTCAGTCTTGGCGATGTGGAAATAATTGCATCAGACAGCCCAATACTTGTTAATATGAGAAAGAATTAGTCCGATAAGTCTTCAATGAAAACACTAAATCATTTTGTATTATCGGCTGCACTACTAAGTGCTCTTATTACTTCTTCTTGCTCTACTTATGTAGACTCTCGCAGAGAGGAAACCACCAGGTCAATTGCCAATTCCCAAATTGATCTAGTCATTGAAGAATTTAAATCCCATTACGAGACTGATCTAAGTGAAGCGCGAAAAGTCGAAATCAAAACTGTTCAAGAAAATTTAGTCAAATATCTACTTGAGGCCACTCATTCTGATGATGCTTATAAAATAAAAATTTATAATGATGCCACTGCATATTTTAATAAAATTTATCCAGTACTTTTAGAGAATATTCGTACGGAAAAAAAAGGTGGCAAAGAATTTGTTGCCATTAAAAAAGCGCCAATCTGGACACTTAAAGATGAGCTTAACTTTTTAAACAGACAAGTTGAAAATCTTCCTAAACCAAAAGTTTCAATTGATTTAATAGAAGGGATGAAAATCGTGACTCCTTTTTATAAAAATATGACAGCTGAATCAAAAGCTGCCATGGGCGCAAAGTACGATGTTGTCGCTGCGAAGTTGTTAGGAGCAGAGCTGAATTTACATCCTAGTTTTCAAGAACTCGATGCCATTGTCGATTTTCAAGGAAGTGATAATGAAAAAATTCTTAAGGTCGTAACCTTGGTCGAATCTAAATTAAAAAAGCACGAGATGGCCATTCGTAATATTGGATCTGAGATCGCGAAGTCTGGTCAAGTCGATTTGAAAAATACTCAAATTCGATTAGTTGTAAGATTTATGGATTATTATTTTAATCAATTACCAACAGACGTGATTAAAACTATCATGTCTGAGCTCGTTACGGCTGGACCTAAATTGACAGCAGAAGGAGTTTTAAATGTTGTGTTTCAAAATACAGGGCCAGGGCTTGGAAAAGTATTGCAACAAATAGGAAAGGAAAAAGGAGTTGGGGAGAGTTTTTCTAAGCTCATGGAGATTTTAGAATCTAATGGTAAACAAGTACCTGCTCATTTAGTAAGAGAAATTATTGCTAAAGATAAAGGTGGTTATGAGATTAAATCGCTCTCTGAAAAACCACTAGGAACTGGAACAATCGCTCAAGTTAATAAGGCAATCCTTATTCAAGATAATACAGAACGTGAGGTGGCCCTTAGATTTTTAAAACCTGGAGTAGCTAAGCGCTGCAAAGAAGATATAATGATTTTGAGAAAATTTGTTCCTGAAAACGAAGCTCTTCTAAAAGCTGAAGGTATTGAAGATGTTAAAGTCATGTCTACACTTATTGATAGTGTTGAAAAGTTTTTAGATGACGAAGTTGATTTAAGCATTGCAGTTGAACGCCAAAAAATGGCCAATGAAATTTATTCTCGTGCAGTTAAAATTAGTGCAGATCCTAAATACCGTATGCTGGAAATGAAAGTTCCAGATGTGTTTATTGCTCCTAATGGAAAATCAAATTTACATATTCAAGAATTCGTCACAGGTGGAGTTAAGTTTGCTGAACTCACTGATACTGCAGCAAAAAAAGTTGTAGCTGAAGAGATGCTTCGCATGTGGTTTGAAGAAGCGCTTTTTAGAAGTGGTTTTTTAAATGCTGACCTTCATCAAGGAAATTTTCGTGTCGTAATGGTCGAAGAAGATAATAAAATAAAAATTCTTCTTTATGACTTTGGTCTATCATCGACTCTTTCAAGAGAAGATCAACGAGCTTTTATTTTAGTAGGTGCTGGAGCTTATTTAAAATCACCAAAAACAATTACTGATGGACTGATGGCCTCAATGGGATCAAAAGATCCCAACATTAAGGCTAAACTTATTAAAGATATCGAAGCAGAATTAAAACTCAATCCTAATAAAGGTCCTGAAGACTGGGTTGCTTGGTGTGTGCAGAAGAATTATTTCGTCTCAGATAAGTTAGGAGCTTTTGCTCGCGGCTCACTTCTTTTGAAGCAATTACCGGAGAGTATTGGCGAAACAGAAATGTTTAAAGATGTCGTGATGAAAAGCGCGGTGAAAAATCTTGCTCACTCTATTGCTGATCGCCAATACGATTATCCATTAACGAAAATGGATCTGATAAAACTTGCCATGGTTCAAGCACAAAATTCTTGTAAAAACTTAATAAAGAATTTCTTTAAGTAGTTTTTACACTTGCTTTTTTTGTGTTTAAATTTAAAAGCATTATGGCCATTGCAAATGTAATGAGCTGCGCACATAGCGTTTGCCATGTTGGAAATACTCCAATGGTTTCAAAGCGAATATTCCAAGATATCATCGTTGAATTCAAGACACCTGCTTCTTGCAGCGAATGCACAGCTTTACCCGCAAGAATAAAGGCGAGTAGGCTAGTCATAATTGCAGAGACTTTAAAAAGTTCACGGACTGGTATTTTTTTAGAATAACGAAGAGCTATAAAAGAAAAAGTAAAAATAAGCCCAAGTGCAGAAGCAAGACCTAATCCAATTGCATTTTTACCTTCTCCATTTGTTTGAAACCATAGCGCGCGTATAAAAAGAACTGTTTCAAATGCTTCACGGAAAACCGAGATAAAAGAAATCGAAAAAAGCGCCCAAAGATTTTTATTATCAATAGCTCCTTGAACTTTTTCTTGAATAAATTTTTTCCAGCGAGATATTTCAGTTTGACGATGTAACCAAAAACCAAAATAAAGAAGAATAAAGACGGCCACTGTTGAAGTGACAGCTTCTAGCATTTCTCGGCTAGCTCCACTCATCTTCATTAAGAAACCCGATAAAAACCAAGTTATAAAACCTAGCGAGAGAGCAGAGCTCCACCCTGCATGAACCCATAGGGCAGCCCTTGTGTTGCCAAAAGCTTTGATGACACTTAAAAGAGTAAGTACGATTAAAACGGCTTCAAAACCTTCTCTTAAAATAATGGCGAAGGCGCCTGAGAAAGCAACTCCAAAAGTTAACTCTTTTGCTTCTATAGTCTCAGCAACTTTATTGAATAATTCTTTTGTTAAATGAATTTGTCCAGCAAGTAACTCACTCGTGCCATTTTGATCAGCAATAATTTGTCGAATTTTTCCCATATGAGTTTCAATGGCAACCACCATTTTTGGATCGTTTGCTTTGATCATTGGCTCAATGGGCTCGATTCCTTCAAGATAAGCTCTTAGGGCTAAATTTTTAGCATCATTTTTTGAATCGGATGTTTTTTTATTGTAAGCGACAAGAGTGTCATCTAGAAGTGATTTAGCTTTACCAATATATTGATCTCCGCTTGGAGTATTGTCTTTATTTCTAAGGAGGGCCAACGCCATTAATTTTTCATTGTCATCTTTTCCAATCAATTTCTCTTTTAGTTCAGCATCAGACAATCCTGCAGCTTCTTCTAATGTAATATTAGTAGGAGTTGAAAGTGATTTAGCAAGTGCTGAGGCTGCAGTTTTTTCATGACGAATAGACATAAGATAAAAGGAAAGATCCCAAACTTCTTTGTCCGTAAATTGGTTCCATGATGCCATACCAGTGCCTGGGACGCCTAGGCGAATTGTATTATATGAGTGAAATGCTGAGATCTGACTCATGCGTTCTTCTTTGTGAAAATTGGCCGGATGTGGATCCATTTTTGCTCCTGCAGGTCCGTCGCCACGTCCTTGGATTCCATGACAAGATATGCAGTTTTGTTGAAAAAGCTTATGACCGTTTGTCAGTGAAGGCCATTCAGTTGGAGCAAGGGCCACGTTGGCAATACTGATTAATTCTTTTTGAATATCACGAGCAAAGACTGCGACATCGATAGCTTCAGCTTTGTTATCGATCATCTTTTTTAGTTTTACAATTTTCTCAAGAATTTTTTGGTTAGATTTTATCTCAGGAAGTGTTTCACCTAATTCATAAATTTTTAAGGCAAATTCTTGTTGCTCAGAATACTCAGATGGTGAGACAACTTTTCCATGCTCAACTGCTCCACCATAATCGTGGGCCAAATAATCTAGTAGATGGATAGCAAAACGGGGGCTTTGATCATTACTTTCTGAACTCAAATCAGCTAAGGCGATATTTTGAAATAGTGTTAAAGAGAGAATTAAAAATATTTGTTTAAACATGGTATTTTTCTCGGGAAAATATAGTTTTGTTTACACATACTACAATAGTTTGAGTGTTCAAACAAATTAATAATTCTAGTGACATAATTTTGATAGCTGTTAAAATGATTTCATGAACTTAAAAGACAAGATAACTCACAGCGTTCTTCTAGTGGACGACGACAAGGACATAATAGAGCTCTTGAGGCAGAATTTGGAAGACTTATCTTTTAGAGTTTACTCTGCAGAAAATGGGCAAGTCGCACTGGATTTTCTTGCAAAAAATAAAGTCGACTGCGTGGTCACAGATATTTCAATGCCTGTAATAGATGGGGCGGAATTTATTAAGAGATTACAAGCAAGAGGCGATTTCACTCCCTTCTTTATTATAACGGGCTATCTCGATTATCCTCGTGAGGATTTAAATCAATATAAGCCTCGCGCCATTATCTTTAAACCTTTCGATTTCGAAGAAGCAGCGATTCTTATAAAGAATCATCTTATGCGTCTGCCATAAATTTTTTATTTCCAAAAATCTTGATGATAATCAAAATGGGTTAAAGCGCGGACTCTTTGCAAATAGAGGTGCAAAGTTTCTGTGAATTGGAATTCTGGGAAGATGTACATGCCCCATAAATGGGCAGCAATCATAATATCAATAATTGTTAGAGTAGAACTCTTGTAAAAAGGATGTAGATTTCCTTCGAGCTCAGTATTTAAAATGCTTTCAAGTTCAGTGATGAAAGATTCTTTTTGGTGAATCAGGTTTTTAAAGGGACCACGTTTAACTTCTTTTTTAGTTTGGAAGTACAAGCGAGATTCATCATTAAACTCGGGAGTCCAAATCCAGTAGGGCATACAAAGTGAATGCACAGGGCTTCCTATTTTATTGATGAGGGTTTCAACTTCTGCAAGATGCTGATCTAATAATTCCCAATTGAGACACTTTGTTTTATCAAGAGCTTTTAAAATATCTAAGCTTTCATTTCGAGCGGTCCCTGAATCATCTACCAAAATGGGAAGCATTTTTTTTCCCGTAAGAGCGATAGGAGTTTTTTCGTCATTATAGGCAAGTACAAGCGAATCGAAAGATTGATTTAAAAGACCTAGTCCCATACGGACGCGGATACAAAATGGACAATGAACATAGTGGTATAGTTTCATAGAGGAATGCTATCATTTTCTGGTAAAACTTGTTAATTTATTTTATGAAGAAAATATCAAAAGATCTCTGGTCACTTTTTTGGACGCAATTCTTTGGGGCCTTAAATGATAATGTTTTTAAAAATGCATTAATCATTTTAATTACCTATCAAGGAGTTAGTTTGATGGGGATTAATTCCAACGCGCTGGTGGCACTTTCGGGAGGTGTTTTTATTGCACCCTTCTTTTTTCTTTCTGCGACATCTGGTCAAATTGCAGATCGATTTGAAAAAACAATGTTGGTAAAAATTATCAAAAAATTTGAAATTTTGATAGTTCTCCTAGCAATCTGGGGTCTATATCAAAAAAATTATCCACTTCTTTTATTAGTCTTATTTCTTTTTGGGTTGCATTCAACTTTTTTTGGGCCTTTAAAATATTCTCTTATTCCTAATTACACTAAAACTGATAACTTGGTTTTTTCTAATGCCTTAATTAGTTCGGGAACATTTATCGCTATTTTAGTTGGAACAATTTTAGGAGGAATGGCTGCATCTGATCAAAAAAATCTTTGGGCCTTAAAATTTCTATTGGTTTTGTTTGCTACTTTAGGGTTGATGTTTGCCAATCGTTTGACTCCTCTTAATACGGAGACGAATGAAGACGTTGTACTTCAATCAACGAAAGTTGATTGGAATTTTTGGACTTCAACACGCGATATTTTGAAACTCGTGTTCAAAAATTCAATGGTGGGAATTTTAATTATCGGGCTTTCTTGGTTTTGGTTTTTAGGGGCGGGACTATTGTCGCTATTGCCACTACTTTCCAAAAATATTTTCCACGCCAATGAAAATGTGGCTACAATGATGCTTTTTACTTTTACACTGGGAATGGGAGCTGGTCCCTTTGTTTTGGAGCGATTAACTAAAGGAAAAGTCTTTCGGGCCTTTATCCCCCTGAGCCTAATTGCTATGTCGTTTTTTGTTTTTGATATTTCGTTAGTGATTAATCTAATCTCGAGACAAAGTTCAGTCTTAAGCATTTTGAGCTCAATGACAGGAACAATAGGGATTGATAATTTTTTCCAATTAAAAATGAGTCATCGTATAATCGTAGACCTCTTTTTTCTTTCTTTTTTTGGTGGAATTTTTACCGTACCTCAATTTGCAGAATTGCAACGAATCACTTCTAGTCA
This sequence comes from Bacteriovoracaceae bacterium, assembly GCA_947446575.1. Lineage (GTDB taxonomy): Bacteria > Bdellovibrionota > Bacteriovoracia > Bacteriovoracales > Bacteriovoracaceae > Bacteriovorax. The sequence continues at coordinate 24,850 of CANFHC010000006.1, read as the reverse complement.
GGAGCTCTCTCGCATTATTGCTGGAAATAATATTATAAATGCTCTGGCAATGGTTTCTGTTTCAGTGATGATTATGATATTTCACCAGATGGGATTTAATCTTTCAGTCATCTTTGGTGTGCTAGGAGTATGCAATATGGTTATGAGCATAGTTCTCATTTTTTATTACCGACAAGAATTTAATAAATTTTGGAGATTTTAGTGCAAAAAAAAATCAAGGCAATTATCGTCGATTTAGATGGAACACTTTGCGATGTTGAACACCGAGTTCATCACGTGAATAATGGTGCTAAAAATTGGAGAGAATTTAATGCTCTGATGGTGCATGATTCTCTCAATGATTGGTGCTTTGAGTTGATAGAAGCTATGAGTGCCAGAGGTTATAAGATAATCTTTGTTACAGGCAGAGATGAGGCGTACCGCAAGCCTTCCGAAGAGTGGCTTAAAAAGCACACAGTGAATTACGAACACTTGTTCATGCGATCAGCAATTGATATGCGTGCAGATTCAGATGTAAAAGAGGAGATTTATCTGGAAAAAATTGAACATTTTTATCAAGTATTGTTTGTCGTAGATGACCGAAAAAGTGTAGTAGAGCGCTGGCGAAAACTTGAGTTGGTTTGTCTACAATGTGCTCCGGGAAATTTTTAAAAAATTAAGGGAGAGAATTTTTTTCTTTCTTTACTCTAATCACCCCACCATGATAGAAATTTGACGTCGCTTGAACCTCATAAAAGGATTTTATGATGATCGTTGAAATTCCTAACTGGCCGCTAATAAATCTTGAAATTCTTTCACTAAAAAAAATTTTAACGAATTGGGTCTTCTCTTTTTTTAAATCTGAGAGACAATCTATACATGTATTGAAAGCTTGCGAAACTCTTTTTTTGGAGTTTTGAATCCTAAGGTGGCCCCATTGAAAAAGACCAAAAAAATATCGCTTCTAGTTTTAACTCTTTTTTCGATTAGCTGTAAAATGAATCAAGATAATGTAAAACAAGATGAATTGACAGGATATGGTGGAATTTCAGCAGGGACTGAGAGAAATTATACAAATTCTGAATTAGATATCGGTCGTAGAATTTGTTCTAACTTAAAAAAGAAACGTGAGTTTTTTGAAAAGTTAGACAACGAAAAAGAACAATTCAAATTTCGAGCAGAGATAAGAAATTGCGACAATGGAATTTACAATACAGATCTTTTTATAGCTTCAATCTCTAACGCCAATTCAACAACACCCGAATATATCGCAGATCGAAAGAATTATTTTAGAGATGTGGCCACTGATCAATCAGGCATCGTAAAGCAAGTTTGTGATAATATCATTCAATCAGATAAGGTCGCTAATACGACTTACGATAATAATTTTAAGTATGCAGTTAATTTTTTAATTGCAGATGGTTTTGATCGTTATGAAGTAACGAAAGCTAAAAAGAATGCAAGTGGGACATTCGATCGCTTAAGTGCTGAAGGTGTCTCACTTATCAGTCAAAAAATCCAAGCTCCCATTAAATTTTTTGGAGTAGAAAAAGAACGTGTTATCTACATTTCCTGCAATGGAAGTGGCGGTGGAGAGAGATTTACGACTCTCAAACAAACTTGGGTTGAGGCCGTTACTAACTTCTAGAAACTTATTCTGATATAATGCATTTTATTTTTTCAACATGAAGCGTATTCAAAGGTTCCTGTTCAGAGTTAGCTTACTTTATTTTCATTATGCCCACATTTTTTACTGGCAGTTCAGCAGTTAAAATTTTCACAGAAACTTCCACTGTCGTTGGTAAGTTAATTTCAAATCCCAATACAATTTTAATTTTGGTTTAGTTAAATCCCAAGAAAAGAATGCATTTTCAAATATTTTATTAGAGATAGAGTGTCAGATTTAGCAAAAAAATGATCGACGTAGGGATAATTTTTATATTGAATTGATTCATCAGCACTGATGAGCAAACAACATATATTCTTATCATGTGATTTTACGATTTCTAAAAAATCGTTCCCATTTTGAATAGGGAGAAAAAAATCTGTTATAATAAAATCAAATTTTCGTTCATATTTATGGAATTGAGATAACCCTTCAATCGGGTTATCTGCTTCTACTATATTCAAGTTAAGTGTGCTTTCTTTAAGCATTTCTTTCAAAAGATGCCTGAAGCCTGAATTATCATCAATTAATAAAATATTTATCATGTGAATAGTATCGTCAATAATCTAGTGGAATTAAGGACTTTTAAATTAAATTTAACTTAAGATTTTGATAATTATACTTTGAGATAATGATAATTCTTGAGAATTATCGTTTAAATTCATCCTAACATTTAAAAGGAAATGAGCTTAATGAATCACTTTTGGGATGTTCAATACAATCGGATAAACGACCGCTATAAAGTCATAGGCAGCGCAATCCTCCTAAATAAAATCTTATGAACTTGCAGTTTATTACGCCGAAGCTTCCGTGTTTCACGATAAACAGTCCATTACTGGGCTTGTTAAGGTCAAGATTTTTCATAAGTAACCCTTAGCCTTGTCGATACTTTAACTTCTGATTGTGGAGGATTTGAATTTAGGTTGAGTAATATTTGCTATTTACTTAAGAAATTGAATTTAACAATAACCTAACAATACATTTAATTTGCTCCATTATTTAATAAAGTAATGAAAAAATTATTATTACTTCTTGCGTTGTTATCTGTAAATGCAAATGCAACGACTGAAAAACTTCAAACCAATATTGAACACCAAATCCGCATTTGTGATACCAATGAAAATATCATCGCTGAATTTAATCTTAAAAAAAATTTTCCAATTGAGATGCAGAGTAAAAAGTTTAAAATTTATTATGCTGAAACTCGGGAGCATACATATAGTGATTTAAAATGGTCTATTCGTTTTAGAGAAAAAAATAGTAAAGTTGAAATTACAGTTAAGAAGAAAATGAATTTGAATGAAGAAAAACCAAAATATTCAAACGTTGTTTGTGAATATGACATGCATGGAGCAACGAAAGAATACTCATGTAAAATCAATTCAGAAATTCCAGCTTCCGAATTTGAGAAGGTTCTCAGCAATAAAAAGAATTGGACTAAAGTTTTAGATCTTGATCAATATGATTTTTTAAAAGAAAACAATGTCGTTTTTGAGAATGCCCAAATTTATGGCATTCTTGAGGCCAATAGGTTTCAATGGACTGATAATAACTTTGGTCTGATCACTGTAGATTTAGTTCATTTGAATCATAATTCATCTACAACATTTAATGAAATATCGATTCGTTATCCAGTAGGTTCTCCTACATCATTGTCTAAATCATTTGAAAATTATGTAGCTCAGTCAGGTGTTATTGCTTGTGCTAATCAAATTGATTGGGCTGTGGATAAATTTCAAGTTCTAGAAATATTAAACTAAGGAAAATTTAAATGAAATACTTAATAATTGCTCTGACTTTATTGTCGACAGTGAATGCTAATGCACTAACATTTAATAATTATCTAAAAAAACCGAAATTAGTGATCGTATTGGTTATTGATCAGTTTCGAGCAGATTTCCTTACTCGATTTCAAAAAACATTTATGGATGAGAAAGTTAAATCAGAGGTTGGAGGATTTAATTTTTTGATGAAAAACGGAGCTTACTTTCCCAATGCTGAGTATAATGTTTTGCAATCTATGACTTGTCCTGGGCATGCGATGATTATGTCAGGTGCACTTCCTCACGAAAATGGAATTGTTCTCAACGAGTGGTTTGAGAAAAAAACGAACAAGAAAATATATTGCGTCTCTGATGATGAATATAAATTATCCCCTCGACGCTTAAAAGGGACTACGCTTGGTGATGAATTAAAAAATGTCTATAAAAGCTCTAAAGTTTACTCAATAGCATTAAAAGATCGTTCATCAATTATGCTTGGGGGTTATAGGGCCGATCTCGCTTTATGGATTGATAATGATGAAATGAAATGGACGACATCGTCTTTTTATCGCAATGATATTCCAGATTGGGTAAAAGCTGAGAATGAAAAACTCGTAAAAAACTACAAACTTTCAAAAGAGAATATTAAAGAGGCCAAAAAAGATTTGGCAACGTACTTGGGAGTAAAAATAACGGTTGATATGGCCATAAAGGCAATCCAAGAAGAAAAGCTTGGAAAAAACGTCTCTCCTGATATTTTAGCAATAAGCTTTTCGACTCATGATATGAGCGGACATACTAATGGACCTGATTCATTGGAAATTCGTGGAATTTCCCACGTAGAGGATCGAGAAATCTCTAGGCTATTAAATGTAGTAAAAAAATCATTGGGAAGTCTTGATGATGTAACAGTTGTTTTAACAGCAGATCATGGTATCGCCCCGAATGTTGAAACTTCACAGGCCAATAAGATTGATTCCGGAAAAATTGATTATGATGAAGTTTATAAAAAAGTGAACGAAAGACTTACGAAAAAATTTGGTAAACCAAGTAAAGATTGGATTCAAGGACATAGGTCATTTCATTTTTATTTAAATGAAGAGAATTTTACAGATAAACCAGAGCTCAAAGCATTAGTACAAGCAGAGATGAAAACGGTTGTAAAAACTATTCATGGTGTTAGAGATGTGGCCACTTCAAACGAAATTGATAATGGAAAATTTCCGATCGGAGAAATAGGGGAGCAATTAAAGAGACAATATCTTGCTGGCATTAGTGGTGATGTCATTTTAATTCCGGAACCGTTTTATATGGAAAAAGATGATAACTGCACAACTCATATTACAGGCTATAGTTATGATCGCTCTGTGCCGTTAATTTTAATGGGGAAAAATTTTAAAGCTGGAGTTTATTCGGGAGCGAATGTAATAGATATGGCACCAACGCTTAGTTTTATATTGGGAATTCTTCCAGGTTCAAATAGTACTGGAAAAGTTTTATCCCAAACTCTTGGCTTGTAATTTTATTTTTTTAAGTTTGCTATCCTAGTACAGTCTTTCTTAGTTGATCAAAATCATTTTGTTTTGCGGGATGTGCTAAAAAAGTCTCGATTTTTCTATGTGCTACTTTCTTCAGAAGCACTATGATCTGTTAATTCCGTAATCCCTTCCATACGCGCGCAATGAGCACAACAGAAAACTTGGCTACCTTTTTCAACTCCATGTCCGATAACTCTTGTTCCGCATTCTGTGCATCTTGGAGCAAGCATTTCAATTGCGCATTCAAAACTATCAAAAAGATAACTAGCACCATTCATTGTGACTTTAAATGTTTGTCCATAAACATTACCGCATTGCTCACATTTGTTCATAAACACCTCACAAGTATTTTACTTCCAAAAATATATCTGCAAGTTTTATTCCCGGTAGTCTCTTATCATCTTAATTAATAATGGAGAGGAGGAGCTTATGCCTGATCAAGCTCAAAAAGAAACTTTTATAGCATCGCCAAGGCATGTTTCGTTGTTACATATCTTTAAAATTATCACAGTTCGAATTAAGTTTTTGCGTTTTGCATTTCTTCCTAATTTTTTTTTCATTTGTTTTGGAATTGGATCTAGAATCAAATCGATCAACTACTAATACTTATTGCTCATGATGTTGTTTTATTTTATTTTGTGCGACAATATAAGAAAAATGAAACATGGAGGTTTTATGAAAATTATTATTTTATTAGTTACACTTTCATTGGCAAATTTTGCCTCTGCCGGACTCTTGATTGAACCTCAAGTCGGATATGTTCTTTCAAGTAAATATAATGGAACAATTAGTTTATCGGGTCCGTCCAATGCTACACTTGCTGCTGATTATAAAGCATCTGGGGCTGAATACGGTGCAAGACTTGGGTATCAATTCCTAGGGTTTATGACCGGATTAAACTATGGTCATTCGAGTGGGACATCTAAAAATTCGGATGGCACTTCGGATGACTTTAAAACGACTAATATGGGAGCCTTTGTCGGTTTTAATGCACCCATTTTACTTAGAGGATGGTTTGCTTATAACTTTAGTGCCAAATCAACTTATCAAACGACAGACTTCAAAGGTAGTTCAACTGAAGCAGGATTAGGATTTACGGGGGTGCCTTTTTTAAGCATTAACCTGATTTATAGAATGTACAAATATACGGAAGTTTCTAGTTTGGGTGTAACTTATAATGCGACTAACTTTAATCCCAAAGAAGTTGAATTAGCAGTCAGTATTCCATTAAATCTTTTCTAGTTTTTGATTAAACACACTGGGGTCTTGAAGAAAGGCCCCAGTTACTTACTTTTTTTGCCACAAAACCGTAGTTTTTGAAAATTTATTTCATACTATTAAAAGCTTTAACAATACCATCTGCACTTAAATCAAAGCGCGCATAGAGTTGGTCAGCTTTATAAGCAGATTGTCCAAATTCACCAAGAATGCCTAAAGTTTTTGATTGAAAATTCACTCCATGAGTATGCAGAGCATGCACCATCATTGACCCCATTCCGCCTAAAACTTGATGATCTTCAATTGTGATTAATTTTCCTTTGGTAGTGGCCAGTGAATTCATTAAAGTTTCAATATCAACATGATTAATAAATGAGTGGTTGATGACAGTTGCACTAATATTTTGTTCTTTTAAAAGAGCTGCCGCCGCCATTGCTTTTCCGACCATAGGGCCAGCTGCTGCGATAGTCACATCACTTCCAGTTGTTAGTACGTTGGCTTTGTTCCACTCATATTTCATTCCATCAACATAACTTAATGGATGATTTTCTCTACCTAAAAAGAAGATAACTGTATTTGGAGTACGTCCAGCTTCGCGCTCATGAGCAAACTTAGTAATAGCTTCATACATAAGGGCTTCTGCTTCACTTGAGCATGCACAATTAACGACCGTAATATGGGGAATGCTTGATAGAGCAGCAAAATAAGTCGTAGCCTGGTGACTAGCTCCATCGGCAGCATCTTGAAATCCAGTATGAGAAAAAAGAGCAATCACTGGCCCTTCGCTTAATCCGGCCATTATAAAAGGAAGATTTCCTTTCGTGATTCCAAATTGCGCAAATGTATCTACGATAGGGATCAACCCTTGTTTTGATAATCCAATGGCACTTGAAATCATATTTGATTCTGCAATACCTACGTCGATATAGTGTGTAGGAAATTCTTTATGAAAAGCTTTTATTCCAGTTGAGCTTTGTAAGTCAGACGAAAGTGAAAAAACAGGATAGCCTTCTTTTGCCGCGCGAATCACACCGCGAGCAAATCCATCTTGAACTTTTTCTGTTTTAACTGCATTTGGGTTAGCAGCTTTTGGTTCTGGTTTAGATTTTAAAATTTCTTCTGCCCAATTAGTAAATTCAGCAGGTGCTTCACCATTATAAATTTCTTTAACGAATGCGGTGAGTTTTTCATCATAAGCTCCTAGTGGATAACCATGACCACCACTAGCACTTTCCATAGTCGATTTCACACCGTAGCCTTTGATTGTTTTAAAAACTATCGCTACTGGTTGCGCAGGATTATTCGAGGCCATTGCAATTGCAGATTCAACTTGTGTATACACATTTTGTAAATTGTGTCCCTCAGCTTCTGTGATTACAATCCAACCAAGAGCTTCAAGTGAATTAAAAGTTGGAGTCATAGAAAAAGAATCGTCATCAATTCTTCCACCAAGTTTTGTATTATTATCTGAAATTAAAAGGACAAATGGATTCATTTTATTTTTATGAGCAAGACCAGGAATGGCAGCGAAAGCTTCTTTAGCTTCTCCTTCCATTGCTCCACCATCAGAAAGAACACAAAGAGTGACTCTTTTATTTCCTAAAATTTTATCTGCCATCGCAAGACCTTGAGCCTGGGGAACTCCAGAGCCGAGTGGACCATTAGAAATAAAAACACCTTCAGGGTTTAAGTGAGCTTCACCGTGACCAGTTAGTTTACTTTCAATAGATCTGAATGCTCGCAAATCTTTAAATGTTAAATTATCAAATCCGTAGTTAGCTCGTAGAGCATAAATTCCATTTTCAGCGTGACCAGCATCGTTGACGAAATTGTATGACTCATACCAATTTTTATTCTCAGCATTTTTTTTGAACATGATAGCATGAGTGGCCGACATCATTTCTGCAAAGGCTGCAGGTCCACCCCAGTGGCAAGCAGCTCCACCAATCGTTGCGTGTTGATTCATTAAAGCTAGTAGCGCGCGAGTTGCGCGAGGATCACCAACAGTGACATCACTGCCAAATAGATCTTTAACTGTCATTGCATACTTAGGTGCTGCAGTTGGAGTTGGAGCTAATTTACTTTTAAGCGATAATCCTTTCATGATCAAAATCCTTGATAAGTAGGTTTAATGAAGAAACTAATATGAATGCTAAAATCATTGTTACTAAGTGATGACTGAGAAAGTGAGCTCCACGAAGCATTTGATAAACTCCCATTGTCCATCCCATGCCCATAGCAAGCATGAAAGCTAAGAATTTATATTTTCTCGATTTAAAAAAACAAACTAGAGATAATAATGCAAATCCCCCTGAGGCATGGCCTGCTGGATAACAATGCCCGCGTGGCCATTTATGATCTGGAGAGTTGGGATTGTATGGATATGATTCAAAAAGTTTTACGTAAGGAATTTTGCCTGCAAAATGACTGAGGTCATCTGGACATTGAACATTGGTGACGGCTTTTCCAATGACTCCAACTCCCAGAGGCAAAATAATTAAACTAAGTGTGATTATCAATAAACCTTTGCGGTATTCAAGCCAAATTTTTTTCTTCCAAGAAACAATACAAGCAACTAAAGATGTAAGGCCAATAACGTAAATAGGAATTTTAATATAGTTGTAATAGAGCGCGCGATAATGCAGTCCCGGATCTTTTAAGATCCAAGTTTTTTCCAATGGAAGGTAGAGCTTTTCTTGAATTAAGATGTCAGTGTTTGTGAACTCGAAAAAAGCGAGTAGGAGGATGAGGGAGAATAAAGAAATCCAAAGTGTTTTCTTTCCCAAGTGCCACGAATTCCAGGTAAAGGTTTGTCAAAAGTATAGGCAAACAAAGAGAGAAGCACCAATTAAAAATGAGTAATTAACTCAAATAATGGGCATTTTTAAGGAAATGGCGTTTTGTTTAAAGCCATCTATTTGAGGAGAATTTGCTAATGAAACAGTGTGTAACTAGAGGGGTTGTGAACAAATCTTAAGTAAGATCTAAAGAATTGACCAAAATAATCCGATATAATCAGGCGTGTATAAAATCGAGGGTTAAAGCTCATGTGTGAAGTTTGCAAAAGTGAAGGCAGTGATTACTTGTTTATGAACGGGCCTAAAAAAGTTTTGACATCCAATAATCTTTATAAAGTTTTTAAAGGAGCTGTGGCACCAGTAAAATTGTGCCATGTTCACAGCATTGAACTGTTTCATTTAGGTGAGCGAAGATTCCTAAAGGAACATCTTACTTTTGCCCGCGGCCTCGCAATGAGATCCAAGACCCAATCTGAAGCATCAGATTCTCCTTTTGGGCTTTAAGTTTTTTAGCTAGACTAGAGTTTCATAAATATTATCTAGGAAGATAAAAAATGGAACTCAATCGCGATATTCTCCAAGCTAAAAGTTTTATTAACAACGAATGGATTGGTCATTCAACTACCAATATCTTATCCGTTAAAAATAAATACGATCAAAATATTATTGCCACGATCCCTTACGCTGATGCCAGCGAAGTGCAATTTGCGATTTCAAATTCCGTTCAAGCCTTCCAAACCTATTCTCGCTTGAGTGCTCAAGAGCGTCGGGATCTTCTACTAAAAATTAGAGATGGCCTCATTCTTGAAAAAGAAAAATTTATTAATCTCATCGTTTCAGAAGCTGGTAAGCCACTCGATTATGCTCGAGCTGAAATTGAGCGCTCTATAATGGTGCTACAATTTTCAGCTGACGAAGCAATGCGCATGACAGGTGAAACTGTTCCTATGGAATATGGGGCAGGAGTAGGAAAGACGGCCTTCACAAAGCGCTTTCCCGTAGGTCCTGTACTTGCGATTTCACCTTTTAATTTTCCTTTGAACTTGGCCATGCATAAAGTAGGTCCTGCACTGGCCGCCGGTTGTACTGTTATTTTAAAACCTTCTCCTTATACTCCACTTACTGCTCTAGCATTAGCTTCATTATGTAAGCGTGTTGGCGTGCCGCCGGGAGTTCTAAATGTTGTAATTTGTAAAAACGAAGAAGCAGAGTTGATGTTAAAAGATGAACGAATAAAAATGCTTTCATTTACTGGTTCAGCAGATGTGGGTTGGAGTTTAAAAGCTAAAGCTGGAAAGAAAAAAGTGTTATTGGAGCTAGGTGGAAATGCCGCTGTGATTGTAGATCGCTCTGGAAATATCGATGAAGCGGTTAAGGCCATTGCCCATGGTGCTTATTTGTATTCAGGACAAGTTTGCATTTCAGTGCAAAGAATTTTTGTAGATCAATCCATCTTTGATGTGTTTATCGAAAAATTTAAAGTGGCAGTCAGTGAATTAAAAATGGGAACTCCGGCAGCAGAGGGTGTGACTGTGGGGCCACTTATAGATCGCATCCATTTAGAGCGCATTCACGATTGGATTAATGAAGCGAAAAACAAAGGCGCGCAAGTCCTATTCGGGGGAGAGATTGTTGATCTCGAACACAATATGTATGCACCGACCCTCATAACTAACACTCAAGAAGATATGAAAATTGTTTGCGAAGAAGTTTTTGGACCAGTTGCTGTCATTGAGAAGGTGCAGTATTTCGATGAAGTCATTCGTGTCGTCAATCGTTCGCGCTACGGATTGCAAGCGGGCCTATTCACCAATCAAATCTCTCAGATGAAATACGCTCATGAGCATTTGGAAGTAGGTGCGTTGTTAATTAATTCAGTTCCAGGGTTTCGAGTCGATTCTATGCCTTACGGCGGAGTGAAAGATTCTGGTTTAGGGCGTGAAGGTGTGCACTACGCTATGGAAGAAATGACTGAGCCACGCATGCTCGTTTACTAGTCAAAACCCACAAATTTATGATACATTTCACTCTTAAAAATTAGAAATGGAGTACTCCAATGACTGTCCGTGTACGTTTTGCCCCAAGTCCTACTGGTTATCTTCACATCGGTGGAGCAAGAACAGCAATGTATAACCAACTTTTCGCCAAAGCGATGGGTGGAAAATACATTCTTCGTATTGAAGACACTGATACTGAGAGATCAGAGAGAAAATTTGAAACGGCACAAATTGAAGATTTAAAATGGCTTGGCATCACTCACGATGAAGGGCCAGATGTCGGTGGAGAGTATGGGCCATACAGACAATCAGAACGTCTACATATTTATAAAGCTTGGTCAGATAAATTAATTGAGAAAAAACATGCTTACCCGTGTTTTTGTACTGAAGCAGAATTGACTGCAAAAAAAGAACATGCAGAAAAAAATAATCTTCCACCAGTTTATGATGGAACTTGTAGACATATAACTCGCGCTGATTCGGCTGCTAGAATAGCCAAAGGGGAAGAAGCCGTTATTCGTTTTCACGTGCAAAATAAATCTTACGACTTTCAAGATGGTGTTCGTGGACATGTCACATTTCCTGAAGGAATGGTTGGTGACTTCGTCATCATGAGAGCTAACGGAATTCCTGTTTATAACTTCGCTGTAGTCGTTGATGATTCTTCAATGAAAATCACTCACGTTATTCGCGCTGAAGAGCATTTGAATAATACTCTACGTCAGCTTATGTTGTATGAAGCTTTCGGAGAAAAAATTCCGGAATTCTCTCACGTCTCTCTGTTAATTGGAGAAGATCGTCAGAAATTATCTAAGCGTCATGGAGCAACTTCTGTGAGGCTTTATCAAGAGATGAATTACCTTCCGACGGCACTTCTAAATTACCTTTGTCTTTTAGGTTGGTCGCATCCCAACGAATTAGATGTTTTTGATCCGCAAACATTGGGGACACTTTTTAACTTAAATCGTTTTACAAAATCTTCGGCGATTTACGATGTAAATAAATTAAACTTCATCAATGGTCAGCATGTACGTGCTCTGCCGATTGAATCTATTTTAATTGAAGCAGAAAAGACAATTCCAGTGAATCATCCGTTTCATAAAATGGATGAAGGATGGAAACTTCGTACCATTACGGTTTTCAAAGAAAAAATGAACTTCTTTCAGGATCTACTAGGACTCGTTGAAATTCTTTTTACTACTAATGTTTCAGAAGATGCTGAATACAAAGAAGCGATAGGGTGGGAAACAACTCCAAAGATCCGCGAATACCTGCGCGGAGAAATTGAAATCGCACTCGTGAACAAGAAAAAATTTGTGACTGTAGAAGATTATAATATTTGGAGTGAGCACGTAAAAGGCGAGCTAAAAATTAAAGGCAAACCTCTTTTTATGGGAATGAGAGCAGTTCTTACTCATCAAGCTCATGGCTCTGATTTAAAATTTATCATTCCTCTAACTCCTCTTGAAGTTTTAGCAACAAGAATAAAGCTTTAATCATGAGTGCATTCGAGCAGAATCGTGATCCCATTCTCGCTGTTTTAAAAGAAGTGATGAGTGCGGAAGATACTAGAGTTTTTGAAGTGGGCTCCGGCACTGGCGAGCACGCGGTGTATTTTGCCAAAAATTTAAAAAATGTTGTTTGGACGACTTCTGATGTTCTTACAAAATGTGGGGACATCAGATCGCTCTTAGATGCTTCTAAACTGCCCAACGTCAGAGGGCCTATGCCTTATGAGATTGGAAAAGACGATTTTCCCCGCTATTCATACGATTTAGTTTTTACAGCTAATACCTTTCACATCATGGGGTGGAAGCAGTGTAAGAGTCTCATAAAGACTTTAGGAGCTAGATTAAGAGAAGGCTCACAAGTCGCCATCTACGGTCCTTTTAATTATAACGGAACCTACACCTGCGAGAGCAACGCTATATTTGATAAAATAATTAAAGAGCGCGATCCACAGAGTGGCATCAGGGCCTTTGAAGATGTGAATGCGGCCATGCTGAAAAACGGTTTTGCCCTTTTTAAAGATTTCGAAATGCCAGCTAACAATAGAATGCTCGTCTACACCAGATTAGTTTTCATGAAGGAATAGAATGAGTATCCTCTGTAATTTAAAAAACATCTCGCTGAATTTTGGGTTAAAAACTATTTTCAAAAATGCTCAGCTCACAGTCAATGTCGGTGATCGCATAGGACTTTTAGGACTTAATGGTAAAGGGAAATCAACTCTCTTTAAAATTTTAAACGGCCAGATCGTAACCGATCATACGACACCGCCTTTTGAATTTCATAAAGCACGAGGAGAAGACAATCAGCGCTTCTCACTTTTTTATGTTCCTCAAGAATTGCCATTAGAAGGTCACGAAGGTTTAACCATCAATGACTATTTTTTTGTTTTTTATCCTGACTTAAAAGTTATGTTTGAAAATTCACTAGAAGATTTTGAGCAACATCATGGATGGGAACTTATTCAAAACTACGAGTCGTATTTAAAATATTTTAATCTTCATGACCTCGATAAAGTTGTCACTGAACTCTCAGGTGGTGAGCAAAAGAAAATTCTTTTAAGCCTTGGACTCTCTAGTATTGCCAATCTTATTTTATGGGATGAACCAACCAACCATTTGGATATCGAGACCATTAGACTTTTTGAAGATGAATTAAGTTCAACTCAAAAAGCATTTATGCTTATTACACATGATCGCTATTTACTTTCTAAACTCACTAAAAGAATTTTACATATTCAAAATGGAGTCATTGAAAGTTTTACGGGTTCTTATACCGACTATCTGCAATTTTTAGAAGAGTCAGAACATTCAAAAATGCAGCTCTTGGAGAAATTAAAAAACAATTTAGAGCGTGAACAAGCTTGGATGCGACAAGGAGTTAAGGCCCGCAGGACAAGAAGTAAAAAACGTGTTGAAGACTTCAATGTTTTAAAAGATCGCGTAGGAACTATTAAATCTGAAGCAAAAAGAAATCTAGATCTCACTTTGTCGAAATCAAATCGTCAGACCAAAGTTCTGGCTTCTTTTGCAGAGATGAGTTTTGGATACCCAGGGCAAAAAACTCTTTTTGATAACATCACCGGCGAAATTCAAAAAGGTAATAAGATTGGTTTGCTTGGAAATAATGGTGTCGGGAAGACGACTTTACTTAAATTAATTTTAGAAGAATTTTCTCCGTCAAAAGGAAAAATGAAAACCGCCGATGGGTTGCAAGTTCAATACTTTTCACAAAAAAGAGATGAACTAGAAGTCGATAGCACTCCCTTTAAAGTTTTAGGCGATGGATCAGACTTTGTGGAACTTCCAGATGGATCTAAAAGACATGTGTTTTCTTATTTTGAAAGTTTTCTTTTTCACCGCGATGATATTCATCGCCCACTAAAGACTTTTTCGGGGGGAGAAAAAAGCAGACTTCAACTTGCTTTAAATTTAACTCGCGTGGGAGACATTCTTATTTTCGATGAGCCTACCAACGATTTAGATTTAGAGACGATTCAAATTCTGGAAGAAAAACTTGGAGCTTTCCAGGGAGCAGTTATTTTAATTAGTCACGATAGAACATTTTTATCAACGGTAACGAATAAGATTTGGTTATTAGAAGAAGGAAAACTGCAAAACTTCGAAGGTGGATACGAACAAGTTGCCCCTTATTTGGAAGCTGTTGAGATGGAGAAAGATCTAAAAAATAGCTAGAGGCATTAAAGACTGCTCTCATTTCCTTACAACTTCCAACAATGCATTGTAGAAGCCCAATAGAAAAGCTAGATTTTGAGCGTCTTTCCATTGGAGGAAATATGTTTTTACTAGGCTTGCTCTTTAGCTTAATTTCTTTAAATGCTCATGCCGATTACACGCCCTACACGGCTGACTGGTCAGACCAAGCTGTTATTCCAAAAGGAACTAACCGCGCAAATATTTATAATTTGGATCCAGTGACTTTAGAGCAGATGAAAACTGAAGGTTATAAACATGCGATGAAATATCCTGTGTCTGTAACAGGACTCCTCATTCCTTATCAACCACTACTAAATTTTTTTAAAGCTGACTCAGGTAACCCCATTAAGAAACTCATTTTACAAATGGGAAAAGAGTACACAGGATTTAAAACGGAGAGTGAACTCTACGATTGGTTAGGGCTTAATCAGTTTAATTCAGAGGACTCAATTGGTATTTATAAAATGCCTTACCCCAATGGGAAAAAAGATCAGTTCTCTGTTGGAGCTGGTTTAGTAACAGCAAAAGACGGAAGTAAGGGTTTAACTTTTAGTTGTTTTGCATGTCATTCGGCAAATCTTTTTGGAACAACTGTCATGGGCTTAACCAATAAACGCCCACACGCGAATAAATTTTTTCATATGGCCCGTGGAGTGGTTCCCTATATTCCAAATGCTATTTTTAAAGTTGGAGCTAATGCAACTGAAGGTGAAGTTGCCATGTTTTCTCGCACGAAAAAAAATCTCGTGAGTGTCTCGGCTGTCGTTCCACAGGTCTTAGGACTTGATACATCTTTGCCTCAAGTGGCCTTATCGCTCGCTTTAAGAAATGAAGATGACTACGCAACAAAGTCACCTATCTTTGAGCGCTTTCCTCGCCATAATGATCTAGAAACTTTTGTTTCAGATTCAAAACCACTTCCATGGTGGAATTTAAAATATAAAACTCACTGGCTTGCTGATGGATCTATTACAGCAGGAAATCCTATTCTTACTAATATTCTTTGGAATGAAATTGGAAGAGGGGCAGATTTAAAAGAATTAGAAACATGGATGAAAGAAAATAGAAAAACAATTGATGAATTAACAGTTGCAGCTTTTGCAACAGAAGCTCCACGCTATACAGATTTTTTTCCAGCAAGTTCAATTGATTTAGAAAGAGCGAAAAAAGGTGAAGTGATTTTTAATAACCGTTGCCAGAAATGTCATGGTGAATATCAAAAAGCTTGGAGTGGTCAAAATGCTAGCGACTTAAACAACGTTGATATTTTAGCAACTACCAACGTGTTGTATCATGAAACAACTCCAGTAAAAGATGTGAGCACCGATCCACAAAGAAAAGAAGGGATCAAGGCTTTTGCAGACTCACTTAATAAACTTGCGATCTCTGAATGGATGAAAACCAAAGTTGTACCTCAAGATGGATACGTACCACCTCCGCTAGTTGGAGTTTGGTCGCGCTATCCTTATATGCATAATAATTCTATACCGAATCTTTGCGCGCTTTTAACTAAGCCTGAAGAACGTCCAAAGACTTTCGTCAACGGTCCGGCCAACAATATTGCGACAGATTTTGACCAAGACTGTGTTGGATATCCTGTGGGAGAAAAAATTCCAAAAGCATGGCTGAAAGACATTGAAGCAACTTATGTTGTTGGAAAGGGTGGGCTTTCAAATATTGGGCATTCAAAAATGTTTTTAGGAGATAATGGCGCTGAGCTTTTAACTCCAGACGATAAGAAAAACCTGATTCATTTCTTAAAGACATTATAATGTCGAACGTCTTAATTATTGAAAGCTGTGAGCGCTTTAATTGGGCCTCCCAAAATACCTCGCATGATTAAACTCTTGCATGGAATTTTTTTAGGCTTTGTGTTTTAAAGCGATGTAGATTTCTCTACCAATCCAAGCATCAGTGGCTGCATAAAGTTTTTGATCGTTTTTCAGTGAGCTCGACTCCCAATTAGAAAGTTTCGCTCTTTTAGAAAGTGTGAGGTCTAAGACTTCTTCCGTCATACCCTTTAAACCAAAGTTTTTTAAGTTATGAGCTCTTGCCATGTCAGAGAGCTCGACAAATCCTTTTGGGGTAAAAGGAAATATTTTTTGAAGTCCTTTGATATCATCTCTAATCGCCACACCAATTTTAAAAAACTTTTCGTCTTCAAAAAATTTTGTGAGCAAAGAAAATTCAGTAAGTGTATGAAGTCTAAATAGAAGAGCGTGATCAGGAGTGGCCAATTGCAAAAGCGAGACAGTGTAAACTTCGCCCTTTTTGAAGGAAGGTTTGGTTTCTGTGTCAAAACCAATCAACGGCTCGTTAGCCAGGAGTTCGAGCGCAGGTTTGATTTCTGCGTCGTGATTTATCAGGATAATTTCACCTGGAAATTGAGCCTTAACAAGTATATTGGTTTCGTCTATTTTATCATTCATTGTATTTTTACTTAAGACTTTGTACCATCAGTTGGGAAGAAAATTAAGTTAAAAAGGATAAAGTATGCCATCTTTTGATTTAGTCTCAAAAACAGACATAATGGAAATGAAGAATGCTCTGCAAATGGCCCAAAAAGAGGTCAATTCTCGCTATGACTTTAAGGGAGCAGACGTAACGTTTGAGCTAAAAGAAGACACAGCTATTGAGCTTAGAGCACCAGATGATTACAAGATAAGAGCAGCTTTAGAGATTCTTAGAGGTCAGCTGGTTAAGCGCCAGATCGGCCAGCGTTGTATTGATCCCCAAAAAATTGAGCCTTCGGGAAACCGTATGTTCAAGCAAATGATTAATATCAAAAATGGCATTGAAAAAGAAAAAGCCAAAATAATAAATAAATTGATCAAAGACTCAGGCCTTAAGGTTCAGTCTTCTATACTAGATGATAAAATTCGTCTAACTGGAAAAAAGATTGATGATCTTCAAGAAGCCTACCTTATGCTTCGTAAGCACAAAGATGTCGACATTGAATTACAAATGGAAAATATGAAGCGCGATTAAAATTATGAAGAAAAAAATCCCACTCATTATCGTTTTCTCCATCATCATCGGTTGGTTTGTTTACCGGGCTATGCATGCACCAAAATCAATTGATGAAGTAGTCATTGATAGTGATACATCTATTGCACCTGACATCAAAAGTCCGACTAGTTTGAAAGTTAATCCACTTGCTCCCAAAAAAGTGGTTTCAATTGATCAAAAAGTAAAAGTTCATGAAACAGCTGATGCTAACTTTGAAGTTTTTGATCAAATGGAAAAAATTTGGTTAAAAAAATCTGAAGAAATAATGGGGACAAAAAACTATCCTCTCTATTTAGAAATGAGAGACAGAAGTGAAAAAGAGAAATTGATGGCCTATAAAGAATATCATAATTACCTTAGACAAAAATATGGCGATAATTTCTCTTATAATATTTCAGAAGATCAAAGCATCCGTGAAAAACAAATTAATCAACGCTATTTAAAAGAATTACTAAAACTAATTGGCCCCATATCTTTCAAAAAATACACTGAGGCCAAAGATATTTTTAATGAAAATATGAGACGAGATCATAAAGAATCTATCCAAGTCGAATTCTAGTCAATAGAGGTACTCAATGATTAAGTGGCCAACATTAGAAACTAAAAATATTTTGAAAGGTCATATTTTTCGTTACCTCCAAGTCAAAAGACAATCACCTCTGACAAATAAAGTGGGTGAATTTGATATCATTCAATGTGCTAATTGGGTCAATGTAATCGCTATCACGAAAGATCAAAAAATAGTTTTGATAAAACAATACCGCCATGGCACTGATTCATTTACTGTTGAAATTCCAGGTGGGGCCATTAATCACAAAGAAGAGGCATTGGCGGGCGCTATTCGCGAATTAGAAGAGGAGACAGGATATACTTCAAGCAAGTGGATCCACCTAGGTAAAGTCGACGTTAATCCTGCTTTTATGACTAATACATGTGAAACATTTTTAGCCATTGATGCCGAAAAAACTAACTCTCAAAATTTAGACCCATTTGAAGAAATTGATGTGTTTTTAGAAGATGTAAAAAGAATTCCAGAATTAGTTAAGTCTGGTGTAATTTCTCACTCACTTGTCATTACGGCTTTTTATCTTTGGAAATTGCGGGAGTAGTTCCATTTTGGTTAACTAAATAAAAGAGCAGACTTCCAATATTGATTCTCTTGGCTGCAATATATTTTGAAGATTCCCAGTAATGAAAATAGAGAAATTTAGCATTATCAACCAGTGTTTTCACTGGAGGAACTTGCATGTATTTAACCATATAAAGGAAAATTGAGTAAGCGTATTTTTCCTGTTCGGGTTTTAATTCGGCCAATGATATTATCGCTTTTTTATAAACATCAAAAGCAGCCTCTAATTCAGATCTTTTATCTGTTAAACTTGAAGGATTTACACGCGCTTTATTATCAATCAAATTATCTTTATTCACATCAAATCTAATAAGTGTTGATTCAATGTTTAACATCGCACCTAAAATTAAAATATTATCGCGGTTATTAATTGGAACTTTTGGATCATTTATATCGCGAGCAAATCCTTCAACTCCTTTTAGATAGGTTGTTACGTCTTCAGCAGGAGTCGTTAATATATAATCAATTAAACGCGGGAAGAATTTTTTGTATCCTGCTTTGTTTAAAAATGTATCGAAAAAATTTTGATTAAAACAGCTCGTTTCAAATACAGGATCGTTTTTATTTATTCCCGCATCACAAACGCTGCTTAGTTGATCACCGAATTTGTCTTTGATTTCTACCGACGCGAGAATCATTTGAATGAATTCAGTTGCTTCTAGTTCATTAACTTCTAAGTCACCATTTGATTTATTTTGAAATAAGTCTGCTAATAAAATAGCGTTTCTTGCAAATGTCTCAGGTTTCGGAGACCAAAGTCTTAATTCAACTAAAATAGGTTTCATGTCTGTTAAGAATAATTGAAACTCATCTAGAGAGACTTGCAATTCACCTTTAGCGTTTTTATGGCCATAGCCCAAGAGTAATTTATGAGCGGCCCATTTCATCAGAGTTGCTTCTAAATAGCCTGTTTTGTTTCTTTGAATGTCGTTACCATAATAAGGAACACCTTCTTTTTTAGAGCGGAAATAACGAATGTTAACGGCCGTGTCTTGGAAGTCTTTATGAAGTTCCATGATTCTTTGAGCCGAGAAAATATCATAGTCATTAGGCTGAGTTAAAATAGGTAAGTACTCAATGGGCTTGTTGCTTTCAATTGTTACTCTAAAAGCGTTGTAAGTGACATTATTAAAATAATTTCTTTCAACAACATCTTTGAATATATCGAGAACATTTCGCAAATCTTTAAGCGAGAATGCTTCTTTTGCTCCACCTACTAGACGGCTTTTTAAGGCCACGATGCTTGGCTTGAACTTTTTGACATCGATGTCTTTCATAAATTCTTGAGCAAGTGTTAATATTTGTTCAACAGTGAAGAGTTCAAAATCAGGTTGATCAAAGCGGACAATTCTATAAAGATCATTTATATTATTTACATAAAATTTAGCGCTGTCTGAATCAGAGCCAAAGTTCGTGCTCTTTACGTAATAAAGATCAAAGCTAAGAGATAATATTTTTGGAAGTTTTTCAATTATATTTTTTAACTCATCTGATGTAATGACTTCTTTATCTCCCGCAACTAAAATGCGCTTTAGGAAAATTAATGAATCAATAGTATCAGGATTAATTTCTTTTGAGCCAATTTTTGCGTTGGCATCTAATATGAATTGTTTAATATTGAGTTGTTGTTGCAGCCCTGGTGACTTCTCAATTATTTTTAAAGTGAAATCACAAAAACGATTAACTGAAGCATTAAATTTCGCTCTTAAATCCCAAAAGTGACCTTGGTTTGTTTCTTGATCCATTTCTTTGAGGACTTGAGTGATAACAATCGCTTCTTGGTTAACGTGGACTAATAGATCAAAAAGCGGAGAGATATTTGTTCTTGAAATGCGATCAGCTTCATCTTTTAAAAGGAGCATGTTCAATTGGAAAATCAGGCTTAATCCTTTAATGATAGAATCACTTTGTCCTTCAAAAAACTTTCTGATGAAGATATTTAATTCACCTTCAGAAACCGAACCGGGGTTTTTAGAACGAACATACTTTGTGAATTGAATGAAATTTTCTTGTAAACATCTGATTTGCTCTTTTTGATCAGCTTTAAAAATTTCACCTAATTTAGAGACATCAATTTTACAACTTTGTAATTCATCTGTTTTATAAACACTGACGTCAGCAACAGGTTTGTCAGATACATACCCACAGCTAGTCAATGAGACAGCAACAACTAGGACTAAACAATTGAGCAGGTGGTAAAATTTATTCATATAGTTAAGGGTAAAGGGTGATATTAAAAAGTCAAAGCAGTTTTTGATTAAGTCTTTCTATTTTACAGGGTGCATCTTTCTTAATTGCCTAGTATCAACTACCTTCTCATGTACAACTTTTTCCCCAATGAAATGCTACCCGGAGACACCGTGTTTTTTAACAGGTATTTTTTACATACTCTCTTGATTCTAGTCCTTTTTCCCACGCAAATTTGGGCTTATCAGGGGGCAGTGGCCTATGAAAAATTCTATCGGTTGAATAAGCCCCTTTATCGCAGTTCATCCGGCGATCTCATTAATTTCAGTTACGAGAGTGCCCCTGTAGATGATGCCAAAAAGCTTGATACTTTCGGCATGGGAGATTTGCGGCTGTATTTTCAAGACAACAATGCCTTAAGTTATTCATTGCAAGAAGCTTATGCTCGTTACAAAAGTGATACTTATAAATTATATATTGGTCGCAAAATCTTAGATTGGAATACAAATGAAAAGTATTGGAGCTTAGGATATCTCAACGCCAACCAAGCCTTTACTCTATTAAGTACAGAAGAAGAAGGAGTTACAGGAATATTTTTGAATAAAGAATTGGGACATTTTGAATTTGATTTTGTCCTTTCTTATCTTTTTATTCCTCAAATAAATCCTTCCATTGATTTTAAAAATGGTGAAGTAACAAGTAAGAGTGATTGGGTAAGATTGCCTCCCAAAAAAACTGTTGTTAGCGGACTTACAGTTCCTATTTATTACACCACTCCAAAGGTAAATATTTCAAAAATCATTTTCAATAAAACATTGGGTGGAAATATTCGTTACAATTGGAATAAAGGTGGAGTGGCCGCTTTTGCGATTTATAAGCCAGAAAATAAATTGCGGGTTAATGCCGGAGCTTATTACGATTTAGTGTTAAATAAAGTTGTCGTTGATGCTGATCCAACTGTTAATCATCACGCCTATTATGGTGTTCAACTTTTTCAGGCCTTTGGTGATTTAAAGATGAGAGGTGGATTAAGTTATGTTGATCCCAATGCTCGTTTAGGAAAAGATTTCCCAGTGGATATATCCAATGCGAGAAAAACTTTTAAATCAGATTATTTCACAATTAATCCTCGCTACGACAAAGAGGCTTACTCACATTTAAGCGCAAACTTAGATCGTAAGACCTATATTCTCTCGCTTAATTATATTCATTTACTGAGCGGTAATGTTCGTCAGGGGGACGATTTTTTCAGTGATACTGTTAAATGGAAACGTGCCTTGGGCGGGAGCTTGACATATTTTTTCACAGATTCCTTTAATATCCTTTTGGATTTGAAATATGACTTCGCTCGCTTTGACAATATTGTGAAAAGTGAAATTAAGTATAACTATGACAATAAAATAACAATGTCGTTGGGACTAGAAATTCTCAAGGCCCCTAAAGATGTTTCTTTTTGGAGTTATTATAGAACAAACGATACTCTCTATTCTTCTTTGGGATTATTTTTTTAATTTTGAGCAGACAACTGATTTTGTCATTTACCTAATGACAATAAATTTTTCATTCCTGAGAAATAGAGACGGCGACTTGAGTGCTTTTTTGAGTTTTTAATAATATTAAAAATATTACTTTTGGCAACGCGGACAATGATAAGTTCCTCTTCCTGCGAGCGTTGTTTTGATGACTTTTGTCAATTTACCGCGCTCCAAACACATTTGACAGAAGTTTTGATAAAAAACAACTAAGTGCTTAACGCCTTCGCCTTTAGAGCCATTGGCGTCTACATAGCCTCCACTAAATGTTGTTCCCTTGGTTTCGATAGCTCCTGAAACAACTATCCCAATAGATTTTTTAATTTTTTCAATTTCATCAGCCGATATTTCACCTATCAGCCTTGTCGGCAGAATTCCTGAGCGAGCACAGATCTCTGA
This sequence comes from Bacteriovoracaceae bacterium, assembly GCA_947446575.1. Taxonomy (GTDB): domain Bacteria; phylum Bdellovibrionota; class Bacteriovoracia; order Bacteriovoracales; family Bacteriovoracaceae; genus Bacteriovorax. The sequence goes on along the minus strand of CANFHC010000006.1, from coordinate 1,910 downwards.
GGCCATATAGTTTCCTACGCCAGGAAAAGCTTTCTGATCTAAAAGAAAAGGCTTTAAAATTTTGTTGGGGTAACGAAAAAAAATTTCAGCAATATGATCTTCGTCAAAGTCAGATGAGCTCACATCAATGGGCAGTTGTTCTTCTTTAATTTTAAAATTCTCAGCAGACAAAATGTAAAAATGTCCAAAACGGCGTGGATCAACATATGTCAAAACTCCGTTTTGTTTTTTTGTATAATCGATAAATTCAATGTGTCCGTGTTTATCTTTTAGTGGGGTGTGACTGGTGCGCCACGAACCACTCATACCTAAGTGAGAGAGAATATGCCCAGACGGAGAGAGGTTAAAAATTAACCATTTTCCATGGCGAAGAATATTTTTTATTGTGTGATTTTTTAAATCGAAGTCTCGTTGTTTTACTAAGCGATTAGTGAGTGGAGAGAAATACACATGCTCAATCTTAAAAGGTAAGATTGGAATGAGTTGGTTTTTTATTGTTTCGACTTCGGGTAGTTCTGGCAATGCTTTGTATCCTGTTAATTTTATAAAGCCGAACTAGGCCAAAACCACTCGGGTCCGACCTAGTCCGACTGTTCAGTCCGACTAAACTAACATAAGTTAACTTGTTTTGAAATTTTTAAGCCTAATCACGTTTTCAAAGTCAGCTTGAGGCTCAATTTCAGGTTTCATTTTGTTTCTGATATGACTCATGATCATCTCAGAAAAATGCTTCTGATCGTCCTCTGTGGTCTTTGAATAATGATCAGCTAGCTTTAGGTCTTTATGTCCGGTCATCGCTATAACCGCATCTAAACCGCCACCAACTTGTCTAGCGAGCTTTGCCATTCCATGTCTTAGGATATGTGTACCAGTATAAGGCACGCCACTTTTTCTTTGAGCGGCCCTATAGTTAATTTGAATTGTACAATAATTCAAAGGAGCACCATCAACATGAAAGACAAAATTATTTCCCGGCAATCTAAAGGCCTCGCGGTGTTTTAAAACTTCCATAATTTCATCAGTAATAAAAACTATCCGCGTCTCTCGATTTTTTGGAAATAATTTAAGCTCAACAAAAACTTTATTGGCCGTATCCCAGATGCAAGTCTCTTTTATAATCAACCTTCGATTTTTCAAATCCACATTGCTCCATTGAATTCCTGAAATCTCTCCAATCCGACCAGCACAATAAAATTGCATTTTAGCTAGATCGCGATAGAGAGGTTGTAAAAATTCAAAAAAGAGGAAAGCATCTTTTAAATCAATCTGCTTTTTCTTATCTGGCAGTGGTTTTATAAAACCCATCTTGCGATGCTTTTTCTTAACAGGACAGGTGAGCAATAATGCTTCTTTTTCAAAAAGATCACTTTCCTTGTACCAATTAAAAATGCACACCAAGAGATTAAGCTCATTATTAAGATTGCATCTTCCCGCATGGCCTCGACCACTGTTTTGATAGTCATCAGTTGAAAAATGGCCAACCCAATAGATAACCCACTCAGAAACTTTAGAAGGCGTAATCAAATTCATCGGAAGATGCTCAAGCGTTTGAAGCATTCTATAGCGACGATGCCAGATATCTTTGGTAGATGTTGCCAAGATAGGAAAGTGGTTTCGTTGCATGGTTTCCCATACCTCTTTTAAAGTCGAGCATTGGCTTTCAACGCTATCTTTAATAACTTTCTTTCCATCAAATCTCTTCTGCCATTCCTTTGCATCATACAAACTTAGAAAGGTGGCGGTAAAAAGTTTTCCGCTGATCCTTTTTTCGACTAAGTATTTATGAGTGACATCATTTTGATAAATACCTTTTGCATTTTTTAGTTTTTTATAATTTTTTGATCTGCTCATGTTTGTTCTCCTTTTAGCCAAGCAATTATTTCGCTTGGAACAAACACTAATCTTTTTTT
>CANFHC010000005.1 GCA_947446575.1 Bacteriovoracaceae bacterium | reverse complement strand
TTGAAATCCTACTTCCCTTTTCTTCCTGGGAATCTATGGCTTAGATTACCAAGGTATTTTCCTCTGATATTCTTAATTGAAGCAATTCTTTGCTCTGCCATTAAATCTGTCGCTTTATAGACTGGAATATTTTGCTCGTCTGACATTTTAAAGATCTTAAGAGTCGTATCATAAATTTTATCAACCATCTTAGTTGCCTTCTCAGCTGACCAACCTTCAAACTCGATCGACACGTTCATAACTCCACCTGCATTGATCAGGTAGTCTGGAGCATAGAGAATTCCTTTTTCTTTTAACATATCACCGTGACGGTTTTCTGCTAGTTGGTTGTTAGCAGCACCACAGATAATTTTTACTTTTAATCTATCAATCGTTTGATCGTTCACTGTTGCACCTAAAGCACATGGAGCATAGATATCAGCTTTGACATCGTAGATATCATTCAGGCCTACGAACTCGGCATTAGGTACTGTTTCTTTAAAACGAGCTATATTATCTTCGTTCATATCAGTGAAGATTACTTTCGCTCCTGATTCGTAAAGGTGTCTTCCCAAGTGAGTTCCTACAGAACCCGCACCTTGAAGAGCAACAACTTTTCCTTTAAGTGATCTGTCGCCAAAAACTTTTAAAGCACTAGCTTCCATTCCACGGAAAACTCCACGAGCTGTCCAAGGAGATGGGTTTCCAGATCCACCATTAATTTCCGCAACACCAGTTACGTTATTTGTTTCAGAAAAAATGTATTCCATGTCATCAACAGTTGTATTCACATCTTCAGCCGTGATGTAACGACCGTTTAGTGATTCAACAAATCTTCCGTATGATCTAAACAGAGCTTCTGATTTATCTTTAGTTGGATCGCCCATGATAACTGCTTTACCACCACCGAGATGTAAACCAGAGATAGCGTTTTTATAAGTCATTCCACGAGACAAACGAAGAGCATCTTCGATTGCTTCATCAATTGTTTTGTAGTTCCACATTCTCGTTCCGCCTAAAGCAGGGCCAAGAGTTGTGTTGTGAATGGCAACAATTGCTTTTAAGTTACAAGAAGAGTCTGAAAAAAAGACGACTTCTTCGTGTCCCATTGAGTATAATTTTTCGAAAGTAAACATAAGAAGTCCTCACTTTATAGTTGGATAAAATTGACCGGTGTTCTACAATTCTGAAGATACTATTCTTTGCAGGATAAAAAAAATATGCCCACCGTGTTACTAAAGGCTAAATCTCCCAATGAAAGCGACCTGAAAATAGAGGTAGTTGAGGGTCGCGTTCTATTCGATGAATTAGAGCGCCAAGGCGTTATATTGCCTCATGGATGCCTTGCTGGATCTTGTGGTTCTTGCCGCATTGAAATTTTGGCGGGAGCTCCTAATCTCTCAAATCCCGGAGCTGTTGAATCCGACACTATTTTGCATATTCAACAAAACTATTCTGGCTTAAATAAAACCATACGACTTTCGTGTCGAGCAAAAGTTTTGGGTGATATTACAGTTATGGCGCTTAAATAAAAAAGCCCGATCACGAAATCGGGCCTGCTACGAAGAGAAAACCGCTCACTTAAATTTACTAAGCAGCGGGATGAAAGTTATCAATCTTGGCTATTTCATGGTTAATGTTTTTCTTATGCAATTGAGCTTTGATTGCTCTCACTGCTTTACTAAAACTGCGATACAAAAACAGATCATCCTTTTTTGCGAAGTAAGTTCTTTGTGTAGTTTTTAATAAAATGTGAGTGCTAAAATATCCCACCGGATCCTCCTTCACATCAATTTCAACATGCGAATTCTTCGGAGCTATTTTTTGAATTTCTTTGACTGCTCCTTGAACCATTTCTTGAGTGTTAAGAGTTTTCATTTGTCATCCTCCATGTGGTTGACGTCTCTATTGCTATGGTTAAATCTTACGCCGTGGAGGAGAAAAATGAACTACGATAAATGTGATGGAGTTGTTCGTTTTTTACGACGAATTAGAATATTAATTTCGTCAGCTGCATCAACTGCATGATCCCAAGCTGTATAGATTTGTTTTTTAGCGTTAGCTCGTAAATCTCCTGCGACATACAAGCCTTCAACTGAAGTTTTTCCTTTGGTATCAGTTACAACAAAACCTCTTTGATCAAGCTCCGCCGAAACCATTTTTGCTAATTCGTTATAAACAATCATCCCTAATGCTACAAAAGCAATATCTACGTTTGTACTTGTTGAATCTGTTACAAAGCTTTCTAGTTTTTTTAGTTTCCCATTACCCACTATACTTCTAATTTTTTCTGTGACTATTTTAAATCCATAGCGAGCCATCAATGCTTTTGATTCATCATCAAAAGTTGGAGTTTCTCCATTCGTTAAAATTGTCATTTCGGGGCAATTGTACCTTTCGTGCAACATGATCCCTACCCACGCAGAACTTGAGGAATGACCAATGATCGCAACTTTTTTATCGAGTACATGATGACCATCACAACGAAGGCAATAATCAATTAACTGAGTATTGGCATATTGAAAAACGGGCTCAATCGAATCATTAATTTTTGGTTGAACATCCATAACCCCAGTGCAAAGAATGACATAACGGGCATGGTAGACATAGCCTTTATCGTCTGTAAGGGAGAAAATTCCTTCAGATGATTGAGATAGACTTATGATTCCGCGGTTTTTATGCCAATGAAATTTGCTAGAAAAAGCTGACGTTGAGAGCCAGTCTAATGAGATTTTATTAGGTTCTTCAATTCCCTTTTTATACCCTAAATGTGCAGGCATGTTTTCAACTGTAGTTACCCAAAAAGCGCGTGATTTTTTTTTATGATTTGAGTTTCCAGGAAAAAAAAGACATTCGTCATTATTCAGAACAGTTCTTATCGCCGCCATAACACCAGCAGAGCCCCCACCAATAACTGCGACATCATATATTTTCACAAACAATCCTTAATTTACTTTTCTGAATAATCTTTTTCATGAATTTGTTTTGAAGCTTCTAAATCACTTTGCTCAACAAGTTCAGCATGTTGTTTCTTAGAGAAAATGTGTTTTTCTCCACCAACATCTTTTATCCGAACTTGTTTGATCACGTGATCTTCCACTATCTCAAGATCAAATGATAAACCTTCCCACACAATCATTTGGTCTGGTTCTGGAAAAGTATTTCCCAACATTTCTAACACAAATCCAGAGAGAGTTGAGTAGTTATCGTTGAGTGGAATTTTAATATCGTAATCACTATATAATTCGCGCAGAGAAATATCTCCCTCTACTACAATGCCATCTTCCAAATTGGCTTCTTCTAAATGTTTTTCTTTTTCTTCAACGTCATCATGCTCATCATTGATCTCACCAAAAATTTCTTCGATGATGTCTTCCAATGTAATGATCCCGACAACCGTTCCGTTTTCATCTTTAACTAAAGCCAAGTGAACTTTTTTTCTATTCATGTGATCAAAGACCGCTTGAATTTTCATATGTTCATAGACAAAAAATGGCGGCTTAACTAGTTTCTCAATTTTAAAATTAACTTTTTGGTCTTCAGTAATAAACGCTAAATCTTTAACGTGTAAAAATCCTACGATATCTTCAAGCTCACCATCGCAAACCGGATAACGGCTGTTCCCGGTTTCGCGAGCATAATCCATCATCGTTTTAAAATCCCAAACGTTCTGGATATAATTGACATGCATGCGAGAAATCATAATGTCTTTAACTTTTATCATTGGGAATTCTAAAATTGATGAAAGTAAGTCGATTTGTTTTGAATCCATGGTTTTTTCTTTTTCAGCTTTGCTGATCATGAATTCAATATCGTCCTTAGTGACCATTCTACCAGTCGCATCAGCGTTATCACCTAAAATGGTATTGATAAACCAAACGATTGATTTAATCGCAGGATAAAGTAGGTAAAATAAAATTTGCAATGAACGAATCGCAATAACTGACAATCTTTCGGCATGATTTCGCCCAATAGTTTTTGGAAGAATTTCACCAAAAATAATAATTACGATAGTCGTTGCTCCTAGAGCAAGACCTACAATATTACTGCCCGTATAAGCGGCCGTTAAAGAAGTTGTTAATGAACCCGCTAAAATATTGGCGATACTATTTCCAACAAGAATTGTTGAAAGAAGTTCAGAAGGTCGAAGAATCATGAAGGCCATTGCCTTCCCTTTTGGTCCACCCTCTTCAATTAATTGGCGAGCGCGGTCAGCTCCAATAGAAAGCAGTGCCGCTTCTGCTGCCGAAAAAAACGCTGTTGCAATAAAGCAGACAAAAAGAAAAAGAATTTCTAAGGATGTACTTGAGAGATGTAAGGGGGGTTCTATGGATAGGTCCTTGTTTAGTTACTTTTTAAAATGCGTAACATTTTAATCACTTAAGTATTTTACACCTGAGTCGGATTTTTGTCCAATGATGAGGGCCTTTCAGGTAGTTGGCTTAATGATCTAAAGGTTTGCCGTGAAAATCATGATCCGAGTAAACTATTCGGTCATTCATTTCATGGTTAAACCCCGGTATTTCCTTGATATTTTTCACATCTCTAAAGATAGCGTTGCATTTGTAGCAAATGCCAATGAGGTTAAGCCTGCGAAAGAGGAAAAAGTCCATTGCATAAAGAACGATAAAGGTACTTAAATACCACTGTGGTCCAAGGCCCACCCATAACATAATTGTTGAGATGATGGCAGCAATGACAAATATTATGACTCCCAATTTTCTATTAAAATCTTTTTGCGAGTAAAAATCTTTACGTTGGCATCCGGGACAATCTTTAAGAATTCCATCGACTTGGTTTTGATCAAAGTGCACAGCTTCTTCATGGCTACAAACATCGCACTTAATAAGTGTCGAATGCACATCTGGATAAACGTGAATTCCTGAACCACAATTTTTACAAGTGAACTGTACTGTCATCATATATAAAGTCCAAAATTAAAAAAGATAAATGTTGAAACGAGCTCGCCGATGAAAACAAAAAAAGTCATCGCGTATAAAATTCCCGTTGAGCTTTGAATAGAGCGCATACTTACAAGTTGCCAATTAAATAGACTCATTCCTAAAATCACTACATATCCAAAAGACATTCTCATCGTAAGAAGTAGCCAGTTGAAAGCGTAACCTGAACCTAATGAAGTTTGCTCTTCAAAAAAATCAAAATGTTTATAAGTAGATAATAAACTACCAGCTATTTTTAGAGTTAAAATAATCCAAGTTATAACCGCTGCAATTTTTAGTGGCTTTTCACTTAGCTTCGGAACAACTAAATACCAATGACCTAATAGCATGGCATAGGTTATAACTCCGATCATGAGGGCAGATGAAAGTAGAAAGAGAGCATTTAAAAGTATTGGAGAATACAAAACGATATGCATGCCGAGAGCACTTACGACAACGGCATACATGATCCACATAAATAGTGATTTATCGTCACGGTGAAAAAGTGTAATGGCGCTGAGTGCAACCAAGCTTGCGAGCTTAAGATAAAGTGGCAAACTAAAAAGTGTGGCGCTTGAGACGAAATGCATAACTAAAGTAATAACAAGCGCTCCAATAGAAACATTCGTTAGCAATTTAATGAGTCCATTGCCAGTCAATTTACTAGAAGCAACTGGAGAAAATAGCGTAAGAGTCCACGCGATAGAAATGAGAAAAAATTCTGCAATAGTTTTTATATTCGCCATAAAAGCTTGATCGTTCCTGCATTAAATTGTGACTGAATATATACCGCTAAATCATCAAGAATGACATGGTTTATCGGTGGAATTTGCCCTTGCAAAGGTTCTGATTTTTGGTCATAAGCAATTGTGAGCCATTGCCCCTTATCTTTTGGCAATTGGTCGTAATCAGAAAGAAAGCAGAATAAACAAATATTTTTAAGATCAGTGCTGTAGTCCTGACACTTAAACAACACCATAGGTGATTTTCTCGGGATCGAAAGTCCGACTTCTTCCAAAACTTCTCTTCGCCCTGCTATTTCGGGCGTTTCGCCAGCTTCAATTTTCCCCCCGGGAAATTCCAAGAGGCCAAACAATGGGCCAATCTCTTCGCGGACTTGAACCCATACTTGAAATGAATCAGCGTTTATTTCTTTTAAAAATAAAACGATAGAGACAATGATGTTTTTTTTCGCCATATTTTTTGATACTAACACGGCTTATGAACAATTTCGATGTGTTTAAGAAAAATTCACTGCTGTTTGCACCAATGGAAGGTATCACTGACGAGCCTTACAGAATAGCTATGCTTAAAACATTTCCTGAGTGGGATCAGTTTTTTACAGACTTTTTACGAGTGCCAACTGTTGGGAAAGTAAACGAGAAATTGATCATGGACCATTATGGCCCGCGCATTCACGCTAATGAATCTTGGCGGAAAAAAAATTCTTTTCAAATTCTCACAACTCCACGCGCTCAAACTTTAGCGGCTGTTGAAATTCTAGAATCATTAAAAATGCATCACCTCGATTTAAATCTGGGATGCCCTTCGAAAAAAGTAAATTCACACTTAGGTGGAGCTTATTTGCTTTCAGACCATAAAGCACTCAAAACTGTTTTGAGCACGATTAGAAAAAATTTTACTGGATGCTTTACCGTTAAAATGCGCATTGGTTATCGCGACGATATTAATTTCAGCGATACCCTCAAACTCATACAAGACGAAGGCGTTGAGGCCATCACACTGCACGCTCGCACGCGCGATCAACTCTACAAAGGAACGGCAGATTGGAATTACATTGCTCGCGCTGTAAGTGAAGTGAAAGTTCCGCTAATTGGTAATGGTGATATTTGGTTAGTGGATGATATTGAAAATATTTTCGTTAATACTAAATGCCACTCTGTCATGTTTGGTCGAAGTGCACTTAAAACTCCATGGCTCGCTAAACTTTATAAAGAATACATTGAAGACGATGCTCATATCGATGAAACATATCTCTTATTTCAAAGAAAAAATTATTTAGATCAATATTTCGAAGCACTTCTAAGAGAATACCGAGAAATCGGATGGCCCGATAACTTAATCCTTAAAAGATTTAAATCTTTTTCTCGCAATTTATTTGATGACTATGAAGATTTTGAAACTATTCGTGGAAGCTTTCTGCGTTCGGAATCGCTGGCGGCATTTCTTGATCATTTGGCGGCGTTGAAATAATTTTTCTATTCGTTAAGTAGTATGACAATTCAAAACAAAATGAACCTAAAACGGCAAATATAAAATTTCCGTTTCCACCTGCAGTCATTAAAATAAAAATAAACAAAAGCGGTGAAATAGATCGCACGAGAGCAGGACCGAAAGGAACATTTTTTATTTTAATAAATAATTGCAAATAATAATTTATTCTGATGATGACATTTAAAAATGAAAATCGCTGTTTTCTCACCAGCATTTTTTCTTTTAAGCCTGGAGTCAGCAGTGTGAAATGCCAAATATAGGTAAGAATAAAAAAGACAATGTTGAGATAATCAATTTTGAGAACAACTAAGATGATCCAAAAAAGTAAAAAACTAAGCATGGATTTTATATAGTAACGAGAAAGCTCTGAAAATAAATCCCAAATATTTTTCATTTGAGCATTCCCTTCTTGTGCAGAAAAGTCATTTCGGGAAATTGCATCTGAGAGGGGCTTGTCACTACCATTTGAAAAACGTGCATAAAATCGCTAACTGAAAGCATTTGATCGCGAGGCAATTCTTCATTTTCATCATCCCAAAGCTTCGTCAAAATCGCTCCTGGCATTAATGTTGAAAAGCGAACTCCCAAGTGTTCCCATTCTTCTCTGACTGATTCAATCATTCCGTTCAGTGCAAACTTTGAAGCGCTATAGGCTGATATATTGGACAAGCCTTTTTTAGCTGCAATTGATGAAACTGTAATAATGTGAGTGTTTTCTTCTACTAAAAAATCGCTTGCATGTTTTAAAACATGAAAGGCACCAACGACGTTAGTCGATAAGTGATCGGTGAATTCTTTTGTAGATGTTTCAACCAGAGGTGACATTTCAAAAATGCCAGCGTTCAAAACGATTACATGAAGAGCATCCGTATGACCTGCAATCAGTTCATACATTTCTTCAACGGCAGCTTCATCGCGAATATCGCAAAGAATATCTATGAAATTGGGGTGATCAAGAGTTGTTCCACGGCGAGAAACGCCGATAACTGTATAGCCCTCAACTAAAAGCAATTGGGCCATTTCGTAACCGAGACCCGATGAGGTCCCGGTAATTAGTGCAAATTGAGTATCATCACTACTTCGCAATACCTACTGCCTTTGTTTCTCTTAGAACGGTAATTTTAATTGTTCCAGGATATGACATTTCTTCTTCGATCTTTTTAGCAATATCACGAGAAAGCATTACTGTTTCTTCGTCGTTAACTTTATCGTTTTCAACAAAGACTCTCACTTCACGTCCACCAGAGATCGCGTAAGATTTCGAAACACCTTCGAAAGAATTTACGATTTCTTCTATGTCTGTAAGACGAGAAACGTATGATTCCATCATCGCTTTACGAGCACCTGGACGAGCACCAGATAATGCATCTGAAGCAGCTACTAAGTGAGCAAGAACTGATTCTGGTTTTTCATCATCATGGTGAGCACGAACCGCGTGAACGATATCCGGAGACTCTCCATATTTTTTCAAGAAGTCAGCACCGATCACTGCATGAGATCCTTCAGCTGAAGCATCGATAACTTTACCAACATCGTGAAGAAGAGCAGCACGACGAGCTTGTTTTACGTTTAAGCCAAGTTCCGCTGCCATCGCTCCACAAATAAATGCGGCTTCAATAGCATGTTGATATTGATTTTGTGTGTATGAAGTTCTCCACTGAAGAGCTCCAACTAATTTTAAAATTTCAGGGTGAATTCCGTGAACTCCAATTTCCATTTGAGCCTTTTCACCAAGATCTCTCAATTGTCTTTCCATTTCAGCTTTTGATTTGTCATGGAATTCTTCGATTTTCGCTGGATGAATACGACCATCAGCAATTAGCTTTTGGATAACCATACGTGCGATTTCTTTTCTGACTACGTTGAATGAAGAGATAACGACAACCTCTGGAGTGTCATCGATAATTAAATCGACACCACAAATTTGCTCGAACGCGCGGATGTTACGTCCTTCGCGACCAATTAAGCGACCTTTAACATCGTCACTTGGAAGTTCAACTGAACCGATAGTTTTTTCACCAACGTATTCACCTGCAAATCTTTGAATTGCAATTCCCACGATTCTTTTTGATTTAGCTTCTGCTTCTTCTCTCGTTTCTTCTTCAAGTCTTCGAAGAGTTTTTCCGAAATCAACGCGAGCTTCTTCTTCCATTGCGCGAAGAAGTTCATTTTTCGCTTCTTCTTTTGTCATTTGAGCGACTTGAGATAAACGATCGTTAAATTCATTTTGCTTATTTTTCATTCGAAGAGATTCTTCTTCGTGAAGTTTTCTTGCGACTTCAAATTCGATTTCTTTTTCTTTTAGAACTTTTACTTCTTTTTCATGCTCTTCGATTTTGCGATCAAGAGTTGCTTCTTTTTTAACGATCTCACGTTCTTGATTTTTAATTTCGTTAGTTCTATTTGCAATTTCGCGGTCTGATCTTTCTTTTTCTTCGCGAGAGATTTCTTTTGCTTCTTGTCTCGACTTGTATTTTATTTCATCAGCATATTTTTTTGCTTTTTCGACAATGTCGTTACCTTTAGCTTCTTTTTCTGCGACATCTTTTTTTACTTGGTTGTTTTTAACAACGAAGCCCGCGACTGCGCCGATGATGGCGAAGATCACAGCTGCTAATGCAGATGATATTACTGCTATATTCATTTTCTAGTCCCCTTTATATTTTTTAAATATTTTTTCTATGCAAGCTTGCAATTTATTATTCTTTCTTCAGTAACTATATAATCTAAATTAACATCGTGAGCTTCCGTGGGCATTTCAGCTACTAATTGCACCTCAAAACAAACTCCAACTTTTATTCCGCGATAATCAAATAAGAATTTATCGTAGAATCCCTTTCCTCTTCCTAACCTTTCACCGTTCGTTGAAAAGGCTAAACCGGGTATTAAAAGGACATCCGGTATTACTGGTATGGCCTCATCCGCTGGGCCCAAAATTTTATAACCAAAATCCATTTTACTTATCAGATCGCTCATTCGGGCTATCTTAAAAGTCATCTGCTTTGCCTCTTGATCGTATGCAGGGTAAGAGGCTTGCTTTTTTTCAACTTCTGAAAGCTCCATAAACCAAATTGGTTCCAAATCAAAAGGAGCAAAAGCGCCGAGGCAAAAATTTTTTTGAATAACGTGGAGATCGGCAAGCAGACGATGGAGATTCTTTGATAAGAAAGAACTCTTTTCGATAAGCGCGCTAGGTTCAATTGATGAAAGTTTTCCTTTCATCAAACGACGTAACTCGTGCTTACTCATCACTTAGCGAGTCGTTGGAGAGACTTCTTCTATATATTGAAGAGCATCTATTGCAGTTGAGCGTAGTAGATTTATATTTTCGCGATACTCTTTCTCTATGGCTAATTTTTCACCAGCAAATTTAAGCGCCAATAAAACGGCGACTTGATTTTGACTCAATTGGGGTGAAGAACTAATTATTTTGAGAGCTTCGGATTGTACAAATCCGACAATATCACTTGGTCCAATCCCTGAAAGCTTTTCATCTTGTTTAAGCTTTAGTTTTTGACCTAATACTTCAAATACGGCTGCATCTAGTGCGTTGTCTTCTCTTACGTTATTCATTGTATTTAGAGTAAACGATAGAGAAATTTTCGTCAAATAAAATGCCTTGCGTGAAGCCTAATTGCTCTGGCATTTTACATTCCTAAAAGCGCATTTAGATAATCATCAATTTTAAAAATATCTAAATCTAAAGCACTCTCTCCAACACCGATGTAGGCGATAGGAAGTTTTAGTTGTTCTACAATAGAAACAGCACTACCAGCTTTGGAAGATCCGTCACATTTTGTGAAGATTAAGCCAGTTAGATCTAGGGTTTTATGAAACTCTTCCGCTTGGCGAAGAGCATTTTGTCCTGTGATCGCGTCAATTACGAGAAGAATTTGATGAGGAGCCGTAGGATCGAGCTTCTTTAACACATTTTTACTTTTAGCGAGTTCGTCCATTAGATTTTCTTTAGTATGCAAACGTCCTGCTGTGTCGAGAATGCAGTAGTCCGCTTTTTCATTAATGGCCGCCTGAAGAGCATCGTAACCAACTCCGGAAGGATTGCTCCCTTCTTTGGCGCGAATCATCGTTGCTCCAGCGCGATCACACCAAACTTGGAGTTGATCCACTGCCGCAGCTCTAAAAGTATCACATGCTCCAACCACAACGCTCGCTCCTTGCGAACGAAGCTTTGTCGCAAGTTTTCCAATAGTCGTCGTCTTTCCAGCTCCGTTAACTCCGACGATCATAATAACTTTTGTTGGCCCTTTTTCATTGGGGTTAAATTCGTAAAGCGTTTGATCAACTTTATCTTGAATCGGTGCCATTTTCTTTTTTAGAAAATCAAAGAGAAAAGATTTGAACGTTTCTTCAGAGAGGTTTCCTTCGCGGGCCTTTTTATGAACTTCAACCATTAACTCACTGACAGTCGCTGTTCCAATATCCGCTCCATAAAGAAGTTCTTCCAGAGATTCAATTTTTTCTTCGTCTAATCCACCGCTAAATAATGAAGAGAGTTTTCCCCAGACTTCAGTGCGTGAACGCGACAATCCTGATTTTAATCGTTCGCTAAAACTTATAATTGGAGTTGCTTCAGCTTTTTTAGGAATAAGCACTTCGGCAGGTGGAAATTCAGTGGGAATTTCTGTTTTCTTTTTGGATTTCTTCGCTGAGTGCGTAAGAAGAAAAATTGCAACCGCAAGAACGGCGATAGCGAGAAAAATATAAGTAATATTCATTGAATCCTCATTGGAGTTAGAGCTTGCATCAAGATAAGACAAAACATTAAACTTTTCAACTTGCAGAGATCAAATCAAGTAAGATAAAGTGCGCTTTATGCAGATAGATATAAATATTCGCAAAAATAAATTGCAAGCCCAGTTTAATTTGCTTTGGGCCATAAGATCGTTCTTTCAGGAAAAGAACTTTTTAGATGTACTTACGCCTCCCATGGTGAAAAATCCAGGAATGGAAACTCACATCCACCCTTTTCAAGTTGGACATGCCAAATCACAAAGTTTGGATTCATGGTATTTGCAGACTTCGCCAGAATTTCACATGAAAGAACTTCTCTCGTTGGGTTTTAATGATCTCTACACTATTTCTTATTCATTTCGTGATGAACCCAATGCAACCAATCATCGTCCGCAGTTTTTAATGTTGGAGTGGTATAGAAGAGGGGCGCACTACTCGCAGATCATGCAAGACTGTGAAGATTTATTTTTATTCTGTGCTGACAAACTTGATAGCGATTTAAAAAATTGCAAATTTGAGCGAGCAACAATTCAAGAATTATTTGGGGATATGTTAAATGTTGATATCTTAGATTTTTTAGAGACAAAAGACTTAAAAGAATTGATCGAAAAAAACTTTAGAGATGTTCCCCTTCCAAGTCAGGGTGAAATTCTTTCTTGGGACGATTATTATTTTTTATTATTCTTAAATAAAATTGAACCGCACCTGGGCCATTATCCTTATTTATTACTCTACGAATTTCCTCATCACTTAAGTGCGCTTTCTACTTTGAAGCCTAAAGATCCAAGGGTATGTGAGCGCTTTGAAATTTACAGTAAAGGTGTAGAGCTTTGTAATTGTTTTAATGAGCTAACAGATTTAAAAATTCAAAAAGAACGATTTAAATCTCAAGCAATTGAGAAAAAAAATCTGTATCACTATGAACTTCCAGAACCAAAAATTTTATATCAGGCACTAGAGCGTGGACTTCCACAATCAGCAGGAATCGCTCTGGGAGTTGAGCGTTTTTTGAAAGTTCTTACTGGTGTAGACAATCCTTTCTGGGAATAAATTAGTTCATCATTGAATTCATTGCTGAGTGAATTTTAATCATTGTTTCAGATTTTATGTGTTGGACAGGTACTTGACTCGCCCAAATTTTATGGTGTTGCGAAGAAGTATCTTTTCTTAATTTTGCAGTCCATACTTGGGGAAACTTAGAAGCAAGATCACTTGACATAACAGCATACCATTTTTCAAGATCATCTCTTTTATCACCAAAAGCGTCGATAATATCAAGAGACTTATCAGCGATTAATCTTTTTAAAGCAAACGCATTCATGCCTTTTAAACTTTCTTTTTCAATTTTCTTACCTAAGTAGCGACCATAAAAGTAAACAGCAAAATCGGCAGCGTTACTTTTTACCGGCTTATCATAATTTTCCATTCCACCGTAAGTAGAATCCAGAACGAGTTGATGATAAATCCCTTCTCGAGTTCCCCCTTGAGAGAGCACGTTCATCATTTTTGCGATTTCATCATCATTAGGCTTAATCATGCGAGTCGCTTCAAAAATTTCTTTGAGATAAGAATAATAATATTTTTCTTCTAATTCTTTTTTCAGCTTTACTGTGTCTTCTTTTTTGTCATAGATGGCAGTTGAGCGTGCGTCTTCAGAAATTTTAGGTAACGGCGGTAGAACAACTCCAATACCGACGACAGCGACAGATGCTTGCTCCCCAATTAATTTAATCGTCCACTTCTCACCTACAACTTTCATCAGCGTCGGACGCATTTTCTCAGCAAACGAAACTGCTTTGGGGCCATTTGAATCCTGAGCATTTAAGATGTGGATGGATAATGCGAGAACAAAAATCAAAGATAGTCTCAATGAAATCTCCTTAAACTAATAATTAATTTAGTTTAAAGGTGAAGTGCATTCTTTGGAAGATGGAAATTTATGTTGATTGATTTCGAAAAGTTTCTAATTGAGCGTTTAGCTGATGAAGCTTATCAACTGTTAAAGGAAGAAGTCTATCGACTAAATCTGGGTTTGAGCGCCACTCATCTTTTATAACCTCCACTGCTCCCATGAGGGCTGAGATTGAAGCATTAATATCGTGAATTACTTGATCATTATTGTTTTTATTTTTCTTATGCACGCTCACTCTCCCGTGCTTTCAAATTATCTAAAATACGATAAAAAGAATTATTCGATAATTTTAAATCAGCTAGTGTTTTGCGAACTTTGTCTTCATTGGCTTCTAAAGCAAGTTTCAAAATATTACCTTCTAGTTCTTCTATATAATTTTTTAACCCTAGTCGTTTGACTTCTTCGAGATCGAATCGCATGACCTTTTTCGCTAGCGTTTTGGTCAGAAGGTTGGACAGATCAGCCGCTGTTACAATTCCACTTTCTCTCGTTTGCAGGACTTCAATTGTCCGCTCTAACTCACGAACATTTCCCGGCCATGAATAGTTCTTTAAAATATCCTTAGCTTTCGAATCAAAAACGATTCTTCTTTCGCCTTTTTTTATGAAATGATTAATGAGATTTTGAAAATCGTCTTTACGGCTTCGCAAAGGTTTAAGAGTGACGTTAAAACCTTCAATGCGAAAAAAGAAATCTGCTCTAAATTCTCCTGCTTCAATTCTAAACTTTAGATCTTCGCAAGTCGCACTTATTAGGCGAAAATCCGAGCGCACTATTTTTTCTGATCCAAGTGGAAAAAAAGATTTTTCTTCAATCGCCTTTAATAATTTCTTTTGTATCGATAAAGGCATAGTCGCTACTTCATCTAAAAATAGAATTCCACCATGAGCAAGCTCTAGCATCCCTTTTTTATTTTTTAGAGCACCAGTAAAAGCTCCTTTATCATAACCAAATAATTCTGATTCAATGAGGCTCTCAGAAATTTCTGCACAATTTAAATGTATAAATGGAGTTTGGGCCCCAGATAGTTCGTGAATAAACTTAGCTAAAAATGTTTTCCCAGTACCACTTTCACCTGTAATCAGAATGGGTCTTTGACTCAGAAGTGCTTGATCAATTATTTCTAATTCTTTTATAAGCGAATCATCATTGGTTAAAAAAATATCTTTTAACTTTTGAAGTGTTTGATTTTTATTTTTCTCAGAAGAGTATTTCTTGAATATAAGTTCGATGCTAGATTTTGTGAATGGTTTAGATAAATAATCGCGGCATCCTAATAGATAAGCTTCTTCAACAACTCGTTCATCTTCGCGGCCGCTTAAAACGACAGTATAAACATTTTTTTCTTTTAGAGAAGAGATGATTTGCAGACCGGCTAATTCAGACTCTAAGTCTAGGTCGACGAAAGCGATATCAAACGAGCGTTCTTCTAATAAAACAATCGCTTCTTTTTTAGTTGGAGCTTCTAAAACTTCCCCCATGATTTCCAGTCGAGACTTAAGACTCAGGCGAGACAAAAGATCGTCTTCTACCAGGAGAATTTTAGGTTTTAAAGTTGTCATGAAGTCATCTTAGTGAACTTCCAGATTTCCTTCAATAACTCCTTAATACCCCTATAAATAATACTCATATGCCAATAAATGAGTGCACTTTCCAACCCTAGTAAATCAGTCAACTTACAATAACAATTCGAAATTGTTTTGTTTTTTACGATTCCTAAATATTTCTTAAAAATTAACGATAATGTAGATATGAAAAAGTTTAATTTAAACATTCTTACGCCACTATTATTCACCCTTCTTCTGCAAGGCTGTATGCCTGATAGTTTGACGAAGTTTAAGAAGGACACGCCTAAAAAGACAACAGTGTCCGCGACAACATCGCCACCGGTCGTCGATAGCAGTGGAAATGTTGTTCCATTTACTCCTCCAACTTTTATGCATTATGGGGTGACACAAAATTCGCGCTTTAATGCTACTGTAGTACAACCAAATCCCTTAAATATTACGCCAATCGTTTTAAATATAGATGGCTCTGTTGGTGATTCGGGTGCTGGGGTTAATTACATTGTTTCATGTGCATTAGATACAAGTGGGGACACTCAGACACAGTCCCTACCAGCAGGTCTTTCTGTTAATAATACAGATTGTAAAATTGAAGGAAAACCCACTGCTATTAAATCTATAGTCACGCCTTTTTGTTCTGATAGAACTAGCGGGGATCAGACAACTTGTGAATCAACTCATCTTGTATGGACGGGAACTTGTAGCAATAAAGATTTTGAATATTCAAATCAAGCAGCTTGTGAAGCGGCATACAACACTTGGTATGCAGTGGGATCTCAAATCCCTTACAGAATTAAATTAACTTATAAAAATTCTTCCGGAACTCTTTTTAATGCATACGCCACTGCTCACATCGGCTCATACTCAAAAATTGCCACTCTAGTTTATAATCAATCGGATAAACTGGCACTTCGAGTGGGTACTACTAATCCTTCGGTTTATACTAACATTGTCCCTTTAAGAACAACGACGGCGACGACTGCTTATGCCAGCGATAACATACTCACTTCTATTAATGGAGTAAGTGGAGCTGTAAATTTCATTGATACGTCTCTTAATATAATAGGATTGAAAAAATTTATTAAGATGACACTAAGTAATGCTACGGGATTTGGCACTGGTGGATTTATTACCAATTCTTCAAATACTAAAATTGGTAAAATATTCAAGAAAGATGCGAATAACACCAACATTGTTTATGTCGAAAATATTTCCGATGGAGAAATTTATTTTGATGTTAATGATACCATTCGAAATAATTTTCCCTACGCTTCTGGAACAAATACTACCCTAATTACGGCGATTGATGAAACGCAAGACATTAATTTAGTCAATAGTACTGATTTTGACAATGACGTTCAGTATTACGGATCTAAAATGAAATTAGCAACGAATCCAGCCAATTCCTATTTGGCAAATTCAGCAACTGCAATTAAGCCTCTAAAACCAATTTCATCGGTTCCTGCCAACAATGGGATTGTCTTTTCTGTTTCTCCCAAACTTCCAGATGGATTATCAATAGATACTACAACTGGAATTATAACTGGTAAATTTTTAAAGTCACTTGCAGGTTTTGTCTCCTACACTATCACAGCAACCAATCCACTTGGTTCAGATAGTCTTGTTATTACATTAACGGCTCCCAATGCTCCTGCTGATTTAAGTTTATCAACAAAACAAATTATTTCTGTAAGCACAACTGCTTTTTTTACGGAAGGAGAAACGCTCTTTCAAGCAATCACACCTCCTGCTACTGAAGCCCCACAAGGAAAAATATTAAAGATTCTTAACGGGTATCAAATGGCTGTAGATACTTCAAACGGAGCTTTTTTAGAAGGGGCAAGTCTAGATAGCGGTAGTGGATTTTTTAGTGAAAAGGGATTTGTTATTCCAGATAATTCTTGTGTGAATACAATTTATACGAATCAAACAGACTGCGAAGCCAATTCTTATATTTGGTCAGAAAAACCAATTTATTATAATCTAGCTTTAAAACTTGATACGACAACTACGTATTATACTCTGGGTACCTGTTCAGATGTTACTTATACAACTCAATCGACATGTGAAGATGCGCTAAAAGTTTGGGGGCCAACATATGTTTCAAATGCTTCAGGAGCAAAAGGTGTAATTGCTGGCTTCTACGATGGTTTTGATTGTTCAGACTCTAATTATTCAAACCAGACTGATTGCACCGGTGCCGGAAAAACATGGGCAGCGCATACTTTTTTACTAGCACGACATTTAACAAAAAACCCTGCCAACATTACGAATGTTCCATTAGGAGAAGCTACTTCTGTTTCAAATGCAAAAACTTTTAACCAAGGCGATGTTCTTGTAGGATCAACCAGAACAATTAGTGAAATCGATTACAATTATATAAAAATGGAACTGGCGGACGCAACTAATTTTAAAATTGGTGCTGATGTTACAACCAAAGCAAGTGCTGCTCCCAACAGGGTTCAAACGGGAGGTTACACTTATAAAACAAATATAAGGGCATCAATTCCAATTAGTAACACGATATATGTAAGTGACATCACCCGATCGCCAGCGGCATCTCTGTTTAAAATCAATGATGCCATTTATCCTGGTGAAAATACCACTGGGGTGCCAAGTACTATCAATAGTGTGACTCACGATGTACTCATCGTGGCAGAAAGAGGAAATAAGGTCGTTTTTAGTGCATCTACTTCTTCAGGAGCTGCAACCTTCTCGATATCACCAACACTACCTGCGGGATTAAGTTTGAATTCTAGAACAGGTCAAATTTCAGGCACGCCAACAACCATCACGCCTAGAAAAGAGTTTACATTAACTGCAACAAACTTTGTTGGACAAACTACTTATGTTTTTGCAATGGAAATAAGAGATTATTTTTCAATATCTGATAAGTCTGGTGCTCCCTCATTTCTTCTTCATAAAATTGGCGACACTCAAATAGATAGAAAATGTAGAGTTAATGCTAGTGATATTATAAGCAACACAAGCGGATCTGCTTTCGATGTTCGCTGTCACCTCGAAGCTGAAGAAGAGGATCTTAATTTCAATCCAATTAAATTCCAAGCAAGTGCTGGCCCTGGAGTCTGTCAATATATTCAATATGCTCCTTATTACTTTTGGCAATATTCACCAATACAAACAGACGCAACTGTTACTTTAGGAACATATCGAACTGGTTGTGCTACTGATACAATACCAACCGTAGACTTGTGTACTGGTAATTATAGTGCCTATGGTGCAAAGGGACCAAATTGTGACGAATCAAAAATAAAATATCTTTCTCAACCTACAGTTGATAATGGAGCGGGAGTGTGTATCAATTCTGGTGCACCCACTGTAAATTACGTAACATGTGGTGGAAAAAAAGTCAGCTGTATCTCGGGTCCAGTGAAAGACTTAATGAGTGATACAGAACTAGCTAATGGATTTACATCTAAGATTTACCAATCTCCTAATGGACTTACACAAAGCTGGCAGTTATCTTCACCAATAACAAAAGGTGATTTTGGTAACCAAAGAGTTGCCAACAGTACGACGAATAATCTGTGTACGACTTCAAATACTGATGTGAATACTTGGAAGTCTAAAACTGCGGCCATGGCCAGTACACTTAATCCATTTGGAAAGGCAAATCCTTATTACACTTTCTATTGTCTAAATGCTGCCAGCCAGATTACTGCTCGAGTTAGAGTAATCGTTCGTGATTGGGATAGAAATTTCAAAATTAATTATGGGATAGATTTAGATAATCCAAGTACCACTGTTTCGGGGGTAGCTTCAGATGCAGATGGTGCATTCATGAATAATACGGGTGCTGATATTTACGGTTATCCTTATAACAACCATCCAGACTGGGATAATGACTATAAGGGCAAGGGAAGCTGTAGTTTACCTGCCTACACCTCTGAGTATGGCTGTACTGCCAATTCTGGAACGTGGACTTCAAAGGCAGCTAATTACGGAACATCTTGTGGTGTTCTAGGTGCTGGAGCTGGAATTTATGATTACGAATTTCCAGAGGATTCACTCTAGGCATTATAAGAAACTATTTTTCCAACTAAATCATAATCTAAAACTTCGGTGATCTCGACCAAAACGAGATCACCGACTTCGATGTTCTTTCCATCTAAATCATTAATGATTACTTTTCCATCGATGTCTGGAGCTTGTCCTTCGTGACGTCCTGAAATGAGAAGCTCAGTTTCTTCATGCTCGCCTTCAACTAACACGCGAATGACTTTGCCAAGGTAAGCACTATTGAGCTCTCGAACGATCTCTCTTTGCGTTTCAAAAAGTCTATCGAAGCGCTCTTCAATAACGTCTTGTGGGACTTTTGGGTGTAGTTTAAACGCAGGAGTTCCTTCTTCATCAGAGTATCTGAAAATTCCTAAGTGATTAAAGCGAGCTAGCTTTACCCCTTCTAAGAGAAGTTCAAAATCTTCTTCTGTTTCTCCTGGAAAACCAACAATAATTGAAGTTCTTAAAACAACTTCTGGAATGCGTGATCTGATTTTAGCAATACGTTCATGGATTTTTTCACCGGTGATTTTTCTGTTCATGCGCTTAAGCACGTTCGTAGAAAAATGTTGTACTGGCATATCAAGATACTTATTAATTTTTGCCGACGTTGCCATCTTCTCGATAACTTCATCAGTAAGTTCATCTGGATAAAAATAAAACAATCTAATCCAGTCGACGTTATCAACTGTTTCTAGACCTTCTAGCAAATTGAAGAGCTTATTATTCTCATCAAGATCAACTCCGTAATCAGAAAGATCTTGAGAGATAAGGTTAAGTTCGCGCACCCCTGTAGATGCTAAATTTCGAGCTTCATTTACGAGAGACTCAACGGACCTTGAACGCAATTTCCCACGCAGTTTTGGAATAATACAAAATGTACAATTTCGATTACAGCCCTCTGAAATTTTAAGCCAAGCTGTATAAAATGGTGACGTGTTTAAACGCGGGTCATATTCGGTGTGAATGAATTTTGGAATTTCAACAAAAGATTTTTGTTCCAATTTCCCATCTTCAAGAGCGCGTAAAAGAAGAGTGATTTTGTTGTACTCGCCTGTTCCAATAATTAAATCAGCTTCAGGTATCTCATCTTCTAACTGTTGTGCGTATCTTTGGGCCATACAACCAGAAATAACCAAGGCTTTGCATTGACCATTTTCTGGATTTTTAAAATCGGCCATATCTAAAATAGTTTCTACTGATTCTTTTTTTGAAGCTTCAATGAATGAACAAGTATTTACAATAATAACTTCAGCGTTTTCTGGTTCACTGGAAATCGTAAAGCCATCAAGTCCCATGTAGCCTAACATTACTTGTGAATCGACTAGGTTTTTTGAACAACCGAGCGAAGTAAAGAAGACGGTTTTTTCGTTAAATAACAATGTTTTCGTTTCCACGTATGATGCCTTAAGTTTTATTAGTAAATTGAAAATACATCTAAATAGTATAGAATTGACGAATAATCAAAGCTCTTGGTGGTATTGTGAAAAAAATTCTAACTCTTTGCCTCTTAAATCTCATTCTTGTTTCTAGTTGTGCGACAAAGCAGGTGAAATTCATCGCTCCTCCACGGCCAGAAAGGCTCATTGCTCTTAAAAAATCACTAGCTTCAAAGGGTGAGACCATGGCAATCCTGGATGAGTCGGAAGACTTAGCAAAAGCTTATTTAGAGGCCTTGGATGCTGAAAAAGAAGGGAATCTGAAGCTTGCTTGCAATCTCTTTGGCGATCTGGCAGAGAAAAAGCCTTTGGCTATCAAAGATGCAGCCCTTGTTCATAGCCTTCAAGACTGTGATTACTCAAATAGTGATTTAAAAGAAATTTGGGGTGAAGTCAGTGTTTCAAATTATTTAAAAGAAGCTTACTTTGAAACATCGAAAGATTTAGCCGCTAAAAAAAATCTTGAAGAGTATGAAGCAGAATTCGCTTATGCCCTTATTCCCTTTAAAAAAATCCAAGGAGATAAAGTAAAACTTATGAAGAGAGCAATTTTAATTGCTGAAAAAAATAATGATGCTGAAAAATTAAAACTTTACACAGAAAAGTTGAAAGAAATTTCTCCACTTTATAACACTGACATCAATGACAAAAATAAATATGCCATCGCTAAAGATTTCGAGAGTGATCGAAAATTTTCCAAAGCCCGTGAACTCTACAAACAAATCATTGAGGGGAATTTCACCCTTGAAGAAAAAGTAAAAGCCTTCAATTCCTATAGAACAACTTATAAAATTGAGCGCGATTTAAAAACATTCCTTACTAAAACTTATGAGATGGAAAAATTTCTAAAAAATGAATTAGAAAATTCTCCTAAGGATCGAAAGACCCAGGAAGCTTGGGTTGAATCTAAGATTGCTTTAGCACGAGCTATTTGGACTAATCATCAAAACAAAGAAGCAAGAGTTGTCTTAGAGGAAATACTTGGTAAAAAATTAGGCACCCAAAATCAATTGGCGACTACTCAGTACTTATACGGCTCTCTTTATCTAGAAAACAAAGAAAGCAACGAGGCATTGAAAAGACTTGAAAAAGCTCATACATACAAAATCACAGATCCCGCCTTACAAGAAAATATTGAATGGGCAATTATTTGGAACCATTATATTTTAAAAAATGATCTTCAAGTCGTCACATTTGCTGATAGTTTTACAAAAAAATCATCAAATCCTCTCTTTAATGCCAAGTTAAATTTCTGGAAGGGAAAATCTTTGCTTCGAAGTAAAAAAACTGAAGATGCAATGACCGCTTTTTCAGCCCTGCAGACCGCTGATTCATTTGGCTATTATGGAATTCTTGCGAGTATCGAATTAAAAATGCCACTTCAACCTGTTAAGGCCACTGTATTAAGCACTGACCCAACAGGAATGCTGGCGTTGGATTGGTTAATTGCCATGGAAGAGAAACCTTTTTCTCAAAAATATTTAAAAGAAATTGATTCACAATTTAAAACTCCTGAAGAACGTGAGCGAGCGATGTCATTGTATGCACAAACAGAGTGGTACCAAGGTGGAATGCGCCAGATTTATAATTTTAAAATGAGTGCGCGCAATGGTTTAACGGAAAAATACAGTAACGTTATATTCCCTACTCCTTATCTACAAACAATAGAATATCTAGCTAGTAAATATTCTGTTCCTAAGGAGTTAATTTATGCAATTACTCGTCAAGAGTCTGCGTTTGTGGCTTCAGAACGTTCATGGGCAGATGCTTTTGGATTGATGCAAATGATTCCTGAAAAAGCCCATGAGCTTTCAAAAAAATATAATATACCTTATCACGACTTCAATAATCTCTATAATCCAGAAGTAAATATTGAATTGGGAACTGCTCTACTGCGCGATCTTCGTGAGAGATTTCATGGAAAGTTTGTTCAATCAGTTGCTGCTTACAATGCGAGTGATGAAGTTATTCGCGTATGGGAAAAAGAGCGCTTCAATGGAAATTATCTGGAATTTATCGAGATGATTCCTTATGAAGAGACTAGAAATTATATCAAATTAGTTTTTAGAAATTATGTGACATACAAAAGAATAATGAGCAAAGAAGAATTTATGTTAGATAAAGACTTCTTTGCTAAGCCATTTAATTAGTTTTTTTTGTTTTCGGTGGGGCTTGGAAATTAAACTTACTAGCCTCCATCGCAGGATTAATTTTTAAATTAGAAAAAGTAAGTGATGATTTTTTTCCATCAGGAAAAAGAAGATCAATCTTTTTAAGTTCAGAAAATTCTTTATCTTTTGCTGAATTAAAAGTGAGGATAGCCTCTTTGATTCCAAATTCTTTTGCAGCTTTAGCTTTAAAAGTCATCACGTGCATTCCGTCTCCGGCATTTTTCACATCATATAAAGCATTGCTTGTTAATCCATTTTTGAGTAAATCAAAAAATTTAATATAAACACTGCTTCCTTCTTTAGCTGAAGTCTCTGTGATTTCTCCTTCTTCCCCTTCGATAAAAGGAGCGCGGTAGTACCAGGCCTTCACGCCATTACTGACAAAAATAACTTGGCTAGGAGTTGATGTTTCAAAACGAATATTGCTGGGATATCTGTAATCAATTGATCCTTCACCTTTTTTAGTTTTTCCTTTTAAGAGGCTTACGTATTCTTGTTCAAACTTTGCTGAAAAACTTTGAGGCAGAAATTCTGCATGTGCTGAAAGGCTAATTAAAAGCATGAGAATTATTTTCATCACCAGCTCCTTAAGGATTAATTCTTATAAATATATTACCTCAAGGTCAAAATGGCCCTAATTTTTTTAAGTGACAAAGGCATTTGCTGTAAGAATGCACAAAAGTCTGTCACAAAATTGGGAGTAGTTGACGCCGGTACCAAGACTTTAATAAGTTGACGATTAAGACGAATAATTTTTTAAGGACTTCTCATGAAGACGATATTAGCGAGCGCATTTCTATTAGTAATTTCAACAAATATTTTTGCTTCAACCATTGATTCACATAGCATTCCAGTTTTAGGGGCAGAGATTGAAGAAAATTTTTCTTTAAGTTCTACACAAACAAGAACAGCTTACAAAAAAGAAACTATCCCTCAAACTTGCTTTCGCGCTGAGATCGTAGGCTATAGAAATGAGTGTGCTTACTATCCAGAAGTTCGTTGTTATGAAACAAGAGACTCAGCTCGCGTTTGCAACCCTGTTCCTGTTTATAGATGTCAACAAGTAGCTAACTACCGTCAAGTTCCTTATATATGTTACCAAACTATCACGACTCCTTATGATGTTCCTGATCATAATGTAAAAGCAAACTTTGTTATTAAAATCAATAAAGCTCCTAAAGAGCCAGGAAGCCCAACTGATCATTGCGAAGTGGGGTTTGTTTTAGAAGGTGAAAATTTAAAAACGACTGCTGATTGCAAAGAATTTTTATTAATCTCAACTCAATCTAAAAAAGTTGATTTCGATCAAACGGGAGCTGTTGTTCATAATTATGACTTTGCTGTTAATCTGCTAAATGCTGAAGATACAATAGCGCCGCTAGAAGGTGGTATCGCAGAAATGCATATGGAAGGTCATACTTTAGTTTTTAGAACGGGAGATCTTTCGAAAAATTCAAATATCGCTCTTAAACTTTTTGTGGAAAAAAGACACTTATTAAAAAGCGATGAAACTCTTATTAATCGCACCATCACATCAAATGACTATTCATTTGAAAAAACCAATGAGCATTTTGGAATTGTAAAAGTAAACCTTGATAAACTCTTGGGTGGATTTAATGATTCAAAAAAACATGTGATTAAAGTAGGCTTGAGTGTGAATCTCCCCAATGGAGTGCTTTTAAATACAAAAGCTCCTGTCATGAGCGTAGAATCAACTCTTATTGTTAATAATTAATACAAAATTACTCAAGTTTCCTTTCATTGACTGAAATTGGCCTTGCTCGTAAAATTTAAGAATGAAAACTTCATTTAAATACCTCATTGGCGTCGATGGTGGCGGTAGTGGGACAAGAGTCATTCTCGCGAGTCCCGATCAAAAAATCTTGGCCACGGCAGAAGGAGCTCCTTCGGCCCTAGGTCAAGGAATAGAAAAAGCTTGGCGAGCTATCATGGATACAATCGCACTCGCTTTTTCTAACGGGAATATTTCTGTTCCGATGCTTTCTGAATGTGCAATTGGCTTGGGTCTTTCAGGTGCCAATAATATTATTTGGAAGAATGAATTCTATTTAAGAAATCCAGGCTTTAAAAAAATTGTTATCGATACAGATGGCTTCACAACTCTTTTAGGTGCCCATGATAATGATCCCGGAGTCATTGTCGCTGTTGGAACTGGAAGTGTAGGAATGGTTTTAAATAAATCAGGAGAACGCCAAAATGTTTCTGGTTGGGGATTTCCTGCTGGAGATGAAGCAAGTGGAGCTTGGCTTGGTTTAAGGGCTGCTTCATTAACCCAGAAAACAATAGACGGCAGAAGAAACAAATCTAGTCTTAGCACTGCTGTTCAAAATTTCTGTGGAAGAACACCTGATTTATTTTTGGGGTGGCTAGGCAATGCCAAACAAAATGCTTTTGCTTCTTTAGCTCCCTTAGTTTTTCAATGTGCTCCTACTGATCCTGAGGCAAAAAAACTTTTAACAAAAGCTGGTTTAGAAATAGCAATGATGGTGGAGACGCTCGATCCCAACAAAGAACTTCCTCTTTCAATCTGTGGAAGATTAGGTGAAGCCTTAATCCCTTATTTGCCAGAAGATTTAAAAAAACGAAATCAACAAGCAAAAGGTGATTCTACAATGGGAGCGCTTCATTTAATTGCGAAAAACCTAGAATGAAAAAAACACTACACGCTAATTTTTTAATTGAAGGGTCTTTTAGTGAAGCTGACATTGAATTCGATGAAAAAATTTTTAAGATAAACATAATTGGTCCTGAAAAAAACAACCTTCAAAAAGTTATTCCTGGATTTATTGATCTGCATGTCCACGGTGGTGGTGGAGCAGATATTATGGAAGGTGGATCTGCTGCGAAAACAGTTGCCACTACTCATGCTCGATTTGGAACAACTTCATTTCTTGCCACAACAATGACTGCTCCTTTTCTGGAATTAGAACAATCTTTTCAGGCAATGAAAAAAAATTTTGAAAAAAAAGAATCAAACGAAGCCAGACTTTTAGGTGTGCATCTTGAAGGTCCTTTTATAAGTCCACAAAAACTTGGTGCTCAACCTGATTTTGCAAGAGCAGCTACACTTCAAGAGATCGGAGAACTTCATAACATAGTTCCAATAAAAACGTTGACCCTCGCTCCTGAAGTTTTCCATCATTTAGATTTAATTCAAGATTTAACTGCGATGAACATCATGGTGCAAATTGGTCATACTAACGGAACGTATGAAGATGGAGTGGAAGCAATAAATCGTGGGGCAAAAAGTTTTACTCATCTATTTAATGCCATGTCGACTTTTCATCACCGCGAACCAGGTATGGTTGGAGCTGCTTTAGCTCACGCTAATCACGCAGAGTTAATTCCCGATTTATTACATGTTCATCCCGGAGCGATTAAAGCCGCACTTCGATCAATTCCTAATTTATATTTTGTCACTGATGCAACTGCCGCTACAGGAATGCCCGATGGCGACTATAAATTAGGCAGCAACACAGTCCATAAATGTTTAGGCGGAGTCCGCTTAAAAGATGGAACTCTTGCTGGAAGTGCGCTTACGATGGATCAGGCGCTAAGAAATTTAGTGTCGATGGGCATGAGTATTGCGGAAGCCAGTAAACGCCTCTCACAAATTCCAGCTGAACTTATTGGAGTATTAGATCGCGGAGTGATTAAGCTTAATGCTTACGCCGATCTACTCATTTTAAATGGGGACCTCACTCTTAAAGAAATAATTATTGAAGGGGAAAAAGTTTGACGACTCTAATGCGAACAGAAGCTCTCGAGGCACCTGCTGTAGTTGAAAATCAATTCAGCGAAAACCAACAACTCCTCGATGAAGTGGCCCAGTACTTAAATCAAAAAAATCCTTACTCACTTGTTAGTATCGCGCGCGGAAGTTCTGATCACGCTGCTCAATATCTAAATTTTCTAACGACAGCTAAACTCGGAAAACTTACAACATCTCTTTCCATGTCAGCTATCACTTTATACCAATCACAAATCAATGTAAGCAAATCTGTCAGCGTTGCAATCTCTCAATCAGGTCAAAGCCCAGATGTGATAAAGCCTACCGAATTCATGCGAGCAAACGGAGCTCCAGCACTTGCTCTTGTTAACGATATAAGTTCTCCTCTTGCTAGTGCCGCTGAGTGGACAATCCCTCTGCACGCAGGTCCAGAAAAAGCAGTGGCCGCTACAAAAAGTTTTATAGCATCTCTCTCGGCAAGTGCAGGCCTCATTGCCGCTTGGAAAAATGATCTAGAGCTTACGCGGGGACTTCACCATCTTCCAGATGATTTATTAAAGGCTCAGCAATTAGATTGGACTGCTCCGCTTAGATCTTTGCAAGAAGCAAAAAGGATTATGATCGTTGGTCGCGGATATGGATTGGCCTTAGCACTAGAAGCTGCGCTAAAACTAAAAGAAACGTGCTCAATTCAAGCAGAAGCTTTTAGTGCTGCTGAAATTAAGCACGGCCCGCAAGCTTTGATTGAAGATGGCTACCCTCTTTTGATTTTCGCTAATAGAGGTCCTGCTCTTCACAGCATGCTTGATTTAGCAGCTGATATGAAAGCCCGTGGAGCTAATGTTATTTTGGCTGCTCCTCAATTTGTAAAAGAAAAACAATTAGAGATTCAAACAACTCACGCTGAAGAATTAGACGTGATTACTGCAATTCAATCTTTTTATTTAATGGCAGAAGAGTTATCGAGAAATTTAGGGTTGAATCCAGATGCGCCTAAGCATTTGTCTAAAATCACAAGAACTGAATAATTTTAAAGTATGTGGCACCGCTTCTGAAGACGGTGCCATATTCAATCGAATAAATATTACTTCTTTTTTTCTATTTTTTCTTCTTTACTATCCTCACGTAATTTTTTTAAAGCTGATTTACATCCATCACCAATTTTGAAATCTTTTTTATGCTCTTTTTTATAAGCATGGATACATTTTCTAAGTCCTGATCCAACTTTTTCGTTCCCACAATTAGCCGTTTGAGCTTCTAGTGTACAAGCTGAATCGACAGCTAAAGCATCTGTTTTTGTACTTTCACCTGCCATTACTGAAGATACTGTCAAAAGAACTATGGCTGCTAATAATGTTTTCATGAGTCTTACTCCTAAGTGCCTCGATCATTCGTGGCTTAAGTTAATGCTAGTCTTGTGGGATTAAAATAAGGTTCATTTCTCATTAAAAAAAATTAATGGGATAAAGCCTATGGAATAACGCTGTGGATTTATAGTGTAATTGATCCTAAACTAATCAAAATTATCCAATATTAGCAGGAGATTAAATAATGAGCGAATTAGACGAAACAATAAATGAATCACTTGAACATGCAAGCGAAAGCAAACTCAATTCTAGAATCGCAATTTTTGTAGCTCTTACTGCAACCTTCATGGCCCTTTGTAATATTAAAGGCGGAAATATTGTACAAAATATGGCCAAGGCACAATCGAAATCAGTAAGCGATTGGACGTACTTTCAATCCAAAAGTACAAAGCAAAACCTAAGTGAAAATACAATTGAACTTCTTAACACTCAATTAATATCGACAACTAATCTATCTGCTAAAGTTGAAATTGAAAAAAAGATCAATAACTACAAAGCTAAAGTTGAAAGATATGAAAAAGAAAAAAATGAAATTAAGGCGTCAGCTGAAGCTCAAGAAAAATCATACGATGATATGAATGTATTCGATGATCAATTTGATATGACAGAAGCAATTCTTTCAATTTCAATTGCGATGTTTGGGTTAACGGCATTGACTCAGAAGAAGCAGCTATTCTATTTTGCTCTATCGCTAAGTTCGTTAGGGATTATTTTGGGTGTTTCAGCATTTTTGAAGATACCGCTGCATTCAGATTTTATTTCAAATATTTTAGGATAGAAAAAGTTTCCAAGCTTTATTCCAACATGCTTATAAAGGTGTGTTGGACATTTAATACTTAATTAACAATTCCTCTGTCAAATAATCATATTTTTTTGAGCACGATCTATTAGGTAATTAAAAAAGAAATAAAAAATCAAACCAACAAGAGAAAGAACAAGTATTCCAGAATAAACGTTAATAATTTTAAATTGATCCCACGATCTCCAAATGTAATAACCAATTCCATTATTACTTGTTGAAAATTCACTTACAACTACTAACGTGAGACCGTAATTTAAACCAAGTTTTAACCCCGTCAAGAGTTCAAGTTGACTTCCCTTGAGTAAAAAATTCCAAAGATAGTTTACATTATCTAATTTATAAATTTTCACAACATCATTGGCCTGGCCATTAAGCAAGCTTTTAATGCCAACTCTTAGGTTAATAAAAATTAGATAAAAAATGCCTACTCCGATTAAGGCAATCTTTGAAAGGTCATCAATTCCAAAGATAAGCAAGAGAAGTGGATAAAGGGCAACCTTGGGCAGCGGAAAAGTAAAAGCAACAATGGGATTTATAAAGTCATCTATTTTTTTAAAGTGAGCAACGACCATTGCCAAAACTATTGCGAGTGGTGCTGATAAGCCAAAGGCAATTATTAATCGTTTTAAACTATAATAAACCTGTATTAAAAGATGATCCCTGCTTAAAAGCATAAAAGTATTTTTAAAGATAGAAAGTGGGGTTGGAAAAAAGGCAGGATCAACAATAGTCAAATAACATAACAAATGCCAAAATATTGCGATAATAAACAGAGGCAATAACGATTTTTTCATCTTACATCCTCTGCCAATAGATCTCGAAGTATTTTAAAATTGTTCAAATAATCTTTCTTTAATCTTTCTTCTACTAAATTAGTTATTGGTAAAGACTTTTGATTCTCTCCAATAGAAAGAGTCATTTTAATACGCTTTTCTTTTTTCGATAAAAATGAAATTTTATGCGATAAATATAATGCTTCATCTATATCATGTGTAACCATTAATATAGTTGGCCTATATTCTTTCCAAAGATCCAATGCAGCATTGTATAAATCTTCGCGCTGAATAATATCGAGATAAGAAAAAGGTTCGTCCAATAAGACAATCTCCGACTTGTTCAAAAAAGCCCGTAGAAGGTTGAATTTTTGAATTGTTCCTCCTGATAAATGTTTTGGATACATCTTCAGATAATCTAACAAATTAAATTTCCTTAAAAGCATTATCATTTCAGAGGTTTTTAGTTTTGTAGAGAGTTCTAGATTTTTTTCAATCGTCAGCCACGGCAAAAAAGAATTATTCTGAAAAACAAATGAAAGTTTTTGTTTATCAGTTTCAATACTTCCATTTTGCAAATCTGTTAAACCTGAAATAAGTCTAAGTAATAAACTCTTTCCAGCCCCTGTTGTTCCTATCAAAGCATGAATTGAACCGTGCTCAATCTCTAGAGAGAGATCTTGCAAAATAACATTTTGAGCAAACTCATGTGAAATATTATTTATGCTTAATGATTTAATCATTTCAATTTTTCTTCTGCATATTTTGAAAATGATTCATCAACTATCTCATCAAGATTAAGCTTGCTCTTTACATAACGATTCTCATACCAAACTATATCGTCTTTAAGTTGCGATAAGTTTAATTTACCAAAATTATTCAATCCCACTACTGCCATCTTTTCCCACACGAGGGCATCATCAATTTTAATAGATTTCTTTAAATCATCTATAACCGCTTTTTTACCGATATTTTTTTCAACGGCCAGGTTGTAATCGCGAATGCCTTTACTGTATGCCACCATAAACTTTTGTGCCTCCTCCATTCGCTCTTTAGAAAATTGCGGGGAATAAAAGAGAGCTCCACTTTGTTGATTTAAATAAGCAACAGATCCACCTCCAACATTCGTTGCAATTGATTCAGAGACAGCTTTTGTTAAAAACGGTTCAATTTGTATAGTGGCATCAATAGCACCTGATTTTAGGGCAATATTCATTTCAGCATAGGAAGCTTTTACAAAAGTTACATCTTCAAGTTTCAACCCGCCAAGTTTTAAAAATTTCTCCGTTAAGATTTCTTGGGAAACTCCATCTAGTGAAGTGAGTCCCATTTTAAATCCCTTCAAATCTTTAAAGCTTTTATATCTTCCAGATTTTATGTGTTCATTTCTCACAATTAAAGAAAGATAATCTTTATTTTTTTCTAAGTGTCCCTTGTCTGCAACAATTTTAAATTTTAATCCTTGAATAATAGCATTAAATAGACCTGCAGTTATGTTCCCTGCTCCAACGTCTAGTTCCCCTTTAGACAATAAAACAGTCATGGGGGCACCTGAATTATTAAAATCAGTAATCTCAACATCTAATCCTTGTTCTTTAAAATAACCTCTTTCTTTTGCTAGATAAATTCCAGCGGAACTAGCCGTAGGAGACGACCCAACTTTTATCACCTTAGCCCCTGCCGAAGTTGCCAATACTAAAAAAATATAAGCATAAATTATTTTCTGCATTCCTTTCTCCTAAAAAGCCGAATAGATAAAACCGAAATTAATATTTTTATTGTACAGAATAAAAATGGCATTGTTTTAAAAAAATATAATTTTTTAACAAAAGAAGATAATTTTTCTATTTACACGACTGTATATCGAGACCAATTTTAATTATAAAAAAATCATAAAGAAAAATACCCAATGGAATTAAAACCAAAAATGATCCAGAATCCCTTAATGCATTTAAAGTATCCATTGGAGAGGAATATTGATTTAAGAGATGACTCTATTCTTAAAAAAAGCCAGCAAAAAAGGGAATATAAAAATGTATTTGTAAGATAATCTTAAAGTGATATTTGAGCCACTTCTTCTTGAGCATTACAGTCAACAATGCAAGAGGTTTGTTGAAAAAAAATCGAAATACCTACTAGCGACAAGTGAAACCAACCTGAATTGTGAGACGAGTTTGGAAATATGTATTTAAATAATTTAAGAAATAGTAGATTTAAAGGAGATAATCAATAGTGAAATGGTTACTGCTTGATACGCTCATATTAGAAAATAATAATTGTGCATCGCTGGGATCAAAAAAATCATTAGGGATTAAGGCTTAACAAATAAAGCAATTAAGTAAATATGTATATAGAATAAAAATAATGAAAAGGAGTTTGGGGTCATAAATAATCTGAGTTCAAAAATAAAATGAAATTAACTAATCTAAACTTAGCAGAAATACTCGCTTCAAGTCTATCCTCTATTTCTGAAATTGATACAGGGATTGCCTTAAGCCCTGAGCAATTCAAATTTGCCATAATAAAAAAAATGGAATCACATTCATTAGTTAATCATTTAAATCCAGGTCATTGTGTTGTCTTATTGAAAAATAATTCAATCGAATTCTTTATCGATTTTTTGGCTTTGTACTTTCTAGGTGTCACCGTTATCCCTCTTGACGAAAGTCAACATGCAGATGATATCGAAAGAGTTGTCTTGTTCTCTAGGGCCAATCTAATAATTGATAGTACAGGAACCCATAAACGTTATACTGAATCGCAAAGTGAATTAGTAGGAATGGCCATCGTGCTTTTCACTTCTGGTACAACTGGAACTCCAAAAGGAGTTCTCATTTCAAAAAAAGCTTTGGTACTTAAATTAGAAACTCTTCAACAGCAAATCTCATCGGCTGAAATAAAAAATTCACTATGTTTTCTTCCTACTTTTTTTGGGCATGGATTAATTTGCAACAGCCTCTTCCCACTTTTTTATGCTGAAAATTTTTATATAGCTCAAAAAATGACCATTGAATTCGCGGGTAATTTTAGCCATTTTATATCTGATAAAAATATTACCTTTTTTAGTTCTGTTCCTGGCCATTGGGAATTCATCTTAGGTTTCTCCGATGAAATAAAAAATGACTCTCTAAAAAGAGTTCATTGTGCAAGTGCGCCATTAAAAAAAGAGAAAATCAAACACATCCTCTCCTGGTTAAAACTCGTTTCTTTTTACGATGTTTATGGAGCGACAGAAATGTTAGGGTGGTTTGCTTGTCGTAAAATAGAATCACCGACAGAAGACAGCGTCTTTGATCAATTTTGGAATTGTGAACATAAGTTTTCAAATGAAAGAGAATTATTGATAAAATCACCGTACATGTTTTCTGGTTATTGGAGGGAAAAAGTTTCGACACTTGATGGATTTTTTGAAACTGGAGATCTGTTTGAAGCTCACAAGCTCGTTGGACGCTCCAAAAACATTATTAATAAAAACGGAATCAAAATTAATACTGATGAGCTTAACAGTGCCTATTTAAGATCAAACATTTTAGTAGATGTAGCGACATTTCCAATCGATGATGCCTATAAAGGTGAGGATATCGGTGTTTTTATCGTTCTAAAAAAAGATAAGACAATTGAAGCTTTCAGAAAATATTGTAATGATCATTTATCTATTCTGCACTACCCCTCAAGGATTATTCCTACTGAGTCAATCCCAAAAAACTCGAGAAACAAAACATCACTTGCCCTCCTAAAAAAAATCTTTATGGATATAGTATGATTAACACAAACGAACTACTTGAACTTTTCAATGAAATTTTCAAAACAAATTTTCCTAGTTTAGATATAGAACGTAATCAAGTTCCAGAATGGGACTCTATGAAGCATGCAGAGTTAATAATTAAAATTCAAAAAAAATTTAACTTCAAATTTAAGGTAAAAGACATTACTTATATTAAAAACTTAAAAGAAATAAAAATGCTTATGGAAAAATCTATTACCCCACTATCTTGATCAATTATTTCTCGTGATTGACTCTAGCGCTAACTGCTCTTAACATTTATCAATGGATATTAAGAAAAATTTCGAGTCAAAACTAGAACAAAAAAAATACGCATTCCTTGCAATCTTTTTAATATCTTTTCTCGTATTTTGGACCTCATATTTAAATCAAAATTTCTTTTGGGATGATGAAAGATTTATTTTTTTAAATCCTTCAGTGCTTCAAGCAAAATCATGGATGTCATTTTGGAATTTTAATTCTCCATTTTTTAAAAGCTGGCCATTAGGATACAGTTTTTTCTGGTTTCTCATAAAACATAGCCCAATGGATAGTTTATCTTTTTACAAATCCTTAAATATTTTTTTCCACGCTTTAAATGCATATTTAGTCTTAAGAATTTTAAAAATATTTAATTTCCCCCACCCGTTTTTATTATCATTAATTTTTCTCCTACATCCATTGCATGTTGAAACAGTCAGTTGGATTTTTCAGCTTTTAACTATTGTTTCTTTTTCATTTTTCCTATTATCTTTTCTCTTTCTCCTTAGGTTTATTCACAAGAAAAATTTAGCATTTATATTCGTTGCTTTTATTTTTTTCACCTTCTCACTTTGGACAAAAAGTATTTCACTCTTATCTCCGTTTCTTTTTGTAGCCATTTTTATGATCAGCGAGGCTAAAAAAAAATATTATCTTTTTATGGTTCCTTTTTTCCTTATGAGCTTCTATGTGGGTATTATAAATATACATGGAACATCCTTAGCACTTTCGCAGCAAAAGAATAATTCGATAGACAAAACAGGTCCTTTGGTAAACTTTATTCACAATGGTATGGAAAATATCTACTCTCCTCCCTTGCAAAAGATCCAAGCAGATAATGATACGATCTTTTACGATTTTTTATTCGATTCAAATAAAAAAATACCAGATGTTAAAATTGATAGAATTCAAGTATTCAGCCAAGCTCCATGGCATTATTTTTCAAAGGTATTGATTCCAATTAACTTGCAATTTATCTATCCCAATATTAATTATCATATCCTTTTAAACGGCACTGCCATTTTTCTACTTTTCATACTCCCGTTTATTTTAGCATATAGCTGTCGTGACAAAATATGGATATTAATACCAGTCATGTCCTTTGTTTTTCTGCTACCTTATTGTGGTGTTACTAAAATTGCTTTTTTTTATTGGTCGAATGTTTCAGATCGCTATACGTATTACTTTATTTTGACCCTCGTTTTTGCTTTGGGTATTTTTTTAAAAAATAAGAAAAGCAAGCATGTTAAGAATATTTTAATTACCTATTGCATTTTTTTATCAATTTTTAATTTGAACTATGGATTTAAATTTAACACCCCCCGTAGGCTTTACGAAGAAATTATTCAATACAAAAAAAATCCGATTTTGTACTCACTGCTTTTTGAGCAATACTTATTAAAACTAGATGTTGTAAATGCTCAAAAAACTTTAGATGAAGAACGAGCTATATTTCCTTACAATTCTCAACTAGAGACAGACATAATAAGACTAAATAGCCTGAGATCTTTCACTAAGTAAAATTAGTACGAAATTGTTGAAGCAGGATTTTTTGCACAACCTAGAATTGTCGTATTTGGATTTAAAGTGCGTGTAACATTATTATAAATATTGGTTACAACAAAAGCGTTAACACGAAAATTTACCACACTCGTAACAATCGCGGCGACTCCTGGAGCATTAGAATTAACTCCTAAATTTTTCGTGAATCTCAATGTTAATGTTAGTAAAGCAGGTTTAAATGATGTTGCTCCAACGGCCTGAGCAGTTGTTATTGCGTAGCTGGCAGTATTAAGTTGAGCTTTAGTTGTTACGGTTCCTCCGTACATGGCCCAATTGTTTAATACAATAGCGGTTGATGAATCCCCATTTTTAATAGAAGCAAGACTTCCCGTCTGAGGTAAGCCTGCAAAATTGGCTTTGCAACTATCAGGCGCTAAAAGTAATGACCCAATTCGAGCAACCGCATTTTCTACATCTTTATCGGCAGTATTTTTCGTAGCAATCCTGATCGCATTCTTCTTAGCCTGAATGATAACCATCGTTAAGACACCGACACCGGTCAACGCAAAAAGCGCTAGAACTATTGCTGATCCTTGTTGATGTAGATTTTTTTTCGAATAAAATTTAACTGTAAACCTCTCTAAAATGGACTTGTCGAATTCCAAGACTGAGGACATCCAGTGACAGAAGTACCATTAAAAACTACTGGTGCTTTAAATGTAAAAGTTTCTCTGGTTAGAATATATGTATTATCAGGTTTTAATCTTGAAGTTCTAGATTCAAATATAACAGTTATGCTCCCAATTGTTAATATCTGAGTCGCCGGAGCCGTTGGTGTTAAAGGAATAACAGACATGGCTAAGGAAAAAATCCTTACCCTATTTGGACTTGTCCATGTTGCAGCATTGTCTACAGAAAGTTGTGCGACAGAACTCCCTGTTCCTGGAGTTACATGGCAAGCTCCTGCTGTGAAGACCGTACATTTATATATAGCTGCAGGAGTTGAGGCTGCAGATGTTTTACCATAAAAATTTGCATTACAATGTGCTGGTGATGTTAAATAAGTTTGAATTTCAGTCTTCATTTGAGTTAGTTCGCTCGATATTTTCGATTGCACCTGTTGATCAGTTTGCTGCTTGGTGATTTGCATCATTGCCAATGCAATAATTCCTAGAATACTGGAAGCTACCAAGACTTCTACGAGAGTAAATCCTTTATTGTTCTTAAACATTTAAATAAGCCTCTATTATCTCAAGTAATAACTTTTTATGTCCTATAATCTTCTCTGATATCCGCATAATTATCAATCAAATACCAATATACCATGAATTATTAAGGCATTAGCAGAGCCTAGTATAAATTCAATGATTTTGGAGTGATAATTATTTATGGCAATTAAGTTCTTTTAGTAGAAGCTTCCTAAATCTTTGAATTGTTTCAATCTTAAAAGAATCCCTCAGGTACTCAATGCTTATGAAATCTTTCTGCTTAAAACTATTCACAAGCAAAGTGATTTCAGGAGATCTATGCATGCTACCTATTGCATAAAGTTTTAAAATATTCCAAGTGGTTTAAAATCATAAAGCCTAACAATTTTGATTTTTTCTTTTTTCTTTTTTTTCTGAGTAATTTAAAAAAAATATCTAATACATTCGTATTTTATCTTTTAAAACTTCTTTCACCTGAAATCGAGAAATGATTTACTAAATAAAATCTCTAACCAGGGAGTTTATCAATGAGTGAGAAGATTAGCATTCAATATCAAGATCAAAAATTACTAGGGCATGTTTATTCCATCAAAAATCCCAAGGCATGGATTATTTTTGCTCATGGAAGTGGCAGTTCTCACTTGAGCAAAAGAAATAATTGGGTAGCAAAAGATCTTTCAGAGCACGGATTTTCGACCATGTTATTTGATCTTTTAACGCCTTCTGAAGATGAAAATTATTCGAACCGTTTTGATATTAAAATACTTGCAGATCGACTTTTACTCGCAACAAAATGGCTCATTTTAAGCCCATATTATCATAATGAACCCATTGGCTACTTTGGAGCAAGCACTGGAGCAGCGGCAGCGATTGTAGCTGCAGCAAAAGCAGATCAATCAATTCCTCTTTATGCTCTTGTAAGTCGAGGCGGACGCCCCGATCTAGCTGGACGAGAATTTCTTAATGATGTTTTTATTCCAACACTTTTAATAGTTGGTAATCATGATACGGAAGTTATCAAATTAAATGAAATGGCACTTAAGGAAATTCCCGAAGCAAAATTAGTTTTAATTCCTGGCGCCACTCACTTGTTTGAGGAGCCAGGCACACTGAATGAAGTTGTTAAATTAGCTAATGATTGGTTTGAGATTCATCTTCAAGATATTTTTAAAGATATGGATCAAAGTCATCTGGAATAGTATTGAGCCGATGAGATTTATCACAATAATTGGGAGCATAGACTACTTCTAGCTTTATGCGGTCAGGATCTTCGAAATAAACTGAGTAATAATTTTTATCGCCCTGAGAGATTTCTTCATAAAGAGTTTTGATTCCATTAGGGATCATGATTTCTTTATGGAACTGATCCACGATTTCTTTAGTCAAGGCATAAAAAGCAAGATGATTAATTCCAATTCTCTTGCGATGAAAACCCGCACTCAAAAAGCGCTCACCTACTGGACTAATAATTATTTTCAGCGTTCCATCTGAATAAGTCGTGTGATCAGTTCTTGAAACTAATTTTTCCCAACCTAATGAAAGCAAAATTAAATCATAAAAGAGCACACTCTTTTTATAATCTGAAACATTCAAATCAATGTGTGAAAGTTTTGTCGTCTTAATTCCCCACTGCCAACGAGGTTTTTCTCCGTATCTGAGACAAACTAAAGTAAGGCCAACGAGGACTAGGGGGACTACTGCCATCAAAGAAAAATTCTGAATATGTTTAGAAAAATCTAAGGCCTTCATGATTAGTTTTACAGCTAAAGGGATAGCAACAAACAAAGCTGTAACTAACCAGCCTTGCCAAGTAATCGGAGTCCAGCCCCATCCATATGTCTTTCTTCTAAACCATAGGTTTGTTTTCATAATCTATTTTTGGATGAGGCTTTCGTTGATGCCAAAGTAAAATAATCTTCTAGTGTTATAGGCTGAGATATAAACTTGATTTCTTTGCATCGACAAATAAGCACTATCGCTAAAATAACGATTTAATCGTGCCGCCATTTCACCTGTTGCTTTGAAAACCATAACTTTATCAATTCGTTGAAACATATTATATGGCAGCATTAGTGAACAACTTCCCACTATATCGTTCGTTTGATTGGTAAAAGCTTCGCAATTTAAAGCCAATTCTTTTTCTCTAATTACTTTTTCTTGTTCAGTAGATTTTAAAATCCCCCACAACTCTCCGGCTTCAAAAGGAGGAATCAAATGATCGTCGTTGATATGAATAGAGAGGTATGTTCCATTTTGAACAAGTTCAGCTGTGAAATTTGATTTGGCAAAAAGTGGGAATGTTTCCAAAAGCATAACTAGAACAAATATTTTTTTCATCTAAGTTTCTCTCTCTCAAAACGCAAAAAGGCTCCCGAAGGAGCCTTTTTAAATAGTATTAGTGTAATTGAACTGAAACTGCTTTTGAAACTCCAGGCTCTTGCATAGTAACACCGTAAAGAGTGTCGTTAAGCTCCATAGTCTTCTTATTGTGAGTAATAAGAATAAACTGCGAATCTGAACTCATCTCTCTTAGGAGCTCGTTAAAGCGTCCAACGTTAGCATCGTCAAGAGGAGCATCTACCTCATCTAGTAAGCAGAAAGGAGCTGGCTTAACTAGGAAGATTGAGAAAATTAAACTTACTGCAGTCATGGCTTTTTCACCACCTGACATAAGGTTAATATTTTGCATTTTCTTTCCAGGAGGCTGAGCGACGATCTCGATACCACATTCAGCGTCTTCAATGTTTCCGATGATTTTAAGATCAGCAGATCCACCACCGAAAATAATTGGGAATACTTTTTGGAAGCGTGTATTAACTTCGTCATAAGCTGCTTGGAAGCGAGCTTTTGATTTTTCATCAATATGTGCGATAGCTTTTTGTAAATCTTCAAGAGAAGATTTAAGCTCAGCTTCTTGAACTTTAAGGAAGTCTGCACGAAGTTTTTGACGATCGTAATCTTCAATGGCTTGCCAGTTGATATCGCCCAAGCGCCCAAATTCTAATTTGTAGCTTTTAAGTTTGTCTGAACACTCTTTAAGATCTTGTCCATAACGGCGAACGAATTCGAATTCTTTCGCATCAATTTCTTTTGGACCATCTTCAGTTTCCATCCAAAACATCGTATTAACATCTTTAAGATCAAGATATTCAGATTCAGAGTACTCAAGGAATTTTCCAAGAACAGCACGAACATTGATTTGGTATTTTTCAAAAATATTGCGAACATTTTGCTCTTCTTCAATGATGTATTGAGAAAGCTTAACTTCAAGTTCAGAAATTTCTCTCTGATGCTTGTTTATCGATGCCGTAATCGTTTTTACTTCATCCTCGCGATCTTTCATTGAAAGAAGAAGTTGTCCTAAGCTATCTTTTAATAAATTCAATACATCTTCTTTATCGCTTAGAACCATTGATGTTTCTTTGTTAGAAGCTTCAAGATTTTCTAGCTCAGAGATGATTTGATCAATTTCAGTATTGTAGTTTGCAACTAATGTCTTATTTGATTCAAGACGCTGATTTAATCTTTCGATCTGACCGTTTAAATCTTCGATTTGAGAATTTAAACTCTTAAGCGTCGATTCAAATGAACGAGCT
This sequence comes from Bacteriovoracaceae bacterium, assembly GCA_947446575.1. Taxonomy (GTDB): domain Bacteria; phylum Bdellovibrionota; class Bacteriovoracia; order Bacteriovoracales; family Bacteriovoracaceae; genus Bacteriovorax. Next base: position 114,910 of record CANFHC010000005.1, on the reverse strand, counting down.
TCAACTTGTTTTTCTAAAAACTCTGATCTTTCATCTTCATAACTTGATTTTTGAATCGCCACTTCTTCTTCAAGTTCTTCAAAGCGCATAGTCTTATCAGCAAGAGATGCTGTCAGTTCTTCTTTTTTACGACTTAGTTTTTCTTCCGACTCAATCATATCAAGTCGAGATTTTGAAATTTCTTGTTTTCTATTTTTTAAAATATCTAAACGAGTAAAGCCTGACTCGAAGTTAGATAGTTTGGCGTCCAGTGCTGATTTTAAAGCATGGAATTGAGCTCTCGCTTCAGCAGCTTGATCACGGAGAATATCAAAATCAGATTTTTGAGCTTCCAGCTTTATTCTTTCGCTTAAAGATTTTTCTTCAAGGGTATGAACAGTCGTTTGAAGATTTGCGACAACAATTTTTAATTCTTCGATCTTGTTGTTTCGTGCAACAAACCCCTGAGCTTCGTCTTCAGAAGCTTTAATTGACACTAATTTTGCTCCACCAAGGTTTGCAACTTTTCTTGATCCATCTAGAGAAGCAATTGCTTTAAAGTGAATGTCAGCTGAAAGAGATGACATTGAATCAGCAGGCATTTGGCTCGCGATAAAATAACCATCCAAGAAAGCAGCCATTTTACTTTTTAGTTCAGCGCTCATTTCTAATATGTCAGATAAACTTACAAGATCATCACCTAAGGTGAGTTTTAAGCGTGAAACAGTTTCAGTAGATAATTTATCTGCGTTAGTCATTTTTAAATAATCTAGATTTTTCTCGTTTGCTTCAATCCAAGTAAAAAGATCCGAGTCACTTGTAGCTGTTGCTACTAATGTTTCCATAAAATCAGCCAGTAGGGTTTGCACTGACTTCGTGTACTTGGCATCACACTTAATAAGCGTTCCTAAAAGAGCGAATCCTTCGGGGTGAACATTTAAGAAAGCTGAGATCCCTTCTTTTTTGCCCTCGAGTGATTTGTTGATTTCAATTAAAGAATGGAGCTTAGATTCTGTTTGAATCAAAGACTTTGATTCAACTTGAAACTTTTGTTCAAGTTCTTTTACCGAAATATTTGCTTCATCGATTTTTGATCTTAAAACAATTTCTTTATCCTTTAATTCAGTCGCAGACTTTTCAGCGGCAGCAACAGCATCGCGCTCAGCAACGATTTGTGTGTTAACACCAGAGTATTGAGCTTCTAGAGCCTCAATTTCTTTTGTTAAATCAGATAACGTAGCTGCATATTCTTCTGTGCGAGAAGTGTTTCTAAAAAGCTCTTGGTCGATTTTAGCAAAAGCTTCTTTTTCAGAATCGATTTCGTCTTTTAGGTCATTAAAGCTTTGAGTTTTAAATTCAAGTTCTTCTTTTAAGTGCTCAACTCGTTCTTCTAATAAAGCAAAGTCGTTATCTTCTTCACCTTTTTTCTCCCAAACATCTAGCTCTGCCTGAAGAGTTTCAAGTTTTTCAAGGCGTCCCGTAAGTTCAATATTTACAGTGGCGATCTCACCTTCTCTAGTTTCAATAAGTTTTTCTTTTTCTGATTGAGTTTTACATAGGTAAACTAGACGCTCTTCTGCTCCAGCTAGTTCTTTAGAGATTTGATTAAATTCTTTTTGTAGTTCTTCGATTTTAGAAGTCTCTTCATCTTTTCTGAAACGCTCTTCTTCTAAACCAATTTCGATAACATTTTTTCTCGTTGTTAGATTATCAATTTCTTCACCGCGAGCATCAACAATAGTTTTTCCCTCTTTGAAATTTTTAAGAAGGTCGAATTCTTTGTGCGAGTGAACAACTAGATCGTATTTTTCAACTTTATGTTTTAAGTCGCGAGCGCGCTCTGCGATTGAAGCTTGTTTCTCAAGCGACTTTAAGTTTTTTTCAATTTCTTGTTGAAGGTCATTTAAGCGAGCTAAGTTTTGTTCAGTTTGCTCGATTTTTTTCAACGATTCTTTTTTTCTAACTTTAAATTTTGTGATCCCAGCAACTTCTTCAATCATTACTCTGCGTTCTTCTGGTTTTTGATTTACCAGACGGTGGATTTCCCCTTGAGCGATAATCGAATAAGATTTTGCTCCGGCCCCAGTGTCCATGAATACTTCTTGAATGTCTCTTAAGCGACAGGGAACATCGTTAATGCGATATTCAGTTTCGCCATTTCTATAAAGCTTTCTTGTTAATTGAATTTCAGTTGGTGATGAAACTTGATGACCGATGTGAATATGTTTTCCTTCATCGTTTTCAAGAATCAAAGAAACTTCTGCAAAAGCTGCAGGACTGTATTTTGAAGAACCAGCAAATATAACATCTTTCATGGTAGCCCCACGTAAGTGTTTTGCTGATTGCTCACCCATTACCCAAAATAGGGCGTCAACGACGTTGGATTTTCCGCAACCGTTAGGGCCTACGATCCCAGTGATCCCTTCATCGAAATGAATGACCGTGCGATCTTTGAAAGATTTGAAACCTTGGAGAATTAGTCTTTTTAACTTCACAAGCGCGTCCTTTGCTGTGTGTTGTTTATATTGTGTGTGCCTCTAAAATTCCCCCTAAATGTGTCATATTTGACAACATTAGTACACGACAAACTGACAAGGAAAGAGAATGTAAGAGAGCACTTTTCAGAGGGAAAATTGTCATTTTTTTGATTAAATTAAAGAAGAAGGATAAGCGGGCTAACTTTTTTTGATTTCATAGACTTTTTCCTTACGAAAAAAGTGGTCGGAGCGAGAGGATTCGAACCTCCGACCCTCTGCTCCCAAAGCAGATGCGCTACCAAACTGCGCTACGCTCCGACATCTATGGAATCAAAAAAGATAGGTGACTTTTATATTTTAAAAATGATGCCTTGGCAACGACTTTCAGCTTCTCTGCGAGAAAAACTTTTGAGCAAAACTGACCGCCAGGGCGCGGTGGGAGTTCTTGCTTTTCCAATCTGATAGCTCAGCAACCGTTAGCTCACCACCACCATCAGCAGGAATAAAAACAGGATCGTAGCCGAATCCTCCCTCTCCTCGATAGTCATAACCAATGCTTCCATTCATGCGTCCTTCAAAATAAAAAATCTCTTTTTCGTTTAGATAAACGCATAACACGCAAGTGAAGAAAGCTTCGCGATTGGGCTTTCCTTCCATTTTTTTTAAAAGTAAATGCGCGCGATCTGAGTCCTTTAACCCATCGCCTCCAAATCGGGCCGACTGAATTCCCAGCTCCTCTGGAATTGCTAGTACATTTAATCCGGAGTCGTCAGCGATCACTGGAATTTTAAATTCTTTATAGTATGCCTGAGCTTTTAAGAGGGCGTTTGCAAAATAGCTTAGCCCATCTTCAATAACTTCGAGCTTGTGTGGAGCTGCTTTAACAGTGAGAATTTTTGGATCAAGAAGTTCTGAAAACTCTTGTGCCTTATGCGAATTCCCGGAAGCTAAAATCAACTCAATCATTTAAGTGCCTCTGTTTGTTTTGCAAAGACTGTATCGAGACAAGTTTTCGCACAATCAAGAAGCGCCATTAATTGTTCGTGAGAAAAAGGATGCCCTTCAGCAGTTCCTTGAACTTCGACAAATTTTCCCGACTTTGTCATCACAACATTCATATCTGTTTCACAGCTAGAATCTTCTTCATAATTTAAATCAGCAATAATTTTTCCTGTTTTTGTTACACCAACACTTATTGCTGCCAATTGTTCACTCAAAGGGTTTTCTTTAATCGCTCCTTCAGCTATTAATTTTCTCATAGCTATTTCTAGTGCGACATAAGCTCCAGAAATAGACGTTGTGCGCGTTCCACCGTCAGCCACCATTACATCACAATCGATTTGGACAGTTCGTTCACCAATTTTTTTCAAATCTATAATTGATCTTAGCGAACGGCCGATCAATCGTTGGATCTCTTGAGTTCTTCCACTCGCACCATTTCTTTCTCGCTTATTGCGTGAATGAGTCGCTGAAGGAAGCATTGAATATTCTGCAGTCAACCAACCTTCTCCCTTACCTTTTAAAAAAGGAGGTACTCCATCATCAACTGTAACTGTTACATAAACTTTTGTATTACCACATTCAACTATCACAGATCCTTTTGCGTAAGGGTTAGTGTTGATCGTGTACTTAATATTACGCGGAGAAAATCTTTCAATTAATGACATTAGTTTTCCTTTGAGCTAAAAGATAAATGTTTCAGGAAAATCATAGTCTGCTTCACTTAGATTTAAAAGAGGTCTGAATGTTTCATCAACATTTTAATACAATTGGCTCAACTCAAGTTTATCTCAAAGATAATCTCGATAAATTAAAGATAAATGAAAATGATATTCTTATTTCTTGCTCAGAACAAACTGAGGGAATTGGACGACGTGGAAATGTTTGGGATACGTATCCCAACTCTCTTGCCATGTCTTTTACCCTTAAGCCCAATATAGTAACTACTCTAACTCCATTAGAAATTGGTTTAATGGCCATATCTTATTTTCATAAAAAATTTAATAGTTCTCTTTTTTTAAAATGGCCTAACGATATTTTAACTAAAGATGGAAGAAAATGTGGTGGGATACTTTGCCAATATATCGATAACAATACTGTGATTGTAGGCCTTGGAGCCAATTTAGGGAAAATAAATTCACCTGTTACTGATTCTATGTATAAACATGGACTAGGAAATATTCACCCGGATTTAGAACTTAAAAATTTTGATCAAGAAAGAATTTCAAAAGAGCTGTATCAAGAATTTTTAGAAAATCGTTACCATGATGTGAGTTCACTTGTTAATGATTTTAATAAACATTGTTTTCATTTAAATATGGATGTTTTCATTCACGAAAGTGGCAAAGATTATATCGGAGTATTTAAAGGGATTGGTAAAAATGGAGAAGCAATAGTTGAAATTGATTCAACTATTAGATCCTTTCTTTCAAGTTCTCTTACAATTTTAAATTAGTGTTGAACTGAATCCGAAATTTCTTTAATTTCTTTGCGGATTAAATTTTCAGCTAGATCTGGAATCACTTCCCAAGCTACTTTCTCAGCACTTTGACGGCAGAATTCTTTAACCATCTCTTCAATCATCGGTCTTAAAGATAGTTTTAGTTTTTCAATTAATTCATCTTGATTCAAATGACTTAAATCTAAAGATGGAGCTGGAGTATCGTTTCCAATTGGTTCGTATGAACTTTCTTTAAATGCTTTTACTGTTTCTGTTAAATCAGCAGTTACTTCATCGAGATTTGTTTCACCTATATAGTCTTCTTCTTCTGATTTTCTAGGAACAACTTCATCAACGGCCCAAAAAGCTTCGGCAGAAATTTCATTGTCAATTTCATTTAATAAATTGCGGTTTAAATCTTCCGGAACTTCAAAAGAAGGATCTGTAGCGTCTAAGTCTTCAGTGTCGTCTTCATTTAAAACAAATTGTGATGAGGATTGCAGTCTGTTGATGATATTTACTTCTTCTAATTCATCTATAACTGGTGGAAAAACTTTTTGAAATTTTTCTTCAAGCGATTGAGTTGGGGTAAATCCCCAGCCTTCGATTTCACTACTTAGTGGATCTAATGCGCGCTCTTCGTGAGTGTGAAATGCGCCTTCTTCATGATGAGCATCTTCTTCAGAGAGATCATTTGAAAGCATTTGAGGAGCATCTACTTTCCACATATCAAGGTCATCAACTTTGCTAAGTTCTTTAATTGCCGCTGGCTTTTCAGCATGAACAGCTTTTGGCTCTCCATGAGTCTCTTCAAGTAAGTCGCGACACTTTTTAATGAATTTGGTGCTTTCAAATGGCTTCACGATTTTATCTGTGATTCCGCAATTAGCAAATTGTGATTCATCAACAGTATCAAAAGTTCCAAGCATAACAATAATCGCAGCACTTGGTATGGCCTGGTTTATTTGTTTTGCCAATTCATAACCAGAGCGTGAATCTGAGAGATTAAAGTCGAGAAGAATCAAATCAAAATGATTCGATTGAACTTTTCTGAACAACTCCGTTTCGTTCAAGCATTCAACAAGTTCATACCCACTATTAGCGAGTGTAATCCCGATTACTTTTTGAATAGTTAAACTGTCGTCTGCTATTAAAACTCTTGAAGTCATGTTGCCTTTTCCTCTAAATCTATTCTCAACTAAAAGAGGGTCTTAATCAATGCTATTTTTTATTCGATGACCTACTAAATTACTTGTCTATTAAAATTGGAGAATCATTCCTGATTGGTTGTCTAGATTTCCTCTGGTATTTGCCAGATTCATAAGATCTTTAATGACCTCTAATTCATTGTCTAGATTTTTTTCTATAGTGTATTTTATTTCATTATCTTCGAGTCTGGCATAAATTCCATCTGTAAGCAGAATCACTATATCACCTGCAGAGATTTTTATTTCTTTGACTTGGTAATGAAGATCTTCAAATAATCCTACTCCACTCGTAGGGGCAGTATGCAAGTAGGAGGTAAAACGATCACGGCTTAAACTGCGAAGTGAATCCGGTTGAACTTCATTAGTTAAATGCCCTTTACGATATAAATAGGCGATACAATTACCAGTAGATACCAAGGTTAAAATATTTTCAGCCAAAGCTGCCCCTATAACAGAGCCTCCCCCACGATTATTTAAATTTTTACTTTCATTTTCTCGACTGACATTTTGATGAGCTGTATGAAGAGCATTAATGAGAGCATTGCCTTCGATAAGATATTTGTGGCTATAAAAAAACGGAAGAGTAGATTCTGGGTCTGAAGCAATTTTTGTATAAGAGCGTTTCAATGAATCGCGGATTATCATGGCTGCTTTATCGCCAATGTTTGATCCACCAAAACCATCGATGATCATATAAAGATTATTAACCAAGTCCACCTCAGCTAAATCTTCATTGAGATTTAAGTGAGGCCCTTGATGAGAAAATAATCCATAACTTTTTAATTCAATCATTTTTTATTCCAGATAATCCCGTAACTTGTCTGTAGCTTTTTTATAATAATCACTATCAACCGGTGAGATCTGCTGGACCTCTTGAAATTTTTCTTTCGCATCTTGAAAGAGACTCAACGATTCTGAAATAATAGCCTCGCGATATATTTTGCGGGCCTTGTTTGAAAGCTGCTCTTTTATGTCGACGACTTGGTTGAGAGCTTCGGCATTTGAAGGCTCAACTTTTAAAATTTGCTGGTAAACTTCGTAAGCACCTTTTAAGTCTTGTCCTTCCATCAAAGACTTGGCTTTACCAATAAGTGGGGCAACTGCTGAATTTATCTCATCCTTGGATGCTTTTAACATGTCCGAAGCTTCTTTAGTCAGATCTTCATCCATATCTTTTACTTTAAGAAAATCTTCTAATTTACCTATGGCCTTGAACCATTCTTTTTGTAAAAAAAGACTTTTCCCGGGTTTTAATTTTTCAATTTTATCTTCTCGTGCTTTTTTCTTTGATGCTTCTTCTAGCTCTTTTCTTAATTTCTCTTTTTGCCAATCTTCGAGCTCTAACTTCATTTTAGTAATTTCGATATTTTCAGGATCAATTTTAGCAATCTCATTAAAAATATCTTGGGCCATTTCTACTCTGCGGTCTTTTACAAACCCCGTAGCTTTTAGAACTAGATCTTTTACTTTTATTTTTTTCTCTGCAGCTGCTTGTTCGGCAACTCGTTTTTTTTCTTGTTCTTCTAATTTTCCTAATCCTTCTTTGGAAAGTGATATCAATGTTTGCAAAGAAGAGTTGAAATTAGGATCCACGGCTGAGATTTTTAATAATTCGTCAAGAGCGTCTCTATAGCGTCCATTGTTGAAATGGTTTTTCCCAATTTCATAACGGGCAGATAAAGATCTTTTTTCTTCTTCAGAAATTTTTTTCCCGTTCGTTTTGTTAATAACAGCTTTTTCTTCTGCTTTGGGAGTCGCCTTTTTTCCTTTTTTAATTGGAGTGGCCGGTGGAGTTGAACTTTCATCTCCAAACATGACCCAAGCCCCAACTAGCAATACTGCTCCAATGATAACATTCTTTCTTTTTTTATCATCTTTCCAAATACGCTTGATTAATGATTTTTCCTCTGGAGCGCCACTTACTAGTTCTCCTAAAGCATCAACATGCTCACCTTCTTCAGCCTCAATCTCTACAACTTCTTCTACTTCTACCGTTTGATTATCATCAACGGCCATGAGTCTAGAATTTTCTTCTTTTAAAAAGTCCGAACGAAACTTCACGGTAAAAGTAACACCACCGATAACGAACTCATCGTTATGGTTTAGAGTGGCTTTGTTTATGCGGTCGCCATTGAGAATAGTCCCGTTTGAAGAATTTAAATCTTCAATACTGATCATAATATTATTTTTTGTAATAACTGCATGGACTGAAGAAACTTCAGTGTCATTTAAAACAATTTGGCACTTGCTCGGATCTCTTCCAATATAAGTTTTATCATTTTCAAGCAAGTACCGATCATAGGGAGCAGTTTCACCAAATAATTCTAATTGAACTTTAGAAAAAGTTTGAATGACTTTCGTACTTTCATCATCACTGCTGGCGTCAATATTTTCTAACGAGTAAGACATATTATCGTCACTTACAACAGGCGCTTCTCCACCTTCGGCACCATCTTCAGCATTTAAACCTAGAGCTTTTTCGGCTTCACTTTCAGAATTTTCTTCGTAATTAAATTCATCATCTGATTTTTCTGATTGATCAAAAGATTGAAAATCTGAAGGAATTTCTATATCAGCTGTCACCTCATCCGTTTTGAAAACTTGCTGATCATTTATATTTATTTCGTTGGTTAATTCTGAATTATCGATTTCTCGAGTGACATCGAGATCGCGTGCGGGAGTAACCTTAGGTTCTTCCGGCGCCTCAGTTGGAATTGGCTTCGTCACTACTAGAGGTGCAACTGGTTCATTTTTTACAACAGGAGCCGGCACTTCATTATTTTCAGATTCATTTTCAACTGCAATAGTAAAACCAGCGATAGTAAGAGTATCGCCATTATCGAGCTCTACTCTATGAAATTCTTCTCCATTATGAAGACATGCATTCTCTTCAGATGTTTTTTCTGCGAACCATTTGCCATTTTTGTGAATAATACGAACGTGCTCTCGGGATATTTGTTTATCGTCGAGCATAATATGACAATCTTTTGATCGACCGATCAAAAAAACTGTTTCTGAATAATCAAAAGCGAGAACGTCCTTGCCTAAATCAATTTTTTGATTCGGCTGATTTCGTTTCGAAACATTTAACTTCACCTTTCTCCATTCCTAATTCGGATTCAATCGCACTAATTTGCAATTGTGCATTTTTATATCTTTCATCATCAGGATAATTTTGTATTAATTGTAAGACTCCACAATATGAAACAATAGCTGCTTGAAGTTTTTTAGACTCATGCTCTTGTTTTCCTTTTTCCATGTTTTTTTTAATGTCATCATCTAAACTTTGTTTTGCCTTAGACAGATAGAAACTAGCGTGTCCATTATTTGGGTTTAATAAAAGTGCCAACCTAAAATCCTCAATCGCTCTGAAATAATTCCCTTCACTAAATTCACGTCTTCCACTGTGAATAAGTGTTTCCATTTTGCGCGTGGACTCTGCATCCTCTGGAGAAACTTTTTTAGGTGTTATCGGGGAAAAGTTATCAAAATCGTTACTGCCTGTTGAATTTTTTGCAGTTTTAGATTTCGGAAGTTCACTGTCATTAAACAAAAACAAATAAGCACCGACTAAAAGTGCCCCGATAATAATTATTTTAGGTGGACCTTTTTTGCCAGCAGCATTTTTTTGAACAGGCTTATCAAAGGAATTATTATTAGTCTTTACTGAAACTTTTGATTTGGGAGATTTGCCATTATCTTTGGCAACTACAATTTGGTTTCCCTCACCGCTACTCACCACCATCTCAGAATTCGTCACTTCAATAATATTGTATTTAAAAACTGTTTGCCCAATTACAATCTTCTCTGCATCTGCTAATTTTTTTTGTTTTACTTTAGTATCATTAACAATAATTCCATTTTGAGCTCCAAGATCTGTAATGGTGTAGCCACCATCTGAAAATGAAAGCTCTGCATGCTCTCTAGATATTTTTGCATCAACAATAAGAATGTCGGCGTTTTCACCGCGCCCAATAATAATTCTTTTTCCAATTAAATAATAAACCCTACCTTTGTCAGGTCCAGTCATGCACAGGAAACGATAATGCGTTCCTGCCTCTGACGGATTTTTTAGTTCATTGGTAATTCTTACGTTTTTACTCATATTTACTTGTTAAGTATCCTGTACAAAAGAAATATAGAATCCTTTTGCAAATCCATCCTTCCCCATCAGTGAAGTGATAAAAATATTAAATTGTTTCCCTTGAAGTTCGTAATGACCTTGTTGTGACGTTCCATTATTATTTGACGAATTATCACAAAGCTCAATCAAAGTTGCTGCAAATCCTCGCTCTTTTGTTATGTCTAAAATATTCATTCCTTCCGCCATAGATAAGCGGATACCACAAATATCCTCTGCTGCCGTATTGAGTTTAATTAAGTTCTTAGATGAATTTAAAACAATGACAGGACCCTGAGCACCTTGCATGAATTCCACCAAAGTATTGACGTAAGAAGTGTCACTTTCTATATCATTTGGATCAACGTCAGACTCATCTCTTTGCAATTCACGAATTCTTTGTAATCCAGTATTAATAGCATTCCTCACAGGGTTTAATTCTTCAAAAAGAAGTTTGCTATCAACATTTCTTCTTCTTCCTCTTAAAGCTTCTTCAGTTTGCAGTCGAATTTCTTCAATAGGTCTCAAGGTTAGATAATAGATAATTCCATAAAAGATAATGGCAACCAAAAACGAAGTTACTAATGATTCGAGATATAGACGTGAACTTTTTGTCGCTTCTATTGCTAGTGTCCTAGGAGCAAATCGAATTGCGATAATACCTACTTGTTCAGGTGTTCCTGTTTTAGGGTTATAAGCGAAGATTTTTTTCCCGATACCAATTTGTCCATTTTCTAATAGTTGTTTTTTAACTTGTTTACTATCGCGGTTTTTTATAGCCCATTCTCTTGTTTGAACAGAAAAAGGATCGTTAGTGTATTCATTTAACCTAGATGTTGGTCTTACAATTCTTCCTTCAAGGTCAAACAATTCGTAAGAGACAACTCCTTCTTCACTATCTAAAAATGTAGTGTCAATTCTTTCTAAGTTTTTTTGCTCCAAAGCGGAAGCATTTATGCGTCCAATTTCTTCGGCGTAATGGGCTCCACGATTGGCAATTTCCGTAAGCAAAATTTCTTTGGCACCATCAAGAACTGGAGAAATGGTAAGTGTGATAGTAATAAGGGCAAAAGCTCCAGTAAAAATGGCCAACATAACTCGCCATTCGTATTCGTTATTAATACCATGAAATATTGGCATTATTTTGTACTTAAATGCCCAAAAAAGTTTTTCAACCAGATTTTCAGGCGGATTCCCACCGTTTAGAAGATCATCAATGTTTTCTTCTTTTTCTTTTTGGGAAGCTACTTTCTTTTTGATGACAATTTTTTTCTCTTGAACTTGTACCACTTGTAAAATGGCGTTAGGTAACCCAACCTTATCTCCACTTTTAAGTGTTGCCCGTTTAATAATTTTTCCATTCACGAAAGTACCATTGGCACTTCCCATATCTTGAATATAAACAACATCGTCAGTTACTGTAACTGTAAAGTGTTTTTTAGAAACACCTTCTACTGGAAATGGAATATCACACGAACTATCTCGTCCGAGAACATTATCTCCATTTTTTAGGACAAACTCTTGTCCTCTAGCTTTTCCACCAACTACGACTAATTTAAACATATGGCCTCTAACCTATCTCCGCTTTTTATATCTTTCTTTAAAGTTCCGGCTTTCATTTCTAAAACCTGATAAGATCTAAAATAAATCCAACTCATTCGCCAAGGTCGTAAATCGTACACAGCTTTCACAACTTTGAAATCTTTGTCCAGAAACAAAAGATCCAAGCTATAAAGCATAAAAAATGTATGTATTGAGTTGCATGGGCTAATTAAAAAGCCATCACAATCTGGCATCTCAGTTGAAAGCATCAATCCCTTCATTCGATCAAAAAATTTATTAGCAACAACCATTTTATTGCAAACAACTTCGCCGATCTGATTTTTTAAAACAAATTTTTTACTTTCCATTGACTATCTCCAAGACAATCGGGGCAAATACAATCATTAGTACTGATGGAATAATAAGGAACATCATAGGAAATAATATTTTAGTAGCGGCAGTCGCTCCTGCTTTTTCTACTTCTGCAGATTTTTTTTGGCGGATTTCAACAGCTAATGATTTTAGAATAGGCCCAATGGAAGCTCCAACTGAGTCGGCTGCAATTAAAGTAGCGCAAAAAGAGGAAATTTGAATTAAATCCACTCTCCAGGCAAGATTTCTTAAGGCTTCTGCTCTACTGGCCCCAATTTTAATTTCTCGAATAACGGTATCAAATTCTTCAGTAAGAGCATTGGCCTTTGCTTTCTCATTTACTTTAGCCATAGCTGCTACAAAATCCAAACCGGCTTCAACAGATAATGCAAGCATGTCTACACAAAAAGGCATGCTCATAATAACTTCTTTTTGGCGTTGTTGGATTTTTCCTCTTACCCAAAAATCAGGGTAGAAAAAACCTACAAATGCAACCACTGGAATTAAAGCTAAATCCCAATCAGCACCGAGAAAAATTTTCAAGACAATAAAGACGATTGGAAATCCAATAATTAAAAATAATTTGAAAGCAAAAAAATCTTCAGGAGTCAAAATATTAGTCAGCCCAGAAGCAGCTAAAGTTCGGCGGTATTTATCTTTAAATGTCTTTCTATTTTTCATTCCCGAAACAATTGGGCTGAAGTAACGTTTAAAAAATGGTCTCGAATAGCGGAGAATTATTCCATGTTTTGCGATCTCATCTTTTTCTTTATTATCGTCTAATTTTTCAGATGCCTGGAATTGATCTTCATCTTGAAAAATAGTTTTTGAGATAAGAAAAACTGCTAGGCCGATAAGAAATAAGGATGCATAGTAGAGAATGAAAGATCCTTCGTAAGAATTTTTTCCTTCTTTTTCTTTACATGCTGCTTGCTCAACTTTTATTTCTTTTTTTGGGTCTGGATCAATCCATTCACCATCTTTGTTTTTTCTTTTAGCCGTACAAGCCGTTGATAAGTATTCAAGATATTTTTCCGTAGCATATCTCTTTTGTCCTTCTTCTCCCAATCTTGCACTGGCCGCTTGCAATTCCTGAAGTTCATCAGGCTCGAGTTCACCTTTTTCTTCTGTTTCTTTTAATTTTTTCCTTTTTTCTTTTAGGGCTTCAATCGCTGAACGAAGTTTACGATTTTCAATGGGATCAACTCGTTGTGTATTTTTATACCAAAGAGCAACTTGATAACAGTTCGCCATCTGGTCTTGATCACACGACTCTTTGTATATTTCAAATTTTCTGTCTGCTGATAAATCTTCAAACTCAATCGCCTTCAGTGTTCCTGAATTAAATATGAATAAAAAAATAGACAAGCCTAACAAGACTTTTTTCATTCTATCCCCATCATAACTTTATGATATCAGATATAATGAAATTTTAATGAGGAGCAATGTATGTGGAAATATTATCCTCTTAGTACTTTGACTAAGATTTCTGAGCAATTTTCTCAGCAATTTTTTTCCGAAGGTCATCAGCGAATTGTTGATTAACCTTACGATTGAATTTTTTTTCAATATCTGGAACGTAAATTGGTTTGTATTCAGTAAAATAACGTTTTTTATTTTCTTCGATGCGTGTGAGGCGATCTGTAAAGTCTGTAGATCTGATTGTTTTATCTTTTTGCGCCTTCTTCAACCCTTCTAGTCCCAACATCGCTTCTTCCATATCGCGATACTCGACTAAATCACTTCCTGCTCTAATTGCCATCATAGCAGCTTCACCTGTTCCTCGGTGGTCAGTAATAGCTTTCATTTGCATATCATCTGATAAAATTAGCCCCTTATATTTTAAATCATTTCGGAGCATCTCATGAGCACGTGGAGAAAGTGAGCAAGGTAAACTTGGATCAATATCTTCAACAATTATATGAGCCATCATTATTATATCCACCCGGGCCTTAATGGCCTTTATGAACGGTTGAAATTCTTCAGCCTTAATTTGATCTAAAGGTTTTTTTACAATAGGAAGATCATAATGTGAATCTTTTGATGTATTACCGTGTCCAGGAAAATGTTTAGCACAAGAAAGAATTCCGCTTGTTTGAAATCCTCTAATCATGGATGAGATAAATTTAGAAACAGTTTCATAATCCATTCCAAAAGCGCGATCCCAAATAACTTTATTTTGCTCATTATTCCAAATATCACAAACTGGAGCTAGATCTAAATTGACTCCACAAGAAAGGAGTTCTTCGGCCATAATTGTAGCAACATCAAAAAATAATTTTGGTGAATCAAGGCGAGCAATATCTAGCATTGGAGGGAATTGAGTGAAATGAGTTTTAAATCTTACGACTCTCCCTCCTTCATGGTCAGTAGCGATGAAAAGTGGATATTCTTTTCTGAGCATTTGAATATTATTCACCAATTCTGCTAACTGCGCCGGTGACTCGTAATTTTTTGAAAACAGAATAACTCCACCAATATCTTCTTTTTCGATGAATTTTTTTTCTTCATCTGTAAGAGTCAGTCCGCTTAATCCTGTAAATACTAATTGTCCTAATTGAGTCATATAATTCCTATCTTAATTTTCTTTTGGATCGAGGTAATCTCTTAGACCATCACCCAATAAATTTAATCCAATAATTAATCCGGCCATTGTTAAACTTAAAATCATTGCGATGTGCGGAGCTTCTAATAAAACTGTTTTAGATGCACCTAACATTGCACCCCAAGAATAGGGACTAGCACCTAGTCCCAAAAATCCCAAGGCTGCTTCACTTATAATAACTCCACTTATTCCTAAAACCATATTCACAATCATCACTGGCAATATTGCTGGAATAATAATTCTAAAAAATAATCTCACTTCTCCAATACCAACAGCTCTTGCTCCTTCCACATAAGTAAGCGCCAAAACTCGTTTGGATTCTCCGCGAGCTATTTTTGCATAACCTGACCAACCAGTAATAACTAAAGCAAAAATCAATCCCTGCATCGACTGACCCGTAACAGCCATAATCATTATAGCAATTAAGATGCTAGGAAAAATAAAAATAATATTGATTAATAGATCGAAACATAATTTAAACCAACTCGGAGCCTTCACAGCCATATAGCCCATGAAGATTCCAATTGAAGCGGTAGAGATTGTGACGATCAGTGAAATAGTTAGAGAATAAGTTAGCCCTGCTGATAAAACTTCTAGCAGAGATCTACCTAATAAATCTGCGCCAAGGATTAATCCTTTACTGAAAGGCAAAGCAAGTTCAGTTTGCATATTTAGTTCTGGAACATATGGACGAAAAATTGAACCTTTAATAAGTGAGCGATAGAAAAACCAAGCAACGGCCCAGACTGCGTACAGTGAAAGTATGCCAAACCCCCAACGCATTTCTTTGGTAATTTTTCTACTCACTCGCAGTCCTTGGATCAATTCTCTCATTAATAAAATCAATCAGAAAATAAATCACCATATAAGTAACAGTCGAATAAACAATAACACCTTGAACGATTGGATAGTCGCGATTTTGAATACCATCAAATAATAACGAACCCATTCCTGGTATATCAAAAATAGTTTCAGTAATCATTGTTCCAGCAATAACAACAGAGAGTTGAATAGCCACAATATTTAAAATTGTAGGCAGACAAACTTTTAAAATTCTAAGAAGGATTGCAACTTCATCTAGCCCCTTAGAGCGAGTAACCATAACCCATTGTGAATGAACTTCTTCGAGGTATTTATTGCGTGTCACCCGCATAAGCACAGCAGAAAGAGGAATGACTAAAGTAATAATAGGCAATATCGCATGTTTTAGAGTTCCCCATTCGGATACAGGAAGTAAATTTAGTTTTATTGAAAAAATTAAAACTAAAAGTGGAGCTAGGGAAAAAATAGGAAACGATAAAGCAAAGAGAGAAATGAGACGGGAAAACTTATCAAACCCTTTATTTTTTTTTACACCGGCCCACATGCCTAAAAAAATTCCAATAAAAGCCGACATGGTTACAGAAATTGTAGCGAGTGTAATAGTAGGCTTCATTCTTTCTTTTAAAAGTCCTTTAACGTCTTTTGCACCAAAAATTGTTTTCCCTAAATCACCCTGAGATAATCCCTTTAAATAAACTTTATACTGAGACATTAAAGATAAATTTAATCCGAGTTGATTTCTTAATTTGCTAATTTCTGCTTGAGTCGCTTTTTGTCCCAAAACAGTTTCGACTGGATCCCCTGGAGATAACCGGATAACAAAAAAGATAGTCGTGAGGGCTACAAAAATTGTAAGTAGTGCATAAAGGGTTTTATTAAATATTTTACTCAATACTACCCCCTGCTTCCTTTAAATCTTCACCAGAATTTTCCTTGGGATTATCAGATGATTTTTTAACAAGCATACTAACCATCGAGATTCCTTGAGAAACCCAAAACATTTTTTTCATTTGTTGGTGAGTATCTAAGACGAAAAAAATTGATTGCCCAGCCACTTTTAAATTGAAACGGCGTTCATTTTCTTTTGTTTTTCCATCGTACTCAAGTTGAGCCTTAGAGATTAATTGTGAAGGAAAATCTGTGAAAGTTTCATTCATGTAGGGATAGCCTTCCCAAATGATATAAAAGTTCATCGTTCCTGTTTCTTTGTTAATGGCCTCAGATAAAAATCCGATTGTTTTTGCACACTCAATAACTTGTGAGAAAAAACAATACAGAACTTTGGTGCTAGGAAGTTTAACTTGTTTAACGCCATTCCACTGCGATTCAGGACTGACCATTTTTACATCGATAGTCTTTTTAATAGGATTCATTTTTAATTCAGAAAAATATTTTTTTCCATCAAACCAGACATTGTATTGAGAAAGCTTTGGACGAAGAATATTCTTTTTCTTTTTAATACTTCCTAAATCTGAAAGAACTACACTTTGTTCCAGAATTTTGTTTCCTTCTTCTCCTGAACTCTCTAATGATCTCTTCGAAAAAAATGTATTTTCTTTTTTATTAAAACCGGCCGTAAGCCTGACGAGGTATTGCCCATTTTTATCAGTATATGAAAAATGCTCTTCACCTCTGACTAGTTCTTTTTTTAATTCTTTTGCTTTTTTAACACCTGTAGAACAAGCGGAAAGAGCAATTAGGGAAAAAAAGATTAGCCCAACGGTTTTATTCATTTTTAATGAACTCTTCGAATTCTTTTTGGTAATTAACCAAATCCAATGTAATACCAGAGATATCTTCAATTTTTCTTTTTAGGCTTGAACTGTGCTTAAAGTTAATTCCAACTTTAAACATGGGAATGCCTGAGAATTGAGCATTGATATAATTCATCTTATAGACAACAACTGCTTCTTCTAAATTAAAAACCTGCGTTTCAAAGTTTAGGACTAATGAAAACTTCTCTTGGGAAAGGGAATCTAAAACCATTTCTTTTTCTTTAACGTTGGCGAAAAAACTAAGTCCAGTTGAAGAGATGTCTTCAACTCTAAAACCCACAACATCTTCTTCATCCCCTGGATTTAAATCAGAAGACATTGCTGCAATTTTATTTTTTTGAATATTATCAATCTCCGAGAAAAAATCGCGAGTCTTTTGTTCCCCTTTATTAAAAAAAATGACATTGCCGCTAGAAGCCTTATGAAATTTTAAATAAGCATAAACATCGTAAACAGGATAAGTCAGAAGACGCTCGCGCGAGCGCTTTTCCACTCGGAAACACTCTTCTTGCAATTCAATCGTTATTTGCGAGGAATCTTCAACTTGTTCAAGAACTTTCCCACGTAAAAAATAATCGATGTCATTAAGGATAAAGTTCAAACAAATCGTCTCACCTGGAACGCGTATGAAAATATCGGTTTTATCCAACGTGAGCAAGATGCGACCCTGTACTTGAAAATGATGGGCCACTCCCTCGAAATAGCGAGGAGAAGTCTTCCAAAAAATCACTCGGTCATGATTAGAAACTAAAAGAGCTATCTTACTAGATAGCTCTTCACTTGTGAGTTTTATAAAATTAATTTTTGGGCGTGAGCCTATTGAGCTTTCCACCATGAAAGCACCTTTTCATCTCTAGCTAATAACTAATTAGCTAATTGTTACTTGTCTTAAAAGTTCTATCGATTCAAGAACTTTTCCGCATCCTCTTACAACACATGTAAGTGGATCTTCAGCAATTGAAACGGGAAGACCTGTTTTTTCTTTAATAAGAACATCAAGGTTCGCTAACAGAGCACCACCACCAGCTAAGATGATTCCGTTATCCACTATATCAGCTGCTAGTTCTGGAGGAGTCTTTTCGAGCGAAATTTTGATTGCTTCAACAACTTCAGAAACAGGATCTGCAAGAGCATCTCTGATTTCATCAGATGTAACTTCGATAATTTTTGGAGCACCTGCAATCAGATCGCGTCCTTTAACTTCGTAAGTTTTAACTTCATCATCGAATGGGTAAGCGTTACCGATAGCAAGTTTAATTGCTTCAGCAGTTCTTTCTCCAATAAGAAGTGAATATTTTTTCTTAATGTATGAAGCGATTGCTTCATCAAATTTATCACCAGCAACACGCACTGACTTAGAGTAAACGATACCTCCTAAAGAGATAACCGCAACTTCAGTTGTACCACCACCAATATCAACAATCATATTTCCTGATGGTTCAGTAATTGGAAGTCCTGCTCCAATTGCTGCTGCCATTGGTTCTTCAATCAAATAAACTTCACGAGCTCCAGCTTGTTCAGCTGATTCTTTTACTGCGCGTTTTTCAACTTGAGTGATTCCAAAAGGAATACAAATAACAATTCTAGGCTTAATTAGCTTTGAACCTGTTAATGATTTTTGAATAAAATATCTAATCATCGCTTGAGTGACTTCAAAGTCAGCGATAACTCCGTCTTTTACTGGTCTGATTGCCTTGATTGAACCAGGAGTTCTTCCTAGCATATCTTTTGCTTCTTTCCCTACGGCAAGAACACGGTTTTGTCCTTTAGGACCTTGATGAACAGCAACTACTGATGGTTCGTTTACGATGATGCCTCTGTCTTTAGCATAGACAAGACAATTGGCAGTACCGAGATCGATTGCCAAATCATTTGAAAACCAGTCTAAAACTCTCTTAAACATTGTTATTATTCCTTCCTTAGTTTTTACTTACCACTGATAGTGTCTAATCGCTTCGCCTCTCTCCGCAATATCGGCCATAGCTTCAATACCTAGTTCGATATGAACGTCAGTAAATTTTCTAAAAACTGCTTTAGCTGAAGCTTTCGTTTTGATCCCGCCACGTTTTAATGGGTGATCCGAAATGAGAAGAAGAGCTCCAATATTAACTTTACTCACAAAACAAGAAACGAACAAAGCGGCAGTTTCCATCTCTACTGCTAAAACACGTTGTTCTAATAAATTTAACTTAAAGCGGTCATCAAATTCCCAAAAACGGTAGTCAGTGGAGTGAATTGTGCCCGTTCTATACTCAAGTCCGTGTTCTACCAAAATTTGCGAAACAAATTTTTGAACTTTAAATGTCGGTAGCGCTGGAACTTGCTCAGGAAGAAAATGTTGAGTCACACCTTCGCCTCTTATTGAAGCGATCGGAAGAACAAAATCTCCCACTTCAAGAGAAGGGTGCACACCACCTGCTAAACCTAAAAACAATACAGCTTTTGGCTCTACCACTGCTAACAACTCTCCAATGAGAGCGGCCATAGCTGATCCTACACCGAATTCGATGATAGTTACTTGAGCCTTCGCAGAAGAAGAAGCTTTGAAGGCTGACCCTTGCGTATAGTGATTGTCAGGAAGAAGAGCGTTAAAGCGCTCAACGTAGTAATGAAAATTTGTTAGAATGATTTGCTTTTGGAAATCTTCAACGTTGTGACCAGTATAACGCTCTAGCATATCGCGAGCGATTTTTTTCTTATCTTCGTTGCCGTGAATCCTACGCGCGCGCAGCTTTTCCTTAAGATCTTCAATCTCTTGGAGCACTTCCACACGTTTTTTCGCACTATGACTCGCAATAGTTTTCGCACGAGATTTTTTTTGCGTCACTTTTTTTAACGCAACTTTTTTAACAACACCCATTATTAGATCCAACTGTCTTTAACAAACTAAATCGTTTGTAATAAAATTTATCATCTGACGAGGTCGGATACAACAATTAAATACTAGATTTCTCAAGGTGATTTGAATACTATGATGAGCTTAATAGTAACTGACCAAAAAGGATGAAATCACCATGGGCCAAGGTAGAAAAGCTAGCGAACTAAAAATGAAAAGAAAAACTGCACAATTGAAGAAAAAACTAAGAATCAAAAAGAAAATTGCTGCAGCAAAAAAATAATTTTCTAAGAAAATATTTATTTCCAATTGCCTGACCAGAACAGTTGGGCAATGGAACTAAATAATTGATTTATATGCAATTATAGTGCTTCAACACCATCGCGTTTAATTTTAAACGTGGCCATATCCTTCATCCAGATATCTTCATCAAGTTTCCATTGCCCACTTTCACCTTGAATATTTCCCTTCTTTTCCAAAGCTAAATCTAGGTCCTGACGAGTACTCATCGTAGGCTCTGCTTCAATAATATTGGAAACAATTTTAAGAGCATCATAAGAAATTGTTTCAACGAACTTTGGTGGCTTATTGAATTTTGTTTGAAATTTTTGAGTAAAGGGAGATTCGATAGTTGGAAGTGATTCATCCATAAAGAAAACATTTCCATAGCGATAGCCTTCATTTGTCATAAGCTCAGATCTCCAACTAGGAACACCTATATAACTTAAATTGAAAGCGTCGAAGTAATTAAAGTTAGGCAAAATCTGAACTACTTCTTTTGGAAGTCCAGGAACAAAAATCCAATCGAAATCGATTTGAGGTTGAAGATTTTGTAAACGCTTTATACTTTTATTTTTTTCAAGATTAGCAATGTCATTAACGATATTGGCCTCTTCCTCACGTTCACGAGTAAACTTAATTCCCAAAATATTTTTTACAGTCTCTCTAAAATCTGTGGCATTTCTATCGTAAGATATTAATCCTGTAACATCTAAATTTAATTTTTTCGATCGTCTCCAAAATTCATTAGCATATGCTTCACCCAATTCATTTTTAGGATAAATAATAGCAGGTCGATTTCCTAATTTTGAAATCATCTTCTCAGAGAAAAGATGATTAATTTGAGATTCAATTGATGCTGGAACTTCAATCAATAAATGATTTTTTTCTTCTTTAGGTAAAAAAACTGGAGATAGAGAAATAAAAAAAACACCGTGCTTTTTCGCTTCTAAATATTCTTTAGTTGCAGAAGCTGGCACCAGGCCGCCGATGACTGCCGAAACATTATTTACCTCAATTAAATCTTTTACCGCAAATGCAGCTGTAGCCGATGAGCCCTGAGTGTCTTTCATTTCAATGCGATATTTCTTAGCAGGATCAACTCCTAGCTCTTCTAAAGCAATATCAATACCCGCAAGTGCTCTTTCTCCAAGAGATTTTCTCTCTCCAGATAAAGGCAAAGCTATACCGATATAACGAATATCTATTTTTACATTTTCGTTTTCACTTCTTACGCCTAGATTCTTTAACAGATTCATTATCTCACTGTTGTTTCCATAACGCTTTTCAATCCATGTTGAGTAGTCGGCTACTTTCTCTTTATCTCCACTTTTAAAAGCGATCTCAGCCTCTTTGAAGGCAAGATAAGGGACTGTAAGATTTTTTTCTAGATCAAAATCTTCTAATAAACGCACGCGCTCAGTTGGAGTAAGTTTTAAAAATAATTCTTCTGCTTGAGTGTAGCGAGCTTCAGACTTTAAATCAGCAATAGTCTTTTTATCTTCAAGCGATCTAATTAAAGCAGAAAGACTCTGCTCTTTTTTACCTAATTGTTGAGATAGTAAAGCATAGAGCTGGTGATATTTTTTTGCTTCGTTATCCTGCAAATTTCTAAAATCTGCCATAGATAAAGTAGCCAGCGCTTTGTCGTTTTGATTCATTTTATAATAAGCACTACCTAAGTTTAAATAGATTTGAGACTCTAGGCCTGGATCTTCTTTTGAAGACGCTAATGCTTCTTCAAAGTTTTTAGCTGCACCTTCGTAATTTTTCTTTGAAAAATTAATTACACCAATAAGGTTCTTTCGCGTGCTACGCTCTGCAGTTCCCAGTTCCGCTTCTTTCATAGCTCCTAAATCTTTCAATGCTGCGTCTGTTTTCCCTGTTCGAAATTTGTCTTTAATTAAGTTCATCTTTTGTAAAAAAGATTGTTTGTACAATTTAGATGTATCAACTTTATCGGCCAGTTTTCTATCTGGTGAAATCATCTTTACGCCTGAACATGCGGACAAGCTGATGGTAAAAAAAAGGATAATTATTAATTTCATATGAATTCCCAAAAAAGTAATTTCAAAACATTCTATCAAGACATAGGACTTTATAAAAGAGGCATTACACTTTCCAACTTTTTGATATGTTTAAAAACCAATGACAATTGTCAATTATATGTCGCAAACATAATCTCAGTAAGATTAAGTATTTTGAATTTTTTTCAATTGTCCTTTTTTGGCATAGGATTTACTTAATCTAGTTCATAGAGAAAAATAATTTTGGGTTGAGTGAGCCTAAAGACCATGCTTATTTCAATGAATTTTTAGAAAATAATCAAAAAAAAGGAGGACAACGTCCTCCTTTTTTTACTTTTTTATTGAAAGAGATCTTTAACTTTATCAAAAAATCCACGACTCATCGGATTTGAAAGATGATCGACTTCAGCTAAGCGCTTCAAAATTTCTTTTTGTTCGTTAGATAATTTCGTAGGCGTTTCAACGTGGACAGTGACAATTTGATCGCCTTGACCGTATCCACCTAAACGTTGAATTCCTTTTCCCTTTAATCTCATTTTTACACCAGACTGTGTTCCCGCTGGAATCTTCAAGGCTACTTTTCCAGAGAGTGTTGGCACTTCCATTTCAGCACCTAAAGCTGCCTGAGAAAAACTAATTGGGACAGTACAGTGAACATCAAATTCTTCGCGTTCAAAAATTTCGTGTTGTTTAATATTGATAACGACATAAAGATCACCGTTTGGTCCGCCCATAGATCCAGCGTCGCCTTCTTGCGAAAGTTTTAAACGCTGTCCTTGATCGATACCTGCAGGAATTTTTACTTGTAGATCTACTTTCTTTTTCTTTTTACCAGCACCATTACAAGTTCCGCACGGGTCTTTGATCATCTGACCAGAGCCATTGCATTTTGGACATGTTGATGAAACTGTAAAAAATCCTTGCTGACGTCTTACTTCACCGTGACCATTACAATAATCACAAGTCGTTGGACTTGAACCAGCTTTTGCTCCGGTTCCACTACAAGTTTCACACTTCACATTTTTTGTAAGAGAAATTGTTTTTTCACAACCAAAAGCGGCTTCTGCGAAATCAATATCAATTCCCATTTGTAAATCGTCACCAGGGCGACCGCGAGAGCGACCTCCGCCTCCACCTCGACGACGTCCACCACCAAGCATATCTCCGAAAATGTCGCCGAATATATCGCCGAAATCTCCAAAATCTCCTTGGCCTTGGAATCCGCCGCCTCCGCCACCGCTCATTCCGGCATGACCAAATTGATCGTAGCGAGCTTTTTTATCATCATCGAGCAGAACATCTGCAGCTTCTGAAGCTTCTTTAAATTTTGATTCAGCTTCTTTATTGTCCGGATTTCTATCCGGATGATATTGCATCGCTAACTTGCGATAAGCTTTTTTGATATCGTCTTTAGGAGCTCCTCTTTGGACTCCCAAGACTTCATAATAGTCGCGTTTATTACTCATAGTTCAGGTACCTTTTACAAAAAGGTCTCTCCATACGGAGAGACCTTTTGTTAAACATTAATTTAATGAATCAAGATTAAACTTCTTTATAGTCTGCGTCTACAACGTCATCATCTTTCTTACTTGATGAAGGCTCACCACTCGATTGTTGCTCATGATGAGTACCTCCGTTTCCACCTTGGTCTGCTCCTGGAGCTCCACCAGCTTGGTACATTTCAGTAGCAACTTTATGAGAAACATTTTGTAGTCTTTCTACCGCAGCTTTCAATTCATCTAAAGACTCACTTGGAAGTTTTGTTTTAGCTTCAGCAACGGCTGCTTCTAATTCCGCTTTAGACTGTCCAGAAATTTTTCCTTCTCCGTCTTTAATCATTTTTTCAGTTGCGAAGATTAGACCATCAAGATTGTTATGAGTGTCTACAACTTGACGTCTCTCAAGGTCCGCAGTTCTATTTGCTTCACCGTCTTTTACCATTCTTTGGATTTCTTCTTCTGTTAATCCAGATCCACCAGTAATTCTGATTTCTTGAGATTTACCAGTAGCTTTATCCGAAGCTGATACGTGAACGATACCGTTAGCGTCGATGTCGAAAGTTACTTCAATTTGTGGAATCCCACGTGGAGCTGGAGAAATTCCAGTTAAATCGAACCTACCAAGAGTTTTGTTATCTTTAGCAAATTCGCGCTCTCCTTGAAGTACGTGAATCGAAACTGCCGGTTGATTGTCTTGAGCAGTCGAGAATACTTGAGATTTCTTAGTCGGAATCGTTGTGTTTTTCTCGATGATTTTTGTAGAAACACCACCAAGAGTTTCAATCCCTAATGATAATGGAGTTACGTCTAAAAGAAGAACGTCTTTAACGTCTCCAGCAAGAACTCCACCTTGAATAGCTGCACCAGCAGCTACAACTTCATCAGGGTTAACACCTTTAGAAGGTTCTTTCCCGAAAATTTCTTTTACCTTTTGTTGAACAAGAGGAATTCTGATTGATCCACCAACAAGAACTACTTCATGAATTTCTTTTAATGAAAGTCCTGAGTCCTTAATACATGTTGTACATGGGCCAATTAGTTTATCAACTAGATCACCAATCAATTGTTCAAATTTTGCTCTCGTAATATTTACATTTAAGTGCTTAGGTCCAGTAGCATCTGCTGTAATAAACGGAAGGTTAACTTCTGTTTGACTCACGTTAGAAAGCTCATGTTTTGCTTTTTCAGCTGCTTCTTTCAAACGTTGAAGGGCCATTGTATCGTTCTTTAAATCAATTCCTGTTTCTTTCTTAAATTCTTCAGCCAGATAATTAATGATTCTATAATCGAAGTCCTCTCCACCTAGGAAAGTATCACCGTTAGTTGCTTTAACTTCAAATACACCGTCAGATGTAATTTCAAGAATTGAAATATCGAAAGTACCACCACCTAAGTCGAAGACTGCGATGTTTTGGTCTTTCTTAGAATCTAATCCATAAGCAAGAGCTGCAGCTGTTGGCTCGTTGATGATACGTTTAACATCAAGACCTGCGATACGACCTGCATCTTTTGTTGCTTGTCTTTGAGCATCGTTGAAGTAAGCAGGAACTGTAATAACAGCTTCAGTTACTGGTTGCCCTAAATAATCTTCAGCAGCTTTTTTTAGTTTTTCTAAAATTTTTGCTGATACTTCTTGAGGTGACATTTCTTTTCCGTCAACGCTTACCCAAGCATCACCGTTTTTATTTGAGATAATGCTAAAAGGAGCTACTTCCATAAATTTTTTAACTTCTGGAGCATCTGCTTTTCTACCGATTAATCTCTTGATCCCAAAAAGTGTTTTCTTTGGATTTGTAACCGATTGTCTTTTTGCAACTTGACCTACAAGAACTTCACCATTGTTAGCAAAGCCAACGATTGATGGAGTTGTATTGTGTCCTTCAGCGTTTGCGATAACTTTGTATGTCCCGTTTTCCAATACTGCAACACATGAATTCGTTGTCCCTAAGTCGATACCGATAATTTTTCCCATATAATTCTCCTTATTTTCGTAACCAGTTTTTAATTATTATTTGCGACAACTACTTTCGATGCTCTAAGCAGTCTGCCATTAAGCGTATATCCACGTTGGTACTCCGTGATTATTTCTTGATCCACTTTTCCTGGAGCTGGTGCTTGAGCTACCGCTTCGTGAAAATTAGGATCAAAAACTTTTCCAAGTGACTCAACCTGCGCCAATCCATTTTGTTTTAAAACATCGAGGAATTGTGAGCGAATCATATCGATACCCTTAACAATATTTTGAACTTTATCATCGTTATCATTTTTAAGTGCATTGACTGTCAAATCAAAATTGTCAACAACTCCAACAAGTGCAGATAGAACTCTTTCATTTCCAAACTTAAGTAGATTTTCTTTTTCGCGCTCAGAACGTCTTCTCATGTTTTCAATCTCTGCAGCTAAATAATAATATTTAGCTTTAAAATCTTCTTCTTTTTTGGGTTCTACATGATTTTTAACTTCTTCTTCGATCACATCGTGAACTTCTGTTTCAGCTTGCACAATTTCTTCATTTTCAGGTTGGTTTGTTTCTGCGCTCATTAATACACCTTATTCGTTTAGCTTTGTTTTACTTGTTATAAGGTAATATCGAATGAATTACTGTCAATGCTAGCTGACAAATTTTTTTAAAAAATTATCACCGATGGATTGATAATATTATCAAACAGTTAAGCTTGAACGCTGAGCGGCTGAACTTCTGTTTTTCGTTTATCTAAGAAATAATAGACAAGCGTCACAATAAATAAAGAGATATATCGCGAATAAAGTAGTTGTTGTGTTCTGAGATAGATGTGAATAAATGCTATTGCGAACCCATAAATGGCCTGGTGATAATTTTTTTTGGGTGCAGTCTTGGGATCAGTAATCATGAGAAATAGAAAAATTAATCCAATCGTCCCAAATTCTGGACCAAAAGCATAGATGGCCTTTGGTAAACTTGAAACAGGGAAAAAAAGCAGAACCCAAAAGATAATCCCTGTGACATATGAAATTGATACGACATAAGTCCTTCCAAGCCAAACTGCAAATATCCCAAATAATAAAACATGCACCATTGGATAAAGTGAAACCATGAATTCATCTGCCCAAGCGGCGAACCAATAAGATGGAAGCAAAATTAATCCCATAGTAATAGCGAAATTCGTTGGGTTAAAAATATGGGAATTTGAATCTTTCCGAAAAATATATTTGGATGCTACGGCCATGAAGGATAAAAAGCCGTAGAACCACCAGATATGTGATTTTAGCAAAACTAAAAGCCCTGCTGTTTCTGTTGCAGCAGAAAATGCTCGATCCTTAAAAGGTTTATTTTTATATTTGATTGTAAATTTAAAAAATAAAAATTCAGTTAAAATTCCTATTGTAAAACCAAATCCCATTTGCACAGCAGATCGAGGTAAATTAAAAAATAGAATTGAAATGAGAACTAACATTAAATGGCTTCCCCCAAGAAACCATCGTCCATCAATTTCTCTACGAAATATTTTACTTAATAATTTCATTAGATGCTTTCTCGCTAATTTTGTTGTAACTATTAATTGTTAAATTTCTATATCTTTTTGTGATTTTAGATAAAGGCCAGAAAATATCAACGTATTCAACGTTTTTAGATTCACCAATTCCAAAATGGATTCGAGGGTCATTAAATCCTTTATAGCCATTTGCAGGAAACAACTCCCGGACATATTGATGTGTTTTGAGTTTTAAATGTATTTTTGCCCCATGAGGAATTGGGCTTCCATATTTATCTCTAAGACTTAATCCAATCCAATTATTTTTTACATTGATTACTGATTCATTGTGATAAATTTTTAATTTTGCACGAGGACCTGAAGTTATTGCATCCATTTTACCATCGTTATCATAATCAATTAAAGATATGCCTCGATTTTCTTCTCGATCATTAAACCCTGCCTGATCTGCAACATCGTAAAACTTCCCGTCTCTTTGCATAAAGAGGCATTTTCTTTCGAATGCTGAAATATAGCGACCATTGTGATATTCTTTTGGTCTATAAAATTTTCTAAGAATTTTGGGAATTTGCGAAACTTCAACTCGCTCATACCACATTGAGCTTCCTTGGGCGGGCTTAGTCATACCACGAGATCTATTTCTTCCATTAACGACCATTAAGTCTGACTGTCCGTCATTGTCTAAATCAGCAAATTTTGAGCCCCACGAAAATCCACACTGAGCTGTTCCCACTTGATTGGAAACATTTTCATAGGTGTTATCTAATTTCTTTTTCCAAAGTAAATTAAAACTTCTGTAAAAGGGCGGTTTGTAAATATTCGAAACATATAAATCTATTCTTCCGTCATCGTTATAATCATAAAACTCGGTATTCATTCCCGCGAGACCGTGAAATGCTTTTGGTATATATTGATTCGTGACATCCAAAAATTCGCCATTTCCTTTATTGAGAAACATTTGATCATGAGAGAAATCGTTAGCGAAAAAAATATCGTAATACCCATCAAGATTTACATCTGTGATTCCTGCATTGTGAGTATAAGATCTAGTTAAAAAATTGGCCTTGGTTTCCAAAATAAATTCATTAGATTCATTTTTAAGCAGATGATTTTCACCGCCAGTCGTATTATCAAAACGAACATTAGACATCCACAAAACTTTCGAAATCTTTTCTCGAGAATCACGAAGATAGTTGGCAAAAACTAAATCAAGTTTGCCATGATTAAAAAAATCAGCAGTATTCACTCCCTCTGCTCCCGAGCAATAGCCATTCATCCATTCAGAATGTTCCACAAAATGATGATCTTTGTTTCCTAGAAAAAATCGGTGACATCCCATACGGGCCAAAACTAAATCGATAAATCCATCATTATTAAAATCACCCCATAATGCGTAAGCCGGAGCGGCTTCGTAATTGAGGTCAGCGAGACCGTACTTGCTAGCTTCTTCGGTAAAATATTTTCCTTCATGGTTGATATAAAGAAGATTTGGCGCCCCTTTCATAGTAGTTACATAAATATCCATAAATCCATCGTCATTGATATCAATCACAGAAGTCGATGGTGCTACCAGTTCAAGCCAAATATCCATATTTTTAAAAGAAATTTTACTAAAAGATTCATCATGAAAGTAATTAACTCCTAATTGATCCGAACGATCTACGAAATGTATATTTGAAAATTGTTGATGATTGAATTTCTGTGATTCATAAACATTATCTACAATATCTTTTGGAGGCTTCACCATAAAGAGATATGCTAGAAGTGAAAACCCCGACACTAAAATGAAAAATTTATAAGATGAACTTTGATAAATTTTCATTTTTAAAATCCCGTTTCTCCACTACGATACACCTCAAAGGCGGTAAGTGGATCCCCATCGAAAATAAATTGTCCATCCTTCATAACCAGTACACGATTACATATTTCCATAATTTGTGACTCTTGGTGGCTGACTAAAATAACTGAACTTGAAGAATCTATTAGGTTTCGCACTCGCGTCGCTAATTTTTTTCTGAAAAACTCATCTGCTCCATCAAAGACCTCATCAAGAATAAGTAAATCAGTTGAAAGTGCTGACAAAAGGGATAGTGAAAGTCTTAACTGCATACCTTTACTGTAGGTTTTTAAAGGTGCATCAATAGACTCATTCAGTTCACTAAATATTATGCTTTCTTCAATAATTTCTTGGAGATTATCTGTTTTATAATCATAAAAAATTTCGGCGAGTATTTTCATATTTTCTCGGCCGCTCAATTCTGGATAAAAAGCCAGAGAACTTTCAAAGAGTGCTCTTATCAACCCATATCTTTTGATAATTCCATCGCGTGGTTTATAGTAACCAGAAATGCATCGACATAGAGTAGATTTTCCCGTGCCATTTTTCGCTAAAATCCCTACTCTATCGCCACTCCAGATATTAAGATTTAATTTGTTTAAAACAACATGTTGGTCATTATCTAAAATTCGTTTACCGCTTAAGACATTTATAAACGAATCTCTTAAACTCGTACTTTGATATAATGTCTTCGGGAAAGCTAAGCTTAAATCTTGAATTTCCAGTATGAGATTTTTCTTATTATGCATAAAAACTAATATTCCTTTTCATTTTGTTCCAACAAATAAACGCGATAATAACCAGGGTTACTGAAACACCAAAGGAAACAGCAAGAGATTGAAAAAATGTAATAGTCGCACCATTCATAAATAATTCTTGAAAAGGTCGGATGACAAAATAAAATGGGTTTTTGGAAATAATCATTCTGATATTTGCAGGAACAATATGAACAGAATAAAAAATTGGAGTTAAGAAGAACAAAACTGTGAAGACAAAACTTACTATAAACTTCAAATCTCTATACTTAACATTTATAACTGCAAAAATAATTGAAAGTGAAGTAACCATTACAAATAAAGATAAAACAGGTGCTATTAATATTGGTATAACAACTGGAGAAATTTTACCTCTCGATGCAAAATAAAGAATAAGAATGAGGAAGGCACAAATAAAATTAATAAAGTTATCTATCATCTGAGACAATGGAAGCACCAATGGATTTATAGGTAAGTTTTTTAAAATATGTCCATTATGTAAAAATATCCCCGTACACATATCAACCGATTGAACGATAAATAACCATGGAATGAGACCACCTAAAAGATAAAGTGGATAATTGGCAAAATTCGATTGGAAGATCATCGTGAAAGCAAATACCTGTACTAGGTATGTAATTATCGGATTCAACACAACCCATAAAAAACCATAGAATGTATTTCTATAACGAGATTTTAAATTAGCTAATGTCATCGACAGAAGAACATTAAACTGCTTATTTATATTCAAAGAATTTACCTCTTTTATTTTGCATATTTTTTTAAAAGCATTTTCATGTAAATCAATTCGTTATATTGAGACGAAATAATCGACCTCGCATAATTTTGCAAATTTATATCTTTGCTATGAACGATTAGACTATTGGCCATGTCGATTGCTCCTTGATGATGCGCAATCATCATTCTCAAAAAAACTTCTTCTTCTTTATTTTCAAGATCAACTTTATCCATTTCTGAATCCATGATGTGCATCGAATTTGTCATTAATTCTTTAAACGGAATCGCCGAGGATGCAACAAAATTGCTACTCTGTGTTTTTATTTTGCAACTTGAACAAGCAGATGCATGTTCTGAATTGAAAAAAATTATGAGAGTTCCTAATACATAAATAATATTTTTCATAAAACCCTTACTTACTTTGTAGAAATATTGTTTTCGATCTATTTACTGCAAAGATTTTGTATTTTTTATTTTTTATTTTTTCAATTGTGCTGAAATCTTGTGTCATGCTTGAATAATCGATGCAGGAAAATCCCCCTGCACGACAAAACACATAACCGATGAGTGTTTTATCGTCAGTATTTATGTCACCTACTGATTTAACTGACTTGCTCAAATAAAAATTAAATTCGTCTTTAAACTCAAAATTTCCGAAGACGACAAAAGTAGTATAAATATTGTGAGGTGCAGATCTAATCGACAAAGAAGCCCCTTTAATTTTTGGGTTATTGCTTTCAAGATCTATTTTTATCGTTTCGATGTTGGCTGGATCATTTCGGGGTACAAGCTCATTAGATTTTACATAATTTAACTCTTTTGCAAATATAAGAGATTGAGGTGAATTTCCAACCTTAACAATTCCATTTACGACCAATTTATCAATAGAAATTGAAGCAACTTCATCACCAAATTCTGTAGCTACATATACTTTCCTACCATCCGGAGACATGACCATCCCATGAGGAACTCCGGGGGTATTGACTTCGCCCACCAATAAAGATGAATTTTTTGAAGTTGGTGTGTAGCTGTAAAACTTAACTTTATTCTCTCCGCCAACAGTAACGATTCCAATTGGTAAATTGTTTTTCGTCGTGAAGGCAATATGTTGAGGATAACTTCCAACTTTTATACTTTCTAGCTGCTCCATTTTTTCGGTGTCAATTCTTAAAACTTCTTCAGCGTCTTTACGGATTACCCATGCTTCTTTTTGATCCGGAGTAAGAGCAATTAGTGGAGAAAATATTCCATTTAATGGAATCCTTTTAATTATTTTTTTTGTTTTATAATTAACGACGTCTAGATTTGTCGTGCAAGTGTTTACAATGAACACGATTGGCTTTTTAGTCATAAAACCAAAAAAACTTGGACAATTTGAAACTTCAAGTTTTTTTATAAGCTGCAACTTCTTTACGTCTATAATATCTACCGATGAAGTTCCTCGACTTGCAACCCATATTTCTTTGCCATCTGGTGTATACATTGAAACATGTGGAGAGAGCCCGACATTAAAATATTTAATTGGTTTTGCCATTAAACCAACATCATAAAGAACAACAGAATTGCTGATATTAGAAGTTACAACTAGTGTTTTTTTATCTGGAGAAAGGCTGAGTCCGTGAACATTCGTTTGCATACCCGGTTTTATCGAACTTGACAGGGCGTACTCCCGATCAGGTCCTAGTGGAATAATCTCTAAGAGTTTGAATGTATTTTCATCTATAATTGAAATTGAATTTGAAACCTCATCAGCAGTTAGCAGTACGTCGTTACTATATACTTGAGCTTGAAAAAGAATTAATAAAGGAACGATTATTTTTCTTATCATTGCCAAAGACATTGTAGATTCTCTCTTAAAAGATCAATTATTTATGATATAATGGTATCATGGAAGAAACCTTTATCAATAAATTTAAAAAATCCCTTTCTAATACGGAAGATAAAATTTTTATATACGAGGCCTCCACAAACTTATCTTATTCATACCTAAATTTTTATACAGATACACTTCGAATTTGTTATATCCTCAACACCAAGTATCAAAAGTGTGAAGTGGTGATATTGGCAGGGAAGAATAGTTACCAATACGCTGTGTATATAATGGCCACTATTCTTTCAGGAAAAAAATTATTCCCACTTAATCCAGAAGAAAACAAGTCCACATTTAAGAAATTAGTTGATCAAATATCTCATCCCCATATCATTTTTTCGGATCAATTTTTTTTATCAGAGGAACTTGTTCACATACCGTTAACATTACACCGGGATGAAAAAATACCAGAGGACTTTTTCCCAACTGGGCCTCAAGAGAATCAAGATTTAGTTTATATTCCAACAAGTGCCACTACTGGTGAATCTAAAATCGTTGTTCAAAAAGAAAAAGCAATCATATCTAATATCAATGCTCTTATATTCCACCACAAATTGATGCCAGATAGTAATATCGCAACTCCTCTTCCGCTTTTTCATGTAAATGCTCTACATTTCAGTTTTTTTTGCACCTTTTTTTGTGGCGGAACCATTACACTTTTTGAACAGTTTGATCTCAGAAAAACTTTCCAACTAATTGAACAAAATAAAATTAAAATATTAAGCGTTATTCCCTCCATCCTTGCAAATATTGCTAGAAACCATGATCAAATTTCTGAATACAATATTGAATCACTTCTGTATTTCGTATCTGCAGCTGCTCCCTTATCAGTAAATACGGTTAAAAAAATAAATGAAACTTTAGGGAAAAAAATTATTCAAGGTTATGGATTATCTGAATCAGTAAATTTTACCTGTACTGTTCCAATTGATATTTCAAAAGAACTCTATCGATCGACTATGATTGATGATAAATTTCCAACAATCGGAATTACTCTTTTGGAAAATCAGATTATCATACTTGATAAAATGGGAACACCTTGTGGCCAAAACATTGAAGGTGAAATAACAATAAAAAGCCCTAGCTTAATGTCTAGCTATCTCAACACTCCAAGTGATTTATTTTTCAGAAATGGTTATTTGCGAACAGGAGATCTTGGGTTTTTTAAGAGTATCAATCAGCAAAATTTTTATTTCATTTCTGGAAGAATAAAAGAGACTGCGAAAATCAATGGAAAAACTATTTCTTTAAGAGAACTCGATGAACAAATTCAATTAATAAAAAACATTGATATTGATTGTATCTCCACTTCATTTGTGAACGACTACCGCGGGGAAGAAATAGCATTAGTTTGTAAAATTTCAAGTAAAGATGAATCATTCTCAACTTTTGAGAGCTTAAGTGAATCACTCAAAAAACTTAATCAAGACTGCCGTCCAAGGATTATTATTTTTTCAACTTTATTACCGATTAGAACACCAAGTGGTAAGGCAAAAAGATGGGCCTTTAAGCCCTACCTCGAAAAATATAAAGATCATCGTTTTTTAAATTCGATAATATTTATCAATCTTTAAAAAGCGATCAATCCTAAGCTAAACACTTTAAGATAAAAATGTAGCATTTGTTCGATACCACCAAAAACCCGCGAATAATTAAGAGGATTGATTAAACCATAAATAAATATATAGAAAAGCATTTTTCCTATTTTGTTTCCATTCTCAAGTTCTGGTTTTTTTTTATAAAAATAGAGACTTATACTTACAGAGAAGGCTAAAACGATGAGATAAGCCAAAGAAGTCGTTCCTGTTTTTAATAATGAACCTTGAAATCCAAGAAGATAAACTTGATAAATATCTTTCATAAATCGCGCAAAAAAACCCCCAAAAATAAGTGCCCAATTTAAGCACAAGAAAATCCTCATTTTTTTGGATAATATAAACTTTCTTGAAAAATCCAAAGCGGGATAAAAAAATAAATTTATAATTATGATATTGTAATAATACATTGTTCGTGAAAAAAAATCGGCAAATGAACTTGATCGCCATGGCCGGTCAATATAATTAGGCAACATGAACCCGCAAAGTCGTGCAACTCCTACAAGAATAGTACCGTAGACAAAAAAACCTGAAACTAAGTACGAGAGAGATGAAAAGAATATTGTCGTAATTAACAAGAACACATTCTCAGAGCGCCAATTTGAAAAAATAGGTATGTAGACATTGAAAAACATTTTTGACTCATCTGCAACAAGTACAAATTGTTTAAATCTAAAAAAATAAAACAATGACATGCAAACAACCAACAAACACTTAAAAATCAGACTAGATCCAATTAAGTAAAAAGCCTTTCTAACATTTTCCAATTCATCATTTTTTGATTTTCCAATCTGCATGATGGGATTTTCTGGAATTTCAAAAGTTAAAAACCAAAAAGGCTGAAACAATGCAAATACTCTCTCTTTTGTTTTAGGAACAACATTGAAAAATTTTATAAAATTGAAGATATAAAACGCATGGTGAGCAAGCATGATAGCGCTTAGGCCGAAGACGTATGATAGGGCCGTTTTAGAGCTTAGGGCCCACTGACTTGCCCAAATAATGGACATAATAATGAATACCAAACCAGTACTAGTATAAAAATGGAATTTGCGAAAGATTATTTTAACTGTCAAACAGATTGCAAAAAAAATAACGAGATATACAATCACGCCCAAAATTGAATAGTATATTTGATGATCAATAAATGGCAGCATTTGTGACGCTTTTCCAAAAAGAACAACAATTGGATCATTTGTATTGAGATTATAAACATGCATCGAAAAAAAATTTTTACTGCCAAACATCCCAAGAACGAGTGTCATTAAAAATACAATTCCAAATCTAAATCTTGGTATAATTTTACAAAATACTATAGGGATAAATATATAATTAGAAAAAGGAGCTGAAGGTATTGTTAAAACACACAGGAGCATCAAGATCGTTAAAAGCCAGATGGTAAATATGTTCGACTTATATTTTTGAAAAAAGTGCATGACCTGTATCGACGGTTATAGTACTTGAATTAATTTGTCTTGAATCAATTAAAAACTCCACGGCTTTTGCAATTTCATTTCCATCTATCAATTCGCCCGATGGTGCAAGAAGCTCCTGGTAATTTTCCTTACTTAGATTTTCTAGATAATTATTGGCCATATTTGTATCAGAAATTCCTGGCCGAATTACATTAACAGTAATTCCTAGCTTCGAGACTTCTCCACCAAGAATTTGGCTAAATTTTTCAAGTGCTGCTTTGGATGCGCAATAGGCACTAGATCCTCGATTGTTAATACTGACATTATTTGAACTTAAATTAATGATTCTACCAAATTTTGCTCGCGACATATCTGAAAGAACTACTTTGCACATATGAATCGGGCCAAAATAATTAATATCCATCGACTTTTTATGATCTAATATATTTTCTAGAATAAACAACTCTTTTAGAGCTATGCCAGCTGAATTGACTAAAACACTCGCTCCTTTTTGAAAGTCATTTTTTATTTGCAAATAGGTAGTGGTAACTTGAGATAAATCAGAAACATCACATTGGTATATTCGTACATCAAACATTTTCTTATAGAGCATTTCAAGCTCGTTTTGAGTATCAATAGCATTTTTTTTATCACTCTTATAAAGAAGAGCAAGCTCGTAATCTTTACCAAGTCTTAATGCGATGGATTTACCAAATCCTTTAGTTCCACCGGTAATAATAGCTAACTTAGTTTGTCTAGTTGTCACTAATCCAATTCCTTTTGTTTCTTCTAAGATTAGTATATATTATTTAGATGAAACTTGTTAGAGGAAATGCCTCTTTTTTTATTATTGGCGATCACGAAGTTGAAAGCAGCTTCACGCAATTGGCAGAGTACGGAATTGAATTACCGCCAACATCTGTATTTTCAATTGAAACGAATTCTTTTGAGTATAATTTACTCCAGAAAAAAAACTGTCGCCTACATTCAAAAAAAACACAATGCTTGCTTGAGTGTCTACATCACTTGGATTTTCAAAATGTTAAATCTAAGTATCAAAGCGAAAAAATCGGTCTATATATTAATACATATCATGACTATGTAAGCAGTGATTTTCCGAGCTTTATTAGTATTACCAAGGAAAAATCGTTATATAAAAAATTTAGAGATGCGATCCCCCCAACTCATTGTTTCAAAGATGCAACAGGAATTGTTCCAGGCCATATTGCCATTTACCATGAAATACATGGTCCAACCTATGCCGTTACTTCTATTTCTCAAAATCATCTTTTTGAAAAAGCCAGTATTGATTTAAAAACTGGGTTGATTGACCTGGCCGTAATCGGCTTTGTAAATAGCTATGACAATGAGATGACACGAGCTTGGCATTCACACTTTTCCAACGGCAAAAAATTAACTGAAGCAGCCGGACTCATTTTGATGACAAATGAAACTGAGATTAAACTTACAATTAAAAATGATGATGAAAGCTATTATGGATTTTTAGATGGTATAATCTCTACTAAGGAATAAAAATGGAAAAAAACTTCACAGAATTAACAATTTTAGCTCTTAGGAAAATTTGTACGGATCCAGCGGTCATCATACTTCCTGAAACAAAAATAATGGAAGATCTGGGGTTAGAATCCATCGATTTTGTAGATTTTGTATTTGAACTTGAAAGAGTTACTGGAGTTGAAATAGAAATTACTGATCTGAGCGTAGCTCTTTCTCATGTATCGGGAAGGCGATTCCGTCAGATAGCAGTTTCTGAAATTGCAGACTATATAGCAAAAATAAAAACTAAATGAAAAAGCTAGATGCCTTTATTGGATATGCAGATGTTATATCGCCGCTTGGATGGGGGGTCGATAACAACA
This sequence comes from Bacteriovoracaceae bacterium, assembly GCA_947446575.1. Taxonomy (GTDB): domain Bacteria; phylum Bdellovibrionota; class Bacteriovoracia; order Bacteriovoracales; family Bacteriovoracaceae; genus Bacteriovorax. The sequence goes on along the minus strand of CANFHC010000005.1, from coordinate 77,366 downwards.
TTGAAAAAATCTTATCAGGAAAAAGTGCTTATACTAAATTTAACTCAAGTGAATATGGTGAAGATTTTCCAGTAAAATATTGGGGCAATATTCCTTTAGACCTCATTGCACAAAACCAATATGAGGATTATTCAAAATCTGAACTTATACTTGATCAGCTTTTAAAGCGACTTCCATTTAACAAAAAAGAAATAACAATCGATGCAATTTTTTTATTGTATAAAAACTTAAACGCATTTGAATTTTATCGAAACAAAGGGTTAAAGCAAAAAAATTTTTTCATAAAAAATGACCAGCTTTCTGTTTCATCTCTTTTGAAAAAAAATGGCATAAACATTCCATTCGATAAAATTCACATAATTGATAATACCTGTTGTACTGGATTAACTTTACTAACCAATGCCACTCAAGGGGTTAGTGCAAATATTTGGAATAATGTTCTTGTTTGCGCCATAGACCTAATGGACCCTTATGTGCTTTTTTCACTTAACGGTATTGGGGCATTTCCACAGGTTGATATTGAGCCTGACCAAGCATCTAGGCCATTTGATATTCAAAGAAATGGTTTTGTAAAAACTGAATCAGGATCCATTGCACTTGTAACAAAAAATAAAAATCAATTGAATAATACTGACTTCATGAAAATCGTTTCTTTTAATCAAACTAATGATGCTTATCGTATGACTGATGGTCGTGAGGATACACTATATATTAGACTTGCGATGGAATCAGCTATTAGTCGATCTGGATTATCATATGAACAAATTGGATTTATCAAAGCACATGGCACAGGAACACTCTTAAATGATCTCAACGAGGCAAATGCAATTGACAAGGTCTTCAATGATTACCATATCCCTGTAACTTCACTAAAAGGTCATTTGGGTCATACAACTGATGCATCTGGACTAATTGAAAACATAATCGCTGGTCAAAGCTTAAAAAAAGGATTTATTCTACCGACAAAAAATTATGTAGCATCGGAATTCAAAATTAATATAGTCAAAGAAAAAACTTTTATAAATCACACTCCATATTTTCTAAGTAATTCTTTTGGATTCGGTGGTAATAATATCTCTGCGGTAATTGAAGTAACTCAATAAAAGAATTATGGAAAAAACTTATGAAAAAAACTGTTCTGATTGTTATATGCCTCTTCTCAACTTCAATATTTGCTAAAGGTAATCCTATTAAATCCAAGATGAAAACAAACATTGATGAATTAACTGCATTTGCCTTTAGAAAGGATCCAATTTACAAAACAAAAGCTTTATTGATTTCAAGAGATAACAAAATAATTTATGAGAAATACTCTCAAGGTATTTCCCCTGATTCTCCTCAACCCGTCCAGTCTGCAGGAAATATTATTTTGAACATAGCTGTTGGTTTTGCAAAGGCAAATCATTTTTTCGATGAAAGGAAAGATCTTTTTTCTGAGTATCCCGACATGCCCAAAGAATGGTCAAAACTTATTTCACTCGATCATTTAATGCGCTTTAGTTCTGGACTAAGATATTACAATGATCATGAAAGTGAAGAAAAACCAAACTTAGCCTTTTGGAGCAATGAAGAAACTAACAAAAGTGATTTGCAGAAAAAGTATGCTGAATTCCAATCTCGACAACTCTATCCGCCAGGAAAAACTTTCAACTTCTCCTTTGCTGATAGAAATCTCGCAACTTTATTAATTAAAAAATCTTTTGTGAAAATATCGCTTGAAAATTTCATACAAGAAAAACTAATAAAAGAATTTAAACTAAATAATACTACTTTTCGATTTCAAGAAAATAGTGGTTTTGCCAATCACCCAAGCATCAATAAAAGTATTTTTTATGTCGAATCTACAGCACGAGATCTAGCAAAGCTGGTTTCACTTTATACAAACGAAGGAAAGTTTAATAAGAAAACTTACTTTAATAAAGATTGGTTAACTTACTCTTGGAAAGTGTCTGATTCACAAATCACTATGCCCCCAGGTAGAACAACGCTAGGAACAGAATCATATGGCGCTTACTGGTTTCTAAATAAGCGTTTTTCTCCATATTATGATTTAGCTTTTAAAAATTTACCGGAAAGCCTTGTGCTTATACGTGGCTACAAAGGTCAGATGATAGCAATTATTCCTGAGAAGAAAATGTTCATTATTCGCATTGCAGACGATTCAAGAGGTGGAGTAAAGGAAATGAACGATATTCTAACTCTAGCAAACAATTTAGAATAATGAGCCTCATGGATTAATTAATTTTAACTTTCAAGCTTTTTCCCGCAAGTGTTACTACTTCTCTCACTTTATCAACGTAAGATCCATCTCGACCAATTTCTATGGCAGTTGGAGAACAAGAACACTGCAAATTGAAAGTTCTTTCAAATGGAGCAAGTATTGAATTGTTTCCTTGGAAAAATGAATTCTTGTCACCATGTGAATATTTTCTAGTGAATCCGACATTTGAAGCAATAATAAATTTTTCCAGCACGGATCCGCACTCAATTTGGATATAGGGATTAATCCAAGCCTGAGTCCAGCTGGGAGAAATCCATGGTGTAATTTGCGATAATGCACTTCCAACTATCTTTACGTGAAAAGAATAAAAGTTTGAATTTATTTTTTTCATTTCAACAATAGCTCCCGTTGAGCAATACTCAGCAAGATCTATACATTCATTCCATTTAAAGAGGTATTTATATGGGGCGATTTCTACTACGCCATTGTTTCTTAGGCTATTTTGCAAAACTAAATCATCATCTAAATATTTATACCCTTCACTAGTATTTTGAAAATACTCATAATTAAAATTAGATTTTTTAATCCAATATGGCATCACCATTATGTGCTCAGATAAGTTTTTTCCAAATTCAATTTGCTTATTTCTAATTCCGCTCTTTATATCATTTGGAATATTTTGTAACAAAAGCCATTGTACTTCTGAATTTTTTGCAACTTGAACACTGTATCGGTTTGAAACAAAAAAACCGTCTGGCATATTTACTTTACTTCCATCACGACCCTGAGTGAAGTTTTTACTACTTGCTTCAAAGGCTAACTTTGGACTTTGACTCATATGATGACCAATATAATAAATTCGCTTTCTTGCTTCTGCGTATGACCAACCTGTTTTGTCATGCACCGTCTTCCAAATATGCGACCAATCTTTTACGGTTGGCATATAGGTTTCGCGATCGTTAAATTTTAAATAATTAAATCTGGGCAAAAAATAATACCCACTATTCATAAGAATAAATATTAACATTGCTGAAAGTGAATACAACTTGTCCTTTTTTTCTAACTTAGACCCAAGAAAAAAAATTAGTAGAACAACTGCTATCAATCTTAAAGAAAAGCTCCCCAGCTCCGGCCGTGGAAAAGAAAAGACCTGCACCAAAGCCAAGATTGTTATTCCTCCCGCACCAAAAATTACAAATTCCTTTATTTTAACTTTATTATTTAAAACTTCATGAAACATTTTTACGGCAACAAACTGAGAAGTTATATATGCTAGCATTGTGTAGCGAATTGCCTGCGGTGAAAAAAGCCAATTCAAAAATGGTATTAATGAAAATAAAAAAATAATCAATAATGGTTTATTTTTTTTATAAAACATTTTCAAATCAACAACAAATAACAACAAAAGTATTGAAGCAGGAAATGTAAAAATAAATTTTTGAATCCACTGTTTAATTAATCTACCCTTATCTCCTGACACCCCCTGCTCTATTAAAAAAAAGAGGCTTTTAATACTTCCTTCCTCCTTACCCGCATAAAACCCAGGATCCCCAAAACTAATTTTCATTTTTTCTAAAACTATCCAAAGAAGATAAGGAATAAGTGGTACTATAAAAAACGCAAGCCCTAAAAAAAAATCTTTTTTTGACAGTTTAGGTAAATTTAATTTTTCGGCAAAAAAATTTAAAAAAAGCAAAGAGCTAACAAAAAAAATAAGAGAGAGATGTAACTGGAGACCAAGGCTTAAAATCAAGCAATTTAATAAATAGTACTTCTTTCGTTTTACGGGATCAGCACTTTCAAAAGATTTTATTGTCAAAACTAACGACAAAACCACAAAGGGAATAAGAAAACTGACATTAAGGAATATTTTTAAAAACCAACTCGTTAAAGGGGCGGTTGCAAACATGAATAGCCAAAGAATTGATGTTGCTTTTGATTTAAACTCTTTCTCAAAATATGTATATCCAACTATTACGGCTGTTATTGCAAAAGCTAATTGCATTACCCAAACGGCTATCCAACTATTTTTAATAAAGAAAGTGCATGCAAGAATGTAATAATATAAGGGACCTGGTAAATTCCCCCCACCTGTCATTTCTGGGCCAAAAAAAATCAAGTGACCACTTAGTAAACTTCTTGCTCTTTCAATATCTCTTAATTGAAAAATGTAGAAAACACTATGATCTATGAGATTTTGAACATCGATGAAAAAACAAAACAACAGACATAATGCTAACCACATCAGGCATTTTATAAAAATGTTAAATGTCAGATGATGAATTTTAATCTTTTCGCGAATTAACCTCAACAATTAGCGCTCAATCTGGTATTGATAATTAGCATTAAATGGATGTCTCAAGACGTTAGTTACACCATCTGGCCAAATAATCTTTAATTGTTTTACTATTGTTGCTTTCTCCAATCCAAAATGCTGTAAGTAAGGCCCAAAAGAAATATATCCTCCGCTTGCCTTTACTTCTCTCAATTGTGATTTTCCTAAATTATCTGTTATTATTATTCGTGCACCAATAGCACTTGTATTTCCCATTTTGGGATTTTGTATTAAGTTAAATTCAATAGAATTATTTTGATTGTGATTAATATAGAATCTTGTTGGACCATTAGTGGCATTAGCGACTATGCTCAAATTACCATCACCTACTAAATCAACGGCAACATTTGAATACGATGCATAAACTTCTTCCATTTTCATTTTCTTGGTTTGATTTGTAAATTTTTTACCTTTTTCGTTTATAAAAAGATAATTATTACTAAGCATTCGAAATGGAAGAAATCCAGTTGAAATATAGATATCCAGCCAGCCGTCATTATTAAGGTCAGCAAACTTACCGTTCCACGCCCAGCCGGTGTTGGCAACACCCCACTTTTGGGACTCTTCACTAAAGCGCCCATTTTGATCCTGAATGAGTAATACATTATTACCCACTTGCTCCAAGTCTTCTGGTAATGTGACATAACCATGTGCTTTTTCGAGATTAAAGTGTGCTAAGCAAAATATACTAATAGCGCTCGCGGGTGTGATGTTCTTACAATAATCAGGATTACCTAGCAGCATAGATATTTTAATGAACAAAATATCGAAACAACTTTTTCTGTCTGTAATTTCATTGAACTTATTGCACGTTTCAGGTTTTTCATCTTTAAATTCAGAAATTATTTTTTCAACTTTGTTGCACTTTTCTTTTTCATTTTTGTTTTTTATATCATCACAATAATTCTTTCTAAGAACAAATGTTGCAGTGTTGTTATTTACTCCCAAACCAATGACGTCTAATCTTAAATCATTATTAATATCACCACTGTCATAAGACATACTTGCATTTGGTGTCGCATTTACATTCTTATCAGATTTTTTTATTTCATTAAATCCTTTCTTTGTTCCCATGAGGAGCTGATCAGGTGCAAATAGATCTGTTCCAACCCAAAGATCAATAAATCCATCCTGATTTAGATCTGAAAACAGTGAAGTCATCGTTAAACCTTTAACTCTGTCTGTATATTCAGAATTAGGATTCCATTTCATACTATTATTCATTAACAGCTCATTCTCTGCATTCGCACTTGGCACATAAAATCCCCATGGTGGATTATTGCCAACGAACAAATCGACCCATCCGTTTTTATCAACATCGGCGAAAGCATTGGAGCGTGAATAAATTCTTTTCTTGTCATTGGGTATATTAATTCTATTTTCATGCTCAAAGCTTCCATTCGCGCTTAACAAAAAAAACATTTCTCCATTGATCGCAGAGTTACAAAACAAATCCAAGTAACCATCATTGTTTATATCAACAAGGGCAACACTCATTAAATTTAAATCTCCTGCCTTTTCCTCCTTAAGCTCTATTTTCATTTTTTGAAAATGAAGATTTCCTAAGTTTTTATATAAAAATGGCCCCTTCGAAGTAGCAAATACTAAATCCTGCCTACCATCTCGATTATAATCTCCCGCGGCCATTCCTCGAGAAATCCATCCAAAATCAGTTTCCTCTACGGCTTTTGCATCTGGAAGATTAATACCAAGATCTTTATCTTCAAATCGTTCAAACATATCTACTTGTTTTTTTCTAGCTATCAAGGGAAATGAAGATACTTTTAGACTGTCTTCTTTAAACTCATTCTTTAATTCTATTTTTAAAGAGCTATAAGTATTTTTATTATCAAGCGTATTTATAAGTTCATTTTCTTTATCCAAAAAACTTCTTTTGGTAAGCAAATCCCTCGCCAATAATTTATAATACATTCCTTGGGCCTGTTGAGAGAACACACTCGCTTTGCATTTATCTTTAAATTCAGTATTGATTTTTTCACAAAACTCTATTCTTCTTGAATTAATGGCTCTTGCTTCATTGAAAAAACCGTTACAATACTGTTTAAATTTAAGTCCAGGTCTCGTGCGACAAAAAGCATTTTCAAGTGTTGAAATCTTTTCTACTTTTGAACGAAGTGCAACCTTTGATAAACAATAAGCACTTGCTGAATCTGTTTTGAGGACAGAACAACTGGATTCTGGGATGCTTCCAGCATCAAAGTTATAAAAAAAATAAAAATCAATGCACTCACGTATATTTTGCAAGGAATTAAACAACTCACATTGACCAATTGAATTCCCACCATTTTGCCCCAAAAATCTTATCTGTCTGTATTTGCAACTGTTCTCTTTATTAGATGTTAATTCACAATAATGTTTAAAGAAAAATGGCATATTACGTATGATTTCTGCCCCCATAGATTTGTTGCAGTAATCTCTACTCACTGGATCGTTCAAGCTCGAACAATTCTCCCCCTTGACCTTGTCAGAATTAAAAAGGAAATATTTAGCTTCGCACTCTTTCTTGTCTACGCTCTCTTGAAGTACTGAACAAATTTTCTTAATCTTCGTCCCTTGAGCAATTTGGAAAACACAATCATTTCTATTTTTCTCACTTAGTTTCAAGCAATTTTTTCTTGTGAACTTTATAGTCTCATCAACCGGATCATTTGATTGCGAACTATTATACGCCACCATCAATTCATCCAAATGCCTGCTTGCAAGATACGGAACAATCCCTCCTCCTGCCATTCCTAGAAACATCACGATTGCAAAAAGTGCACCGGCTAATTTTAAATTAATTGCCCTCCACATTACGAAGAACGGATAAATACTAAATATCCCCAAAGTGAATAATAAAACCATTCCGTAAATTGGATGCAATCCAGCTCTTAAAAGAATTGCGACAATCACAACATCAAAACTCATCGGCACTGGCAAAAACGTTCCTACTGCCGCGACTAAAAAAACGCCAGCCAAACTCAATTGTAAATTTATTAGAGAATCTAAGGGCATGAGCTCAATAACGGCGCCCCCCAAAAAACCTGCCAACAACATTGCCGGTACTGTCACTTTAACAATGTAAAAAAAAGATTGAAAAAAGATTGAAAACGATGATTTTATCGCAACAAACCAAGATTCATCTGAGGTATCTCGCTTCACTCCAAAAGGTAGAGCTTCAATTACTACTTCATCTTCTCTTTTATTTTGTAAATGTTCTGGTGAATTTTTAAATAGATTTCCCAAAATTGGTGCCACTAATAAAATCATCACAAGAGAAAGAGCAACTTTGGTTACCGCCAACTCAAAGGGTAAAAGTTGAAAAGACATAGTGAGAACAACAAAATTAAATGTTGGCGAACTAAACAGAGATGCAAGAGTTGCTTCAATTGAATTTGTGCTATCGTAGATTGATTTACTAATGGGAGCTGCACAATTAGCACAAACGCCAAGAGGTGCTCCGAAGGCCATACCTGCAAGTGCATTTAAAAAGTGATTCTTAAATCCCCGATAACGAAACATACTCAAAATAGATAAAACTAGACCGGAAAAAATAAGCCCAAAAGTCATTCCTTTCCAATTTGTATAGTACCAATTCACAGTTGACTTCAACACGCGTTCAAATATTGTATCAGTATTAAAAATAGGAAAAACAATATCGAATACAATGCCAGAGGCGTTAGTACGAGCCCCCATTAGCGCTTTTTTATCAAGGGCGGGATAACGAGATTGAGTCCAAAAATAAAAAGCTACTACTAGAATGCAGGCAAAGAGGATGAAAAATCGTTTTTTTGAATAAGGAGAATACTTTTTAAAATTCAACACTTTTATTCCTTAACGATAAATAACTCTATTAAAATCGAATTGTTGCTTATTGCAAAATTATAGATATTATCAATAAAATTTTCAACGAAAAAATGACCTTGCAAATCTTACTCGACAACAACGATCAACGAGAAATAATCTCAATTCTTATCCAGTGTTTTTTGCATCTACAGATCTAACCCCTAATCTTATTTCAAGACTGTTTAAGCGTTTTGTAATAGGATATTTATTAGAAATTAATTTTATCTTCTCGATCTTGGTGTTCAAATGAAAAAAAATTTAATACTTATTTCTTCCACCATTCTCTTTATGGGATTAGTATTTTCCGTTTATAGTAAATTTTTTTTTCCATTAAGTACTTTTGGTTTTTCGAACACATCAAAATCCATGATATTTCCACATGGTGAAGAGCGCGCTTATGCTTTGCCTTTAAACAATCCTCCTGTAATAAAAGGCTCACTTGCAACACACATGGACCCCAACGATTTAATTGTTGGAATTAGCTTTAATGGCATTATTCGCGCATATCCTCGGTGGGTATTGGTGAGCTATCACATAGTAAATGATACAATTAATGGAGCACCTCTCTTAGTTACTCATTGTGAAATTTGCAGTGCCGCATCTGCCTTTAACCCCACTCGAGCTAACTTAATGAGTCGGTCTCTCAGTTTCATCCCTTGCTCATATAGAAAAGGAACTTTTAGCATTTGTGATCTTCAATCGAATTCACTTTGGCATCCGTTTTCAGGGCAAGCGCTCGAAGGACCATTAAAAGGTTCCATTCTTGATCGAATTCCAGTGAAAATTGTTAAATGGAAAAATTGGCTCTCAGCTCATCCAGATACAGATGTAGTTGTATCAAGTATCGAGCAAAAGTTTCGCCCGCATGGTCATAGTGATGGAAATATATTTGATATTGGAAACCCATACATGCCCTGGATGATTGCAAGAACAGCGAACTTAAAAGATCATCGCCTATCCCGAGGAACCTTGGTTTTTGGTGTCACTTCTGGACCAGATAAATTACCATTTGCTGTAAAGCTAGATGGACTTGCGGAAAACTCCATAAGGAGTTTTATTTATGAGAAAAAAAACTATTTTCTTTTTCGAGGATTTGATTTTAGCTATTTAGTTTTTTCTATAAACAATTCTCAAGGTAGAAAAATTTTTATTTCCTCTAAGACTCCGTTAACATTTGCAAGTGAAAATGGTGGGAAGTGGGATTCTTCTGGTAAGTTTCTTGATGATTCAAAAATTAAAATAAATCTAGAATTACAAGATGGATACATGACAGAATGGTTTGAATGGGTTAGCAATTACCCTAAAACAACGATTTGTGATTATTAAAATTAGTTCTTCCCATTTTCCTGTAAATATTTTTTAAAATAGAACCAAGAAGGTTTTTAATTAATCCATCAACTCCAAATGACTTCCTTCCCCATGCCTAATTTGATCATGTCGAATCATTCCACCCTCATGTGCAGTATTTGCAACAGACCATGCTGTAACGAAATTCATTATGAAAATTAAATAAAATAATTCATTAGTATATTTCTTGTTCATTTTTTTCATAACTAACCATCCACCGGCCATCGCTGTCGCAACCATCATTACAACCATTGTTTTTTCAGCGCTTTCTTCATGCTCATGAATATGGTAACGACTGATAAATGGTTTTCTTTTTACGATTCTCTCGACCCCCTCTCCTGAATAAAAAACGGGAAGTAAAAGTAAACCCGATATCAAAACCAAAAAAACTGTTGGTGCTTTTAAGTTTTCTTTTTGGGTTATGATAGCTGCTCCAAAAAAAAGTAACGAAAAAAATACACCGGCAATAGGGAAGTGATTAAATGCTAAATGTACTTGAGACGAATCCATTACTACTCCACAATTTTAATATTCAATAAGGTTTATCTTTGCCTTTAATCCTCTGTATATGCAATATGTACGATACACATCTCACTTCTATCAAGTCTCTGACCAAAATGGATTGTTTTGGTTGGATCTGGATTAGAAGGATTTTGAGGTGAATTATTATAATTGCAAATAGTCCTAAATTCAGTTCCCGCTTTTACTGCAATTGTGTAACGTGGGGCAATCGATTCACCAACTTGCCAACCATAATTATATTTGGGAATTGAAAAAATTGTTTTGAACTCTCCCCCTGGTGGCTTTATTTCAGTTCGAATGGCATTTCCCCTAATGTGCATGTGACCATTGAAAGAAATAATGTGAATATTTTTTTCAGTTTTCCACACAGGTGTAGTGACGAAATGGCTTTTTACCATTGGAGGGATTTCAAAATTGGAATTTGTCGTATAAATACTACGCATTTGCCTTGAGCCTTGTGGTTTTGTTCGTTGCCCGTAGAGCTCAAATGTACTTGTCTCTTCGTCTTCTACTCCTATTCCCATGTAGTGACTTTCTAAAATCAAATGGGAACCTTTTGGTATAAAGATTGTTAACCCTGAATTTTCAAAAATTTTAGGTTGAATAATTCCTCTCCCCCAAACCATAAATCTAAAGTAAGCATCTGGTGCGTATTTACGCTCATACTTATTAATGGTTCCCAAAACATACATGGTTATATCACCATCTATATTTTTTTTCCTACTTTCTTCATCAATAACTGCTTTATCATGAATTAGTTTTTCATAAAAACTAAGCGGCTTCGATGTAACCATTAAGGTTTCATGGTGGAGCTGTAGAGGATTAGTAGTTAATGTTCTAAATCCATTGACCCACATATCATAAGGAACCGGCTGGCCAAGTTCTACATATCTATATTCAATTAGCCCACCTGGTGGGATCTTTTTTTCTGTGTATTTAACAGTGTGAATTGGAATCTTTTTTTCTACGATCTCATTTCGATGCCCATACCTATTATTCGCATTTATTAAAGGATCAATTTTTCCGTCTTTAGGAGCACCAGCATCTATCCACTTAATTAAGGTTCTTTTTTCATCAGGCGTAAGCGATGTATTTTCGAAATAATCACCATACAGTGGGTCGGCCCCCCATGGAGGCATGCGATCTGTCATGATGGTTTCTTTTGACATTGCAACCCAACCTTTTAGTTTTTCATAATTATCAAAATAAGGTGAATAACCAAGACTTTCCGTATGGCAACTTAGGCACTTCTGAGCAATTAGAGGCGCAACCACTTTTTCGTATGAAATAGATTTGGGCTCTATAAAGGAAATTAAACATCCCTTTGCAGGAGCGACCTTATCTAATTTTATTGATTTATTTGAAATAATCGCATCGAGTACATTTTCCAAATAATTATTTTTTGCAATTTGCTTATCAACACCATAATTCATTCTATCGCTAATAGCACCACGATATACAATCTTCCAATCTTCTGGTGTTATTACTACTGCTTCAGAAGTTCTTGTAATCCCCAATGAATCTGCTATCACTTGTGAAGGGTCCATTAAAATAGGCAGATCATAATTATACTTTTTCGCCTCTTCAATTATGTCCACTCTGCTATCTTGTCTATTGGAATTTAAAAAATAAAAAATAACATTTTTAGATTCATACTTCTTTTTTATTTCGTTTATGATCAACGAAAACTTTTGAATGATAGGACAATCGTTTCCTTGAGAGATAATCACAATCGCTTTGGCGTCAGAGTCTTTGTACAGAGTATGGAACACCCCTTGATGATCAAGTGAACCAAAATCTTGGACCTCGCCCTTTACTCGATTAAGATATTTTTCATTTTTATAATCATATCCAAAAGACTTATAGGGTAATTTGTCTTTTTTAAGATAAAAATATGAAGTACTTAAAATAATTATTGCAAGCGAGATAATCGTTAAGTTTTTCTTGCTCATCGTTATACCTTTTTTAATTAATATTTATACTAAGAACTTTTTCTGGAAGCCTGTTAACTTTCGTAATTGTCTCTACACTTGAGCCACTTCTTCCAATACTCAATCCCTTTATTCCATTTTTACAATTAATTTCAAAACTTCTTTCAAACGGACCAACAAAAGAGTTATTTCCTTGAAGCAATGGTGTCTTAACATCATAGCTATAAGAACGATTAAATCCAATGGATGTAGCTAGTAAAAAAATTTTTGAGTCTTCGTTGTCACATCTTACCCTGACATAAGGAGTGAGCCAAGCCTGTGTCCACGTTGGCATCACCCATGGTGTTATTTGTGATAGAGTAAAACCGACAACTTTTACATTTACTAAAAAATTAGAGCTATCTTTTTTAAGCATTGAAACTATCGCACCAGTCGAGCTGTATTCATTTTGATCAGGGTTTTCGTTCCATTTAAATATGAACTCATTTACACCGTTTTTCATGACACCTTCCTTGCCAGGAACTAAGGATAATTTTTTATCATCTTCGGAAAGTTTATACCCCTCTCCGAGGTCATGAAAAAAGTTGGCAAATTTATTTTTATCTTGAACCCAAAAAGGAATAATCAAAATTTCTTGAGAAACATTTTTTCCTAATTTAATTTCTCCATTCTTTATTGCTCGAAATACTTCTGGCTGAAAGTTCTGCTTCATCATCCATCTTTCTGCTGTAAACTGAGGACCCCATATCTTTGTTAAAAATGTTCTATATCTGTTAGAAACAAAAAATCCATCTGGTGGATTGGATATTTTAGGGGATTTTTTTTCATTTTTTTTAAAATCAGTTAAGGCCAGCTCCGGATCTTGCTCTAGGTGATGCCCAATATAGTAAATTCTGCGGCGGGCATACTCATAGTCCCATCCAGTCTCGCGATTTATAACTGTCCAAATCTTTTCCCATTCTTCAAAATTGGGCATAAATACTCCCCAGTCTTTGGATGCAAATGCTCCAATAATTCCCATTGAATGTTGAGTTTGAATTAGTGCCACTGCAAGTGCCAAGCTTACGAGTACCGATTTTCCAGACTCAAAAAATTTTTTATCGAACAAGAAAACCAAAAAAGTAATGATCGAGACTACAGAGAAAAAAGTAACAATCGATTTTGTAAACAAATGATTAAAAAACAGATAAACATAAACCCAAAGTAATATCAAAGTAACAACACTTAAAACATTAAAGATCTTGATTCGTTTATGTGATTTAATTGTTTCTTGGAAAAAAAATAAATTTAAAACATTCAAGCCAACACAAAAAGGCATTGTGTATCTACTTGCTTGAGGAGAATAAAAAAGTTCAAACACTGGAGGGAACGAAACTACCACGCAAACAAGCAGAGGCTTTATCTTTTTAAGAAATTCAACCTTTTCGTCGCTGACCTTACTGTCTTTGTTTTTATCAAAATAATAAATTGGTAATATTAAAAACAATGTAAAAGGCGTAAGCGAGAAAAGGGTTTTCGCAATTATGTATCCTTGCCCCTCGGAATATCCATAGGTCATTAGATGTAGCAAACTGACGGGAGCACTCGCCGATGTACCTGAGTAAAAAGCAGGGACACCAAAATTTAAATTCAACCGAGCACACAAACTCCAAATAAAATATGGTAAAGAAGGTGCTAAAAAAAGTGCAATCCCTTTAAGGATTGTTTTTTGAGAAACGGAACAGAGACCTATTTTTTTAGGGAAATAATTCATTAACAGCAACGCAATATAAAATGTTATAATTGAAAAATGAAACTGTAATCCCATCCCAATTATTAATGATGCCCATAAAAAAGAATTGCTCCTAGTTTTTAGTGAATTTTTATCGTCTTGAACTTTAAGAATTAAAATTAATGCAGAAACCGTGAAAACAAACATCGAACTTATATTTAAAAAAAACTTGAGGTAATTATAAGTAAAAGGAGCAAGTGAGAAAAAAACAACCCATAATAACATCTGAGTAATTGATCCTTTGGTCTTAAAATAAAATGCAGCGATTAATGTTGCTAGTTGAACAAGAATCAGTTGCATAATCCATGCACTCTTCCACGTTTGACTAAAAAACTGTGAGACTGACAAGAATATATAATAAAGTGGCCCTGGTAAATTTCCACCTCCAGTCATTTCTGGTCCGTAGAATATTAAATTCCCAGCCAATAAATTTCTTGCTCTGCTAATATCTCTATTTTGAAAAATAAAAAATAATGTTTTATCAAAAAGGTCAAAAATATTTATACAAAATGAAAAAACAATGATAAGGCCAATGCACAAAATTGCATTTCTTATTACGTAATTTTTTCTAAAATTAACTAACAATTTAATCTCCAATTTCCGTTTTCCAGAAATTATTTTTCTGCCCTTAATTCCGCATCGTTTGTATAGCGAACATGCATAATGCACATTTCACTCCTATCAACTCTTTGACCAAAATGTATTTTCTTATCAGGGTCAGGATTGTAGGGATTATTAGCAGTGTTATCGTAGTGACAAATAGTTCGAAATCTTGACCCTGCCTTTACTGCAATTGGTTCTTTCAACTCCATATAAGTTCCAACCCCCCATCCGTAGTTGTAATTGGGAATCGAAGCTAATGTTTGAGTCTTTCCATCTTTAGTTGTCATTTCAATTTTGACAGAAATTCCTCTCATGTGAAGATGTCCATTAAATTCTCTAATATGTATGTCTTGCTCGGGTATCCACTCTGGTGTTGTGACTACATAATCTTTTGTATTAGGAGGTATTTCAAAATTAAAGTTTGTAGTATAAACACTTCGAATCTGCCTTAGGCCTTTTGGTTTTTCTCTAAATCCATAAAATTCAAATGTACTTTTTTCATTATCTACAATCCCCGTTCCCATATAGTGACTTTCTAAGATCAAATATGAATTCTTTGGAACAAAAATCATCAATCCTTGCTTATCCATAAATGTTGGTTGTAAGTGCCCTCCTCCCCAAGCCTGGAATCTCAAGTAATTTTCTGGAGCAAAATACCTTTCATACTGGTTTATAGTTCCCAGAACAAACATGGTGACATCACCATCAACATTTTTTTTACGAGTTTCTTCATTTATGTCTGCATACTTATCAATCAAAGATTCGTAAAACTTAAGAGGTTTAGATGTAATCATCAAGGTTTCATGGTGAAGCTGCCTTGGGTTAGATGATAATGTTTGCAGTCCTGTAACCCACATATCATATGGTGCACGCTCACCAAGCTGTACGTAGCGATATTCAATCAGACCTCCTGGTGGGATATTTTTTTCGGTGTAGCTGATTGAATAAATGGGTTTTAACTTTTTGAAAATTTCTTTTTTCTCTTTTAACTTCTCGCTTGCTTGAATTAAAGGATCACTTATACCGTCTCTAGGCGCTCCTAAATCAATCCACTTAACGAGAGATCGTTTTTCTTCAGGAGTAAGTGATAGATCATTTACATAACTGCCATATAATGGATCTGCACTCCAGGGAGGCATTCGGTCTGTAAAAATTGTCTCTTTGGACATGGCGCCCCAGCCTTTCACTTTTTCGTAATTGTCGAAATAAGGTAGATAACCAACACTTTCAGTGTGACAACTCATGCATTTATTAATAATTATAGGTGCAATTGTCTTTTCATAAGATAAAGATTTAGGTTTTTCGTAACTTATTAAACAGCCATTTGAATCTGTTACTTTGTCAATATGGAGAGATTGTTTTGTAACTGCTGCTTTTATTACTTCTTCTAAATGCTCACCAATTTCCCCGCGATATAAAATTTTCCAGTTTTTTGGATCTATAACTACAGCTTCAGATATTTTTTTCATACCCAAGTGATTGGCCACGACTTGAGAAGAATCCATTAGGATTGGTAATTCAATTTGATACTTTTTATCTTCTTCAATAATCGAACTTCTACTATCGCTTGGATTTGAATTTAAAAAATAAAATGAGACATGATTGCGCTTGTAAGAGCTTTTTATCTTTTCAAGAGCTAAAATCTTATCTTTTGCCATTGGACATTTATTATCCTGACTAATAATGATTACTGCATCTGCATCTGAGTCCCTGTAGAGCGAATGAAAAACACCTTTGTGATCTAAAAGTCCAAAATCACCAACTTCTCCCTTTAATTGTGAGAGATATTTTTCATTCTTAAAACCATACCCATACGAAACGAGATATTCTGGTTTTTTTCTTTTCAAATAAAAAATGAAAACTCCTAATAAAAGGATACTCGCCGTTAAACTAATTAATGTGTTTTTTTTCATTTTCACTTTAACAATTCCTCTTCATATATATACTCTACTCCGAAATTCCCATATCGTAACCAGGATGAATAAATCCATGATCTTTGGGATCGTCATATGTGGCGGCAATATTAAACTGGCACATCTCTGAGCGATCAACTCTTTGCCCGAAGTGTACTGTCTTAGTTGAATCAGGGTTATAAGGATTTTGTTCGGAGTTGTCATAGTTACAAATAGCCCGAAGCGATGAGCCTGCCTTTATTGCAATTGGATCTATTGGAACAAGTGAAGTTCCGGTTCCCCAGCCGTAATAGTAATTTGGAATTGAAACAATTGTTTTTGTTTTGTTGTCTGGTAAAATTACTTCCAATTTTATAGAAGTGCCTCGCATATGGAGGTGGCCATTAAAACTTAATAAATGAATATTCTTATTTATTTTATATTCAGGTGTTTTAACGATATTTTCTTTCTTGTTTGGTAAAATAGTAAAATTATAATTGTTAATAGAAAGTGATTTTATTTGTTGACCTTCCTTGGGTTTCGTTAAAAAACCATAGAGCGCAACTCTGTTTCTTTCAAACTCTTCTCTTCCTGATCCCATATAGTGGGCTTCTTCAATCATATATGAGCCCTTGGGAACAAAAATGTATCCATACTTCCCAAAAAACAATGGTTGTGGTCGCGAAGGGGCCCAAATTAAAAAACGAATTAAATTATCAGGCGAATGCACTTGATCATAACGATTAATAGTCGCAAGGGTATAAATTGGAAGATCTCCATCTAGATTTTTGCTGCGCTCTTTTTCGTTAATAGCGCCATTATCTTTCATGAGTTGCTGATAAAAAGATAAGTCCTTTGAAGTAATCATTAAGTTTGCATGATGAAGAAGTTGAGGTGTTGTTGAAATAGTTTCAACTCCAGTGACCCACATATCAAATGGAATTGCACCTCCGAGCTGAACATATTTGTACTCAATGAGGCCGGAAGGAGGAATTTTATTATCCGCTCTCATTTCTCCTACATGAAGAGGATAGATATTTTTTAAGCTAAGCTTTTTAGTTTTAATATTTGAGTTTGCCAGAACTAAGGGATCATTAGTTCCGTCTTTAGGAGCTCCAATGTCTATCCACTTTATAAGAACTCTTTTCTCTTCAGGCGTTAGAGAGATATTATTTGCATATTTTCCATATAATGGATCTGAGCTCCAAGGCGGCATTCTATCTGTGACAATTGTCTCTTTCGACATTGCCGTCCACCCTTTTACTTTCTGATAATTATCAAAATATGGTAAATACCCAGAACTTTCTGTATGACAATTTAGACATTTGTTAATAATGATCGGTGCGATTACTTTCTCGTAAGACAAAGAAACTGGTTTATTGAATGAAATCAAACATCCTTTGGCATCAACTACTTTTTCCAAGCTTATCGTTTTGTTTTCAACAATTGCATCTAGTACAGTGTTTAAATAATTATTACGAGCTACTTGTTTATCAATCCCATAGTCCATTCGATCACTAATAGCTCCTTTGTATAGAATTTTCCAATCTTTGGGTGAAATCACTACCGCTTCAGAGGTACGAGTTATACCCAGACTTTCAGCTACAACTTGTGAAGGATCCATTAAAATAGGTATACTTAAATTATATTTTTTTGCTTCTTTTATTATGGCTTCTCTTGAATCTTGACGATTCGAATTCAAAAAATAAAAAACAATATTCTTCGGAGCATATTTGTTCTTAATTTCATTTATTATTGATGAATATCTTTGAATTATTGGACAGTCATTTCCTTGGCTAATAATCACGATCGCCAAAGCATTTGAATCTCGATATAGAGATCTAAAATTTCCCTGATGATCTAGTAATCCAAAGTCTGCAATTTCACCTTTGGCTTGGGATAAATATTTATTACTTTTAAAACCATATCCGTAAGACACTAGTTCTTCGCCGGTTTTTCCACTGAAATAAAAAACGCCAATCCCGATTATTAAAATCGGGATCATCAACAATATTATCTTTTTCATGACTCTCAATTTAGCGCTCAATTTTGTATGGATTATTTGCTTTAAAAATATGATCCAAAATCTGAAAAATGCCATCAGACCAAATAATTTTCACCAGCTTCACTGCTGTAGCAATAATACTTGAATTTCCATCCCCCTGAAGAGCAACTGCAACATTTGAGTAAGAAGCATAAACTTCTTCAATTCTTATTTTTTTTTGATCTATCCAACCATCATTATTTAAATCTGCAAATTTTCCATACCATCGCCAGGGAAAAGCAATGTCAAATACAATGCCAGAGGCACTAGTACTAGCCCCCATTTGCACTTTTTTATCAAAGGCAGCATAACGAGATTGAATCCAAAAATAAAAGTCTACAACCAAAGTGCAGCTCAGAAGAAACAGAATGCGTTTATTAGAATAAGGAAAATGTTTTGTAAAATTAAACATTAATGGCCCTGGATATTAGATATTTTATTCAGATGAAAAAACAAAAAAAACTAATTTAGAAATTAAAAATATGCTATCGTTATTGAGATATAAAAACAATGCCATTGCTGTGAAATTATATTTTCAGGAATATGATTTTAACTCTGACTGAAAGAATCTGGAGGTGCAATATGAAAAAATTTACCCGACCAAAATATATTTTATATTTTGCTATCATCTTTTTTTCACTAAATTGTTTTGCTTATTTTGAATCGGCAAATGGCCCAAAAGAACGATCAGAGATGAATGGAATAAAATTTGATAAATATTCAAATTTTACTAAAAAGTGGAAGCTTGTCACGTTTCGATATCGTGAAGACTCAACAGAAATTCGGGCCACTTATGCCAATGAGAAGGCTTGGGAAGGATTAACTAAACTTAAACCCAATTATCCTACCGGAGCGATGTTTGCGAAAGTGGCTTACTTAACAGAACAAGACCCAGCATTTCCTAGTTCCAGGCAACCATTATCTACTATGCGTTATCAATTTATGTTAAAAGATAACAAGAAATTTAAAACAACAGATGGTTGGGGGTATGCACTTTTTAATTCTAAGGGAAAACTTTTTTCAGGAGATGAAAAGGATAGTTCTAATGCTTGTGCTGCGTGCCACCGAGCTGTTCCTGAAAGAGATTTTGTGTTTTCTCGAGCTATCCAATTAGATCCAAGCGAACCTCCATTTCCACAATTTCCAAACACAAAAAATTCAGCATTTAAATTTTCTACCAAAAAAATAAGTAGTTTTGATAAAAATTTCATAGAACATTTTGCAATAGGGCCAAAAGAAGAAACGGATATTTTATTTTTAGAAGGCGATATTCAAAAGCACGGTTTCTCTGGAACACTGAGCGAAGTAACGCCATTATTGATTGAACAATCCAAAAAAACATTTCTTCCTTCAACTTTATTTTTAGACAAACAAAACTTCACAATAGTTTCGCATTCTCCAAAAAATACTCGTTGCAATTCCAGTAGTGGCCAAAAAGGATTTCATATTCTCATAATTTTTAACAATCAAAAGGTTTCAGATGCTGAAATTTGCCAATAATGTTTAAATTTTATTATACCATTTTGTTTTTTTATTTTTCAGTGTCTACAAGGTTAGTAGCTGATACGATCGCTATTCCCTTTTTTGTTAAGAATGTTGATCCTAGCTCAATTCAAATCCAGCAAGATAAAATCGTAATACTAGAATATAACTCGAGAATAAAACCTACGATAGTTTTTCAAAAAACTTTCAACGGAAAGGATTGTTTTATCAATTCTAAAATACCTTGCGGACCACAATCTAGCATTCCTCTTGAACTTGATGAAACAAATATCCCTAAAACTTTTAACCTTACCTATTCACTCAACTCCAAAATTCACAAGAAAACTATTCAACTACTTCCCGATGATTTTAATACTTACAAAGTTGTTGGGAAATCCGTGATCAAATCATCACTTATTTTTTCTCGCATTTTAGTTAACGAAAATGGAAAAATGCTCGATTCATCAGATCTCTTCGTTTTGAATGAATCCGGAAATATTTTATTTTACAAAAGATTGCCCTTCGTAGCAGCTGACTTTCGCCCACATTATTTAGGTACGACACAGTACTTCTCATATTTGAAGACTACAAAATCTTTTCTTGGAGTTTCTTTAGTTGGTCATCGAACTTTACTCAATGATAATTTTCAACGCATTAAAACTTTTCCAGAATTACTTGATCTGCATGAATTCTTGTTACTTGATATAAATTGGTATATGTCCACAAAATATGAACTGGGTTTAAATTCTTTTGGTGGTTATTTTTTGAATCAAGAATTGATTGAAATGAAAAATGGTAAACAAATTTTTAATTTTGGTATTAAAGATCTTTTAAGTCAAAACTATTTTCCTTCTTATACCTTGATCTCTGAATTTGATGGAAAAATGGCAGCACATCCTTATCACTTAAACGCTTTCGAGCTTTTGGGGAATGGTGAAATACTACTTTCTCTAGGATATGACTCCGTTCTCATTATAGATAAAAAAACTAAAAAACTAAAAATGGCCTTTAGTGGTCCCAATGATCAATTTAAATTATCAACTGAACAAAAAATTGCCTATTTTCACACGCCACTTTACGACAGTAGTACTCAAACTTTAACAGTATTTGATAATGGACTTTATGATGTTCCCTATCGGATCATAGAATACAAATTAAATCGAAATACAAAAAAGGTAGAAAAATTTACATTAATCAGCACTTCAAAAACAATTTCTAAATCAATGGGATCTGTTGTTAAGCAGGGAAATATATATTCAATTTCCCCAGGTGCAAGAGGTAATATCGGTTTTGATTTTATTGAGCAAATAGGTACGAAAGTTAGTATGACGATAAGCTTTAAAAAACCAAACGGGTACTCTTATAGAATTTATCGGTCAAAAATCTAGTTAATTTAAAACTGGCGGGACTTCTTGTTTGAATTCCTCTGGCATTACAGGAAAAGTTCTAGGAACAGGTTTCATTTTCTCCATCATCGAATCAATTGCCAGCCAATTCAGCGATTCTATTAATTTGCTAAATTCATCTTTTTCAACTTTTCTCATTAAAGTATTTTTGTAAAACTCTTGAAACAATTTAGAAAATTTTTCGACAAGAACTTTGTTTAATTTCACTGAAGCAAAAATTCCAAGACATGGTAATTCTCTTTGATCACGATCAAGCTCCCTATACTTTTGATTAAATTCCTCAGAAGACTTTTTATCACTTGAATCCTTATTTTCCTTAAAACTCTTTTCAGATATAACCAAAGCATCAATCTTATCATTAGTCATTAAATCCAACACAAACGTGTATTTGTCGCTATTTAGTACCTGCGGCTCTTTTATCGGCAAAGAAAGAAGATAATCTACCGTCATTGGATTAATTAGCAGCTTATAAAAAATGACTATAATTTTATTATCAAGATCCTTTAATGTCTTAAAAGTTGAATTTCGATTAACAATTACCCTACTTCTAACTTTACAATCATTTGACACTAAAATTGGCTCAAATAAATTGTTTTTAACATTTTCCAACTTCAAGTATCCAACAAATGGCCTTAACGTAAAGTCTGCTTCACTAGCAAGTTTGATGATGTTTGGATCTAGATAATTTGCCAAAACGACTTCCAAATCAAGCCCTGCACTTTGAAAATAACTCTCCAAATGTGTCTTAGTTTTTAATAAATGTTCACTGGGTTCTGATTCCTCATACATCTTCAATAAACGTATTTTTTTCCCTGATAAAGCTGGATCTGAAACATTTAAAGAGGCAGAGTTTTGTAGTTTAGTCGCAGTAAGTGTTATCTTTTTTGATTTAGATTCTTCTTTTACCTTTTTTGAATAAGTTTTATAATAAAAAAAACTAGCTATTAAAACTAAGAAAATGACGATTCCACTAACTGAATTGGCACCATTACTTTTTGAAGCTTTTTTATTTTTCGACATGCTTTTTTCTCGCAACAAATATTTTCTATAATATGATATCATATTATAGAAAAAGAGTAAAAAAAGTCAGACTAACTGGAAGGGCGCATTAGCATGCAACAAGTTAAAGCAATTCTTTGTGCTGATGACTGGGGTTTTTCTCCTGGCATAAATGAAGGGATATTAGAATTGGCTAGAAGAGGTTTACTTTACTCAGTCTCTTGTGCTGCCAACTCTGACTTTCTTGAATTTGGCCTGACAGAATTACTTACCTATCAAGAAGTTGGATTAAAATTTAATATACACTTTAATTTAACCTACAAATCACCATTAAATAATCTCAACTCGACACTTATAGATCCAAGAAGCAAAACTAACTTTTATACATTTTCCAAATTGATTGCCAACATTCTTCTCTCGAGAGTTTCGACCAACGAAGTCTGTAATGAATTTGAATGCCAACTCATAAAACTTAGAGATCTAAAGATTCCAATTGAAGGTCTCGATGGTCATCATCATATTCATTTAATACCTTTTATTTTCAAGAGCATTGCCTCCCGATTAACACCAAATGGAATTAAAAATATTCGTACGATGTGCGACTTCGAGCACAAGCCAACTTACTTACAAGGTTTATATTTTTCAAACTTTCTATCAAAATATGCAGATGGTGCCACCGTTGAATCTTGTGGATATATTCTTTCTAAAAATATAATTAGCATGAACACTCTAAGAAAAAAGTTATCTCGATTTAATTACTTGATTGTTCATCCTGCAAAATTTAATGACTTTAATAAATTCAACATGACGGATCCACTTCAAGACGAAAGAATAAATGAACTTAATGCGCTCTTAAGGTATTTCAATGATTAAAAATCCTGATTATATTTCAAAATTTTGGGAGAAAAAAATTTTAATGTGGGAAACTCTTCGATATTCGAACTGGCTAATTCTATACCCCTTATCTTGGACAGTTCGCTCAAGATTAAATCGTTCATTTAATATAATAAAGAAAAGAGTAGAGCCTTCATGGTCTGTTTTAGAACTAGGTTGTGGAAGTGGAGTTTTGGCCAAGAAAATTTATAAGTTATTTGCTAGCTATCAAGGAGTCGATTTTGCAAAAAATGCAATTGAATCCGCTAAAATAAAAATAGATTCTCCCAACGTTAATTTCATAGCCAGTAATGTATTAGATATAACTTACGAAGAATATAATTTGACTATATTTTTAGGCTTAACTGACTGGTTAGATGAATCTCAAATGTTAAAATTATTTAACAAAATTAATTCACCAAACATTTTATTTTCGTATACAGAAACACGAGCTGTTTCCAAAATAAACCCTTATTGGTACTACCGCAAATTCATGGATCGTGACATTGGTGAAAATTCTTATAAGGCTAGAACTTATACTCACGACTTCATTTGCAATTTATTACAATCTAGAGGCTATACACTAAATATAATTGAATCATCTACGCTCTTTAATCCAGGGGCCATTGTTTGGGCGAAAAAGTGATCCAATATTTTGAAAAAAGCGCTCAAGATTATTTAAAAAATAGCCAATCATTTTTTTGGTCTTTTTTTCGAAAAAGAGAATTACAGACTATTGATTTTCTATTATCTCCCAATAGCAAAATGAGCTTACTCGATCTAGGGAGTGGTGCTGGGTTTTATTCAATATTCTTCAAAAATAAATACAGAATAAATGTCTTAGGAGTTGATTCTTCACCGGCCATGGTTGAACAACTTAAATTAAATGGAATTGAATATGTCCTTGATTCAATTGAAAACTTCGTATCCTCTGAAAAATTTGACCTAGTCCTCGCAGCCGGGGTCATGGAGTTCGTTGATAATCCAGAAAAAGTTTTTAGAAACATTCTTGCTAGCATTGCACCTAATGGTCGGCTGGTAATTCTTGTACCGCGTTCTGGAATCGGAGGAAGAATGTACAAAATACATCACAAACTAAAAAAATGTCCTGTCCAAATTAGAAGCGCAGAAACTTACAAGAGAATTGCGTCTCATTTAGGTTTCAATTTTTCTAAGATTTTTTACCCAACTCCTATTAGTTGCGCCATTTGTTTCACAATCTCTAACTTGAATGAATTTAAAACAATTCACGGTGAATAAACCATGAACAAAATAAAAATCTTCCTTTTTACTCTAATGCCAGCCTTATTAGTTGTTGGATTTTTAAATTCATCAAGGTTTTTTACGAATAGTAATAAAACTTTTATACCACTTGGTTATGGATTTAAATCTACGAGAATAACTAATGCCAAAGGAGAGATTAATAATTTTTCACTTTTAGATCAAAATGGGGTCTTCCACGAGCTCTATAGAAATCTCGACTCAAAGGCTATCGTTATTATTGGACAGCAACGCAACTGTGAAAATGATCGAAAAACAATTCCTTTGGTCAATGAACTTTATTCAAGATATCTGAATAAAAAAATTTCCTTTTTTTACCTTAATTCTGAAAAAGAAGATTCAAGACTTTCTCTAATTAATCTTGCAGTACAAAACAATATTCCGTTCCCCATTCTCATTGATCAATCAAAATTAATTTCGGAAATTCTAGGAATTACTCATTCGGGAGAAGCAATAGTCTTAGATCCCAATGAATGGAAAATTGTATATCGAGGCCCTATCATCTCACCAAATCAAAATTCACTGAGTAATTTTCTAGAAAATTTTTTAGCCAATAAGACAACACAACTTACCAAAACTAATACTAATGGATGTGAAATAACACCACTTCCCTCCACACCCCTTTCTTATGAAAAGGTAATCGCTCCCATTTGGAAAACAAAATGCCTTAAATGTCATGTTGAGGAAAGTGGGATTCTGCCTACATTGAATAGTTATGAAAAAATTAGAAGTTGGATAGAAATGTCTAAAGAAACCATACTTACAGAGAGAATGCCTCCTTTTAGTGCAGATACATATTATGGAAGTTATAAAAACAATATATCGTTATCTCTTGATGAAAAAAGAACACTTATTAAATGGATTGATCAAGGTGCTCCAAGAGACGGAATTACCGATCCACTCTTAAACAGTGCAAATAAACAAAATAACATGAAAGTATTTATTGAAAACAATTTTAAAAAAGCTTATTCCCTCTCGATGAATCATGAAATAAAAATTCCGCCCCAAGGAAATACTGAATATATCTACACCCAAATAGGTGAAGCCGCTCCTAGGGATATGTGGATAGGCGCTATTCACTTTCACTCAACAAATCTACGTCAACTGCACCATGTGGCCATGCTTGTAGTTTCAAAGCCACTATCTTTTTATAAAAAATCGTCAGAGCAATTCAGGAAACTGCGACCCAATGATACGATCAACACCAAACCTGACGGTAACATTTCCCTGTTTGAACTTACTGCTATTACAGAGTATGAGAAAAAAATGAATCCGAATTATTTTCGGGCTCAGGTCTGGGCTGCGGGGCGCAGTCAGCCATTTTTTGTAGATTCAAAAGCAAATATATTCATTCCAAAAGGATCGTACATTATCCTGGAATCTCACCATATGGGATCCGGTCGAGCAGAAACAGAAAAGTCATCTCTAGATTTTTATCAACGAAATATTCTCCCCAAAAAACCGCTTCAATTAAGAGTAAAAATGTTGGCAAATATTTCGTTTAAGATTCCTGCTAACGCCAACAATTTTACGGTAGATACAAAAGAAGTCACTTTTAGCAAAGACGTTTTTATTGTCTCTTTTGGAGGGCATTTGCACATGCGAGGAAAATCAGTAAAATTAAGTTATAAAGAACCAATTCAAAATGAACAAAGGGTTTTTTTATCTATTCCGAATTATAATTATGGATGGCATACAGGTGCGGGATTAAGTCTGGAAAGCCCAATCTTTATTAAGAAAGGATCACGATTCACTGGATCTTGTACGTACGATAACTCTACCCAAAACCCCTATAATCCTGACCCTACACAAGATGTGCCTTGGGGACAGAGAGTTGATCGTTCAGAAATGTGTAATTTAATGGTTAGTTTTTACTTCGCTGAAGATGTTAAATAGGTGAAAAATAAAAGCAGCAGCTTCTTTTGCACCTGAAAATTTTATTACCTGACTTTGAGCATTTAATTTATTCAAAAATAATTTATCTGAGAAATATTGAAAATCCTTTAAATCATCTAGTGTCGCTCTTATTCCTAAGCCTAATCTCTCAACCTCTAATGCATTTAAAACTTGCTCTGGATGATTTTTAATTGGAAAAACAACAGCAAAGATTCCACGCGATAGCACTTCGGAAATTGAACTCAAACCACCTTGAGTAAAAACAATATCGAATTCATCTAGAGCAGACGAGTGGCATAGAAATGAGTTCCCAAGCGAGTTGGGAGTAAAAATTTTTACATTAAACATATACCCTATTTCCATAAAAGCATTTTTTTCAATTTCTGATCCACTTAACAAAATGGCAATTTTTTTTCCATTTGATCTTTTTTCTCTTTTACTTAGAAATTCTTTTCTAACAATTAATGATATTTTTTTAATCCTGGAATTTTTAGAAATTGACGGATTAAAGGAAGGTACAATTAAAAAATCTGAAAAAAATACTTGATAGAGAGAATCCATTTTTTCTCTAAAAAACATATTGAATTTTTCTGTTATGTTTTGATATTGATAATGAGATTTCCTAGCTCTTTCAACAACATCTAAAGCCTGACCGATAAAAACTTTAGGACACCTTATTCGCCAATAGCTGGGCAAATGATAATCCGAATCAAGGATTAAAACATTGGGTTCAAAAGCATATATTTCTTTTTTAAGCAACTTTGTATTATTGACATATTTTTTTAAAAATTTAATTATTGATTGCGCTTGTGAATAACTTTCCAATTGCTTCAATTCAAAATCTAAACCATTTTCTTTTTTAAATTCACGCAAGAAAGCATATCCGGCCCCCCAGGAAATAACCTTGAGAACTATTTTTGTTTCACTAATATTTGATTGTTCCAGTAATGCTTCGACAATAGCAGCAATGCGAGACGCATTGCCCATCCCTAGTCCTGCACAAGAAATTAGTATTTTTTTAGGTAATGTAGACTTGCCTGTCATAATAGGTGCGTGCCTTTCATTATTCGTTTAAACTATATAGTAAATGTCTATTATATAACAGAATTCAGGTACCGGAAAGCTATATGAGAAAAACTTCCAACGTTACATTTTTAGAAAGAGTTATTTTTCATTCTTTCCTAATACTGGAACAACTTCTTGGAACAAGAGTTTTCAAACCAATATCTCCTTTCAAATTAAAATTTTTAAATAGACTTCTAAAGAGACTTTCCAAGCTCCCCCCACCAATCAAAATAAATATTGATCGAATAGATAATCTTTCAGCGGCTGACTTTAAAAAAAATTATTTTCAAAAATCAACTCCTGTAATTTTCAGTGGAGCTGCTAAAAATTGGGCCTGTACAAAAAAGTGGAATCTTGATTATTTTAAATTTGGATATGGTGAGAAAAATATTCTTATTGTAAACGCCTCAGGCCTTACTTCTAGAGAAGAAAATTCAAATCATGAATTTTTAACAGTCAATGAATTAATTAATAATATTAAAAATGGAGGTGATAAGTACTTGCGCTTTAGCCCCCTGCTTGAAAACAACCCCGAACTTGTTTCTGATTTGGATATGGATTGGCTTCAAGATATGAAAGGTGAAAAAACTTTCGCAAATACTTACTATATGTTTCTGGGGGGGAAATCACACAAGACTTTGCTCCACACTGATCAGCCTTGTAATATCTATGTACAAATTTTTGGTGAAAAAAAATGGACTCTTTTTTCTGCTGAAGATTCAGCATTAATTTATCCTACAATTTCCAACACAGCCTACATAAAAAGTCCTGTTGAAGTCGATTCGCCTGATCACACAAAATTCCCTTTATACAAATATGCCCAAGCTTATGAGGCCCATCTTAGCCCCGGAGACGTTCTATATGTTCCACCCAACACTTGGCATTTTGTTGAAAACCTAACTGATTCTATAGCTGTCGGTTATCGTTTTTCTTCATTAAGGGCTGCTATAAAAGCTTCTTTCTCACTTTCTTTATTACGAATTTTATCTACCAATCCCCCTATTTGGAAAACCATGGAATATGGAAAAATAGATACAAATTTAATTTGGGCGCATTCTGGTGGTAAAATTAAAGAGATACTTAAAGAATATAAAGTTAAAACGAAAGAGGTTATTAATAAGTAAATTTAAGCGACATATATTATCTGCTATTTCTCTCTTCGTTTTAATGGGAATGGTTTTTTGGTTGTTAACAAAATCGGACCAGTATCCGGCTTCCAACTGGTTAGTCGCAAACTTAAACCTACTCAAAGAATATTATCTTTTACACTCACTCAGCACAGTACTTATATTTTGCTTGGCACACTTGACTGCTTCAACCTTAAGTATCCCAGGTAGTTGCACACTACTCAACACTATTGCGGGCGCTCTTTTTGGTTTCTGGAGAGGAACTTTCATTGTTTATTCAATTACAATTACTGGTGGATGTTTAGGATATTTTTTGGGACAAAAGCTTCCTCTTTCAAGAATTAAAAAGAAATATGAAAAACAAATTATTATGTTATCACAAAACTTATCTAATAATAATTACCTCTTTATGATTTTATTAAGACTGAGTCCTCTGCTTCCTTTCGGTGTCGTAAATATTATTTTAGGTTTTCTTAATCTAAACTTTGGATTCTACATTTCTACAACAATCATTGGAGTATTTTTTGACGTGACTCTACTGAACAGTCTCGGAGCTTTCTTGTCTGGTGCCCCCAAACTAAATGCTAAAAATAAATGGGAGTTTTTATTAATCTTTCTCGGATTATGTTTATTATTTTATTGTGTTAAGATTTTCAAGAATAAACTAATTGCTAAGAATTGCTCTAGAGGAGTCTAAAGTTTGAAAATTTTATTCTTAAACCCCCAACAAGAAATGGGCGGCATTCAATGCTTGTCTGCATTCCTCAAAGCTGCAGGCCATGAAGTTGCTCTAGTCAATGACCCCAACTTATTCGACAATCCTTGGGTTCAATACCCATTTCTTTCTAAAATATTTTCAGACCCTGAATTAATTTTAAAAAAAATTGATGAGCATAATCCAGATTTAATTGGAATTTCTGCTGTCACAGACGATTTAACCTGGGGGTTAAAATGGGCAAACCTAATAAAGAAACATCTAAAAATTCCAGTTGTATTTGGAAATACTCATTCGACTTTTCACCCCGATGAATGTTTAAAACATGATTGCGTTGACTTCATTGTTCGCGGAGAAGGAGAAGAAACCCTTCTTGATCTTGTTCATGCCCTTGAAGGAAAACTAAAATTTTCTGAAGTCTTAGGATTGGGATATAAAGAAAATGGTGTTATTAAAATTAATCAAATGCGCCCTTTAATTCAAGATTTGGATGTACTACCTTTTCCTGATAAAGATTTGTATTACAATGAAATGTCTTACTTAAATCATGGATACACCACTATGTCTGGAAGAGGATGCCCGTACCGCTGTACATTCTGTGATAACAATACATCAATAAAACTATACAAAGAAGAAGTGAAGCAAACTCAAAAATGGGCAAGAAGACATAGTCCCCAATATGTTGTTGATGAAATACTTTGGGCAATAAAAAAATATAATATTAAGCATGTTCGTTTTAACGATGAAGATTTTAGTTACGACAGAAATTGGTTAAGAGAATTTTGTCCTCTTTACAAAGAAAAAGTTGGTTTACCATATTTTGCTTGGGTTTATCCTAATACTATTGATGACGAAATGGCACAACTCCTTGCTGATAGTGGATGCGATGCTGTTGAAATGGGAATTCAATCTGGTGCCGAGCACCTTCGAAAAGATGTCCTCCACCGCAAAACGAAAGATACACAAATTTATACTGCGATGAAAGCACTTAGAAAATTTCGCATAAGAACAACTGTCGACATCATCATTGGTTTGCCAACAGAAACAAAAGAAGACTTGGATGCTACTGTACGTCTATTGAGTGAAGGAAATCCTTGGCACATATACGCCTTCTGGCTTCGTTACTACCCATCAACAGAG
Organism: Bacteriovoracaceae bacterium; assembly: GCA_947446575.1. Taxonomy (GTDB): domain Bacteria; phylum Bdellovibrionota; class Bacteriovoracia; order Bacteriovoracales; family Bacteriovoracaceae; genus Bacteriovorax. The sequence continues at coordinate 46,870 of CANFHC010000005.1, read as the reverse complement.
ATTTTGAGTATCGCAAAGGAGAAAAAACTATTATCTCCAGAACAAATTCACAAATTAGAAACTGCTCAGCACACCAGAGGGCATATCGCCGGTGGAACTGAACTTGAGCAAGATTCTCTTTCTCGAAAGTATCATGCCTTTATAGTTCTCTTACCATTGATGCCTAAATTTTTTATTGATTTTTGTGTCAACCATAATCTTATTCGCTTTTTTCCAAGTTTTATTAATCCATTTATTCTCGTTAATTTCACAAAAATGATTAAACGTGACTCATATAATGAGTTCAGGGTTAGAGGATGGTGGATGTTGGCGATTGAATCAAAAAATATTTTAGTCAATCTCTTGAATAGAATAATCAGGCCCAAAACGATTGTTTATGAAAAAGCCAGATATCGCTGAATCCTTAAAACTTAGGAGTTGTTTGTGAAGAGCACTATTATTATTGGCCGAGAAAAATTTTCACAGAATGAAATTTTCAATAATTTAAACTTTTATTTAACCTTACATAGTACTAAAAAAAACGAATCTAAATTAGAAAATGTCGGCGGTTCTAGTTACTTTTATCTACAAAGTGGAACTGCTTGCATTAAGACCAATTCGCTGAATGCTCAAATCTCTGAGGGAATGTATTTTAGTATAAATGGGCCTGGAGTTATAACTCTCAATGAGAAATCTAAAGCAATTCAAATTTTTGTTAAGAATTTCTCTTCATTAAATACTTTAGGGGGCCCAGTTGAGGAAATAGGTCGTCTTAGCTACATAGATGGCTGTAGCGACTCACTTTTACTTTCTCCCAGTCGGTTAGGAGAACCTTGTCTTAATCTTTTACATTTTCCTGTTCATACAAAACAAACGTCTCATCATCATCCAAGTTTTAGATTTGGAATTGTCTTATCTGGTAGTGGAAATTGTGTGAGTGACGCAAAGACTGAAAAATTAAATACTGGTGATGTATTTTATATTCCCCCCTTCGTAAAACATAAGTTTGACACTGAAGAAGAGTGCATGAATATAATCGCTTTTCATCCTGATAGTGACTGGGGACCTACAGACGAAATACACCCCATGATTAATCGAACAATTATTTAATTTTTTCTAAAAAATTAATAATCTGCTCTGCCGTCTCTTTTGGTGAATGTCCCGAGTAAATTTTAATTTTTCTTGCTCTTATGCTTAACGAGAAAAAAGCTAAACATCGAAGTAAAAAAATTCTAGTTTTGATAATAAAATCTCGCCATCCAGATTGCCAAAAATATTCGATTATAATGGGTGAGCCTAATCCCAACACTCCATGCTTAAATAATCCCCCAAAAGTTTTTAACCACGATGAAGAGAGAATCATCGAGTGGGGGGAATTATACCTAAATGCTTCTGCTAAGACAATTTTGGTAAATTTTGCATCAATATTTTCGACTCTATCTTTTATTCCACGAGTGCAAATTAACTTTTTCTCGCCGTAATGTTCACGTTTCATAAAATAAATATTTTCTACTATGTCTTTGATCTCCAGTTCTTCAGGGATTTCATTGAGTCCTAGCTTCAGAGGAAATGGATGAACTCTCCCCCAAGAGTCAATTAAGGGAATATCATCCGAAATCATTTTTACTTCGAGATTTTTTAATAGTTCAACTAGCATTGTACTTTTCCCCCCCTTAGAGGGCATCATACAAACAAAAGCTATCCCTTTATAGGAAATCGCAAAAGCATGAAGCTTGTGTAATCCTTTTAAATCAAGATTTTTTCCCGCCCGCGATAAGATTAAAAGGTACGCTATTTCATGAATACGCTCAAAATCTGTTCCATAAATATTGGCCTTATTTGTTTTTAAATCAATATCTGTATAGGCGTTTCCATAATAGTCACAAAAGCGCATATTGCCTTGATCATAAGTAATAGCATTTTGAGTCTGCATCGAAGCCACTTCTTCTGGCATAGAGGGACGATCGGCAGAACGAAAAATATGTATTTCTATTGGCGTCCTTAATTCTTCTATCTTTTGATTGTCCACCAAAAATGACCAAAAATCTTTTCTAAGAATTTCACTTAATTCAATCCACTCTGTCTGAACCAATATAAATTCATCAGAGAGTTTAAGTATAAGACGTTGCAAAAAAACCTCATAATACAGGTTAATAGTCTAAATCGATTTTAGCATCGTAATCGTTGCTAAGAAAGTGGTCCCTCGGTTTATTCTTGAGTTAGTGGTCACATGGGCAAATACATAGTTTTCAACTCAACACCAAAAAGTTTTACTAAATTACTTAATCCACTATTTTACGCTTTTGGTCTGATTAATTGACTTAAAACAACAATACGGAGATCGAGTTTTTAAAAATCTTGCTACTACGAAAAATTCAAATGTATAATCACAAATATGTATACCGTAGATACTTCCTTGGATAATACTCACACTAGACAAGAAATTCAAAAGAATGAATTTGTTAATTTATCATCGGAAGAAAGCCAAATTATTTCGAACGAACCACATATAGAAAAAACTAACCGTATTTCTCAAGTGACCTCTTACCTAGTTGGTTTCGATAATTTAGAAGTGATAGTCAATGATGAATCGCTGGTTTAATTTCCAATGAAGCTAGGAAAACTTTTATACTTCCTTGTTTTTTATTGTTTCAAGATAACATGCTTTTTATGTTGTGGACCAAGTTTAAAGATTTGGTATCGCAATAGCATTAATGAAGATTATTTTAGTTTTGGTGAATCAGATCTGGATATCAGTGTTTTAATGACTTCGGATGTTAATCTATATAATAAAATTCTCTGCATAAAAAAAATTAGTAAATTCTTCATTATAATTAAAGAAATAAACGTTTACTTTTCCCCAACCATTAACCTGGCCCTACAAGTCATGAATCCCTACGAGGCAAAGCGAGACTTCATACTATCGAACTTATCTCCGGTAAAATCTAATACAACCTCCTCTCAGAAAATGTCTTACCTACTAAGAATATTTTTTTCTGAGTCTTCACTCTTGGATAATAATCTTTCAAAACGTTCTACAAAGAAATGGAATTACCATTTCTCTAAAATACTAAACTCCCCCATCGTTTTACGCTCCCCTTTAAAATACAAAGAACTTTTAAGCTTAATTATAGAACAATATTTCCTAAGCTCATCTGCAAAGTACTTTGCCTCGATTGAAGATTATTTCATTAAAAAAGAATCACACCAGCTCGACTATATTATTTTTGACAATTCAAACTATCAAAAAGAATTATTAGTCCTCTTACCTCAATGTTTTTGTTATAAAATCAAAGAACATTCTTTTGCATTTTCAGAAAATGAGATTTCATTGATTCACTCACAGGTCGAATGGGAGATTTGGGCAATGATGTCTCAACCGTTCTTGCTGGAAAATCCAGTAAATTTTTTTCTGCATCTTGAAAATCTTAAATTTTTAATAGCAACAATTAACCAGTCAAGTAGTTCTACTCTTACTCAAGTGATCGACAAGGTAATCAACAACATGAAAGACATTTTAGCTAAAAATTAATGAAGTTAAAAAATCGTTTAATATTCATTTCTCACATTCTCTTACCATGTTTTATGGTTTATTTTCTCTATTTTACAGTTGAAAGATATTATATATATCCTCGGACAAATATTCATTCTTCCAAACTCATTATTAAAAATCACTATATCCAAAAATCAATACCATCTGTTGTAGACTTCCTAGTTCTCGGCGACTCAAGTGGCCTCTATGCAATCAACCCAACCTTTTTTTCAGAACAATCTTATTCAGCTGCAAATGTTGGAGGAACAATTTTTTCGAGCTACAACACATTAACGAGTCTTTCCCATATTCAAATTACAAAAGGAATTCTTCTCACTCAAACATTTATTCGTGAACACTACGATGAAGATATATGGAGTACACTAGTACCTAGTAGGCAAATAGAGCTTAAAGAAATACTCGAGCTTCTTTGCATGCATGAGGTAACGTCGTGCTCCCTAATAACAAAAATTAAATTAACCTTTAATTATTATGTTTCTTTTTTCTATTTAAACAGTGAAGCAACTTCTCAACTTTCAAATTTCATAAGAAATATTAATGATCTCAATCTATCTAATTTAACTAATTGGTACCATGAAAACATTGAGAAAAACCATGGACACTACGCCTCTCCCGTTAATAAAACTTTGAGTGATAGAAATTTCAAAGCTCCATATGTTAATTTTTTCAGCAAAAAAATTCCAGAAATCCCCAAAGCAGAAATAGAATATCTTCACAAGATTGCCCAATTTGCAAGTCAAAGAAAAATTAAACTTTATTTTGTAATTGCGCCGCTTGAAAAAAGAACTCAAGGGGACGAGGAGTCAAAATATCAAATAGATTTAAACAAAATATTAAAATTAGTTGCAGCTGAAGGATATATAATTATCGATGGGAATGCTTTTTCAGATCAATTATCCAAAGACGATTTTATTGACTTTAATCATTTGAACAAACGTGGGGCAGACAAGTTTTCACGACATCTGGCAAAGAAAATAAAACAAGAATAATTGGCAGGTTTATGAGTTAAACAAACTACTGCTTCCCTTTTTTCTCAATTTATAAAATTTTCTAATGTAACTAGCATACCATTTTTCCCAGTCATAATTTAAGCAAATCCCTTTATTTTGAAAATCAGATATACGCTTAAAATATCTTGCATGCTTTGATAATAATGGGTCATCAAATCCAACCACATCACTATAGTCGAAATCGTAAAAGCAATAACTATGATACAAAGAAAGTCTTGTCTCTGAAATTAATCGAAATCGTTCATCAGCAGGCACTATGCTTGAGTAATCAAGGAGTCCCGCACCTCGTGAAAGAGTAAAATGGCTTAGAAAACTATCCTTTATAAAAATACCTGTATTCACTTCATGATAAAGGCAATCGCGAAAACTTGTCTCCACTTTCAGATTTTTCCAGGCCGGCGTTTTTACATCATTTTTTAAATGTTTAAAAATTAATGCTGAAAATTTCAAAACGTTTTCTTCTTCCCAAGAGCCCCAGAGATCATTTCTCTTATCTGGAAAATAGGCGACAACTTCAATATTCTTGATATTGCTAGAACCAATAGATTCCGAAAGTTGAATAAGGTTTTGTTCAAATTCATCTGGATCAGCTAGGGTTGAATTTAAAATTCCACTAATAAATATTTTTTTGGGAAGATTAGTTGAACTATAAACAGAGTGAGCTTTAACTTCATAGAACTTTACTTTCTCTCTCCATCTGACAGGTACGATAAACCATAAATCTTTTGGAATAAATATTTGGTTGGATATTTCCGATGGTTCAACTTCTCTAAAAAAAATAGTTAAAGGAATTAATCCATCTCGAGCTAATACCTCCGTTTTATCCAAAACATTTTCAAATGAGTGCCCCCCAAAAAGCATCATTGAATTGTGTGGACTATAAACAACTTCAGAAAAGGGATAAAGATAATTTAAATATAAATTATCTTTATCATTTAATTCATCAGACTTGTTTAAATAAGCATTTTTTATGAGGTCGTATACCCACTGAGCGTGATCATATCTTTCGTTCATATCCCTTCCCAACTAACTTACGTCTCTTTTCCTGAAATATAATTTTTATAAACGTGAAAATAGATATTATCATCTGATGGAGTTAAATGGACATTGATTTCCTTGCCATGACTTACAGACCAATAAACTCTTGCAAAATGCTCCAAACTCCAGTTGAATCCTTGAAATTTTTCGAAATCTTTTTCAATAATTTTTTTGAGTTTTTCTGTGCCGGCACTTATTGAAAATTCTTTAAGAAATTCATCGGACCATCTCTTTCTGTCTATTTTATTAATGTAAGACAAAGAATATAAATTATAGAAATCCAACACACGCGAAACCATAAGCTCATGCCCAAAAGGAGTTAACTTAATGGGTAATAAATTACAAAACCATCTTTTGGAGACAAAAGACGAATAGCCTCCCCAGTCAGTCAATAAAGTCGGTACCCCACAAGCAAGAGCTTCGGCAGGGGACATTCCAAAGTCTTCATCATGATATAAGCTTAAGCTCATAAACATGTCAGATGCATTATTCAATTCTCTTATTACCTGCTTGGGTTGATGCCCCCAGAACTTAATACTTGCAGCAACATTTTCAGGAAGAGAATTAATAACCTGATCTATTTTTGAAAACATATACCCTTCATGATTTAACACGCCTTGAAAAGGAGCGCCAAAATCATCAAAAGCACCAACGATCCACAACTTAGTTGGAAAGGTTGATGTAGAAAATATTTCTGAGTATTCTTTGATTAATTTTTCAACATTTTTTTGTAAACTTATTCGTCCAGCATAGAGTATTACAACTTCATAATCTTTTACTCCAGCCTCTTGTCTTGTACTAACCCTTTCGTCGTGATCATAATAATATTCAGTTTCATCTACTGGAAATAAAAATCTTTCAACGCACGTGTCTTTGTTGCTAAAACTTTTAATCATCTTTTCTTGTGCCTCAGAAGCCACTATGAATTTAACTGAATGCCCCTTGAGTGATTCACTAATATTGCTCCACGACTGGGAATAAAACGTAAAATCTCCATAAACGTGAAAAACAAAGGGAGGCATATCTTTAATAGGAATATAAATTGAAAGAAAATTTAAAAGATCGACTACGTGAGGAACATGATCCACAAAGACTAATTCTGTTGGATCAAAATCTTTTATCTCACTCGCAAGACTAATAATAAAAATATCATCTCTGAGCGCATCTTCCCTTAAAAAATCTTTATCTATTTCAAAAAATCGAACATCGCAAGTTGATCCCTTTAAGCGTCTGTAGCACTCTTGCAAATTTGGAGAAATAACTTTACAACTCCCCCAAGAAGATTCTTTATTGGATCGAATAACCAGTAAGCGCTTCACAAGTTACTCTCACTGAGTGTTAAGATCTTACCGATACTCCAAAGATGACTATACTCAGGAAATATTTCCTCAAAATTTGTTCCACGTCTTTTATCGTACTCGTTAAAAAATTTAAATAAATCTGAAAGCTGTAACATTTTAAATTTTTCGCTAACTCCCAGTGATGAAAACCCAACAAGTCTTTCCATCTTATTTAGCTCATACTCATCAAATCCTACATCGCCAAATTTTTTGTTCTTTTTTGAATTGGCCTTCATGAAATTTAAATCCGACTTCATTCTTTCTAAGAGAGTAGCGTCTACCAAATTTGCACACATAAAATGAGGATCTTTTAAATATGAAATATCTAAAATAATCCGGGACTGGTTTGGGTCATAATGCGTTCTATATTTATCTTTTAAATCTAAAATAAATTCAAGGAAAGTTCGAAAGTTTGCAACAGAAAGTAAGTTATAAGTGCACATAAATGAAATTTTCACTTGGGGGGCATTGACGAGCAAATGGGTTAGATTTTTTAGAAATAAATCCATGTTTAAGCCAAAGCGAATATACTCGGCTTGTTTACCCCAGGTATCTAAACTTGTATAAATTGTTATATCTCTGAGGTGACCAGAATTTTGTATTTGGTGTATTTTATCAACTGCTTTTTCAACAAATTTTTGATCAACACTTAAATTTGTATTAATGGCAAGATTCAGATCTTTATTTGGATTTTGTGAAACATAATCTAATATTTTAAATGTATCTGGTACCAAGAGTGGCTCTCCACCCGTGACTCTCAAGACACGTAAATCTTTATACAAAGAAGGCCACCACTCCCAGAATGCTTTTACATAAGGATTCAAGCTAGAATCTGTAATTGGCATCTTCTCCTCGGCTGGCATAGCATGGTGGATTGACTGAGTGGGATAATTTCCAAATTGTTTCAATTCTTTCATCCAACTACTAGAGATATGCGGAAGACAATATGAACATTTTAAATTGCACGAATTACTAAAACTCACTTCCAAGTATTTTGGATTTATATTCTCCTTGTAACCCGCAGCAATCGCCTCTTCAAAAAAAGGTTTTGCCCAGTCATCATTACTTTTCACATGTCGATCACTGTAATGCTCTCCAGGAGTATCTTCAATTTTCCAACAATACTCACACTCTTTTGGACGAACACCATTTAACATCATCTTCCGGATATTTTTTTTAAATTTTGTATTATGAAGCGCGTCTGGCGATTTTTGCAATTCTTCCATAGTCGCCTGGTGGGTATTGGGATGATGACATGAATGATTTTGACCATTTTGTAAATGGAGTGTAACTTGAAACCATTTTGCTAGACAAAATGAATCTGAAACTGAATTTAGTTTTTCTTTTGTATTTAAGTATTCCGTAATTATAGAATCTTTTTCCATATATCCTTTAACACCTGTGCCATCATTTATTAAAACAAGCTCACTTGGAAAACTTGTCTGACCTACACAAGACCCAAGGGCCAGAAGCTTCGCCATTCCTTTGGTTTAAAGGTATATGCGGGCTAATCTGGCAAAAGGAGCCACGCAACAAGGCTTTTCAAAATAGTTTTTTTCATTGCTTTTTTTATTCATAAAATTATTTTATCCATATCTACCCCAATGTGGATATTAAATAATTTTCCGAGCTTTATAGTATTTTTTTATATAAGTACCGTACCATTTCTCCCATCCCTCTGAGAGAACTCTAGGAGCAGTTCCTTTTTCTATTATTTTTTTAAAATATGGCATTAGATCGTCTTTTAAAGGATTTTCGTAGGGTAAACTATTTTTAAAATCGAACTCATAAATTTCAACATTATGGTATAAACTGATCTGATGCTTTTTTATCATCTTGAAGGAAGTGGTTTCGTTCTTCTTTTTTAATAATCCCGCTCCTCTTGATAAGAACATTTGTTGAACAGAAGTGTCCTTAACGATTGCTCCACTATTAATTTCATAATATAAAGTGTTTTGATAATCCATTGATGATTGAAGAATATCCCATTCCGGAAATTCGATATCTAATTTTAAATTTTTGAAAATTAACTTAGCGTACTTGAAAATATTTTCATCTTGCCATTTCCCCCATAAATCGGCCCTTTTATTGGGAAAGTAAGCTATTATTTGCATGGATTTTATTTCTTTTTCAGTAAATGCAGCTGCCAAATCTGTAATCGCTTGTACAAATTCGTCAATGTCGGCCAAAGTGTCGTTGGCAATTCCCGTCAATACCATTTTTTCAGGAACAATTCCGTTTCCAAAAAAAGTTGATGGAATCATGTCGTAAAACAAAACACTTTTTTGCCATTCAGGAGGAATTAAAAACCAAAAGTCTTTATGTACAAGAAATTTTCTTTGCCCATCCATTAAGTCTAGCGGTGCATCCTTAAAGAAAAAACTCAAAGGTATTAGCCCATCTCTTAATAACCACACATCTTTTTTCATCAAATGTGATATGTCAGCACCTCCAAAGATTAAAAATGGATTAAGCGGAGAATAATATTTTTCTGCAAAGGGCGCTAAATAGTGCGCATACATTCTTTCCGTATCTGTTTGAGTCTCACTATTATTCAAATAAAAGCTTTGAATAAAGTCATAACTCCATTGAATAATTTCGTTCGGTTCTTTAATTTTCATGACTATTTTCCTGAATAAGCTTTGAAATATAATTTTTATAAATAGTAAAATAATAACTATGAATTTTGGGAGATAGAAATTTGTTAAACTTTGATTTTGACCAATTCTGATTTAAGGCATTTGCAAATTGATCCAACTTCCAATTAAAACCTTCAAACTTTTCTGGTGATTTCCTTAAAATGTCCTTTAATTTTTTAACATTCGCATCAATGGAGAATTCATCCATAAATGCCAACGCTCTTTTTTGGCGATCCAACTCCTCATCTTTTACATTACTAACTTCACTAATTACGCTATGAAAATCCTCAACAACAAGCTCATGGCCAAACTCACCTATTTCAACCGAAAGTAAATCACATTGCCATTTATCTTTGTTGGCAAATGATGAATAGCCTCCCCAGTCAGTAAGGATACATTTGATTCCAGTGGCCAGTGCCTCCGCTGGAGACATACCATAATCCTCATCATGGTAGAGACTAAAACTCGTAAAAAAATCAGCCCCTGCTTTTATTTTTCTTAACTCATTTTTGTCCTTTAAACCAAATAAATTAATCCTGCTCCTTTGCTCTGGATTTGCATCATCCAAAAGAGATTGAAACTTTGAAAACATATATCCAGGGTAGGATTCATATCCTAAAAAATCTGCCCCTACATCGTCAAAAGCACCTACAACCCATAAGTGAATTTTGCGAGAAGTACTCTTTAATTTTAAAAACTCTCTCAACAATACATCCACATTTTTTTGTAAACTAATTCTTCCAGAATATAAAATTACAAAATCATTCTCAGAAATTTTCATTTCTTTTCTAAAGATATTTCGTTCATCAACATTGAAAAAATATTCTGATGAATTTACTGGAAAACAAAGTTTTTCGATATTTGAAATCGGTTCTATTTTTTTTACCACCAAAAACTCTTCGACTAATTTTTGTTGGGACACTGAAGCAGTTATAAAAGTTACTTCATGACCCTGCATTACTTCGCTGAAATAAAGCCACTCTTTTGAAAAATATGTAAAATCACCATAGAGATGGAAAATTATTGGAGGCAGTTTTTTTAAATTAATTTGCATAGAGAGGTACGCCAAAACCAAAGGTGGTGGCGGCAAGTGATCGACAAAAACCAAACGATCTGGATTAAGCGTAGCTATTTTGTCAACCAATGCAGCAATGCAAGACACGTTATATTTGAGCTCTGCTTTCATAATGTCTTCTGGTAATTCAAACCAACTAACATCATAATCAGTTCCCAATTTTGTATAAACTTGATGGAGATTCGGTGAAATAACCCGACAACTACCCCACTTTGACTCAACCGCGCTTTTAATAACAAGCAGTTTCATGATGACCTCAACTCTCTTTATGAGAGTATATTATGGTGTCTTTTTTTCAGAATGTAACGGTTCTAGCTCCTTGGTTGGATTGCCAATTTAGTAGGGACCCCTTATGTAGAAGCCTTATGAAGCCAGGCTAGGCAAGTACTTGTTATTTCGAAATTTTTTAATTTAAATAGTTTTTTGTATTGATATGGACTATATTAAATATTAGAGGTTAGAGCGAATGAGTGAAAATAATGGCAATTCTTCAGATGAAGATGATTTAAAGAGTAATACTAACAATGACTCTAAGCCGTCTTTTGGCTCTCTTAAGCCATTAACTGCTATTCAAATCATTGGTCTTCTCGTTCCCTCTTCTCCAGTTAGTGCAGGTGCTTGCTACTGAGCTAAATTTAATTCAGGTAGTCTATGAAACAAGGCAATTTATTTCCAAAAATATCAGCTCAATTTTTTAATAGTCCAAATAACAGGGAAGAATTTTTTCTTTTCAACACGGCGACAAATAAAGGTTTTGCTATTGATGGCTTTGCTGCGATCCTTTGCAAGAAGTTTACTGGAGAACATAAACTTTCTGAAGTCATCTCCTCTTTTGAAGCAGAACAGAAAATTCAAAATGGTGAGTATGAAAATGAGATTTCTAATCTCATTGAAGACTTGGAAAAAAACCGCTTATTAATCTTTTTTGAAGAACCCCAATTGCCTTCAAAAGATAATTAACTTTTCATAAGTATTATGAAAAAAAAATGGATCATTAAGCTAAGCGACGTTCCTCAAAATTGCACTGTTGAAAAATACATTCTCAATTCTACAGATATCAGAACGCATATTTTGAATCTTGGCTCAAGTTCTAAACCAGATTATTTATCTGCCACTTTAAATTTCGATTGCAACGAACTTCTTAATGAAGTTAGAGAATCTTTAAAACAATATGGATCTTTTTATTTTAACTATAAAGGACGGGTGTCTCAGTTTACAAGTTACCTTTCAACGGCCCTCACCTGGAACCCTCAATCTATTGACAGCCTTTCTAATGATCCACACCAAAGCAGCCTAGGATCCAGTAAATACAGTGCTGGAAACTCGAGTGATTATGAAAATATAGAAGCTGAAAAAAACTCTTATGCGGACACGTATTCTTTCAATAAGCGGACTCCAATAAGCGAGGTAGGTCTGCTTAACAATCTACTTAATTCATTCGAGAGAACTATTATTAGATCTCGGATTTCAGTGATTAAGGCAAACGAAATTGAAAGTACAAATATTAAATATCTTTGGCATCAAGATGAATCTATTTTTATAAATCTAAGAATAAATATCCCAGTTCAATCTAGTGAAAATTATGTCATTCAATTTTTAGACGAAGTAGACTCAGTTGCAAAGATTTCAGAAATTGAACTGGTCCCGGGCAAAGCTTATGTTTATGATACACAAAAGTACCATCGACCTTTTTGTAAGAAAATTTCAAACCTAGATCGCATTAACATTATTTGTGGTGTCTCTCCTTGGTTTGATTATCATTCTGAATCGAACTCATGGCACTCTAATGAGTTCTACGGTGAAGTTCATCCCTTTGACATGTTTCAAGAAGGACACATAAGTCCTCTAATTAGTAAGTAAAATGAAAAATGTTGTCATTGTTACTTCATCATTTAACGAACAAGATAGTGTTACCCATATCACAAAGAATATTATCGCTGCTTATAAAAAGATTCCAAATATTTTTCTTACCATCTCGAATATTAGTAGAATATTGCTTTCACCAAGCTCCATCCAGAATTTAGATTTTATTATAATTGTTCACCCCATGGTGTTGATAGATCCCAGCCTAAAACTGCTCATTGAAAAAACTAACGAGGTCAAAACGTCGCTCATTTTTTATATCTTTGGAGACTATGTTAGAAAATCTTCGTTTTACGTTAGGCTCAACGACTGCCTAATTGGAAAAAAAGTTTTGTTTTTTGCAGCTTCTGAATGTTATCAAGTATTGATTGGTAAAAGTCTCATCTCGAAAAGCAACTGCCAACTGTGTCCTTTTCCCATTAAGCAACAGACCTTTAATATCAAAAAAAATTCTCGTTCAACATTTCGTAAAAATCACGGGCTTGTGAAAAAGGACTTTGCTCTCATCTATACTGGAAGAATATCACCTCAAAAGAATATCCTTTTACTAATAGATACCTTTAATAATCTTAAAAAAACGCTCGAATCAACAGTGAACCTAAAGTTATTTATTTTTGGAAATGTTGATGAATTCGAAATGCCAACTTTTTACGAAAAAAAATTTAAACCTGGAGAATATTTTCAACTATTACAATCTTCCATTAAAAATGATGATGATGTGAAAATCTTTCCACGGATCAATCATCAACATTTAAAAAAGGCCTACGCGGGAAGTGACCTTTTCATCAGCTTAAGCATTTACCATGACGAAGATTTTGGTTATTCACCTATAGAGGCCCTTTGCTCTGGAGTTCCTGTAGTTTTAACAAACTGGGGGGGGTATCGAGATTTACAGAATCAAAATGCAAAAGATAAAATGATTCAACATGTTGATCTTGAATACAGCGAATGCACCCTCATTTTAAATGAAAAGGAAATTCAAGAAAAAATAACAAGCTCTATCATAAACAAGCGCATTTCAAAATCTACTTCTCGCAAAATGAAAACGAAATACTCTCTTGATAACATCTCAAATCAATATGCTAAATTTTTAGTAGAACCAATCGAGCCCTTTCATGGTTTCCATGAAGAATTCATTTCACTCTCACTGCTTATGTTAAATGACAATTATCCTGCACTAGAATTATATGAGCACTTTTATCAATCTTTTTGGAAGAATAAGATATGAAGTTTTTAATTAAGGAAAACTTCAATCTAAAGCTTGATATGCTTACTGCGACTGACGTTCGTAAAATAAAATATGACATTGGTGATTTAAAAAAAATTCTTTCTCAAAAACATGAATATTATTTTGAATTATTCACAACGAATACAATTCACCAACAAAAAAAGAATAAATTAATCTACCTAATTGATTTCTCGCATGATTCGCTAGATCATTTATTATCAATAAGATTTAATTCTAAAAATTGCTTTTATTATGTTGCAGACTTAAATGGTCCTTCAAAAGCAGCCATCTTGGATCATTTGCAAGAAAATGGTATTCAAGAACTTGACTTTATCACCTATTTTAAAAAGTCCAATTTAGTGGATTGGAAAATTGAAATAAAATCAAATCCTCAACTCAATCTAGAGTGTGTAGTTCTTAACATATTCTTATCGCTAGGTGCGCAACTAGTTTCAAAATTTCCAAGTACAATGGTTATTCAAGATAATCTTTCTTTGGAAAAAGTACTTGCTCTCTCTTTCCAACATGGCATTAAACTTTATAAGATGAAATAAATGATTATTAAACTAGATTTAACTATTGATATTTCCAAACTTACTTCATATTTGGATTATGTTCAAAAAACTAATCCCCCTTTTATGAAGAAAAATGGCCCATGGGGAGGATGGTCAATCACCTCTTCAACAGGCGAAATAAATGATGGTTGGCAAACGGGTGAAAAAATCAACGATTCCAATATTTCAGAAGATGAAAAAAATAAATTAAAAGAATTTTTTTCAACGACAAAGTTCGATAAACCTACTCCTATTTATAATGAATACATTGAAGAACTGCTTATATCTATCAAACAATCTTTTCCTACACTTTCGCTTACTCGCCTCAGAATTGCTCTCTTGAAACCGCACCCAGAGAGTACTTCTTATTGGCACCAGGATGGCGAAATCATCAAGGGACAAAGAGCATTCAGATTGCACATACCAATTGTCACAAATGAAAATTGCTTTTTTGAATATCAACACGAAAGACATCACTTAAAAGCTGATGGTTCGATTTATCTAATTGAGATAAATCAACTTCACAGGGCCTTAAATTTATCTGATAAAAATAGATACCATTTGATTGCAGATGTCAGTCAAAAGTTAGGAATATAAAACATCAATTACAGTATCATTAGAGTTGCGAATAAACTCACCCTCAATCTTAGTTAAAACTTTATCCGTCTGAAGATATAGGGCCAAAGCTAAATAAGCTAACCCCCAAGTAAAATGTTGATCACAGGCAGCTTGCCATAAATTATCAGTAAGAAACATACACGATCCCTTACAGATTTGAACTACCGGACATTTGGTACATTCACTTCGTTGGCTCCAGTGATAAGCAGTTGTAAGTTTTACTTCATCATAAGAATCAATATGCCCAATTTTATGTCCACCTTTTGCCGTAACATTTTGGCACGTTAAAACATTCCCATCTAGATCTAGCGCCAATGAACTTGGCAAATCCATTGTGCACTTCTGGCCAACAAATTCTCCCGTTCGTCCAAACTTTAATGATTCAAAAAAATCATGAATAAAGACATCTGTCATTCCCAGAGACATATCAAATGGATAAAATTGAATCATTTCTTTAAACAAGTTGTTGATTAAATCTCGGCGTTTATCTTTTTTTGTCACGTAGTTTAAGCCTGGCAAATCATAAGGTGTAGCAAGATCGTAAGTGACAACCAATTTCTCAGTTCCAACTCCCAACTTCTCTGCAATATATTTTCTGATCGCTAATAATGAATAATTTTTCGGTGATACTGTTGCATTAAATGAAATAAGTTTTTCTGGATTTAAAACTTTAAAAAGGTAATGTAAATTTTCAGCTTGCGACGGAATATCAAAAGGATCTTTTGCCCTATCTTCAGTAAAAGTTGGACCATCATGAGAAACAATAAAATGTATTCGCATCAAAAGTGCAAAATCTACCATTTCTTTTTTTACGAGTGAACCATTGGTGAATAAAGCCAAGTGGATATCTGGATAAATCTCTCTAAGTTTTGTTGCCAAAACTGTTATGGCGGGCCAATAAAGCAAAGTCTCCCCCCCCCAAAACTCAAGAAATACCCCCTCGCCCCTTCCATTACTTCCACCATCAAACCATTTATGCATATTTGCTAAAAAATTTGGAAGTTTTTCCATCGCTACTTTTAAACTTTCCTCTGCTGGAGATCTTAGATTATTCTGGCTGCAATAAGTGCATGAGTAATTACACGCAAAACCCATTTGAATTTTTATTTTTTTTAAATTTTTACTTTTCCCTGCTGGATTGGTTGGAGACGTTGGTAAAACTTTTTCCCATTTTTCCTGAGCGCCATTCTCTCTGGAAATAACATCTTCGTTTGTATCTGCCCAAACCAAATGAGATATATAAGGATCATATAAAGCTATTCTTGTTCCAGTTTCACCATGCAAATATAATTTAAACTTTGACAAGAGTACCTCTGCTCACTTTAGTTATAAAATAACTCGATTCTAAAAAATTATTTATCATCTCAATGAGACTTAAGCCCGTAAAAGATTCTAAGACTGAGGTTAAACTAGCTTGAGAAGTTTCCAATATCATTAACTTTAAAAGCTCCTTTCCCATTATTTTTTCAAGAAAATCTACAAATGCATGAGCTTGAACATATAATGAGTTTCTTCCAGGCTTTTGGTCATCATGATCTATTAAAACAATATCATTCCCCTCTGCTTTTTCGATTAAAGAAAATAAATTTTTTTCTTTTAAAGATTTTGAAAGTAATTTGGGATCTATCTTTTTATTTTGTATCCACTCGCAAACACCTTCAAGAAACCACTTGGGAGCTTTTACATTCTCTTGGTTAAGAAAAATATGACTAAGTTCATGAATTATTGCCGGTGTTAAGATAGTCCCTCTTAAATATAGAGTTGAATCTTTAGTAATTGCAGTTGTCCAATTAGGCAGACTTTCCATCTTGCTTGCCATAAGTATTTCTTCGTGATGCTCAAGGAAATTTACAACGACTTTGTGATTAAGAGGCCAGAGCTTCTTTTCTAGTAAATTAATATGCTCATTAATTTTTTTAATCATTGGTTCAACAAGACTCAACTCAATCATAGAAACATAATCAACAAGTTCGTGTCTCTTGAAATAAACTGGCCTCATTAAAAACTGGCACCAATCACGAAAAAAATCACAACTAACTTTTGTGTCAGCCTCTAAACCAATATGATAATGAACTTGCTCAATAGCGACACCATTACAATAATTTTGAATGGAACACTCGTTGCATTTAGAAATGTTTCTAGTAATTGTTTTTTCCGTTATTTCATTCCATCCACCCCGTTTAATAAACTTTGAGAATGAATCAATATGAAAACCCATTGCTTTAGATTCACTGTAAACGGGAAAATAGCAAGAGCCATCAATGTTAACATCTAGGGACAATGATTTTCTTAAAACAAACTCTCTCGACTCATTGTTTTGATAATTTCTGATAACTCTATTCCATGGACCATTAATAAGAATTCCTTTTTTTAATCCATAGAGATAAACCGACATGTATTTTTCCATTCCTACTTTGTGAGTGATCATATCTAAGTTATAAAATTGATCGAGATAAATTTTTGAAATATTGTACTTCTCAGCAATATCGACTAAATCTTTCAAGTGGTTATAATTTGAAGGCATCATGTAAGAGTTTATTTGTGATGGTACTTTATGCATTTTTATTAAATTTAAAGCTGGTTCAACCATATGAAAAGTACCCTTTCCTTTATGGGTAGGTCTCGAAATATTATGAACTTCTTCTTTTCCATCAACACTTATATGTATTTCAACATTTTGTTCTTTGAAAAAATGGACATCTTCCTCTTTTAACAAACTACCATTTGTATTTATCACCCATGTTATTTCTATTCCTCTATAGCTAGCTCCAAACTTTTCGATGCCCTGTTTTATGACTTTTTTATTTGCTAAAGTTTCTCCACCGTAAATAGAGATCGTAACTTTCTCTTGAGCAAGATGATTTAAAGAATCGATAAAAACTTCTATTGATTTATCAAAAATGTCTTGCGACATAACTCGATTTGGTAAATCGTTTTCACCAAGTTCAAAAACATGGCAATTTGGACATTTAAAATTACATAAATTTGAGACATGCAGTCTTAACCAACTCAATTTTTATCCTAGAATAATATTTGCACATTTCAAGTTTCTCATTAGAAAAAGGATTAATCAAATGAGTGGATAGTCGACTCTTTTTATTTTATGAGTTTTAAAGTAAAAAGTTCATTTATTAAAGTGTCGAGAATTAAATAACCATGACTCGTTAAAGTTAAATAGCGATCTTGCTCAATAGCTGCCCATCCCATTTTTTCCCATTTCTTAAAAACATTTTTCTCTGGTAAAAATGAATCCAAATCGATCCCGATAAAAGACCTTAGGGCCATATAGACTTTTTCTAAATGAAATTCTGTATCTAATAAATTTTCTAGCTCCATAACGGGTGAATTCGTCTTCCACTTATAACGCAACTTCTCTTCTGCAAAAAATCCTGTTGCAGACGGTCCTAAGCCTGCAACTGTTTTTGATTTCCAATAATTTAAATTGTGACGAGATTCTTTGTTGGGAAGTGCAAAATTAGAAACCTCATAATGCCGAAATCCTTTTTCTTTAAGAAAATGGGCCACAGATAAATATTCTTTTTCAATCCACTCTTCGGCTGGTAATTGCTTATAATGAGTATAATTATTTTTTACGGTTAAAATATAGACACTAAAATGCGAGGGGTTAAATTTAAGGGCGCGCTCAAGTTCATTAATGACATCTCGGCTAAGTTCTTTCGAAAAAGGTAATCCTAGCATGAAATCGACTGAGAAATTTACTTTTTTCCGGTAAAAAAATTCCAATGTTGCATAGACATCTTCGATACTATGGACTCTGTCGAGATATTTACTTAATGTGCCATCCAGGGATTGGATACCGAGTGAATATCGGTTTACACCAATTTTTTCCCATTCACTTAAGGTATACTCGTCCCAAGCTCCGGGATTAACTTCTAGTGTAAATTCACAATCTGGAGCAAGTGAAAGTGCATTGTCTTTCAAAAAATTTTTTAAAAATCTAGCTCCTTCTATTCCCCATAAAGATGGAGTACCACCGCCAATGTAAAGGGTTTTTAGTGGGGCCCAAGAATAACCGTTCACTTTCCTCAGTTTTTCATGTTCATCAAATGCACCTTGTAAATAACGATGAAAATTTTCGTAATCTTGTGCTTTATTCTCTGGGATTTTCTTATAAAAATCACAATAATTGCAAAGATGGGCACAGAAAGGGAAGTGGAGGTAAAGTGAATCAATTTTTCTCATGCTTAAACTTACTTCAGGTTATAGAGAAATTCTATTAGGTAATGGCTAAGATTATTGGTTATAATCAACTGGTTCAATCTCATTAAAAAATTAAGGAACTACAAAATGCAATATGAATTACTCAGCTTAAAAAACAACTTAAAGACGCTTTTTGTCCACTCTCCTGGATCAACTGCTGCGACTGTACAAATATGGTTCAGGGCCGGAAGTGCACTTGAAAAAGAAGATCATGAGGGAATCGCCCATTTTTTAGAGCACATGTTTTTTAAAGGGACCGATACTCGTCCCGGCGCAAAGATCGCTCATGAAGTTGAAACATTCGGTGGTGAGATCAACGCTTTTACTTCGTTTGATTACACTTGCTACTACATCAATACACCAAATACAAAATTACAAGATTCAATAAATATACTAATGGACATGGTAGCGAATCCTTTGTTCAAGCAAGAAGATCTCCTTCCAGAGCGAGATGTTGTATTTGAAGAATTTAGAAGATCAATTGATAGCCCTAGCCAATTTGCATTTGCCAAGCTACAAGCTTCGGCATTCAAAGGAAGTTATTCTCATCAAATTCTTGGACGTGAAGATACGATAAAAAACTTCTCGCAAAAGCAATTACATTCCTTTAGAAATAATTTTTACAATCTCTCGAATGCACTTTTAATAGTTGCTGGAGACATTTCTGAAAAAGAAAGCCACATTAGCACAATAGAAAAATATTCACTTCCCAAAGGACCCGTGAGTTCGTTTCCTGAATTTGAATTAAAAGAGCACCCAACTTTAGATATTCATCAAAAAGAAGTTGGAATGGCCACTCTTACAATGATCATAAAGGCTCCTCAATACTCTGATAAAGAAGCTGCCGGAGAAGATTTAGCAGTAAATTGTTTGGGATTTGGAGAAACATCTAGACTCTACAATGCACTGGTTTTAGAAAAAACATTAGCCAATGTGGCTTCCGCATCAACGATGTTTATGACAAAGGGTGGTGCTCATTTTATCAGATTAGTTTTCCCTCATAAAAACCTAGGAGAACTACTTAAAAAATTTATTGCTACTATCGAATTCGCACTTGAAAAGGGATTAGACAATGATGAAGTTCAAAAAATAAAGAATCAATATCTCTCTTCAAAAATCTATGAAATGGAATCAATTGAATCTTTTTCTTTTTCCCTTGGTCACAGCTATGCTCAAAACGGGGACGTTAAATGTGAAGAAGAATTTATCGACCGAATTAAGTCGACCAGTCCTAAACATGTCAACATTGCCCTTCGTAATATATTTTCTAAAGATATCCACATCAGTATGCAATTGCCTAAAGAAGCCGATCTTGTGAAATGTAAAAAAGAAATTGTAAATTTCCAGGGCCAACTTAAAAGCTTAAAAAAATCACTTACTGCTGGGATTAAAACAAAATTGAAAATTGAAAATTCTAAGTTTGATCAACAAGTACAATTAATAAAAGTTAAGCCTGGAGTATCTTTCATTTATCGCCAAAATACCATGACACCTACTTTTGTGCTTCAGGCATATTTGCGAGGGGGGTTAACCGAGGAAAGTATAAAGAATAACGGCGCTTCTCACTTACTGAGTTCAATGCTCACGAAAGGGCATCATAAAATAAGTTATGATAAAATTAAAAAAGCATTGGAAGAAAAATCTTCAAGTATTTCCGGATTCTCGGGTAAAAATGCTTATGGTTTATTAATGCATGGACTGAGCGATAATCTACAAGACTTGTTCCCCCATTTCTCTGGAGCTCTGATTGCTCCAGATATGCCATTAAAATTTTTAAATCATGAAAAGCAGCTCTCCTTAAGAGTGTTGGTAAATCAAAAAGAAGATCCTGTAAAACAATGCTTTAAGCAGGCTCAAGAACTTTTTTTTAGCAATCATCCATATTCTTTGAATCCAGTTGGCACTGAGAAATCGATTAAGGCTATAACCCAAAAAAATCTTTCTGATATTCATAAAAAAAATATAAAGAACCAGGAGATTCTAATTACCTATTGTGGTGATGCTGATCTTGAAGAAATTATGCCCACCCTTCAACCACTTTTTGATAGTCTTGCTCCTCGAAAATCCGTGCCGTTGAAATTTAAAAAATTTAAACCGGTCATAGGTGTAGATAAATTCATTTCTTTTAATCGAGAGCAAACACAAATTTTTTACGGTATCCCTTGCGGAAAATTGGGATCCCCTGAAAATCTTTATCTCAAAATGTTAAGTTCTCATCTTTCTGGTCAATCATCTGTCCTATTTGTTGAAGTTCGCGATCGACTTGGTCTATGTTACTCTGCTCAGCCAGTTCATTTCTCGGCGATAGAAGGCGGATACTTTGGAATCTACATGGCATCGGGATTTGATAAAGTGAAACCTGCCATCGCTGCCATTAAAGATCTCATAGCTAACATTAGAGATAACGGTCTTCCAGAAGAAGATTTCAACAGAATTAAAACAATGATTAAAGGCCAAAACTTAATCAATGTTCAAACCAATGAAGATTTTGCCTCGATTTACTCTGTCCCTGTTTTACAATCACAAGGTTTAGATTTTTACTATATGGGTAATAAAGAAATAGAAGATCTAAAATATACTGATTTCCAAAAAAATATTAGAAAAGTACTTTCTAAAAAATGGAATACTATTGTAGTAGGACGAGAAGGAAATTCTTAAGAGATTTTTCTATCTTGCAAGATCAACCAAGGTAAGGCGGGGTCACTCTCCGCCGAATATTTTTTCGATACTAAGTTCATTAGAAAAGTTACATGGCTAAAATTATTTGCCATCATTTTATAAAATGAGGGAACATCGTAAACTTCTGAAGAATAATTATTTAATCTTGTGTAAGCTATTTTGCCGAGGTCTTCATAATATCTCACGTCGACTATTTTTCTGTTAAGCGAATCCGCAAAATACCCACATATAAATAGAGAAGTTTCCGCAATGTCTTTTAATGCTTTTTTTTGCTTTTCTCTAGGAAGTTGAGATGACTCCATAAGTTTTATACCAAGAATTTTTTCACGCACTCGGTTATCAACTTGCTCAAATAACTTTGAGGATTCACCGAAATTATCCATGACAATACTAGAGTAAAAAATGGTTTCTTGGCTTAAGGGATTAAGTAATTTTTTATTGACTTCCTGAAGATGGTCAAAGAAAAAGACTTGCAAGCTATTTTCTAATACAAGTTTCATATTTTGAGTCATAAAAATTCCTCCATTGACCGAAATAAAAATCTCGATCATGTTACATTTTACTTCATTCTCATTAGCTACTAAAATCTAGGAAAGAAATTCCTCTCATTTAAGGAAATGCACCATGGGTAATAGTTACGAACCTAAACAAGCAACTTTGTCAGACTGGAAACAATTAGCTTCTAAGGAGTCAAAGGGCAAAAAATTAGATGATTTAACTTGGAAGAGCCCAGAGGGAATTGATGTTAAACCTCTATATACTGTTGAGGATATTCAAAATTTAGAGTTTACAAACACAATGCCTGGCTTCTCTCCTTTCATTCGCGGTCCTAAAGCTACAATGTATGCCGGTAGACCTTGGACGATCAGACAATATGCTGGATTTTCAACTGCAGAAGATTCAAATGCATTTTATCGAAAAGCCCTGGCCGCTGGTGGTCAAGGAGTCTCAGTTGCTTTTGATCTTGCTACTCATAGAGGCTACGATTCGGACCACCCTAGAGTCTCTGGTGACGTTGGAAAAGCCGGTGTGGCAATCGATTCTGTTGAAGATATGAAAATTCTTTTTGATGAAATTCCACTTGATAAAGTTTCAGTATCTATGACAATGAATGGCGCTGTTTTGCCAATTCTTGCGAATTACATTGTTGCTGCTGAAGAACAAGGTGTGACTCCAGATAAACTTTCTGGAACTATTCAAAATGATATTTTAAAAGAATTTATGGTGAGAAACACCTATATTTATCCACCCAAACCCTCTATGCGAATTATCGCCGATATTTTTGGATATACTTCCAAGTATATGCCCAAATTTAATTCTATAAGTATTTCTGGGTACCATATGCAAGAAGCCGGGGCCGATGCCGTTTTAGAGCTGGCATACACTTTAGCAGATGGAAAAGAGTATATTAATACTGCCATTGAATCTGGATTGAATATTGACGATTTCGCGCCAAGGCTTTCATTCTTCTTTGGAATTGGAATGAATTTTTATATGGAAATTGCGAAACTACGTGCTGCTAGACTTTTGTGGGATAGAATTGTTACCCAATATAACCCTACCGACATTAATTCAAAAATATTGCGAACTCATTGCCAAACTTCAGGCTGGTCTCTTACAGAGCAAGATCCATATAACAATGTCATTAGAACAACGATTGAAGCAATGGCTGCTATTTTTGGAGGAACGCAATCTCTTCATACGAATGCATTTGATGAAGCAATTGCTCTGCCAACTGAATTTTCAGCAAGGATTGCCCGTAACACACAAATAGTAATTCAAGAAGAAACGCAAATCACAAAAGTTGTCGATCCATGGGGTGGTTCATACATGATGGAATCGCTCACTCAAGATATGGCCAACAAAGCTTGGGAAATTATTATTGATATCGAAAAGCAGGGCGGAATGGCCAAGGCCATTGAAACAGGAATACCAAAGCTTAACATTGAGAGATCAGCTGCTTCAAAACAAGCTCGTATCGACAAAGGCTTAGATGTCATTGTTGGTGTTAATAAATATAAACTTAAAAGTGAAGATCAAGTTGATATTTTAGAAATAGATAATAATAAAGTACGCGAGTCACAATTAAAGAGACTCGATCAACTTCGTTCAAACCGTGACAATGAGTCCGTAATGATGGCACTCGAAGCTCTGAGTGAATACGCGCGTTCTGGTAACGGAAATGGATTAGATTTAGCTATTAAAGCGGCGCGCGCACGTGCAAGTGTTGGTGAAATTACTTATGCTTTAGAGAAAATTTGGGGACGATATAATGCTACTACACAGACAGTCTCTGGTGTTTATGGATTCTCATTTGAAAATGACGAAGGATGGAAAATGATTCAAGATCAAATAAAATCTTTTATAGAAAGACATGGAAGAAGACCAAGGATGCTAGTTGCAAAAATGGGACAAGATGGACACGACAGAGGAGCTAAAGTAATTGCTACTTCTTTTGCTGATCTTGGCTTTGATATAGATCTAGCTCCATTATTTTCTACCCCTAAAGAAGTAGCAAAACAAGCTCTTGAAAACGATGTACATGTTGTAGGTGTTTCCTCACAGGCTGCAGGTCACAAAACACTAATTCCAGATTTAATTTCAGAATTAAAAAATCTGGGCGCTGAAGACATTATTGTAGTTTGTGGTGGAGTTATTCCCAAACAAGATTACCCTTTATTAAGAAAGGCCGGTGTAAAAGGAATATTTGGTCCCGGAACTCCCATTTCTCATTCTGCTAAAGAAGTTATCGATGCTATAGAGGAAAATTTAAAATGATTGATGTTGAAAAACTAAAATCTGGTGATCGACGATCACTAGCAAAGGCAATCACTCTAGTAGAATCTTCCAAAGAAGAAGATCAGGTTCTGTCACAAGAACTTTTAAAAAAAATTTTAAATTGTGGCAAGAATAGTTTCCGTCTTGGTGTGACTGGCTCTCCAGGGGTTGGTAAATCAACCCTTATTGAAAGTTTTGGACAATATCTTATTTCAAAAAATCATAAAGTCGCTGTTCTTGCTATAGACCCGAGCTCACCAACTTCTGGCGGCAGTATACTTGGTGATAAGACAAGAATGGAAAAATTAGCGAATGAGCCTAATGCCTTCATTCGCCCAACTCCTACAAGCGGAGCCCTTGGAGGGGTCGCTCAGAAAACCAGAGAAGCTATTTTGTTATGTGAAGCTGCTGGATTTGATTTTATTATTGTAGAAACTGTAGGAGTTGGACAATCAGAATATGAAGTTGCCAACATGGTTGACTTTTTTATGCTTATGATTTTACCAAGCGGTGGAGATGAGCTACAGGGGATCAAAAAAGGTATACTAGAACTTGCTGACTCAATAATTATCAATAAGGCCGATGGTGATAACCTGAATCTTGCAAAACAAACACAGGCCCAGTATCAATCAGCTCTTCAAATAACGGCACATTCTAATTTCTGGAAAACAGAAGTCCTCACCAATTCATCATTAAGTCATGAAACTTTGGATGAACTTTATACTATGCTTTTTCATTACAAGAGTCTTTCACTGCAAAATCTTCAATGGGAAAGTGAGCGACAAAAGCAAAATATTAACTGGTTTAATTCACTGATAAAAGAAATTATCATTCAAAAAATTCATTCTGATCATAAAACAAATCAACGTTTTAATGAATTAAAAGAACTAATCACATCTCAGAAGATAACACCTATTGAAGCTGCTCGTGAAATTGCTCTTTCTATTATTAAAATAAAAATTAATTAAACTTATTGTTGATCAATAATCGACTGAATTAAATCCTTACCTAAAAGTCTGTTATATTTTTCATAGACTGGCTTAAGTGCATTTTTAAGTTTTTCCACTTCATTGTCTTTCATTTTAACAATTTTAAATCCTGTGCTTTGAAGAATAGCGCTTGATTTCTCATTTGCTTCAATGGATTGAGTTCTCTCTAGAGTAGCTGCAGAGTTAGCCGCATGTTGAATTATAGCTTTTTGAGCATCCGTCATTTTATTCCAAAGTCCTTGGTTCATAATAATAGCGGTTAAAAATAAACTATGATTCGTTTCATTTACAAACTTAATATCGTTTGCAGAAAATGATTTTTGTATGGACGTGTATCTCGCATACGTTAATTCTGCCAAATCCATATTCTTATCTAAGAAGATTCCAGAAAATTCAGAATAAGGAGAGCCTGTCGTTGGATATGCTCCAAGAGTTGTAAAGATATCACTCGCTACAGGACTTGTCGTTGTTGATACTTTAAGACCTTTGAAATCTTCAACATTAGCAATTGCTTTTCTACCTGGAAGGATTCTGAACCCACCACTATATGTGAAAGCCAGCCCCTTTATATCAGAAAGACTGAGGCCTTCTAAAAGATTTTTGCCAATTTTTCCATCAAGCACATTCGTAGCGTGAGAATGATCTCTAAATAAAAATGGAAGATCTAAAACATATAGCGGAGTAAAAGATCTACCAAGTGTCGTAGTATAGGTCTGGCTCATTTCGATTTCGCCACTTCTAACTAGTTGAGCAACCTCTGATGGTGAAAAAAGTTTTCCTTGTTTATATTTTTTAGAATATTCAGTGAGTGTTAAAATTTCAACATTGATTTCACCATTACTCTGCTGAGAAACTTCATCTGCAAAACTTTTTGCAGCAGCAATAAACAATTCTACCGGCTCATGTGCTAAAACCCATTTGAATTTATATTTAGGAGTAGGTGATGTTGTAGATTTTCCGGCAGCAAAGGCTTGAGTAAATATCATCAAAAACGTGATTGCAAAAATACGCAGCTTCATTTAGGACTCCTAAGCATCTATCATCTTACATTATTCTAAGTACTTTCCCAAAATAAGCAATTCGAATATACTAAGCCAGAAATTGCACCTATAAAAACGGGCACTTAAAAGGGAGGACGATTATTTCAATTAACACAAGTGCCAACTATTAAAGCTCTACTTTGCAATACCCAAACTAATTACTCTGCTTCCACTTCCATCATCAAGATTCCATTTTCAAGAGCATCGCCCGCCTTTACATGAATAGCTTTCACGACTCCAGGAGCTCCTGCCTTAATTTCGTTTTCCATTTTCATTGCTTCAAGAATGATGAGTGTTTGCCCTTTTTCAACTTTATCACCTACTTGAGCCATGATTTTAACGATCTTCCCTGGCATTTGAGTGAAAAGTCCTCCAGAATTATCCCCACCTAAACTTGATGGTTTATACCCGTGATAAAGCTTATAAACCTTATCAACGTTCAACATCAACGAAGGCGAATCTTGGCGAGCAAGCTTGTTCCACTTGATTCCATCGGTAGAAGCAAAATATTGATCTGCTAATTTTCTGATGAAAACCGTCTCTTTATTTACTTCTTTTTGATCTTTAATCGTTCTGAATTCAAACTCCACCATCTCTGCAGAGTGTTTGCGAGTTTTGATCAAATCAACGATGTATTCATTTTTATCGCTATCAACTAGATATGTTCTCATAAATTAGAATCCCATTCTTCTTGCTTCAACGCCGGCAATTTTTTTATAAACTGCTACATAGTCCATTGAAGTATCAACTTTATCTTGAGGTCTTACTGTCGAGATATAGTTTGTTGAGTAATGACCTTTAATAAAATTTTCTTCGTTCATAATTACTTTATGAAGAGGAATATTTGTTTTTAGTCCTTCGATTAAAAGTCCATCTAGTGCTGCTCGCATTTTGCGAACTGCTACTTCACGAATAATTCCCTTTGCTACTAGCTTTCCAACCATTGGATCGAAATCGGGAGTAACGTTTAAGCCTTTGTATAAACAATTATCGAAACGAATTCCTTGTGGGAAATTTGTTTCACAACCAGTTACAAATCCCGGAGCTGGAAGCATTGTAATGGGATCTTCAGCACAAATTCTACATTCAATCGCATGTCCCGTTCTTTTAATCCATTCTTGCGAAGGAATTCCAAGATTTTCTCCAAAAGCTGACTGAATCATACAAACAATCAAATCAATTCCAGTAATTTCTTCAGTGATCGGATGTTCAACTTGAATACGTGTGTTCATTTCAAGAAAATAAAATTCTTTATTTTCTCCCATGATCAACTCAACTGTTCCTGCTGAATCGTAGTTAATCGCTTTTGCTAATTTCACGGCTGTATTACAAACACGCTGACGAAGTTCCTCGTCATCACCGATAAATGGTGATGGCGCTTCTTCAACAATTTTTTGGTGTCGACGTTGAATTGAACATTCTCTCTCGAAGAAATGGAAAACATTTCCTTTTCTATCGGCTAAAATCTGAACTTCAATATGGTGAGGATTAACTATAAATTTTTCAACTAATAAATCACCATTTTTAAAAGCGGCAAGTGCCTCTCTTTGAACTGGTTCAAAATTATTGCGAACATCTTCTTCATTATGACAGACACGCATTCCGCGTCCCCCACCACCAGCGACTGCTTTTAGAAGAATAGGATATTTAATTTCATTGGCAATTTTAATTGCCTCTGCAATTGTTGCTACAGCTCCTAACGATCCTGGAACAACAGGAATTCCTACTTTCTTAGCAAATTCTTTCGATACCGCTTTATCACCCATAACTCTTACAGCTTCTGGATGCGGCCCAATCCAAGTGATTCCGTTGCTAACAAGAGTTTGTGAAAACTCAGTGTTCTCAGACAAAAATCCGTATCCCGGATGAACACCATCGATTTTATATTTTTTACAAACATCTAAAATGTTCGGAATATTTAAATAAGTTTCCGCGTTCGTTGAACCTGGAAGCCTTACCCATTCATCACATACTTCTAAATGCTTTGCTTGAACTTCATTATCTGTCCAAACACCAACTGCTACGTGACCTAACTCGCGACATGCTTTAGCAATGCGAGCAGCGATCTCTCCGCGGTTGATAATAAGAATTCTTTTTTGTGTACTCATCATATTCCCTTAAAGTTGAATATTACCGTGCTTACGCTTAGGTTTTTCTTGTTTCTTATTTTTAAGAGCAATTAAATATTCATAAACTCTCTTACGAGTTTCTTCTGGCAAGATTACCGCATCCATAAATCCAAGCTCCGCTGCTCTGTATGGATTAGCGAATTTTTCTTCATAATCAGCAATCAATTGCGCTTTCTTATCATCAAATGCTTTTCCTGTTAGACCTTCAAGCTCATGACGATAAATAATATTAACTGCACCTTCAGCTCCCATAACTGCTATTTCTGCTGTTGGGTATGCTAAGTTAACGTCAGTTTTAATATGTTTTGAGGCCATAACGAGGTATGCCCCACCGTAAGACTTACGAGTGATGATTGAAATAAGAGGGACAGTTGCTTCTGAATACGCATAAAGAAGTTTTGATCCGTGTTTAATAATTCCACCGTACTCTTGATTTGTTCCTGGTAAGAATCCTGGAACATCTACTAAAGTTAAAATAGGAATATCAAAAGCGTCACAGAACCTAACAAAACGAGCAGCTTTTTCAGAGGAAGCAATATCCAAAACTCCAGCTAAAACAGCTGGCTGATTGGCAACGATTCCGATTTTTATTCCACCAACTGAAGCAAAACCAACTATAATATTTTTAGCATAATCTTTATGAACTTCTAAAAATTGAGCATCATCAACAACATCAAAAATAATTTCTTTCATGTCGTATGGTTTTTTCGGATTAGCTGGAACTGTTTCTTTAATTTTTACGTTATCTCTATAAACGATATCAGAAGTGTATTTCGGAGTCGCTTTTGTAAAATTCGCAGGTGGAATATAACTCAAAAGCTCTCTTACGCGCTCAAAACATTCATCTTCACTTGGAACATTAAATTGCGCAACACCTGAAATTTCAGAATGCGTACGAGCTCCACCTAATGCTTCTTTAGTCACATCTTCGTGTGTAACAGTCTTGATAACGTCAGGACCAGTTACGAACATGTATGACGTTTTCTCAACCATGAAAATAAAGTCTGTTAGCGCTGGAGAATAAACTGCCCCACCAGCACAAGGACCCATGATTAAAGAAATTTGTGGAATTACTCCCGAACATTTCACGTTGCGATAAAAAATCTCACCGTAACCCGCTAGACCTTCAACACCTTCTTGAATTCTCGCTCCTCCTGAATCGTTAATACCGATCATTGGAATTCTGTTTTCAAGAGCGAAGTCCATTATTTTGCAAATCTTTTTTGCGTGAGCAGCTCCTAGAGCACCTCCCCAGCAAGTAAAGTCTTGAGAAAAAATAGCTATCTTTTGTCCATTGATTGTTGCAATTCCCGTGACGACACCGTCACCAAGAAATTTTGCATCACCAAGATTCTGACTTTTGTGAACAACAAAACGATCAAATTCTAAAAACGATCCTGGATCAACTAAGCGCTCGATTCTTTCACGAGCTGTATACTTCCCAGTTTCATGTTGCTTTTTAATTCTGGCTTCACCACCACCTAATTCAGACTCTTGTCTTAGTTTAAGTAATAGCGTGCGTTTGCCTTCAAGTGATTGAGACATAAAAAAACCTCCTAAAGAAGACGGCATTTTATACTGTCATTCCCTAGGAGGCTACTTATAGTGCGTCAATAATTCTATATTTTTATGCTGCTTTTACGCGTTTATCTAGTCCATATTTATCAACTTTCATAATTAAGCTCGCTCTAGAAATATCTAATTCCTTTGCTAACTTAGATTTATTGAAATTGCAGCGCTTCAATCCTTCTTTAATCATCATCACTTCGAGCTGCTCAAGAGCATCTCTTAGGGTTCCTTCAGTGTTGACTCCTTTAAACGCAGGTTCAGCACTCGCTCCCCAGTCAAAAATTCTTGGACTTAAATTTTCTGGCCCAATTAACTTTTCATCCGCTGATAAAACGACAAGTCGTTCAACTTCGTTTTCTAATTCACGAACGTTCCCCGGCCAAGGATAATCCAGCATTTTTTCCATACATTTTTTCGCATATGTCTTTAATGCTTTTCCAGATTCATCACATCTTTTCTTTAAAAAATAATCCATTAAAAGAGGAATATCTTCATGACGCTCACGTAGGGCAGGAAGATTGATATTTATTACGTTAATTCTGTAAAATAAATCTTCTCTAAACTCCCCCTTGGCCATCATTTCTTTTAAGTTTTTATTTGTCGCTGCAACAATTCGCACATCAACTTTTTTCGGTGCAGTAGCACCGACTGGAAGATATGTACCTTCTTGGAGAACGCGAAGTAATTTTACCTGCATTGAAAGCGATGTATCCCCAATCTCATCTAGGAACAGCGTTCCGCCATTAGCTGTCTCGAACAAACCTTTCTTATCTTTTACTGCCCCCGTAAACGATCCCTTCACGTGACCAAATAATTCTGAATCAAGCAAGTTATCGTTAAACGCAGAGCAGTTCACCGCTAAAAACATTTTATCTTTTCTTGGAGAATAGAAATGAATTGCTTTCGCTACTAACTCCTTACCTGTCCCGTTCTCGCCTTGAATCATTACCGATGATTCAGAATTCGAAATCTTCTCTAATAAAGTATAGATTGCTTGCATCTTTTTCGATTTACCGATCATTGCATGGTAACGGTATTTTTCACCAACTTGTGATGATAATTCATGAATTTGGTTTTCACGTTTTGTAATTTCTTCATGGAATGTAACCATCTCTTCAGCCAGAAGGCCGGTTAACTCTTTCACGTAATCCATCTCTCTTGGATAAAGTTTTTTTACTTTCTCGCAAGCTGCTTCAGCATCTACTGGACTCGATCCACACTCTATCAATTGCTTTTTAAGCTCATTCATTTCAGCCGACGTCGCTGTATCCAAAACAAATGGATAAACAAACACAGCTCCAGCAAACTCTCCTTCAAACTTAATTGGGAAAGCCACACCTTTAACGTTCTTATAATGTGATTGATAAACAACGATCTCTTCTTTACCAGAAGAAAGCTGATCAATCATTTTCTCAACATCTTCTGCTAAGAATTCATGTCCAGCCGCCGTTTGCATTTGCACTTTCATGAAATGACTTTTAAACCCATAGTCTTTATTTGCATGATCCGACCAAAGCTTCCCGTGAGCATCAGTGTAAAACATTTCAACACCAAACCACTTCCCTAGAATCCCTTCAAGTTTAGAGATAACGTGAAGTTTACCCATGTCTTGCCAATTAATCATACAACTCTCCATCGATTACATGCTTTAAGCACTTAGTTGTTTAACTTTTCGGCAATTTTTAGAAATTCTTTAAATTATTGATGAAATATTTTACAAATAGGAATTACCGAACTCATAAAAAAACGACAATCGACCATTCCACTTAAGCTTCAACTGGTAAAAATGTTTCAGATTTTTCAGGTTAATTGACCGAACCCTTGAAAATAGCAAATAAAAAAGCTTCGATCTTTTGGAGCCAATTAGTGAGTTTCTATTTTACGCTCAACCAAATTTTGCAGATTAAGCCAAAAATCTAGACGAGTTTGATATGAAGCCTGACCCCACTCTTGCGGCCCTATGAATTTATTGATGTGTTTACCAGTAGAATCAAAAAGAAAACTCTCAGGCACTTTTAATGTACCAAAAAGGTCCATTACTTTATTTTCACTATCAACGGTAATAATAACATTTTTTGGAATTGAATATCGTCCCATAAACTTATTTATCTTCACCTCTTCATCATTAACAGCAACCAAAAGAAACTTTACGCCCTTACTTTCCACACTTTGTGCGTACTTCAAAAACTCTGGCATTTCCTTTTCACAAGGACCGCACCACGTCCCCCAAATATGTACAAACAGACCACTGCCCTCTTTCATTAACTCATAAGAGTTAATCTTTTTACCACTGACCACTTCAATAGAATTAAAATCTGGCAACTTTTTTAAAACAAGTTCGTTCGATGAATTATCTCCATACGAATAATATTTTTTCTTTTCATATTGAGCATAAAAATACGTTAGAAGTAGAACTACAAAGATAAGGATAAGTTTTGAAATAAAAGAATTTAATCGCATATAAAAAAGGGAAAAAAAAAGCCTCCCTAAGGAGGCTTTATAATTTTTAATCTACCAAAGAGAAATAACTCATTTTTGCACTATCACCAACACGTCCGTCAGCAATCTTAATTACACGAGTATATCCACCATTTCTTGTTTTGAATTTTGGAGCTACTTTAGTAAATAGATTAGAAACAGCATCTTTGTTGTTTAGTTTAGAGTAAGCAGTTCTTCTGTTGTGAACTGAATCTTCTTTTGCAAGAGTAATTAGTTTTTCAACGTAAGTTCTGAGCGCCATACATCTAGCGTGAGTTGTTTTAATTTGTCCGTGCTCGAATACTTCGATAGCAAGGTTTTTAATAATTGCTACTCTGTGAGCTGGCTTTACGCCTAAAGTATATTTGTGATTCCCGTGTCTCATAATTCCACCTAATAATTAATTCTTAGTTTTTACCTAAAGTTTTTCCGTCTTGCATATCTTTCATTAAACTATCAACTTTCATTCCAAGTCCAAGCCCCATGCTTGTTAGAATTTCTTTAATTTCATTTAAAGACTTTCTACCAAAGTTCTTAGTTCTTAGCATCTCACCTTCTGTCTTTGAAACTAGTTCGTAGATATACTTAATATTAGCATTTTGTAAACAGTTTGCTGAACGAACTGAAAGTTCAAGTTCAGAGACTGGCTTAAGAAGGGCATTGTTTGTTGGAGATGAAACAGCGATTGGCTTAGAATCATGCTTTACTACTTGCTCTTCATCTTCAAAAGTTAAGAATACCGCCAATTGGTCTCTTAGTATTTTTGCAGCGTAAGCGATAGAGTCAGCTGGATTAATTCCAGAGTTCGTCCACACTTCAAGAGTTAATTTATCAAAGTCAGTTCTCTTACCAACACGTGTGTTAGTAACAGAATAGTTTACTCTGTATACTGGAGAAAAAAGAGTATCTAGATAAACCCATCCAACTGGAAGATCATATTCTTCCTTGTTGTCTACTGCAGTTACGTAACCTTTACCTCTAGCAACCTTTAGTTCGATCTTTAAAGATCCACCTGAAGAAATGTTAGCGATAACATGGTTTGGGTTAAGGATTTCAACGTTAGAATTAGTAACGATATCTGATCCTCTTACTGGACCTTCTCCAGATTTTTCAAGAACAAGAACAGTATCTTCTTTTCCAGAAATTTTAAATCTAACTTCTTTTAAGTTAAGAATAATTTCTGAAACTTCTTCTTTTACGTTATTAATTGTTCCAAATTCATGCTCAACACCTTCAATACGTATAGCTACAATCCCTGCTCCCTGAAGAGAAGAAAGTAGTACTCTGCGAAGTGAGTTGCCAAGAGTTTGTCCGTATCCTCTCTCTAGAGGCTTAGCTACGAATTTTCCGTAATCATTTCTTAAACTTTCACTCTCAGCCTCGAGAGCTACTGGTCTAATCATGCTATTCCAGTTTTTCGCTGTAAAATTATCCATTTTAAAGATCTCCTTAAATAGAAATTGTAATTAGACTCTTCTTCTCTTTGGTGCTCTACAACCATTATGTGGAATAGGGCTTCTATCAGAAACAGAAATGATTCTAATTCCAGCTCCCAAAAGCGCTCTAATTGCGTTTTCTCTTCCTGCACCTGGTCCCTTAACTCTTACTTCAACAGAGTTAAGTCCGTGCTCAGAAGCTCTCTTAGCAGCTTCAAGTGAAGCAGTTTGAGCAGCAAATGGAGTAGATTTTTTAGATCCTCTAAATCCTAATTGACCAGCACTCGCCCAAGCAAGAGCGTTCCCTTGAGGGTCAGTGAAAGTTACAATTGTATTATTAAACGATGCTTGAATATGACAAATTCCATGCGATACGTTCTTTTTTACTTTCTTCTTAACAACTTTTTTTACCATGACAACTTACCTTAATTTATTATTTTAGAGATTTAATTGATTTTTTACCAGCTATCGCAACAGCAGGACCTTTTCTCGTTCTTGCGTTTGTGTGCGTTCTTTGTCCTCTAACAGGAAGGCTTCTTCTATGACGAACACCTCTGTAGCAAGCCATGTCTTTTAGTCTTTTAATATTAAGTCCGATTTCACGACGAAGATCCCCTTCAACAACATGTCCTTCTTCAAGGTACTTTCTAATTGTTTGAACTTCTTCTTCGCCAATATCATTTGAACTTTTTTCTGGATCGATTCCAGATAGAGTTAAAACGTCCATTGCTACTTTTGGTCCAACTCCGTAAAGTGACTGAAGTGCAATTCTCATTGCTTTGTTTCTTGGAATGTCTACACCTAAAATTCTTGCCATATATTCCTCTTAACCTTGTCTCTGTTTATGTTTAGGACTGCTCTTACAAACAACTCTTAAAACACCTTTTCTTTTAATTACTTTACAATCTTTACAGATTACTTTTACCGAAGCTCTAACTTTCATACATCCCCGCTATAACTACTTACTTCTGTAAGTGATTCTACCTTTAGTTAAATCGTATTTACTTATCTCAACCAGGACTTTGTCCCCTGGTAGTATTTTAATAAAGTGCATCCGCATCTTACCACTAATATGTGCAATTATAATATGCCCATTTGGCAGCTTAACTCGAAACTTAGTATTAGGTAATAGTTCAGTGACTTCACCTTCAACTTCAATGATATCTTTATCGCTCATATTCCCCTAAAATAGGTTGTATATCCTAAAATAATCCCATAAAGCAAGAGCTATTTAGGTCAATTTAATTTGTTATTCTAAAAATTTTTCCAACGCACTAAAGACTTCTTTTTCTGCCAATGAAGCATCGATCTCAACAAGTGCTTTTCTTGATTTATAAAAAGCAAGCATTGGATCTACTGTATTTGCGAAAATCTTAAGCCGATTGGAGACAACTTCTCGAGTGTCATCTTTTCGCTGTTTAAGTGAGTCATTAGCGCCACACTTATCGCAAACATTCAGTACACTAGGTGGTTTGGTCGCAAGATTATAAATCTCGCCACATGATCCGCATGTTCTTCGATTAACAACTCGGTCAATTAAGATCCCAAGATCAATCTTGAAGTACACAGCTAGTGTTTTTCTTCCTTGTAGCAATTCAGCCTCAAGCATTTCTGCTTGTGCAATGTTCCGTGGGAACCCATCAAAAATATAGCTTACTTTGTCTACGTTACAATTAGCTTTTAAGAGGGCCATTACAGTACTATCGTCTACCAAATCACCTCGAGAAATTATTCCCGACACTTTTTGGCCTAATTCACTTCCTTTAGCTATTTCACTTCTTAACAAGTCACCAGTCGAAACATGCTTATAGCCTTTTTCAACTAATTTCGCAGCTTGTGTTCCTTTTCCAGAACCCGGAGCGCCTAAAATAATCAAGTGAGGTTTCATTAAAATCTTCTGTTAGGGCCGTTATATTTACCCTTACTCTTAAATGCTGTTTCGTATTTATCTGAGTACATAAACGTCTGAACGTTTAGCATAACCCTCATTGCAACACTTACCATAATCAAAAGTGAAGTACCTTCAAATCGACTATGGCTACCAGTAATTACAGAAGGGAGAATACAAACAACAATTAAAAAAAGTGCGCCGAAAAACGTTACTCTATTTAATACAAAATCTAAATAATCCTGAGTTTTCAATCCTGGACGTATTCCTGGAATAAAAGCATTGTTTTTTTGAAGCATTTCAGAAACTTTCTTAGTTTTAAACTGAATTGGTGCATAGAAGAATGACATATAAATAATCAAAAATGCGAACAGCAAATTAAACAATAACTGCCCCGGCATTAATGATTGATGTATAACATCTACAAATGGCTTCAATGGACTTGTTTTTGGTACAAAGTTAGCAATTGTTGCAGGTGCAGCCAAAAGTGAACTTGCCAAAATTGGAGGCATAACTCCACCAGTATCTAGTCGCAATGGTAAGTTTTGAGCTCCACCATAAACTTTATTATTAACAACCTTCTTAGCATATTGAACCGGAATATTTCTAAACGAGCTTTCAATAAAAGAAACGATATAAAGAGAAAGACAAATAATAGCAAAGCCAATCATTAAACTAAAACCAGACAATTCACCATTTCTAAATAGTGTCACTTTCTGGAAAAGCTCCGAAGGCAACTCAACAGCAATACCTGTAAAGATAATAAGCGAAACCCCATTCTCTAACCCAAACTCGGTAATTCTTTCACCAAGCCAAAGCAAGAACATAGTCCCACCAGCAAGAGTAATCATTGTAGTAAGTCTGAATAATAAACCTGGGTCATTAATAACAGGAACACCTGTTGGACTTTTAAAGCTTTCAAAGACCGCTGCCATTCCGTACCCTTGCACACAGCAAAGAAGTACCGAAGCGTAACGAGTCCATTTTTGGATTTTTTTGTATCCTTCGCTATCTTCCTGCATTTCTTGGATTTGAGGAACAACCTCACCAAGTAAGCTGAAAATGATAGATGTTGTAATATAAGGCATAATACCTAAAGCTAAGACAGAAAAACGTTTAAACGCTCCCCCACTGAAGGTATTTACTAAGTCAAAAATACCGCCGCCACCTGACTCGTTAAAGTATGAAGCAATTGCCGAAGCATTTACTCCTGGTACAGGTACTTGCGCTGCTAATCTGTATACTAGAAGGAGTAAAAACGTATAAAAAATTCTCTTTTTTAATTCCTCTATCTTTCCTTGAGTCGTTGACATCTAGAGTCCTTCTTCCTTGAAAACTACTTTACAGTTCCAGAGCTGTTTTTAATTGATTCAAGAGCTTTTTTTGAAAACTTTGAAACGCCTTCAAAATTTAGAGCTTTTGTTAATGCAATATTTCCGATGACCTTAATATTTAAATTTTTTGCAGCTCCTGACAATAATCTTTTTTCAATTAACGTTTCTCTGTTAACTGTTTCAGATTTGTTGAATTTCGCTTCAATATTTTCAAGTGTAACTACGGCAAATGGATCAGCGAATCTAACATTACTAAATCCTCTTTTCGGTAGACGCATGTAAAGCGGAAGGTTGTTACCTTCGAATCCCGATCTAACGTGACCACTTTTTCTTGCTTTCTGCCCTTTGTGTCCTTTACCAGCCTGAGTACCTTGTCCAGAACCTTGACCACGACCAAGTCTCTTAGTTGCTTTGTTTGCACCTTTCGGGCTTTGTAGATTATTTAATGTCAACATACGTATTCCTTCTTAAAATTCTAAATCGCTACAAGTTACTCTTGAATTTCTAGCATGTGGATAATTTTCTTGATCATTCCTCTTACGCTTGGAGTATTTTCCAATTCAGAAGTTTGACCAATTTTTCTCAATCCTAAACCACGTACGTTCGCTTGAACGCCTTTAGTTGTTCCAGGTAATCCTTTAACTAGTTTTACTATTATTTTTGATGCTGTCTTAGCCATAAAATTTCCCGTTATTAATTTTTAACTCTTAATCCCTTTACGCTTTTGTCTCTGCTTAGTGCAATTTGTTCAACTGATCTAAGACCTTTTAATGCCTTGAAAGTTGCTTTAACTACGTTGTGCGGATTATTTCCACGTAATGACTTTGTTAAAATGTTATGTACACCTGCAAGCTCAAGAATTGAACGACAAGCTCCTGCTGCTTTTACCCCAGTACCGTTTGCTGCTGGTTTAAATAGGATTTTTCCTGCATCGAATTCACCCAAGATTTCGTGTGGAATAGTTCCATTATCAAGTGGAACAGTTATCATATTTTTATAAGCTTCTTGAGTAGCTTTTCTGATAGCTTCAGGAACTTCTTTTGCTTTTCCTAAACCATATCCAACTTTACCTTTTTTATCACCAACGATCATGAGTGCAGAAAAAGAAAATCTTCTACCACCCTTAACGACTTTAGCAACGCGGTTAACAGCGACAACTCTTTCTTCTAACTCAGTTCCCTGAGCAGGAGCTTTTTTCTTTGGAGGAGGAGGACCTCTTCTTTTGCCGCCTTTCTTTTCGCTCGCTTCAGATTCAAATTCTTCAATTACAGAAATTTCTTCAGACATATTAACTCCTAAACCTGGATTCCGCTTTCTCTAATACTCTGTACAAGCGCAGCAACTACACCTGTATATCTATAACCAGCTCTATCAAACACAGCCGCGTTTAGATTTTTAGATTTCATTACTTCAGCAACTTTGGCACCAACTTTTTTTGCACCTTCGATATTGCAACTATCAGCTGCTGCTGATTTTCCAAATGTACTTACCGTAAACAAACTAACTGATTTTGTGTCATCAATTACTTGCACAGTAATATGTTTATTAGATCTCATTGCGCAAATTCGAGGTCTCTCAGAAGTTCCACTGATTTTATTTCTAATAGTCAGTCTTCTCTTCTGTCTTTGTTTATCTTTTTTGTTTACTACTTTACCGTATTGCTTTCTCATATAATGATCTCACTAAGTAATTAATTATTTACCTTTACCGCCGGCTTTTCCAGCCTTTCTAATAATCTTTTCATCAAGATATTTAACACCTTTACCTTTATATGGTTCTGGCTCTCTGAAAGATCTAACTTTAGCTGCAACTTGCCCAACTAATTCTTTATTTGATCCTTCAATATCAATTTGGTTCTTGTTAACCTTTGCAGTAATACCTACTGGAAGTGGGAAGTCGATAGTATGAGAGTAGCCTAAACTTAAGTTAAGCATATTTCCACTAACTGCTGCCTTATAACCAACACCATTGAATTCTAAAGATTTTACAAATCCCGTACTAACTCCAACAACCATATTGTTAACGAGTGTGCGAGCTGTACCCCATTGCGATCTAGCTTCAGCCGATTCATCTTTTGGAGTAACTGTAATTATTTTTCCATCAATTTTTGCAATAACATTATTGTTTAACTGATGAGTCAATGTTCCTTTTGCACCTTTTACAGTAATAAGACCATTGGCAATATTTACTTCTACTTTTTCTGGAATATTAACAGGTACTTTTCCAATACGTGACATGAGATTCTCCTACTACCAAATGTTGCAGAGAACTTCTCCGCCAACTTTGTTTTTCTTAGCTTCGCGAGAAGACATAACTCCCTTTGAAGTAGAAACAATTGAAACACCTAAACCACTCATTACACGAGTGAATGAATCATAACTGCTATATCTTCTTAAGCCTGGTCTTGAAACACGGCTTAAGCCTACGATTGCACCTTCTTTAAGAGCAACTTTAATTTTGATATCATTTGGAGCTTTCGCAATGATCTTGAAAGACTTAATAAAACCTTCGTCTTTTAAAACTTTACAAATTGCTGCTTGAATTTTACTTGCAGGAAATTCAACTTTTTCATGTCCTGCGCTTACACCGTTTCTAATAACAGTAAGCATGTTTGAAATTGGATCTGTTTGCATATATTCCTCTTAATCCTTAATTACCAGCTAGACTTCGTTACACCAGGAACCATTCCTTTAAGGGAAAGATTTCTGAAGCAAACTCTGCATAGTTTAAACATTCTGATGAAAGCTCTTGGTCTACCACAGTGTTCACATCTATTTCTATGTCTAACCTGGAACTTTGGTTT
This sequence comes from Bacteriovoracaceae bacterium, assembly GCA_947446575.1. GTDB lineage: Bacteria > Bdellovibrionota > Bacteriovoracia > Bacteriovoracales > Bacteriovoracaceae > Bacteriovorax. Next base: position 6,629 of record CANFHC010000005.1, on the reverse strand, counting down.
TTTATCATTTGCAATAATTTTAGCTAATCTAGCCATTTAACTTCTCCGTTATTTTCTAAAAGGCATTCCAATCAATGTTAAAAGCTCTCTTCCTTCATCGTTAGTTTTTGCTGAAGTAACGATTGAAATACCAAGTCCTCTGATTTTATCAATTTTATCGTAGTTGATTTCTGGGAAAATAATTTGCTCTTTTAATCCAAGAGTATAATTTCCTTTTCCGTCGAATCCTTTTGAAGACACGCCCCTAAAGTCTCTTACTCTTGGAAGAGATATTGAGATTAATCTATCAAGGAATTCGTACATCTTTTCCCCTCTCAAAGTTACTGAAGCACCAAGTGGCATACCTTCACGAACTTTAAAAGAAGCAATAGATGATTTAGCTCTAGCAATAACTGGTTTTTGGCCTGTAATTGCACCTAAATCATTAACGATTGAATCAACAACTTTAGAATTTGAAACAGCATCTTTAGTTACACAGTTAACAACGATTTTTTCAATCTTTGGAATCATGTGTACGTTAGAATAGCCAAATTTTTTGACCAATCCCGGAACAACTTCTTTTTTATATATTTCTTTAATTCTACTCATAAATAATCCCTATTAAATTACAGCGCCACATTTTTTAGATGTTCTAGATTTTTTATTATCTTTTCCAACAACGAATTTAACTTTTGTCGGTTTTTTAGTTTTTGGGCTGATTAAAGAAACATTGCTTGAATCGATTGGTAGGCTCTTTGTAACAAATCCACCTTCTGGACTTTGTTGACTTGGCTTAACAGCTCTCTTTACTTCATTCACACCGTCAACCGTCAACTTGTTGGTTTTTCTGTTTAAAGATGTAATCTTTCCAGTTTTACCAGCATTTTTTCCAGTTGTTACAATTACTTCATCATTTACTTTTAATTTTTTCATAACTTCTATACCTTAATAACTTATAATACTTCAGGAGCTAGTGAACAAATTTTTGTAAAATTTCTTGCTCTTAACTCTCTTGCTACTGGCCCAAAAATACGAGTTCCAACAGGTTCGTTAGCATTGTTAATGATAACTACACTGTTTGTGTCGAATTGAATGTATGAACCGTCTTCTCTTCTTATTGGATAAACAGTGCGTACAATTACCGCTTTCTTTACATCACCTTTCTTAATTTTACCGCCAGTAACAGCTTGTTGAACTGCAACTACGATAATATCGCCTACACCTGCAGAAGTTCTTTTAGAACCACCAAGGACTTTAAAACATGTAACAACTTTAGCTCCAGAGTTGTCAGCAACATCTAGATTACTTTGCATTTGGATCATAACTTTATCCCTTAGTTAACTTTAAACAATTCCCATTTCTTTAATTTCGAGTACGGACGAGATTCAATAATAGTCACTGCATCACCGATTTTTGCTTTAGAAGCTTCGTCATGTACGTGGTATTTTTTTGATGTGCTTACAAATTTGCTGTAAACGGCATCTTTAAATCTTCTTGTAACTTTAACAACAATTGTTTTTTCGTTTTTGTCACTTACAACAATTCCATCAAGTGTCTTTTTAAATGTTTTTTCTGTGCTCATATCCGAGTGTCCTATTTATTTAGCTGTTTGCTAAAAGTCAAAAGTCTAGCAATGTCTTTTTTAATAAGTTGTTTTCTGTGTGGTTTTTCAGCACCAGAGACAGAAGATTGGATTTTAAAAGTAAGTAATTCTTTCTTCAATTCCAAAAGCTTCTTTGAAACTTCTTTTGTATTTAATTTCTTTACATCATCAATTGTGATCATATTGTCTTTCCAAAAAATTTATCGGCTTGCGCCTTATTACATTTTTTTTTTATTTTAACAAGTCTTCTTTTCGAACAACTTTAGTTTTTATAGGTAATTTATACATTGCCAGTCTTAGAGCCTCTAAACTGATGTCTGCATCAAGCCCACCTACTTCAAATAAGATTCTTCCTGGTCTGATTACAGCTACCCATGTCTCTGGAGAACCTTTACCGCCACCCATACGAACTTCAGCTGGCTTTCTAGAAAGTGACTTATCAGGAAAAATTTTGATCCAAAGATTTCCACCACGTTTCATTTTTCTTGAAATTGCAATTCTAGCTGCTTCAATTTGTCTATTTGTGATATATCCACAAGTTGTAGCTTGTAGGCCGTATTCACCAAAGCTTACTGTGTTACCGCGAGTTGCGGCACCCATCATTCTGCCTTTTTGTTGTTTTCTAAATCTTACTCTTTTAGGACTTAACATGAGAAACCTCTATTTATTTTTATCAATTTATAAATTTTATTTATAAATCTCGCCCTTATAAACCCAAACCTTCACACCAATGATTCCGTAAGTAGTCATTGCTTCAGCCGTATTGTAGTCAATGTCAGCTCTTAGTGTATGAAGTGGTACTTTTCTTTCAGCATATCCCTCAGTACGAGCCATTTCTGCTCCACCAAGTCTTCCTGAAGTTCTAACTTTTATTCCTTTTACACCTGCTCTAAAAGCAGATTGCATAACTTTTTTCATTGCACGTCTGAAGGCTACGCGCTTTTCAAGTTGTTGGGCGATGTTTTCTGCAATTAATTTTGCATCAGCATCTGGTCTCTTAACTTCAGCGATATTGAAAATTAAAGTTCCAGTTGTCATCTTTTTAAGATCATTTCTAATCTTTTCGATTCCTGTTCCTTTTTTCCCGATAGCAATACCAGGTTTTGCTGTATTTACTGTTACTTTTACTTGATCAGAAGTTCTTGAGATATCGATGCTTGCAACAGCAGCGCTCTTCATATTCTTTTCAATATAAGTTCTCATTTTTAGATCTTCATGAAGAAGGTCAGCATATCTATCTTTTGCGTACCAGCTTGAGTGCCAAGACTTGATATAACCTAATCTAAAACCGTAAGGATGTACTTTTTGTCCCATTTATCCCTTCCTATGCTTCTTTTAAAACAACTGTAACGTGACTTGTTCTTTTTCTAATTTTGTATGCACGCCCTTGAGCTCTAGGCATGATTCTCTTTAGCATTGGCCCTTCATCTGTAAAGATTGTCCCAACAACTAAATTATCAAGATCGTACTTGTTCGTTTCATTAGCGATCGCAAGACCACTATTGATTAACTTAGTAAGAACGATTGCGATTTCTTTCTTTTCGCAAAATCTTAAAATCTTGATTGCATCAGAAGCTTTTTTGTTTCTGATTAAATCACAAACTTGTCTGATTTTTCTTGGTGCAATCCCAACATTATTATTTTTTACTTTAATGGCCATAAGCCCCTCTCCAAAAATTAATTATTTCTTAGCAACTTTCTTATCAGCACCGTGGCCATGAAAAGTTCTTGTTAAAGCAAATTCCCCAAGCTTGTGGCCAATCATGTTGTCTGTTACGTAAACTGGAATAAATTTTTTCCCGTTATGTACAGCAAACGTAATCCCGATAAATTCAGGAACCACAGTTGAGCGACGTGACCAAGTCTTAATAACCTTGCTAGCTTTGTTAGAATCATTTGAGATTCCAGCAACTTTTTTTAGCAAATGTGTATCTACGAAAGGTCCTTTCTTAAGCGATCGAGCCATAAAAAAAACTCCCTAAATTATTTTCTTCTCTTAACGATAAATTTATCTGTTCTTTTGTTTTTGCGAGTTTTGAAACCACGAGTTTGAAGTCCCCATGGAGTACATGGATGTCTACCACCAGAAGTTCTACCCTCACCACCACCCATCGGGTGATCCACTGGGTTCATTACAACCCCGCGAACAGTTGGTCTAATACCAAGTTTTCTTGTGATACCAGCTTTACCGCGGTTAACTTTCTCGTGATCTAAATTTCCAACCTGTCCGATTGTTGCGCGACAGTTTGATTTCACTCTTCTTAATTCACCTGAAGGCATTCTAAGAAGTGCAACTTCACCTTCTTTAGCCATAACTTGAACGTAAGATCCAGCTGAGCGTGCAATTTGCCCACCAGCACCTGGACTCAGTTCAACGTTGTGCACAAGCGTTCCTACTGGGATATCAGATAGTAGTTTTGAGTTTCCAACTTTAATATCGGCTGACGCTGATGAAATTACAACATCGCCAACCACTAGTCCTAATGGAGCTAGGATAAAGCTTGTTGCACCATCTGCGTATACAACTAAAGCAATGTTGCAAGTACGATTTGGATCGTAACAAATTGCCTTAACAGTAGCTGGAATTTCAATTTTATTTCTCTTGAAATCAATAATTCTATATTTCTGCTTTACACCGCCACCTTGGTGACGAACAGTAATTCTTCCGTGGTTGTTACGCCCAGCTTGAATTTTTTTAATTTCTAAAAGCCTGCTTGGTATGCTCACACCTTTTGTAAGGTCTTTGCTGTCCATTACTTGCTTTTTTCTTAGTGTCGGAGTAATAGGTCTAAATTTTTTAATTCCCATAAAATATCCTTAAAAATTCCTTTTAACTAAATACCTTTGAAAAACTCAATTTTTTGCCCTTGTGCTAATTGCACTAAAGCTTTCTTATAAGAAGATGTCTTCTTAACAGACTTTGAAGTTCTTTTTGTTTTACCTGGAATGATTGCAGTTCTAATTGCAACAACTCTGACATCATAAAAAGATTCGATTGCGTTTTTTATTTGGTTCTTATTTGCTTTTAAGTTCACAACAAATCCATAACGATTATGAGCGTCTGAATCTGCTGAAATTTTCTCAGTAATAAGAGGTTTTACAATTACATCATTTATTGCAGCCATGATTACACCAACTTTTTAGCTAGCTTTTCAAAAGCTTGCTTTTCCATAATTAAATTTTCATATTTTACAGCTTCATAAACACTCATGTTATCAACACCAAGCGCTTTAGCCGTTCTAATGTTTTTAGTAGCTCTAATTGCCAAACTAGATGAATCTAAAGTTACTACCAAAGCGTTTAGTAGATTTTTTGATTCAAGAAGAGCAGCCATTTCTTTTGTTTTTCCAGTAGTAGAAAGTGTGTCAACGATGATCAACTTTCCAGCCAATTGCTTATCAACTAAAACCGACTTAAGGGCATTAAGAACAACTTTTTTGTTAACTTTTTGCTCAAAAGATCTGTGTTTTGGACCAAAAACTGTCCCCCCACCAGGCATTAAAGGTGAACGTGTAGACCCTTGACGAGCATTACCTGTTCCTTTTTGCTTGAATGGCTTTTTACCACCACCACGTACTTCAGATTTATTTTTTGTATGAGCATTCCCTTGTCTTCTTCCTGCAAGAGTTGCTTTTACAACCTGATGTACAACTGGAACGTTGATTAAATCCGGAGTGAATTCAAAATCAACTTTTATTTTTTCTTTATTTTCAAATTTACTGTTTAATACATTTAATTCTGTCATTTTAGACCTCTAATCTAATTACTTCTTCATGGCCTTAGAAATTTTAATAAATCCTTCTTTTCCACCAGGAACTGACCCTTTTAAGAGTAAGTAACCTTTGGCAAGATTTACTTCAACAACTACCATATTTTGTACTGTTTTTTGATCAACACCCATGTGTCCTGGCATTTTCTTGCCTCTGAATACACGTCCTGGAGTTGCTCTGTTACCGATCGATCCTACTCTTCTGTGAAAGTGTGAACCGTGAGATGCTGGACCACCGCGGAAGTTATATCTTTTCATAACTCCAGCGAAGCCTTTACCTTTTGATTCACCAGTAACGTCTACATATGTACCGGGAGTAAAAGTTGCAATATCAACTTCTTTTCCTAGATTAGATGCCTCAACAGCATCAGACTTTACTTCAGAAAAATGTGTAACGTTTTTAGAAACGCCTGCTTTTGCAAGAATTCCTTTATTTGGCTTGTTTAGAAGAGCTTCACGCTTTTCACCGTAACCGACTTGATAAGCATTGTATCCATCTTTGTCAGTAGTCTTAACTTGCGTGATTAAGTTAGGGATAATTTTAACGACAGTAACTGGGATGTGATTTCCGTTTTCATCAAAAACTCTAGTCATTCCCGCTTTAACACCGAATACGGCATCTAAAGCTATCTTTGCATCAGACATCTTTTCCTCCACAGCATCACCCTACTCTAAGGGATGCGTTCATGGTTTTTATTATTTTTACTTATTAAAAAGTTTAACTGTTTTACTAGTACTTAATCTCTACGTCAACCCCAGAAGAGAGATCAAGCTTCATTAGTTGATCAATAGTCTGTTGAGTTGGTTCAATAATATCAACCAATCTTTTATGAGTTCTCATTTCGAACTGTTCACGTGATTTTTTGTCAATGTGAGGAGAACGAAGAACTGTAAATTTATTAATTTCTGTAGGTAGAGGTATTGGTCCTGCTACTCTAGCACCTGTTTCTTTAGCTGTTTGAACGATTTCATTTACTGAAGTGTCCAATAGCTTGTGATCGTATGCACGCAACTTAATTCTTAGTCTTGTAGCTTTCATAATATCTTCGATCCTTATTTTTTGTTTTTGACTTTTTATTTTGTATGCGGCCCTTTGTCAAGGACCGCATACTCTTTTCTTTAAAATTAATCTAAAATTTCAGCAACAGTACCAGCACCAATGGTACGACCACCTTCGCGAATTGCGAAACGTAGTGATTTTTCCATTGCAACTTTTGAAATCAACTCAACTTTAAATGTTGTGTTGTCCCCTGGCATTACCATTTCTACTCCAGCGTT
>CANFHC010000004.1 GCA_947446575.1 Bacteriovoracaceae bacterium | reverse complement strand
TCTACTGTTGCATCTGCTTTTGATTACAAATTCAACTTGGAAGGGCGTGCTGATTTCGTAAACGCGAACGTTAAAACAACTTCACAAGCTGGTGTTGAAACAACAGAAAAGTATAACAACTTTTCAAACAACCTTATCCGTCTAAACTTAATGGGTAATGTTAACGAAAATCTTTCATACAGATTTCGTTATAGATTTGCTAAAGAAGCTGGTAACCCTGTTTCTACGAACACAAGTTCAACTACAAACGCTGCAACTTTAAGAGAAATCACATCTTCAACTCAAGTTGATTACCTTTACATTGATCACAAAAACTCCTTATTCACAACTCGTTTTGGTAAACAAAACTGGAATGGATACTCTTACGGACGTGAAGGTACTGTTTCTGGAACTGACGTATTTCTAGTTTCTCAAGCTGCTACAAACTATAAATTAGCTTTTGGATCTGATTACCGTTACGGCGTAACAGCTATGTTTAAATTCATGGGCACAAACACTCTAGATCTTGCTGTTTCTAATCCAAACACAACGATCACAGATTCATCTGGAATTGAGCAAAAAAATACTGGTCTAGCTTTAGGTGCATTCTATACTGGAAACTTCTTAAACAAGATGGTTCAACCAGTTCTTGCTTTCCAAACTGCTAAGCAAAATGGAAACATAGATCACGCAACTACAACTTCTAGAACAGCAGACGTTAATTATACTATGTGGAATGCTGGCTTAAGATCAGAAGTTGCAGGTGCTGTAATTGATGCTGATTATAAACAATTGAAAAAACCAAACGCTAACGGAGCTACTGGTACAGGTCCTACTTTAAAAGAACAAAAAACAAAATCTATCTACGCTAACGTAGCTTACGCAGTTGGTGACTTCACTCCAATTGCGACTTACATCAATGATAAATATACTGATGAAGCTAACGTTGCTGCAAACACAAACTTCAAAAAAAATTCTTTTGCAGTTGGATCTTATTGGAAGCCAATGTCAGATGTTAACTTCCGTTACCACTTAATGTTCACTAACGCTGTGACTAAGTATGAAACGACTGTTGCTACGAACAAAGAAATCAAAGACACAAAAATCTACTTCGGTTTCAAAGCAGACATCTAATTCTTACAAGAATTTAGTTTAAATAAGAGGGGGCTTTCGAGCCCCTTTTTTAATTCCCTCACACCGTCCTAACAAAATCCTAACGATACAAATTCCATCCTTTTTCATAAGATCAGCTCAATGACATTCATGTACATAGTGAGGTTTTACGTGTTAAAAAATTTATTGATGTTTCTTCTTTTGTCTTTGTCTCTTAGCGTTTCTGCAGCTCAAAAAGTTAACGGTGCAGGGGCTACATTTCCTTATCCAATTTATTCTAAATGGTTCTCGGAGTACCAAAAGACTCACACGGATGTCGAATTTAACTACCAATCTATCGGAAGCGGTGGCGGAATTAAGCAAGTTCTAGCCCAAACTGTAGACTTCGGTGCAACAGATGCTCCAATGACTGATGAAGAGTTAAAATCAGCTAAAACACCAATTCGTCACATCCCAACAGTTCTAGGCGCAGTAACTGTTGCTTATAATGTTAAAGGAATCGCTGCTGGCTTAAAGCTTGATGGTGAAACTGTTGCAAATATTTTTCACGGAAAAATTCTTAAGTGGAATGATGCTGCAATTGCTAAATTAAACCCAAAAATGAAACTTCCAGCTACTGATATCTTAGTTGTAAGAAGATCAGATGGATCTGGAACAACTGCTGTTTTCTCAACTTTCTTGGCTGACGTATCTACTGAGTGGAAAGAAAAAGTTGGAGCTGGAAAAAACATCAACTGGCCTGCTGGAATTGGCGCTAAAGGTAACGAAGGTGTTACTGCAATGGTTGCTCAAACTGACGGTGCTGTTGGATACGTAGAACTTGCCTATGCAATCAATGCAAAATTAGAAACGGCTTCTGTTAAAAACAAAAAAGGTGAATTCATTGCTCCTTCTGTTGAATCAATCTCAAAAGCTGCTGCATCTGTAAAAGATGTTTCTGGTGATTTAAGAATTTCTGTAATCAACGCTGACGGAAAAGGTGTTTACCCAATTTCTTCATTCACATGGATTCTACTTCCAGAAAATGCTGCTTCTGAACCTCTTAAAGCTGTAAGAGCTTTCTTAGGATGGGCACTTGCTGACGGACAAAAATTCGCAAGCGAGCTTCACTATGCTCCGTTGCCAAAGAAAATGGCTGAAGCACTAGTTAAAACAATTAAATAATCTTTCACTCCTTGAAGGATAAAAAAAGGCCCGAACAATCTTAAAGAAAGTTCGGGCCTTTTTATTTTCAAGAATAATTAAAACCAAATCAGTTTCACCATCAATAACACCACAATAAATGTGAGCATCGGACGAACGATTTTTGTGATATTTTTAGAAGCGTAACTAGCTCCCAAATATGATCCGATAACCATACCAATTGCCATTATGAAACCTTCTTTCCAATGCACATATCCATTGTGAGCATAAGTTATCAAAGCGGTTGTGGCCGAAAAGGTGTTGGCCATTTTTGAAATGGCTATTGAAGGAAGCAGGGGATAACCGGTTCCTAAAAATAAACCTAGGAACATAAAAGTTCCGCCACCAGGTCCAAAAAATCCATCGTAAAAACCACTTCCAAAGGCCATTAGAAAAAAAAGGGAATAGTGTGGCTTAACAAAATTTTCTCTTTCACTAAAAAATTTTTCTCTATTCCAAACGATAGACAAAATCACAGGACACATCACGATCATCAAGTATCTAAAAAATTCTTTTGAAACATGGGGAGCAAGTGAGCTCCCAAAAAATGAACCTAGTGCACATACTAAACAAAACGATAATCCTTCTTTCCATCTCAAGTGTCCTTTTCGTGCATAGACAATAAGAGCTATGAGCGCGCCGGTTGAACCAACAATTTTGTTAGTCCCAATAGCTTGGGCTCCAGGGGCAATGGCGATGGATAGAGTGGGAAGTGAAATGAGACCACCACCACCAACAATGGAGTCGACCAGTCCAGTAAGAAATCCCATAAAACTTAAAAGAAAATGATTCATGTTCAAATGAAGCTACATTGATTATTTCTATTTTTCAATTAGCATTGAATTAAACCATTTTTAATTGAGAATTTCATGAATCAAATCATCAATAAATTTATAGAATCTGCCCAAACAGCTATCTTGGGGAAAAAACATGAATTGAAATTAGCACTTTGCTGTTTTTTATCTGAGGGCCACCTTTTGATTGAAGATGTTCCTGGTGTTGGTAAAACAACTTTTGCTAAAACAATGGCAAAACTTTTAGATCTTAGTTTTTCTAGAATTCAATTTACCAACGACCTCATGCCATCAGATCTTTTAGGGATTCAAATCTTTGATACTCAAACGAATAAATTCAATTTAATTCCCGGCCCAATATTTAATCAATTTATTTTAGCCGATGAATTAAACCGTGGTACTCCAAAAACACAAAGTGCTCTTTTGGAAGCTATGGAAGAAAGTCAGGTGACTCTAGATGGGCAAACACTAACTTTGCCTGAACCATTTTTTGTTATTGCTACACAAAACCCCCGCTCACAAGTAGGAACTCATCATTTACCAGAATCACAGCTTGATCGATTTATGATGAAAATAAAAATTGGATATCCAGATAATGCTTTTGAAAAAAAATTAATTTCTGAAACCATTCACCACGAAAGCTTTCAAAATTTAAAACCAGTTTTAAATCATGAATCTTTAAAAAATATCCAGACCCAAATCAATGTGATTACGGTAAGTGATAAATTATTAAATTATGTCTTATTACTTTTAGAAAACTCTAGGTCGAATTCGCAGTTTCAGGGATTAAGTCCACGTGCGGGCAGAGATATCATTCAAGCAGCGAAGACTTGGGCATTTATTGAAGGTAGAGATTTTGTTTTACCTGACGATGTTCAAATTATTTTATCTTCCGTCGTTTCGCATCGACTTACTCCCTTTCAAAACCAAACTTTTGAAGAGGATTTGGAATTAACAAAATCGCTAATAAAAATAACGAATGTTGATCAATAGAATCGATTCCATTAAAGAGCATTTTGCTAATCTTGGGCGCCAGGAACAGCTCTATATTGTTCCAACACTTGATGGTATCAAACTTTTAATTCTAAATTTGATTCTGCTTATTATTGGACTTGTTTACGCCAACAATTATGTTTTGTTATTTAACTTTATTCTCTTTTGCCTTTTTATTGGTTCGATGTACTACACACACTTCAATCTTCAAGGTTTAAAGCTGGCTTCCGCTCGTTTCAATCCCATTCATGCAAACGAAAAGGGTCTTATTTCACTATCGTTTAAAAGTTCTTCATCACTTGGTCATCATTTTTTAGGAATAAAAATTAACGATCAGCACTTTCAATTACAAGATAAGAATTTTACTTTTTCGTTTGAGAGTTCCCAACAAAATACATTTCGGGTTGATGTACCCATTTTGGCGCTCAAAAGAGGGACTGGACAATTAAATCGCATTTGCATTCAAACTCTTTTTCCGTTTCACTTATTCCGCGCGTTTGTTTATTTTCGTCCTTCTCTTTACTATGTAATTTATCCACAAAAAAAAGATCTTTTGCTACATCTTGAAAAAGCTTCATTGGAAGAAAAAAATGATGACGGAGACGATTTTTATCTGCGCGATTTCATCAAAGGTGATCAACTAAAGAGAGTTCACTGGAAAAAACTTGCGCAATCAAATCGCTGGTATACAAAAAACCTCATCACTCCCGATGCTGCACCAATTATTTTTTCATTTCTCAATGATGTGAAAACATCGGGAAGACTCGAGGATGAGCTTTCTTCAATTTGTTTTGCAATTCACAAATGCCATTCTCAAAATGTCCGTTACGGATTAACGTTAGAAAACATCCAAATTCCACCAGATCATTCTTTTTATCACTTAAACCGCTGCTTAAAAACATTGGCGGAATATGAACCTTGATATCAGGAAACTTTCATTATTCTTTGTGCTTTTTGATTCTTTGCTCATTGGAAGTGATCTTCCTGCATCTGTTTTAGTCGCCGCTGGAGTCATCATCCTTTTCTCGTTTTTTATTAAGCAAAAAACCATTCGTTTGTTTTTTAAACTTATTTTTTTGATAAGCAGTTTGTTTCTTTTAAAATTTCTTTTTAAGCCTTTGATTGTTACAGAAGCGGGAGTAGCTCTCGTCTTACTTTTAGCTTCTCTAAAACTTTGGGAGCTTGATTCTGAAAATGATCACTTTAATATGTTTCTTATTCTCGCTCTTTTAGAATCTTGTCTTTTTCTTTTAAGCCCAACATTCCTGTCATTCTTTTTTGGTGTTTTTAAAATTATTGTTTTTTTCTACTTTATTTTAAAAATCCGCAACTATGACTTATCTCTTTTGAGTGGTAAAAGATTATTGTTCCTCGTGGCCCCTTCACTTCTATTGTCACTCATTCTTTTTTACACCTTCCCTCGATTTACCCAAGGTTTTTTAAATCCGAGTAACACACAATTAATTTTCTCAGGCGCTGACTCTCAGTTAAACTTTAAAAAGCTAGGCCCCCTTAATCTTTCCGGAAAAGTGGTTTTTCGAGTTTATGATCTAGAACCTAACAAATTTCCAATACCATTTCTTTATTGGAGAGAAAGTGTTCTTTGGGACTATTTTAAAGATGAATGGAGAACTGGATATATAAATCTTAAAGCGATTCCAGAAGCTGTTTTAGCTCCAAAAATTAACTACAAAATTAAATTGCTAAAAGAATACAACGAATTTCTTCCAACCCTTGATGGAACTAGCAATTTACTTAAAAATAATTTTGATTATCAATATTACAATGAAGGCACTTTTCGTTTAAAAGGCATTACTCGCAATGCTGTTTTATATGATGTTGAATCAAATACTAAGACGCCACTCACAAGTTATACCTTTTTAATGGAAAGAAAGGGGCTGAAGTTAAAATCTTCACTCAGAGAAAAAATTAGTGAATTGATTTTAAAAGATAAATACAATCTAAATGAAGTAGAAAAATTAAATGTGGCTATTGATTTTTTTAAAAATCGTCACTTTGAATATACTCTAACCCCACCTATCTATAACTCCGTTGAAGATTTTATTCTCAATGGAAAAAGTGGATACTGCAGTCACTTCGCTGCAAGTTTTGCTTACATTACTCGCGCCATTGGACTGCCTTCTCGTATTGTTTCTGGCTATCAGGGGGGAGAATATAACCCCTACGATAAATCTGTTACCATTCGCGAACTAGACTCCCATGCATGGGTAGAAGTTTATTTGAAAAATTCTGGCTGGCAAAAATTTGATCCTACGGCCATAGTTGCTCCAGGTAGAATTGCTTTGGGGGCTGCAGCCTATTTTGATCGAGTAGATCCCTTTGTTAACTTGTATTATTTGAAACTTTCAAAAAGTTTATTTAAATTTAAAGCCATTAATCTCGTCTCTTTTTATATTGATTCACTAAACTCATCTTTTGGTAACAATATTTTAAATTTTGACAAAGAAAAACAGCAGCAAGTTTTAGAATCTTTTTTGCCGAAGAGTATTTCAATAAAATGGCTTTTTGTTTTAAGTCTCTGTGGATCTATGCCACTGTTTTGGTTTTTCTTTAATTGGCTTAGTTCTAGAAAAGTTCATAAAAATGAATTGCGCTACCGCAAGTTTTTAAAGCGCATGAAATCTCAGGGCCTCATTAAGGAACCATTTGAAACAGCAACACTTTTCAGCAAAAGAAGCTCACTGGCTTTACCAGAATTTAAACCATTGATTGAAGAAGAAACCTCCCATTATATAAATTCCTTTTACAGACAATAAGAACTTAGTTGCAAGGCAAGAATAATAATTGTAGGTTGAAAAAAACTCAATTCTTGGTGTAACAACATGATTTCATTTTCTGAATTAAAACTAATTGATCCTATTAAACTCGCTTTAAAAGAAGCTGGTTATACACATCCCACTCCGATTCAAGCTCAAGCAATTCCAGCCCTACTGGAAGGAAAAGACCTCCTCGGTTGTGCGCAAACTGGAACAGGTAAAACAGCCGCTTTCGCTCTACCGATATTAAATCGCTTAGTCGAAGCTAACAAAAGAGCACTTCCTAGGCATACTCGTGTTTTAGTACTTACACCCACTCGAGAGCTTGCCATTCAAGTTCATGAAAGTTTTGCGACTTACGGAAAACATTTAAGTTTAAAATATGCTGTTGTTTATGGTGGTGTTGGACAATCTCCGCAAGTTAAGACGATGTCTGGTGGAGTCGATGTTCTTGTTGCAACTCCTGGTCGCTTAATGGATTTGATCGAACAAGGATTTATTAAATTAGCGGGCCTGGATGTATTCGTTTTAGATGAGGCCGATCGCATGCTTGATATGGGTTTCATTCACGACATAAAAAAAGTTTTAAAACTTCTTCCTCCGAGAAGACATAATTTATTTTTCTCAGCAACAATGCCTCCAGAAATTGAAAAACTTGCTAACTCTATTCTCGTTAATCCAGTTAAAGTTGAAGTTACTCCTGTTTCATCAACTGCTGAACTCATCACTCAATCTGTTATGTATGTTGATCGTGAAAATAAACGTCCACTTCTAAAACACATTTTAGATGATGATAATTTAAAAAGAGTCATTGTTTTTTCTCGCACAAAACATGGTGCTAATAAGATTGTTGAATACCTTGGAAAAGCTGGAATTATTTCGGAAGCTATCCATGGAAATAAATCACAATCAGCAAGACAAAAAGCGCTAGAAAATTTTCGCTCCGGAAAAACTCGCGTTCTAATTGCTACTGATATTGCTGCTCGAGGAATTGATATTGATGATATTTCTCATGTTATTAATTACGATCTTCCCAATGTGAGTGAAGACTACGTTCATCGCATCGGAAGAACTGCTAGAGCAGGTGCGAGCGGTAAGGCCATTTCATTTTGTGATTCAGAAGAAAAAGTCTTTTTAAAAGATATCGAAAAATTGATTGGAAAAAATATAACTCTTGTTGAAGACCAACCCTTTCACTCTCAAGTCGTCGTCGATAGTAGATTGTTATCAAAAGGTAAGGCAAAAACACTGATTGATGGTCGAAACAAGCTTCCTAACAGCAGAGAAAGACAAAGATCTGTTCATAAATCCAAAAAGAAATAATAGTATTAGGAATTTCTCGATTATAATGTTAGGGTGCACTTGAAATGTTAGTCGTCTTTAGATTAGTGGTCAGTTTTTTCAGCCCTTCTTCTAAGCGGCCCCAACCTTAGGAGGTTATTATGGGTAGAAAACTTTATGTAGGAAATCTTCCTTACTCGGCAAACGATGCAATCCTTAAACAAAAATTCGAAGAAGTTGGAACTGTAGACTCTTCTAAAGTTATCACTGACCGTGAAACTGGAAGATCAAAAGGTTTCGGATTTATCGAAATGTCATCTGATGAAGAAGCTGAAGAAGCAATCAGTAAATTCCATGGTCAAGATTTTGATGGTCGCGCAATGACTGTATCAGAAGCAAAACCAATGGTACCAAATGACTCTCGTGGCGGTGGATCACGTGGTGGATTTGGCGGCGGCGGAAATGGCGGCGGAAGAAACCGTTATTAATTTGCTCCTTTAAAATTTATTTTAAAATAGAAGGCCGTCGAAAGATGGCCTTTTTTTTATTTCACGTTAGTTATTACAAACTCGACTCGCTGATTTTTTACTCTACCTTCGGCGACAGCATTTGAGGCAATGGGATTTTCATCGCCAAAACCAGCTGTCGATATTCTCTCTTCTTCAATTCCTCTTGCTACTAATTGCTCCTTAACAGCTAAGGCCATATCGCTCGTTAATTTTCTATTAGTTTCAGGTGTACCCACATTGCTTGAGAAAGCTTCAAGCCTCGCCATCGACATGGGATACATTTTCATTGTCGCTGCAATTTTATCTAATTCTATTTCACCACCAGTTAGCAAAATTGATTTTCCTGCTATAAATTTTAATTTTTCAAATCGAAAATGCTTCGGTAACTCAATTGGTGTTGCTTGAGACATAAAAGTGTTCAGGCTGTCTATGTTGGGCGTATTTCTATTCGTCATATTCATTTGAATTGGAATTGGGATTGTGGACGTCATAATTGGCGTTGTAGTCTTTTGATGAGTTCCTAACCACCAAAACCATAGGCCCAATAAAATGAGTGCCGCTAAGGCGACTTTACGCCATGGAATCTCTTGAGTTAATTTCGTATGAAAACCTTTCGCACTTTCAGTATCAACCATGCCTTCATCAAACCTAGAAAGACTTGAAAAACCACTTGCGCTAAATCCTGTAATTGTTTTTTTCTGTTGGTTTAAAAAATTCATCAAGCCAGAGCTATTTAATTTTTCTGTTTTAACCTTCGAATCAACGAGTCCCATAAACACTGGAGCGACCAAGCTTAAAAGTTTTGCTACACTCGCCGAACTTAAACCAGTTGATATTCCCAAGCGAGAAATAACATTGTTTAAATTGCTTCCGAAAACATTTTTTACAACCTCATCACCTTGATGGAGATTGTTTGCATCTGGTGCATTTTCTATTTGAAAATTATGCGATTTCACCATATCCACTAAAGTTGCTGCACCTTCTGGAGTAGATCCTTTATCAACTATTCCCGACATGAATGCTGGAATAACCGACCTTAAACCTGTTTTTGTTTTGTCAGTTGATTGCCCAATAACTGCACTTATTTTATCGACAATATCCGGGGTAAAAAAGTTTTGTGAGACATTTAGCAAGTTATCATTCATCGCCATAAGTACTCCTTTGTTTAAAGTTCTTTAAGTAAAGAACTTCAATCTAAAAGAGTAATTGCAATAGCTAGACCACTAATGTGATGCGAATGATAAAAAATTTCTGGATTTTAAAAATGGCGCAAACGGCAGGAGTCGAACCTGCGACCACTTGATTCGTAGTCAAGTACTCTATCCAACTGAGCTACGTCTGCGCAAAGGAAGAAAATCTTAAAGAGCAAAGGCCAAAGTGGCGGAGACGGTGAGATTCGAACTCACGGTACCTCTTGCGAGGTACGACGCCTTAGCAAGGCGCTGGATTAGACCACTCTCCCACGTCTCCATCTAAACTATCAATCAATTTTAAACTAAAATTCGCAGAGTTGGTGGCGCTAAAAAAAAGTGGCGGAGGACACAGGATTCGAACCTGCGGAACCTTTCGGTTCAACGGTTTTCAAAACCGCCGCTATCGACCACTCAGCCAATCCTCCAAAATTCTAGAAAGTCATATTAAAATTTTTCTCAAATAAAGACAAGAAGAAACTCTATTGTAAACTTCTAATCTGGGCCTCAATCTGATCTTTATCACTGGCCCCTGGGCTTAATTTCAAATAATCTTCAAATTTTTCTTTTGCGAGTGCTCTCTGACCAGCCGCCCTATAAGCAAATCCCATTTGTTTGAATATTTCTGGGTTGGTTTTATCTTCTTTCATTGCTCGATTGTAGAGCTCAATAGCTTCACTAGCATAATTTTGAGCAAGCCTTATCCAGGCCATCGCCATTAAGGCGTCAACAGACTTAGGATTTAAGCTTATGGCCTTCTCATATTTTAAAACGGCTTCGCGATAATCTTTTTCAACTCGGGCCACTTCTCCAACGATAAAATAAGCTGAATCTAGGCCAGGATTGAGTTCAAGTTCTTTTAGGGCCATCTCTTTTGCTTTTTTTACATCTCCCATTGAAAGATATACGCGAGCAAGCATGTAATGCACTTTGGGATAAGAAGCAAGTTTTCCTCTAATTTCTTCAAATTCAGCAATTGCCTCTGGGAAACGTTTAAGTTCAAAAAGAAATTCTCCTAAATCGAGGCGAGCTTTTAAATTTCCAGGATTGAGTTTTAAAAGTTCACGATTGTAACTTATGTAATCTTCTTTTCTTTCTTCCAACTTTGATGCGTAAATTAAAAACTCATAAAAAGCTTCATCTTTTTTGGGCATATCTTGAATTCGTTTATAATAGGCCTGGAATTCTTTAGACTGACCACTTTTATAATAAAGAGTTGCTATCGCCGCCATTAACTTGGGGTTTTCCCCAACTTCAGAAATAACATCTCTTAAATATCCAATCGCTGTATCGGTATTATCTTGTTCAAACAAAATTTCTGAATTGAGCGCTAAGTATTCTGGATTTTTTGGATCCAATACAAGTGCCTTCGACAATCTTGTTTTAGCATCTTGAAATTTTTTAGTACGAACAAAAATTTTAGCCAAGGCAAACATATCATAGTCACTTAACGGATCACGATTGAGAGCTTCACTATACCATCTTGCTGCCAATTGTAGATTGTTATTGGCAATATAAAAATCGCCCATTAATGAAGCATATTCACTACCAAGGGCATGTTTACTTTGTGAAATTTCAATTAGCGTTTTTTGAGCTTCTTCAAATTTGTATGATTTTAAATAAGCTATTACTAAATTTTTTTTCAGTAAAAAATTTTCTGGATTTAAGCTAATGGCACGTTGAAGAGTGTTTATGGCCGAGTCAAAAAGCCCACGTCTTAATTGTAGTTGTATTTGTAGCAATACCGCTGGAACATAATCAGGAAGAGCATCTGCTGCTTCAATTGAAAGGGAAAAAGCTACTTCTAAGTTTTTATTTTTAATTTCCGCTTTTGCTTTATTAATGAGATCGAGCACCTTGCTTTCTAGAATCATTGTTTGAAGAGCATTGTCTCCGCTAATTTCTAATCCGGATAAAAGTGTTCTAACTTGTTCTGATTCTTTTAATTCTAAAGATTTTTTGAAATAACTACTGGCTTCTTTAGTTTTTCCTTTCAGTGCACTCAAGAGTCCCATGTGGTACAAAAACTTTGCCGTATATGTAGGTGAGCCTTCAATATTATTCTGCTTACATTTCAATAATGTTTCTTCATATTTTTTTTGATCTCTATTCTTAAAAAGAAAGTCAGCTTCTTTTAATAGCAATAAAGCACTATTTGGATAATACTTAAGTCCTTCTTCAATAGTATTTTGAGCTTCAGCTTGTTTGTCATCTACTTCGCTAAAACGAGATAGATAGTAGTAAACTTCAAACGGTTTTTTAGGTATTTCTTTAAGCTTGGTGTAAATCTTTCTTGCTTCTACTAAATCACCAGCATTGATTAATAGATCTAAGTCATAGGCTAAAAGTTTACTGGAAATTGAGCCTTTAGCTTTTAAGTAATTTTTAATTACATTTATTCCAGTTTGATACTTTCCAATCTTTCCATAAAACAATGCTGTTCCTGTTACAACATTTAAGTCGCTCAACATTTTGTTTTCAGAAAGCTGTATTAGTTTATAAATTATATTCCCAGATAGTCTTGGGACTTTCGTTTCATCTAATATTTCTGAATATGTTAAGATCAATTCTCCCAAGGCTTCATTGTGACTGAATTGTTTTTGCAGGGAGTTTATATAGAGTCCTGAAGCTAATGCTCGGCTGGTATATGTATTTTTGGCATAGAGAGCTCTACCTTGAACTAAAGCAGCACTGGCCCCTGCGCTATCTTCATATTCTTGAGTAATGGGAAATTTAATATCCGCAAACAATGGGCCGCTTTGTTGTTGCTTATCTTCTGGAGATAAAAGCACATAGAAAATTCCAATAAATGCCAATGCCACAATTACCGACATTCCCTTTTTTCTTTTTTTCTTCGGCTTTTTTTGAATAATTGAATCATGTTCATTATTATTAGAATAAGATTCTTCTAACTCTTCTTCGTCGTCATCATCTTCTGAATCAAGTTCAGCTTGCTCTCGAAGCAGTTGCTCATGCAATTCCTTCAGGCGAATTTTTTCATTATTTTCTTCAATTCGTGCCTTTTGATCTAACTCAACTTCTGAAACACTCAATTGTGCATTTATAGTAGGAAGAATATTGGCTAAATTTACAAATTCAGTTTTTTCATTCATTAACTCTTCTTGAGTTGGTGTGTTGGCAATTTCCTCTTCTTTTTTTTGATTTCTCGCCTGGTTTTTTTCTTCAAGTTTTCTCTGAAGAGTTTCAGTTGAATCTTTGGTTGGGACTTGAGCCTTAGATGGTATGATAACAGTCTTATCTATTTCTTCTGGGCGAGACCGAGAAGCGCCCCTTTGAATGACTTTGGTTTTATCCAATGCTTCTTCATCTACTAGATTTTCATCTTGATATTTTTTTTCGAGCTCACTGTAATCAACATCTATTTTTACATTTTTACCGAATTTAAATTCGTTAAAGCTTTTAATGCCAGATTGAGTTGATTCATTTTTAGATGGTGAATTCACAATTTCTTCAGATGGCTTTTCTAGTTTTGTGACAGTTAGATTTTTATTATTAATTGCTTCAATTAATTTATGCAGATCTGCAAATGTAGATATTTTTCTCCAGTCACCAATAGGGAATTGCTGACAGAGCTCATCGCCATGAATATGGTTTTTTAAAAAAAGCTCACCGACTTCTTCAGTAGTGAACGGACCAATAACTCGGTCGTTCTGAAGCCGAATTCTGTACTTTACGCTCATTCATCCCTTGTCTACTTACTTCAACCCTAAAAAGAGTGATGGAGCGATTCCAAAAGTGAAGATAGACAATAAAATGATAACATGAACTAGTGATTCGCTAAACCGAGTTTTTATAACCGGTAGTTTCATTTTATCAGTGTTTTCTGTGAAGAGATCACTTACGAAACGAATATAGTACGCTAAACCAATAACAGAGCTGATAAAGATAGAAGTTGTTTCTAGGTTGAAACCTTCTTTGAAGAAATTAGTAAATAACATGTATTTCATTGCGAAACCGGCCGTAAGAGGAATCCCTCCAAGGCTTAAAACAAAGACCGAAAGCATAATCGCTAAGCCTTTATTGCGGTAAAATCCCGAAGTTAAGATATCACGTCCATCTTTGTTTTTATTAAGTTGTGCGAATTGGTTGAGTATTAAAATAACACCCGTAGCTGTTAATGAATAAATAACAAGGTAGCTGATCAATTGTTTTTCATAAGATTCATCTGGTGTCATACAAATCATCATCAACATATATCCAGTGTGAGCAACTGATGAGTAAGCGATGATTCTTTTGAACTGTCCCTGAACTACGGCCATTATATTTCCATAAAAAGCCGAAGCTACTGCGATAACTTGAACAATTCTTACGAGAATATTTACAAAATGAGGGTCACACTCAAGAAGAAGTAATTGTAGAAGTGTGATGAATTTATAACCAATAATGATTTTTGAGATGAAAAAGTTCGTCGCTAAATTTCCCAAGCTGACATTTGAGTAAACATCGGCAATCCAAGCATGAAAAGGAAATGCACCCAGTTTAAAACAAGCTGTCAGAATAAAAATTCCTATAGCAATTGCATAGAGTTCTTGGTTAACGACCGTAGCACCAATTAAAGTTAATCCACCAGTGGCACCTAAATAAAAAGCTGCCCCAAGTAAAAAGATTGCAGAAACAATAGATCCTTGCACTAAATACTTTACCGCTGCTTCACGTGAGAATTCTTGATTTGAAGTAGCAACTAGTGCATATCCAACTAGTGCAATGGTTTCTAGTGCTACATAAAAAGTGATTAATTCATTTGCTCCTAAAAGAAATACTCCACCAAGAAACATATAACTTACAAGAAGTGTGCTTTTTACTTTTTCAAGAGAGCTATATCCGTTGATTAAAATCATCAAGATATTAAGTAGTGAAACAAGTTTTAAAAGAAATACTTTATTCCCATCAAGGGTGAAAAGATCTCCCAGAGTGAAAACATCTCTACTGTACAACATAGAGAAAAAAGTTACTGCCGCAATAAAGCTCAACCCAAACGAAATGTACTTACCAAACTTTTTTATATTCAAAGAAAGGAGTGCTGCCGCATTGAGTGCAATAAAGATGAGTACGTTTTGAACAAATGTTAAGTTTTCCATTTTCTATAAACCTGAGTGTGTGAAAAAATTTATCGTGCCTTCATACATCGTTGTCACGATTTTTGGGTAAAGACCCAAAAGAATAGTTAACACCGATAGAACAATCATTGGTGTTGCCTCAAGAAGTGATAAATCTTTCAGCGATTTATTTTCTTCATGGGTAATCTCACCAAGGGCCGTTAAGTGATACATTTTTAAAAGATAAATTGGAGAGAGGATAATTCCTGTAGCAGCTAGTATCGCTACAATTTTATTAATTTCATAAACACCAGCCGTTATCATGAACTCACCAACAAAACCACAAGTCATTGGCACCGCCATTGATCCTGCAGTAATTAAGAAAAAGAGAATTGCAAAGCGAGGCATAACTTTGGCGATACCACCGAATTGATCTAATTTTTTAGTATGTCTTCTAGTGTAAAGATAATGAACACCAATGAAGAGTCCGGGTGTTGAAATCCCGTGAGCGACCATTTGAAAGATTGCACCTTTTACGGCAAATGAGTTTTGAGAGAAAACACCCATTACAATATAACCCATGTGCGAGATCGAAGAAAAAGCCACTAGCTTTTTTATATCTTTTTGAACCCATGCTGTTAGCGCTCCATAGATAACACCAATTGCACCCAGGTAAAGAACGATATCACGGTAAGCATCAACGGCTTGTGGATAAAAAGGAATTACGAATCTTAAAAACCCATAAATACCCAGTTTTAGTAAAATCCCAGCAAGTAAAATTGAACCTGCAGTTGGAGCCTCAACGTGGGCATCAGGCAACCAAGAGTGAAATGGAAACACTGGAACTTTTAAAAAGAAAGCGATTGAGAAAGCCCAAAAGATTAGAGATTGTGGAGACCAGAAACCATCATAATGAAGGTTAAGTGATTTAATTACATCATAAGTTAAATCGTATGAACCATTTAATTTGTAGGCCATTGCACTCATATAGCACATAGAGGCTAACATCAGGATTGATCCGGCAGCTGTCATCATGAAAAACTTAAAGCTTGCGTATCTTCTGTTTTCTCCACCAAACACTCCAACAAGAATGAACAGAGGAATAAGCATTGCTTCCCAGAAAATATAAAAACCATAAAGTGAAGTCGCAAGAAGTGATCCACTTACTGCCCAAACTAAAGCGAAAATAAGGAAATAATACAGGCGAAGTTTATCTGTTTTTATATCCCAAGTTGCGATAACAACCATTAAAAGCAGAAATGAATTAAGGATTAACAACAATGCGCTTAATCCATCCATCGCGAATGTATAAGTCATGTTGAAAAATAAAGGCATGTTGAATTTAAATAATTCTGTCAGCAAACCTGGATTTGGTAGATCAAAGTACATTTTAACCGAGTACGCTAAACAAACGAAAGCCCCGATTAAAGCATAGAGCTTAATGGCTTTTTCATTTTGCTTTGGTGCAAATGTAAATCCAATTGCCCACAACAGAGGTATTAAAAATTTAATGAGAAATAATTGATCCATGATACTTGTCTCTTTTTTTACTTATCTAAAAGTGAATGCACTAAAAACAAAAGTTATTATCAGCGCTGTTCCGATTGCTATATAAAGAATTCCAACTTCTAGTTTTGCTGGTTTTGTTTCTTCTAAAAAGTTTCCACTACCACTAACTGCCTTTGTTATTAATTTAACAAATCCATTAACAATGTGTGTTTCAACAACATCAACTAAAAAGTGACCAACTTGATAGAGAGGTTTAATGATAGCTATTTCGTAAAGCTCATCAACTTTGAATTTTTCTGAACTAATAATCCAAATACCTAAGAATTTTGCCTTTATCTTGTCGCGCATTCTTTCGTGATCTTTTATTACGTAGATATAATACGCAAGTCCCATTGAACTTAAAATAAGAATAGTAGTAACAACCATCATGATAATTTCTGTTTCTTGTGATAGTTCGCGATGACCCATTGGATGTGCTGTGAATTTTTCTACGAATGTTTGAAATAATCGAGAATTTTCATGTCCACCAAAAATATGTGGCATACCAACGTAACCAGCGACTGCACTACAAAGTGCCAAAATTAAAAGAGGGATGGTCATTACCGATGGTGACTCATGAATTTCATGACCATTATGAGAGTCATCTTCTTTTTTGTGATGTTGATGGCTATCGTGAACATCATGAGATGGTGGAACGATAAATACTAGAACCAACATTCTCGTCATATAGAAAGCTGTGATCAAGGCACTGATTAATCCAATTGAATAAAGAAAAATTCCGTTACCTGGATTTGTGAAGGCCATTGAAAGAATCTCATCTTTTGAGAAAAACCCAGAGAAACCAGGAATTCCAGCGATAGCTAAAAACCCAATCACAAAAGTCCAAAACGTAACTGGCATTTTACTTTTAAGCCCGCCCATCTTGAAAATATTTTGTTCGTGATGACATCCATAAATAACCGAAGCAGCGCAAAGAAATAGGAGGGCCTTAAAAAATGCGTGAGTGAAAACGTGAAAAAGACCCGTTGAAAAGGCTCCAAGTCCACAGGCCATAACCATGTAACCAAGCTGCGATACAGTTGAGTATGCTAGAATTTTTTTGATATCGGTTTGGGTGATGGCAATCAATGCTGCAAGCAACGAAGTGAGTGCTCCAATCCATGCAATTACATCAAGAACAACTGAGAAGTGAATAATGATATTTGAAACTCTACAAAGCAAAAAAATACCTGCCGTAACCATCGTCGCTGCGTGCATTAATGCTGAAACTGGAGTTGGACCCATCATTGCATCCGGAAGCCAGATAAAAAGTGGGATTTGAGCAGACTTACCCGTTACCCCTAAAACCAGAAGCAAACTTGAAGCGATGAGAAGATTTTTATTTGCTGCGATGATCGCTAGATCTGGATGTTGAAGATCGCGGAAAGAAACTGTGTTAAACACTAGCGCGTATCCGATCATTCCAAGAACAACACCAAAGTCACCAACACGGTTTGCTAAAAATGCTTTCTTTGCAGCATTTCCGTTTTTTGTGTGTTCATACCAGAATCCGATTAAAAGATATGAGCTTAGACCAACACCTTCCCATCCCATAAAAAGGACTAGAAAGTTTTCGCCAACAACCAAAAGCAACATTGAAAAAGCAAAGAGCGCAAAAAATGCAAAAAACTTTCCAACTTTTTCTTCATGATCCATGTATCCAATCGAGAAAAAAGCAATCGCACTGCCGATACCTGTAACCATCAAACAAAGAACAACAGAGAGTTGATCCATGACGAAGTGAATATCGAATACGATATTCTTATAATTCATCCAGTCCCAAAGTTTTACATGAACAGGACCCACCTCCTGAACGTGTAATGAAAGAAGAATCACTAAAATAAATGAAGTGAAAAGTCCCATGAACGTGATCAGGCCAGCCTGGATATTGTTCAACTTATTTTTAATTAAAAGTGAATTAATCAAAAAAGCTAGCAGTGGAAAAAAGGGAATGAGCGCTAAATAGTTCTCGTACATAATTACTCTTATTCCGTTATAATTTTAATGTCATCAGTGTAAATAGTTTGTTTCTTGCGATATAGGGCGATGATTAGACTTAAACCGATAGCAACTTCACATGCAGAAATAATCATCATAAAGATAACCATTAATTGCGAATCTAAAAATCCTGTCGATTTAGAAAACAATACAAAAAGTACTGCCACTCCACTCATCATAAGCTCTAAACACAAAAGAATAGAGATAAGGTCTTTTTTAAAAATTGATCCGAGTAATCCCAGACAAAAAAGAAAAGCTGAAAGGTAATAATAAATACTCATACCTTGTCCTCCGACTTAGCCGCTGCCAATTCTTCTGCCACTTCATGCTTTTCATGAGACGTAATTACGATACAAGCAACTATAGCTGCCAACAACAACACAGTCGCCATTTCAAACGGAAGATAATAAACATCAAAAAGTTTTGCAAAAAGTGTCTTCATCGAATTATCTGCAAGATTCATCACAGAAAGAGTTTCAATATTATTATTGATAACTAAAGCAAACACGCCCAACAACACTAGTATTGTAACTGTTGAAACGATTAGTTTCCATTTGCTCTTTTCGCGATTGTTTGTAAATTGCTCTAGGTTTATTAGCATCATTACAAAAACGAATAAAATTGCTATCGCTCCAGCGTTGATTAAAACCTGAACTGCCGAAATGAAAACAGTTCCAAGTTGGAAGTAGATCATCGCTATCATCAAAAGTGTCATTAAAAGAGAGAAGGCTGCAACCACGGTCTTCTTAGAAAAAACCACCATCAGTGCAAACACAACGGTTAAAATTGTAAGCATTATATCTACGGCCATATTATTGATTCCTGAAATAGACAAATAGAACTGTCACTATTAAGTTTGCAATCCCCAAAGGTAATAATCTCTCCCAACCTAAATTCATGAGTTGATCGTAACGGAAACGTGGAAGCGTCCAACGTACCCAAACAAAAAACCAAATCATACACGCAATTTTGATTATTAAGGATACAACCTGAAGAAGCATAAGTAAGTAAGGTGATTTAGAAGCTAATCCTTCCATTCCTGGCAAGATTCCATATCCACCAAAAAAAAGAATAATAAAGAGCGCCGATAGAGCGATCATGTGAATATATTCGGCCATGAAAAACAGAGCGAATTTCATCGAAGAATATTCTAAGTGATAACCAGCAACAATTTCTGATTCGCCTTCAGCTAGGTCAAACGGAAGTCTATTTGATTCAGCAAAAATACCAACAAGAAAAAGCATCGCTGCAATTGGTTGATAAAATACTCCCCATTGTGGAATGAAGCCAAGCCAGTATCCGCTTTGTGCTTGCACCATTACGTGGATGTCGTTTGTTCCAAAAAGAAAGATCATTGCAACAACTGATGTCGATAATGATAATTCATAAGAAACCATCTGTGCACAGGCACGAAGTGCGCCGAGCATTGAGTACTTATTATTTGAAGCCCAGCCAGCAAGAAGAATTCCATATGATCCCAAAGCTGAAACAGCAAAGGCAAAGAAAATCCCCATATCACTTCTAAAAACCTCTGGGTAAATCGTTCTACCAAAAGCTTCTATAGGACCGGCAACTGGAATACAGGCAAGTGGCAACAACGCAACAATTAGAGCAACCATTGGTGCCGCTGTATAAAAAAATGGACGAACGTGAGTTGGATGAACTTCCTCTTTGAACATGAATTTCGCTACGTCAGCTAACGGCTGAAGTAATCCAAAGGGACCAACGCGGTTTGGTCCAAGACGCTTTTGCATAAAGGCTGCGCCTCTTCTTTCAACGTGAATAATTAATGGCAAAGCTCCAAGAGGGAGTGCCAAAATAACAACAGTTTTTAATAATATTTCAATCGCTGCTTCTAACATTTTATTCTTCCCACTTTAGTGCTTTGGAATTGATGACAAAAATATATCCAACTAGCAGAATAACCATAAAGAAAACAAATCCTGCAATCATAAATGCTTGGTTCGTTGTATCTTTATAGGCAAGTGCCCATGGAAGTAGAAAAACAATCTCAACATCAAACAGCAAAAATAAAATCGCTGTTACAAAAAATTTAATATCATACTGTCTAGTTGCACTTCCAACTGGATTTACACCCGACTCATAGATATCCATTTCTCTTACTGATTTTCTTTTTTGTCCTAAGAGTGACGATATCCCAAGCAAAACTGCACTAAGAGTGCAGGCGATAACAAAAAACACAACGAATGAAGCAAATTCCATAATTCCTCACTGGCCCTTTAAAACTTACTTGATGAAGATTTTTGCGCCTTCTGCAAGTCCCATGATGCTATCCCAAAAAATTCCAAGAATTAAAACAGGAGCTGTCATAACGATAATGATAACTTGGTTTAAGAAACCAAAGCCTTCAATTTCTTCATTAGATTCTTGAGTCTTAAGCGTCATCAGTCTTACGATTTTTAAATAGTAAAAAGCTGAGATAACAGAGTTAAGGGCAAGGATGATTGCTAAAGAGTAATATTTAGAATTTATAAGTGCATTTAAAATATTAAACTTTGCTACAAATCCAGCCAATGGCGGAAGACCTGTAAGCGAGAACATTACCACTGACATTACAATTCCCATAAATGGGTATCTGTAAATTAATCCTTGGAAGCGTTCAAAATGATCATTGCCGTATTTATCTTGAACAATGCTTGTTACGTAAAAAGCAACCAATGTCATGAAAAGATAAGTGATTCCGTAGAAAACGACAGCACGAACACCAATATCATTAATCATTACTAGACCAGCTATCATAATTCCTGCGTGTGAAATTGATGAATAAGCGAGCATTCTTTTAACTGATTTTTGTCCGATTGCAGTTACGTTACCAACAGTCATTGTAAGAGCGGCCATGATCATCATTAAACCAACCCATCCCACACGAAGTGCCGAAGGTGTTAAAAAGAAAATCATTGTGACTCTTATAAGTGCAGAAATACCTGCTAGCTTTGGAACGATTGCAAAGAAAGTTGTAACAGGTGTGGGTGAACCTTCATAAACATCAGGAGACCACATATGAAATGGAACTGCTGCGATCTTGTAACCAATTCCGGCAAAAAAGAGAACAAAAGATGGCATCATGATAAGCATTTGGGTGTGATCAAGCTTTGCGATATTCGCGGCCATTCCCGAAAACTGGATTGTCCCTAAAACACCAAACATATGGCTCATACCAAAAAGCATAATCCCTGAAGAGACTCCACCAAATAGAGCGTACTTTAAACCAGCTTCGCTCGATCTTTCATCGTTCTTTTTTAGTGAAGCCATGACGTATGAAATAATTGAAAGGGTTTCGATTCCCAAATACAACATAAGCATGTTATTGGCTGAAGCTAAAATCATCCCACCAATCAAAACCCCAATGGCCATGATGATGAATTCTGTTTTTAGTGATTCATAAATGTCTTTAGAAATTGTGCTTAAGTAAACAGCACCGAGTGTTCCTAAGACCATAACCATTTTCATAACGGTACTAAATGGATCGATAATCATTGAGTTGCTGAAAATGGCTTCTGCCTTTCCCGACATGTTGGCAACTAAACTTGCGAAAGTTGCAACCAATCCTACACAAGTAAGAATAAAAACATATTTTTTATTCTTCTCATCTTCTGCGTAAGTTGTTTCAAGGATAATTATCCCAATCATAAGAACTACTAAAAGTAGTTCCGGAATGTATCGTCCAACGTTAGCTAAATAATTTAAATACATCTAAATCTTCCTAGAAAGTTGCTAGTAATGAAACCAGTTGTCCTACAGATGCTTTCATCATGTTCAAAATTGGTGATGGCCAGATACCGAAAAGAATAACGGCCACACAAAGAGGAACCATGTAAGCAACTTCAAGTTTAGTCATATCAGGATAGTTTTTGATTTCGGGATTAACATCTCCAAAGAACATTCTTTTGAACATCCATAGAAGGTAAGCCGCACCAATTAACAATCCAAACAATGCAAGAACTGTGATTGTTGTATATTTTTCGTAAATTCCGATGAAGATAAGTGCTTCAGAAATAAATCCTGAAAGTCCTGGAAGTCCCATCGAAGCAAACATACCGATGATAAAGATAATTGAGTAAACTGGAAGTTGAGTATAAAGACCACCGTATCCACGTGAACCATCTGGTTTAACAATCCATCTGTGGTGAGAGCGTTCGTAAATAATCCCGATCATAAAGAACATCATCGCTGTAGATGTTCCGTGGTTGAACATTTGAAGAACCGCTCCGTTCATCCCTTGAACAGTCATTGCTGCTAAGCCTAGCATAACAAATCCCATGTGAGAGACAGATGAATAAGCGATAAGTTTTTTAACGTCCGTTTGTGCCATCGCACAAAGCGCTCCGTAAATTACGTTGATTAAACCAAGCCATGCAATTGCGTGAGCAAAATATTTTGCAGAGTCTGGGAAAATTGGAAATGCAATTCTTAAAAATCCGTATGTACCCATCTTTAATAGAACACCTGCTAAGATTACTGAAATCGCTGTTGGTGCTTGAACGTGAGCATGAGGTAACCATGTATGGAACGGGAAAACTGGAACCTTGATAGCAAATCCGATAAACATAAACACAAAGAAGAGCTTACTAAATGAAACCGTCTGACCAAACAGACTTAATGTTTGAGTTGTAAACTTTCCGCCCGAAAGAGCTAGGATGTTGAATGAATTTTCGCTTTGGCCTGTTACATAATAAAGAGCAACGATACCAACAAGCATCAAGATAGATCCGAAAAATGTATAAAGGAAAAATTTAACAGCTGCGTACTCTCTGTTTTCTCCACCCCATACACCGATAAGGAAGAACATTGGTAGAAGCATTACTTCCCAATAAACATAGAATAAGAAGAAGTCCAAAGACATGAAAACACCAAGAACTGTACTTTGTAAAAGAAGAAGAAGCGCAAAGTAGGCCTTGATTGATTTCTTAATCTGAGTCCAAGAACTCAAAATACAAAGCATAAAAAGTAGCCCTGTAAGAAGAATCATTGGTAATGAAATTCCGTCAACTCCAAGAGCATAGTAAATGTGAAATTGAGGAATCCATGGGATTCTCACACTTAATGCCTGTTGCATTCCAGGAATGTCTTGATTGAACTTACTCCAGAGAACCAAAGTAAGCGCAAAGGTAATAATGGTATTGATTAGTGCCCACGTCTTGATGGCTGTTGTTTTTTCATTCGGAAGCAACAACACTCCAAGTACTCCAATAATAGGCATCCACAAAATCCAGCTTAATAAATCTAAACCGTGCACCGGCTGACTCCTTCTAAAAAGTTACTCTTCTTATTTTAAAAACTTAACGTCCAAACATATCCAGCAAGAACAACAACAATCACAATGAAATACATTTGGATCTTTCCTGATTGAACTGTTCTTAGAACAACGTTCATCATGCGCACACTTGCACCAGTTCCATCTACCATTCCACTATCGATAATTGTGTTATCAAACCATTTTGAAATTGTGAAAGCCCATCTGTTTACAGAAGCCCATCCATCAATTGCATATTTATCAAAGAACCCCATATCAAATCTTGAAAGCAAATCATTAAAAGGTAGTAATCCTTTTTGAATAATTTTTCCCACATATAGGTCATCAAAGTAATATTTATTTTTAAGAGCTTTTGTCCAATTCGCAAATGTACTAGTCCACCATCCAGGGTTAACAGACTTTTTAATGTACATTGAGTAGGCTAAGAAAATTCCGCAGAAAGCGATGATAATAGATAGAATTGCACCGATGTGGTGAATTTGGTGAATTTCGTGGGCAACATGCTCGCTCATCCCGTGATTTTCATCATAAACAGCTGGTGTTAATTGAACTTTATCACGAGTATCTACACTTCCAAATTCTTCCGCTTTATATTCTGAAAAGTGGTGAAGACTAGTTGCATCTGGTTTGTGAATTAAAGTTGAGAACCATTCGTTTTTAGATCCAAAAAGATTTACTTCTCCTTGGCCAGTGAACGATCCAGAATAAAATAAGCCGAGTGTGAACAATGAAAGGATTAAAAGAGGAACGTTAGAGTTCCATCCCAAGTGTTCATCGTGAGCGTGATCGTAAATATGATGATCGCGTGGCTCGCCAAAGAAAGTTAAGAAAAGCATTCTAAACATGTAGAAAGCTGTTAAGAAAGCTCCGCCAAATCCAAGAAGAGCGACTAATTTATAAATATGGTTAGCGTTTGTTAAAGCTAAAACCAGAGCATCTCCTAAAATTCTATCTTTTGAAACAAATCCAGAAAAGAACGGAACTCCGGCAATTGCAAAACAACAAAGCAACATTGCAAAGAACGTATAAGGAAGCTTTTTACGAAGACCACCCATTTGTGGCATTTCTTGACAGTGAATCGAGTGAATAACTGATCCCGCTGAAAGGAACAAACACGCTTTAAATACTGCGTGAGTTATTAAATGCATGAACGAAGCATTGTATGAACCAACACCAATACCGATAACCATGTAACCGAGTTGCGATATAGTAGAGTAGGCAAGAACCGCTTTAATATCTGTTTGAACTAGAGCAATTGTTGCTGCTCCAAAAGCAGTGATCCCACCGATAACGGCGATGAATGGAAGCATATGTCCCAATTCCATTAACGGATACATTCTTAAAGATAAATAAACTCCCGCTGCAACCATTGTTGCTGCATGGATTAATGCTGAACATGGAGTTGGTCCCCACATAGCATCTGGTAACCAAACTTGAAGTGGAACCTGAGCAGATTTTCCCATTGTTCCTAAAAAAACAGAAACTCCTGCAAATGTTGCTAATGGAATTCCAAGTGCATAAAGATTATTAAAAGCACCTGCGCCAATTGCTTTATAGATATCAACAAAAGTTACGTTTCCAACGACTGACCAAAGAGCAAGGATACCGAGAAGGAAAAAAACATCTCCCACCCTAGTTGTCATAAATGCTTTCATAGAAGCATTTCCAGCACCTTCTTTCTCGTAATAAAAACCAATTAATGAGTACGAACAAAATCCCATTAATTCCCAGAAAATAAATACTGAAAGCAGGTTATCTGAAAGAACTAAGCCCAACATTGCACTTGTAAAAAGTGAAAGATAAACGAAGAATCTTCCAAATCTTGGATCATCATGCATGTACCAAGTAGAGAAAACATGAATTAAAGTTGCAGCACCTGTAACCATTAAAAGCATTACCGCTGTCATGTTATCTATATAGATACCCATGTTTACTTTAAAAACATGAGAACCTGCACTTAGATCAAACCAAGTAAAAGTTTTATGAATATAATACCCAACAGAGTAAACATTCATGAAATCCATAAAAATTCTTAAAGCAAATAAGAATGAAACAAAAATTGCACCCGTACTAATAGCGACCGCAAGCTTTGTAAATTTCTTAACGATAAAAGCGTTAAGCACAAATGCAAAAAACGGTATAAGTACAATAGGAGCGACGGTTGAGAGTGTGTAATCCATAATCTCTATATCCTTACCAATACATTAGTTTTGTAACGTTGCTGCATCATCTATATGAATGCTTTCTCTTAATTGGAAAAATCTAATAACGATTCCCAATCCAACTGCTGCTTCTGCTGCTGCAATAACGATGATGAATAAACTTACGATATGCCCATCAAGGTTGTTGTTTGTAAATTTTGTATAAGCTGCGAAGTTAAGTGCCGAAGCATTTAAAATAAGCTCAATCCCTAAAAGCATTGCGATGATGTTTTTTCTCGCAATCATTACTAGGATTCCACAAACAAATAGTGCGAATGAAATAGCTAAGTATGATCCTAAATTAATCATGTCTTTCTTTCCTTGGTCTTGAAATTACAGCTGCACCGATAAGTGCTCCCAAAAGGAGTATTGATGAGATTTCAAAAGCTAAAATATGGTCTGTTGCTAAAATTGTTCCCAGTCTTTCTACTGTCGGTTCATTAGCCGCAAGAACACTTGCTGGTTGAGCCTTAAGAACATTCGCAAGAATTTTTAAAATTACGAGTGAGAAAATAACTGCCGTTATACCTGCGAAGAAATAAGTTTTCTTGTTCCCCATGGCTGCAACTTTCTCCAATCCATATCGATTGATATTGTTGCCAGTTCCGCCAGTTAACATAATGGCAAACAACATTAGGATAACAACACCACCAGCATAAACTACCAGTTGAGTTGCCGCTAAAAAGTCTGCACCAATACAAGCGTACAATCCGGCGACACCAAAGAGTGAAGCAAGAAGATAGATACACGCGTGCATTAAGTTTTGGCTATAAACAACTGCGACTGCTCCACCTAAAGTTACTAACGCCGACAATAAAAAAAGTGTATTCGTAAACACAGCTCGTCCCCTCTTTATATGCTAGTGATTTCCGGCCACTGCCGCTGCACTGTTAAAGATAATTGAATAAATTGATTTTCCGTCAAATGCGTACATCCAAACTGCACAACCAAGTAAGTTGAAAAGTGCAATTGGAGTTAAGTATTTCCAACACAGGGTCATTAGTTGATCTACTCTCAAGCGAGGTAGAGTCCAGCGAACCCAAATAACTACATAATAAAGTGCGAATGTTTTTGTAAAAAACGAACCAAGTTCTAAAACTTGACCAATGTTTTTTGCAATCATTCCATCCATACCAAGTTTATCAACAAGAATTTGCCCTGTTCCTAGATCAAAAGGAACTTTATAACCACCTAGAAAAAGAGCAACGGCAACACCGCAAACAACAAAAACTTCGATGTATTCAGCAAGAGCGAATAAACCAAATCTCATCCCTGAATATTCTGTATGGTAACCAGAAACTAGCTCTGATTCAGCTTCAGGTAAATCGAATGGTGCGCGGTTTGTTTCAGCAAGGGCCGAAATGAAATAAACAAAGAATCCAATGAAGGCGAATGGGTTGTGAAACAAATACCATTCTTGTGGAAGACCACCTTGTCCTGAGATTAAAGTTTTAAGCGATAATCCGCCAGCGAGAAGAACTATAGAAACAATAGTGATCGTTCCCGGTATTTCATAAGAAATAATTTGAGAAGCACCTCTCATCCCACCAAGCATTGACCATTTTGAGTTTGATGCATATCCACCTAGGAAAACACCAACACCAACAAGAGAGGCCATACCAACAAGATAAAAAATACCAACGTTCAAATCTGCAAGCATAAATCCACTTGAAAAAGGAACGACCGCAAGAGTAGCGAAAACCCCAACCATACAAAGAAAAGGAGCGAGAATAAAAGTAAACTTATCAGCATTTGCTGGAATGATGTCTTCCTTTAAGATCATCTTCACACCGTCAGCTAAGAATTGAAGAATTCCGTAAGGACCAACACGGTTTGGACCTTGTCTCATTTGAAGATCGGCAGAAATTTTTCTTTCAGCGTATGTTCCTAATCCACCAATGGTTGCAAGGGCTCCGACAACAATTAGTGAGGCGACTGCGAAAATAACAAAAGTTACTAACGAAGTAGCATCAAAGCCTAAATGAGTAGTAAGCCATTTAACAACAGCAGAGAATTCATTTGATTGTGAAAGATAGGTGACTACAGTTGAGTTCATTACTTATCCTTTGAAGCAACATTAACTTGTGGATTAAAACTTTTAACCCAATCAAGATCGCCTTTTTTCCAGCAGTAAACAATTCCTGCGACTAGAACTAAGGTGAAAGTTGTAATTGAAATTAATAGTGTTCCGCCAAGACCTATTTCATTGAATCTTTTAAAGACGGCTGCTACTGGAAACATCAACGCACTTTCAACGTCGAAAATAATAAAAATTAAAGCGATAACGTAGAAACGTACGTTAAAGTTTGCCCAAGCTGACCCAATAGGCTCTTCACCACATTCATATGCAGTTTCTTTGAGTTTGTTAGGGTGATGAGGACGTATAAAACTCCCCAACAACATAGATCCACCGGCCACAAGCAGAGCGAGCGCAATTAAAATTACGACGGGCATGTAGACGTCTAGATTAAAAGTCGACATCTTGATCTCCGAGATAAAAAATCCAATTTTTTAGTTTTCTTAGATTACACGAAAATATAATATCTTGGAAAGATTTTGTTTGCCCAAGACGATTATCATATGGCCCATTTCAATTCACTGCTTCAAAAAATTCTCAACTGGGATGAACATAGTTCATCTCAATTGCATTTGTATGGAGCGGATTCTGAGCAGTGGGCGTATATCCTCACCAGTTTTTTACGAGAAAGTCCGCAATTATTTCTAAAAAAATCTCATTTGATTGTCACCGCGTCTAACGATGAGGCTGAAGACTTAACGCAGGCCTTGCAAAATCTCCAAACACAATGTGAAATTCTATTTTATCCGGGACTTGAAGCATCTCCCTATAGTGGAGTCATTTCGTCGGAAAAAAGTTTTTATGATCGTTTTGAAGTATTGAGTCGATTGAATAAATTTAAGACTTCTAAAAATAAATTTATTTTAATCACCTCTTTTGAAGCACTGTCCTTAAAAACTCCACCACCAACTTTTTTCAATGAATTTAGTTTTAATTTAAAAGTTGATGACATAATCGCACCCATTGATCTTGCAAAAAAATTAGTGGGAATGGGCTACTCATCTGCGACGTCTGTTGAAGAACCTGGGACTTTTATCCAAAAAGGACAAATTTTTGACCTATATCCCGTCGGTTCTGCACCAGTTCGAATGTCTTACTTTGATGACCTTATTGAATCAATCCATGAAATTGACTTAGACACACAAAAATCAATTCGTGAAAATTCTTTTCCATCTGTAACAATTGCCCCAGCTGCTGGAATTTTTTCAGGCAATGATTTTCCCGTTACTCTCAGAGAAAATCTTCCACAACCTGGCCCTTCCTTTAAAAATAAATTTGAATTTAGAAAAGCTCTTTTTGCCCGCCTTTCTGACGGACTACTTTTTGAAAATTATCCCGTCTATATACCGCTCTTTTTTAAGAAGGCTGCAACACTATTTGATTATTTTATTTACGAAGATTGTATTGTTTCCGTACTAAGTGCCAACGAAACTTACAGATCTTATCTAGAAACAATTGAGAGCTTGCGAGTTGAGTACGAAAATGAAGAAGAGAATCTAAATAGTGAAAATATTTTGCCTCACTTTGATCAGCTATATGACTTTTCTTTTTTCAAGAACCTCGAAAAGAAAAAAGCAATTTTGGTGGATCAGTTAAACTTAAGTTTAAATTTTTCTGAAGTTTCCGACGCGGTTGACTTGCGTTTAATTAAGACAAAAACTTTTTTAAATCAACACATCAATCCAGCTCTACCGAAGCCAGAATATATTAAAGCAGCCTTAAACTTTCTAAAGAAACATTTCGAATTTCAAGGACAGGTTTATTTTTCTTCATATAGCGAAACATCTAAAGAAGAAATTAAACATTTAATCGAATTACAAGATTACCCTCGCGAATTAAAAGAACGCATAGAATTTTTACCTTATAAGGTTACGGAAGGGTTCTATTATGAAGGGGAGAAGTTTCTCATCATAACTGATGGTGACTTGTTTGCTGCTAAAAAAACAAAAGTTCAAAAATCTTCAAAAGTTGATCTCGATTTATTTGCTGAACAATTAGCTACACTAAAAGCTGGTGACTTCGTTATTCACAATGAATACGGAGTAGGTGAGTACCTAGGTCTTGAAGCGCTGAATATTGGCGGAGACAAAACAGACTTTTTAGTTTTGAAATATGCTGAAAACGATAAAGTTTATGTTCCTGTTTATAAATTAAATCAAATACAAAAACATGCTGATGCTCACGCCGGCCTAAAGAAAGACAGTCTTCGCACTAATAAATTTGTAATGCTTAAAGCGAGAGCTAAAACTTCTGCCAAAGCACTGGCATTTGATTTGTTAAAACTACAAGCCGAAAGACAATCATCTGTCGCTTACGCTTTTTCTGAACCAGACCATCTATATAAAGAGTTTGAATTAGCATTTCCGTTTGATGAAACTCCCGATCAAGCACGGGCAATCGAAGAAGTTTTAGAATCAATGCAGAAACCTGTACCAATGGATTTCTTAGTTTGTGGTGATGTTGGTTTTGGAAAAACAGAAGTAGCGATGCGAGCTGCTTTCAAAGCAGTCGAGGATAAAAAACAAGTTGCCGTTTTAGTGCCTACAACAATTTTAGCTCTTCAACATTTCAACTCTTTTACTAAACGTTTTAAAGATTTCCCTGTTCGTATTGAATTCATATCACGATTTAAATCCGCTAAAGAGTGCAAAGAAATTTTAGCTAAAGCTGAAAAAGGTGAAATTGATATTCTCATTGGAACACATAAACTTTTATCAGATAAATTAAAATTTGCTGATTTAGGGCTAGTTATTGTCGATGAAGAACAGCGCTTCGGTGTTGGTCATAAAGAAAAATTAAAACTAATGAAAGCATCTGTGGATTTTTTAACATTGACCGCAACACCAATTCCAAGAACATTACAAATGGCCTTCCTTGGTTTGCGAGACCTGTCTCTTATAAAGACGGCTCCGCCAAGACGACAATCGATTAAAACTTATGTAATAAAAGAAGATGAGTTGACTATTCAAAATGCAATTCAAAAAGAATTGCAAAGAGGTGGACAAGTTTTCGTTGTTCACAACAAAGTTAACGATATTGAACAATATGCCGCCTCAATTCGCGAGCTCGTTCCAGAAGCTAAAATCACATTTGCTCACGGGCAGATGAGCGAAAAAGATTTGGAAGATAGAATCAATTCTTTTTATAATGGCAATTACCAAGTTTTAATAGCTACAACTATCATAGAATCGGGAATTGATATTCCAAATGCCAATACGATGATTATTGATCGTGCCGACACTTATGGGCTCTCTCAACTTCATCAATTACGAGGACGAATTGGCCGATCTGATAAAAAAGCATATGCCTATTTTGTCGTCCCTCGCATGCGTGAAATATCAACAATTGCTCAAAAAAGATTACACGCCCTGCAAACTTATGCAGATATGGGCTCGGGATTTAATATAGCTTCGGTAGATTTAGAAATCAGAGGTGCTGGAGATATTCTAGGCGCAACTCAATCTGGTCACATCGAAGCCGTGGGCCTTGAACTTTATATGGAGCTTTTAAAAGACGCCATTAATGAAATTCGAGGAGAGAGAAAAATCCTTAAAAAAGATATTGAATTACTCACTCCCTTTCCTGCATTTATTCCTAATCATTATATTAGTGATCCAAGCGAGCGACTTAAGCAATACAAGCGTCTTTCAAATTGTGAAACACTCACTCTTTTAGAAAATATCAAAGATGAATTTCAAGATGTTTATGGATTATTCAGTGAAGAACTTGCAAATCTATTTGTGGTTCTTGAAACGAGAATTTATTTGCAAACTCTTGGTTTAAAATCGGTAAATGTTGGCGGGACTTCCATCACTTTAAAGTTTGATAAGGGATTTTTAGAATCTAATGTTGAGTTAAGAGATCGGGTAGTGAACTTTTTTATTTCCAGGCCAAAAATTTATCAATTCACTCCAGACTATCGAGTTATCTATAATTCAAAAACTGTCATTACTCAAAATGATTTACTCAAGTTTTCGAAAGAAATTGCTCAGCAAATAATTCCATCTTAGTGATTTTGTTCTTACTAATTTTAAATTTCTGTTATCATTAGTAAGTAACTAACCAAATTTGGCATATTTAAAAAGTAACTTTTCTTAGGATTAAATCAGGAATCAAATGATGAAAAAATCAAATCTTTTAATGACCGCAACATTGATCTTATCTTTCTCGGCTTTTGCTCAGACAGCTGCTGATCCAGTTGTTGCAACAGTTAATGGCGTAGAAATCAAAAAAACTCAACTTGATCAAGCTTTTGAGCAAAATTTAATGTTTGTATCAGATAAAGTTGTGACAAAAGAAAAAGTTTTAAACGATATCATCAATCGTGAAATTGGAATTAAAAAAGCAAAAGAAGAAAAGCTAGAAAACGATCCAGTAGTTAAAGCTAAAATGGAAGACGTTCTTTACCACGCAAAAATTTCAAAAGATTTAGAGAAAAAACTCCAAGCAATTCTTGTAACAGACAAAGAAGCGCAAGATTATTACGCTAAAAATAAAGAATATAGAACGGCCCATATTCTTTTTAGAATTAGAGTTAGCCCTGATAAGGAAGAAACACTTGAAGCAACTAGAAAATCTCTAGAAGTTTACAAACAACTTCAAGCTAAACCTCAATTATGGCCAGAACTCGCTAATAAATACTCTCAAAGTTCAACTGCTCCAGCGGGTGGGGACTTAGGTTATCTTCCAGCTGTAAAATATGCACCAGAATATTTTAAAGCTATCAATGGAAAAGCTAACGGATATATTTCGCCACCTGTAAGAACTCAATTTGGATTACATGTCGTAAAAGTATTAGGTGTTCATGAGTGGAAAGAAGTGGATCCAGCTATTTACAAAAAAATAGTCTATGACCAAAAACGTGACAAAATTCTTGAAGAATATTTTGCTGAAGGCCGTAAAACAGCCCAAATTAAAATTAATAAAGAATTTTTGAAGTAATTTTACAGCCCATTTAATGCCAATAAATCACTAACCCCAGGTCCTTAAAACCTGGGGTTTTTTTTCGCCATATTCCTTGCGACATGATGATAAGAGTCATATAACTTATTGATAAATTTCTTTCTGGAAGTAGGTAGTATGAAATCACTAATTAGCCTTTTAATGACCATCGCAATTTTTCATGCAAGCGCTGAAGCTAAGCTTCTAGATAAAATTTCTGCAATCATTGACGATAATATCATTACTCTTTCACAAATTAATCGCGTAAATAAAAGCTTAGCTATTAAGAAAAATGTCGCTCCTATGATTTATGACAAAACTTCTTATACATCAGAAGAAGTTTTAAACATTTCAATAAACAAATTCTTAATACGCACAAAACTTACCGAACTTGGATATTCAATCACTGATGATCAAGTTGAAGCACAAATCAAATCAAATGAGAAAAGACTAAATGTTGATCGCAAAGCTTTAATGGTTTTTTTAAAACAACAAGGCTCAACATTTGACGAATATTTTGAAACGTTGAGAGAAGCGATAGAATACAGTTACTTTATTAACAGAGTTGTTTCTCCAACAATTTCTGTTTCAGAACAAGACGTAAAAAATACTTATTTCAAAAACAATATCAAAGATTCTCGTTTGAATTTTAAATACACATTGATTGATTATTCGATCGGAAAAGATGTTCAGCCTAAACTTGAAAAAGGACAAATGGAAGAAGTTGTTAAGCAATATAGAATCAACAGTGTTTTACCTGAATCTTTCTCAACTCTCACTTCTGCCAATTTAGATGAAATCACAGAAGAGGGCATTGCTCCTGAGTTAAAAAATCTTTTAAAACATACAGACGAAGGTGCGGCTTCTGCGGCCATTACGCTTAATGGTCAACACCACATTTTTTATGTTGCAAAAAAAGATCTTGTTGAATCTGAAGCCTTCACCAAGCAAAAAGACAAAATCAGAGATGATTTATTTGAAGTTGCTGTAAAAAATGAAGCTGCTGTTTGGTTTGATCGCGAAAGAAACAAACACTACATTAAAATATCTCTTTAAGCCCAAGGCTCAAAATGATCTACGTTACTGAAGGTCATGAATCAGGAATTGGCCTTGAAATATTTTTAAAAACGTATCTTCTTCTATCCAAAGAAGAGAAGAAACTAATTAAGCTAATTGTAAAAAAGGCAGATCTAGAAAAAAACTTTAACGATTTAAATTTAAGTTCTAAACTTTTTTCTGAACTTGCTATTATTGAAAACATTGAAAGCACCTCTTTTTCATCGACGAACTCACTTTTAACAGCGCTTGATCTAATTAAACCAGAAGATATTTTAATAACCCTACCAACATCTAAAGACCAACTTGTTTATAACAATGTTAACTTAGCTGGCTATACGGAATTTTTTAGAAGTTATTTCAATAATAAAAATATCTCAATGACGTTTAAAGGCCTTGCTCAAAATGTACTACTTGTTACTGACCATATCGCTATTAAAGACATTTCTAAAACTATTACTGAAGACTTAATAGTCAACAAAGTTAAAATTACACTAGAGAACTTTAAAAAATATTTTAATAGTTTTGATGAAGTTATTTTTTCTGGGATAAATCCCCATGCTGGAGAAAATGGTATTTTAGGTGATGAGGAAAAGTATATTAAACAAGCTATTTTAAAGCTTGAAAAAAGTTATGGAAAAATATTTAAGGGCCCCGTCTCTGGAGATACGCTTCACTATCTACATGATGATTCAAAAAAACAACTTCTCGTTTATATGCATCACGATCAGGGACTTGCTCAATTCAAATCCCTATATGGTCTTCTAGGACTTAATATAACTTTGGGTTTACCATTCTTACGTCTAAGTGTTGATCATGGCACTGCATTTGAATTATATGGTAAAAATAAAGCGAATATTTCTGGTATGCTCTATCTGTTTAAACAAGCCTTCGAGGTAATAAGTGTCGATCAACGAAATTAATATTGTTAAAGCTGCCGTTCACAATCTTAAAGACGTCACCATTAGCATTCCAAAAAATACTTTAACCGTAATTACTGGGCCCTCTGGTTCAGGAAAATCTTCATTGGCCTTTGATACCATTTATGTTGAAGGACAGCGCCGTTATATTGAATCGCTTTCAAGTTACGCTCGCCAATTTTTAGGTCAATATCAACCTCCAGAAGTTGAATCGATAACTGGCTTATCTCCAGCAATTGCCATTGATCAAAAGACTTCGAGTAAAAACCCACGTTCAACTGTTGGAACAACGACAGAAATATACGATTACCTCCGCGTTCTTTATGCCCGCATTGGAACTCTTTATGATCCAGACACGGGATTAGAAGTTAGAAGATATACGCCAACTCAAATTACGAAAGAAGTATTGAAGCTTGGTGATAAAACCAAACTACAAATTTTAGCTACAATTCCTTATAACGACAAAATTAAATTTAAAGATCTTCTCTCTAAATTCTTAACCATGGGATTTTCACGAGCACGCCTCAACGGGGAACTGATTCAAATCGATGAATCAACCAAAGCTCCAAAAGGTAAATTTCAATTCGATATCGTTGTTGATCGAATCGTTATTAAAGATGATATCGATAAACGCACGGCAGACTCAATTGAATATGCTCTCAAGCTTGGTGAAGGAAACGTAACCATTCTTGTAGATGATAAAAAAGAATTAACTTTTTCAGAACACAACAAGTCTACAAAAGGTGATAAAGTTTTTCCAGAATTAGAGCCTCGATTATTTTCTTTTAACTCACCTATTGGTGCATGTGAAGTCTGTAACGGATTAGGCGAGACTAAAACTTTCGATATCGACCTTATGATTTTTGACGAAAACCTTCCCTTGCTTGAAGGAGCAATTACTCCATTATCAAAACGAAATTCTTTTCTTTATAAGATGGTTGAGACAATTGCTGAAGAAGAAGGGGTGGATGTAAGTGTCCCTTTCAAAAAACTTCCTAAAAAAATGACCAATATTCTTTTTAACGGAACTGAAAAAGTATACCGCTATTCATTTACTTCAGAAAATTCTCACTTTGAATTTTCAAAAGCATTTCCAGGTCTATCTGCTTGGTTAGAAAAAAAGTTTTTAGAATCTGGTTCTGATAAAGTTCGCATCGAACTTGAAAAACTCATGAACATTAAAACTTGTCCTAGTTGCCATGGACTTCGCCTAAACCGCGTAGCGCTTTCAACTAAGATTGGTGACAAGCACATCATGGATCTTTGTACCCTTTCTATCGCTGAATGCTTTGACTATTTAACGGCCATTAAGCTTGATGGAGAGAAAAAAATAATTGCCGATAAGCTTTTAAAAGAAATTGTTTCTCGTCTGCGTTTTCTTTTGGACGTTGGCCTAAACTATCTCACACTCAATCGTGGAGCGATGACTTTATCAGGTGGTGAATCTCAACGTATTCGCCTCGCGACTCAAATTGGTTCTGCTCTTTCTGGCGTTCTCTATGTTTTAGATGAACCAAGTATTGGTTTACACCAAAGAGATAATGACCGATTAATTAAAACGCTCAAATCATTACGCGATATTGGAAATACTGTTTTAGTTGTCGAACACGATGAAGACACAATGTTAGCTTCAGATTATTTAATTGATATGGGCCCAGGGGCAGGTATTCACGGTGGAGAAGTTGTTGCTCATGGAACAATTCCCCAAATTTTAAAAAATAAAAAATCTCTGACAGCTAAATTTCTTTCTGGTGACCAAAGAATAGAAACACCAGCCGTTAGAAAAAAAGCTACAAAGTTTTTAAAACTTAATGGTGCTCACGAACACAATATTAAAAATCTTTCTGTCGCATTTCCTCTCGGTGGATTAGTTTGCGTCTCTGGTGTTAGTGGTTCCGGAAAATCAACTTTGATTCACAGAATACTCGTGCCTGCAGTTAAAACACATTTAACAAATACTCATAAAACTCTCTACCAAAAAGCTAACTACAACTCGCTTACTGGTGTCGATGAAATAAAAACAATTATAGAACTCGATCAATCTCCAATCGGAAGAACTCCTCATTCTAATCCGGCAACATATACTGGGTTATTTGACGACATAAGAGAAATCTATGCTTCAACTAACGAATCTCAAATTCGTGGATATAAAATAGGTCGCTTTAGCTTTAACGTTAAAGGTGGTCGCTGCGAAGAGTGTGAAGGAAACGGTGTAAAGAAGATTGAAATGCACTTCCTTCCAGATGTTTATATTACTTGTACTGAATGCAAAGGTAGGAGATATAATCCAGAAACTTTATCTGTTCTTTATAAAGGCAAAAATATTTCTGAAGTTCTTGATATGTCTATTGAAGAAGGAGCTGAGTTTTTTAAAAACCACACTAAACTTCAAAGAGTATTAAGCACGCTAAACTCCGTTGGCTTGGGCTATATGAAACTTGGTCAACCAGCAACAACACTCTCTGGCGGGGAAGCGCAACGATTAAAACTTTCTCGAGAATTATCAAAACGAACTAAGGGCCATTGTCTTTATGTTCTAGATGAACCAACAACAGGTCTTCATTTTCAAGATATAAAAATACTTCTTTCGGCTCTTCAACAATTGGTTGAACAAGGTCACACGCTTTTAATTATCGAACACAATCTCGATGTTATTAAAACGGCAGACTGGGTAATTGATCTTGGCCCTGAAGGCGGAAGTGGCGGTGGCGATATTGTTGCAGAGGGAACTCCAGAGCAAGTTGCAAAAAATCCTAAGTCACACACTGGTAAATACCTAAAAAAAGTTCTTAAAGCATGATTGAAATAACATCTTCAGATGATCCGCGCATTCTTGAGTTCACTCAAATGCGCGATCGTGTTCTTCATGACAATAATTTAGTTGTTTGTGAATCCGAAAAATTATTTTTGCAGTTTATCCACAGTAAAAGGGCTGTACTCAAGACTTTATCCACAAAATCTTTTGCTGAAAAATATTCACTCAATTTTGATTCAAACTTTATTGCTTC
The DNA here is from genome assembly GCA_947446575.1 of Bacteriovoracaceae bacterium. Taxonomy (GTDB): domain Bacteria; phylum Bdellovibrionota; class Bacteriovoracia; order Bacteriovoracales; family Bacteriovoracaceae; genus Bacteriovorax. Next base: position 117,286 of record CANFHC010000004.1, on the reverse strand, counting down.
AAAAGAAATATTAGAATCTATCGCGGGATTTAAAATTGAATTCGAAGTTCTTTTCCTCATTGAAAAACCAGCTGATACAAAACTTGAATACCTTGATAACCGAATCATTCTTTTAAACGGATTAAGTTCCCCTGAGAATGTGGGCAGCATTGTTCGCTCTGCGGCTGGATTTAATATCAATTCAATAATTACTGATGAAAAAACTTGTTCTCCGTTTTTAAGAAGATGCATTCGTGTTTCCATGGGAAATATTTTTGCAATGAAATCAAATCACTCTAAAGATGTTCGAACTGATTTTCAGAAACTTAGGAATCTTGGCTACACTATAATTTCCACCGCCAATATCGATCGCTCAATAGATCTTGCTACTTTTAATTTTCCCAAAAAATGTGTTTTGATAATTGGAAGTGAAGGACACGGGGTTGATCACGACATCTTGGATCTATCCGACATCATTCTAAAAATTAAAATAAATCCACAAGTTGCTCACTTAAATGCAGCAAACGCTGCTGCTATTTTTCTTTCACACATGAGCTTACTCTAAAAATTATATTCTGCACGCCTTTGCCAATAATTTGCATACATAAAAAAGGGAAGCCTAGGCTCCCCTTTTTTTATCTTAATTTTTCTTTTTATGATTAAACAAGTTTAGAAGAAATAAGAGCGAAAATTACAAGTGACTCCATAAGAGCAAGAGCAATAATCATTGGAGTTTGGATTTTATCAGCAGCAGCTGGGTTACGTGCGATTCCTTCAAGAGCTACAGCAGCAGCTTTTGATTGACCAGTTGTACCACCGTAAACTGCAAGTCCTAGTGCGAAGAAGTAAGCGAAATATTTTGTAGCAGTATCAGATCCTAACCATCCACCACCAGTAGATGCAGCAGCAGCAGCACCTTCTTGAGCGAATGCAGCACCAGTAAGTGCAAGGAAAGCTAGAGTAGAGATAAGGGCCATCATTTTCTTTGACATAAGTGTCTCCTAAAAAAGTTAAAGTTCGGTTTTCTATTAGTGGTGAGCGTGGTGTTCATCATGATCGTGATGAGCAGTAGCTAAACTAACATAGACCATTGAAAGCATAATAAATACGTAAGCCTGGATAAATGAAACCATTAATCCTAAAAGCATAAAGATTACTGGAACTCCTACTGGCACTAGCTCAGAGAAAATTCCAAGAACCATATGATCTCCATACATGTTTCCGTATAAACGAAGAGTAAGAGATATTGGACGAATACAAGTTGAAATAATTTCGATAGGGAAAATCAAAATTGCCATGTACCAAAGTGGTCCAGCAAAGTGTTTTAGGTAATTCAATGTTCCCATTTCTTTACAACCTTTAATGTTGAAGTAAAGGAAAGAGAAGATACCAAGAGCAAGTGTAGTATTTACTGATTCAGTTGGAGGTAAAAATCCAGGAATCAATCCAATTGCATTTGATAAGAAAATTAAAATGAAGATCGTAGCTACGAAAGAAAAATATTTTGGAGCATCTTTTTCTCCAAGAACAGCACGACACTGGGCCATGATGAAAGTTCCGTATAATTCTGTAATATTTCTGAAAGTGATTCCTGCTTCAGGAACAGCTGCTGCTTCTACGTTTGATACTTTTGAACGGTAAAGAATTCCACAAACCAAAAGAGCAATTCCCACTAAAGAGAAAGTAAGGATATGTTCGAAGTGATGAATCCCTTGGTTATGAAAAGCTTCTTCAACTCCAGAGACTGTTGCTGCTTTTGAAAGCCAAGTAAAACCTTCGCTTGCAAAAACAGTAGAACTTGAAAGTGCTAAAGCACAAAATGTTAAGAGTTTTTTCATATCTTTAAATCCTAGATCCGCTCTAAGTTTTTTTGAAACTCAGGTAGAGGACAGCTATTTGTAATACGTAAATTAATACAGGAATAATTACCCTGTTCCCCATAATTTGTACACTAAAAATTAAGGCGCCCGCTATGACGGCGACCTTACCAATAATCAAAAAAAGCATCTTTAGTTTGTTAGCCGGAACGCCAGTTACTGCACTTTTTGATGCGTCTCGTACTGCTGTTACAAGCATCCATTGATTTAGACATGCTGCAAAAAAAACAATCAAAAGACTGAGATATTCTTTTTGTGATCTACTTGAAGCGAAGGCGATAAGTAGTAGGCTAGTTGAATATAGGAAATATTTTTTTAGATCAATCTTTGCGCTTGTTAGCATAGTAAACCATTAGAAAAAGTATATTGCCGATGATGACAAGAAATAAAATAATTGCAACTGTTTCACTTATTATATGCATTTTCGCCAATTGCATAGAGCCCCAAATGGAAATAAAAATAGTTGAGGGCAAACTCATGGCAAGACCCATAATTTTTATCCATTTCGTATTTTTTATTTTATTGATCACTATTTATCTCCGGCGAGAAACGCGTCGCTCATACAGGGCCGATAGTCGATTTTGGATAACATCAGGATTTGGATAATCGTTGGCAATAGAATAATAAATATCATAGGCCATTTTAAGATTTTCAGTAGACTCATAAATATTTGCGACTAAAAATTTTGCTTGAACTATATATTCTTTTTTTGTCTCGCGCTTCAAGTACTCAGACCAAACAAATAAAGCCTTGTTGAAATCTTTTTTCTCAAAATAGATGAGACCCAGATAATAAAATGAGCGGACGAAATATTCGTGATTGGTGTCAGTTTGAATTTTTGTGAGTTGCTTTATCGCTTCGTCGGTATTATTTAAATAATAATAAGACAGTGCTATTTGCAGCTGAAAATAATCATATTTTTTCAGCTTCGGAGTAAACTCTGAAAGCTTCACATAGTTCTTAATCGCATCTTTATAATTCTTTCTATAATTAAAATTTATTTCAGCGAGTTTTTCTTCAGTTTTAATTAACCATAATGGATCTTCGGTCAGATCTTTTACTTCATTATAGTAATAAACTGATTTTTTATATTCCCCTAAATAGATCGAATACAATTCTCCTAACTGATAACAAATTTTTAAACGTAATTCTGGACCAGGATTACTCTTTAAAATATCTTCATAGAGAAAAGCTGCTTTATTATATTTTTGTTCAGTGATGTAGTTTTGGGCGTCAATAATCTTGCGATTAATTGGTGGTGTGAAATCGCACGAGGCTAAAAAAAGGGTAGTGATTAGAATCACTACCCCAATAAATTTATTCTTCAGTTTTTGGTGCAGTTTCATTGCTAGCTGCTACCTCTGTTTCTAATTCTTCATCTGGATCGATAATTTTCTCAACCGCTACGACTAATTCACCTTCTTTAAGTTTGATTAAACGCACACCTTGAGTAGTTCTTCCCATCAACGAGATACCAGAAATTTTTGTTCTGATAACTTGTCCTTTATCCGAAATGATCATTAGATCGTCTTTATCTGTTACTGGTTTAATGTCGATTATATCTCCATTTTTCTCAGTTAATCTCATCGCCAGGATTCCTTTACCACCGCGAGATTGCCTACGGTATTCTGAAGCACTTGTTCGTTTTCCATATCCGTTGGCTGTGATTGATAAAATCTCAACAGTATCGTCGATAATCTCCATACCGATAATTTTTTCATCATCAGAAAGCTCAATTCCTTTTACTCCTTGAGACACGCGACCAAGTGGACGGCAGTCTGTTTCAGCAAAACGAATAATTTTTCCAGATGAAGAACAAAGTAGGACGTCTTTAGATCCATCGGTAATTCTAACAGATAGAAGATTATCGCCTTCAATAATTTTAATTGCCGTTAATCCTGATTGACGGATATTTTTGTATTCAGAAAGTTCAGATTTTTTAACGATCCCTTTCTCAGTAGCAATCATCAGGAATTTTCCTTCAATTGAATCTGGCATACACATAATTTTCTTAACAGCTTCACCAGCTGGAAGTTGAATTAAGTTAACAATATTTCGTCCCTTGGTCGTACGATTTCCTTCTGGAATATTATAAACCTTAATTGAGAATACTTGGCCTTTGTTCGTGAAGACAAAAAGAGTAGAGTGAGTATTCGCCGTGAAGATAGATGTGTAGAAATCATCATCTGCTCCATCAGCTCCTTTAACTCCAGTACCTCCACGTTTTTGCGTGCGGTATGTATCCATCGCCATACGTTTTACATATCCCTTGTGAGTGATAGTAACGATAACGTCTTCTTGTTTTACTAAATCTTCCATGTGAATTTCGTCAGCTTTTGCGACGATTTCAGTTCTTCTTTTATCACCGAAGTTTTCTAGAACTTCTTGGCACTCTGTTTTAATAATGGCTGTAATTTCTTCATCAGATCCAAGAATTAATTCTAAACGAGCAATCTCTTTCATGATCTCGTTATAGTCTTTAATGATTTTATCGCGCTCAAGACCTGTTAAGCGTTGTAGTCTCATATCTAAAATAGCTTGCGCTTGGATTTCAGATAATGAGTAGTTACTCATTAATTTTGTTTTAGCTTGAAGAGGTCCTTCAGATTTTTTAACAAGCTCTACGATTTCGTCGATATTATCAACGGCAACTTTTAAACCTTCTAAAATATGAGCGCGCTCTTTAGCTTTCTTTAATTCGTAAACAGTTCTTCTAATAACGATTTCTCTTCTGTGATCTAAGAAATACAGAAGTTGTTCTTTAATGTTTAGAACTTTTGGTTGGCCGTTAACAATCGATAAGAAAATAATACCAAATGAAGTTTGCAGCGGAGTCGACTTGTATAATTTATTAATAATAACAGTCGCGATTTCACCTTTTTTAAGATCGATTACAACACGAATCCCTTCTCTTGAAGATTCATCGCGAAGATCTGAAATTCCAGTGATTTCTTTTTCGTTAACGAGTTCAGCAATTCTCTCGATTAGTTTTGCTTTGTTAACTTGGTAAGGAAGTTCCGTGATAACAATTGAATCACGATCTTTTTTAGCGTTATGTTCAACGTCCATTTTCGCTCTGATTTGCAGTACACCTTTTCCTGTGTGGTATGCAGAACGAATTCCTTCTGTTCCATGAATGGCCCCCGCAGTAGGGAAGTCAGGTCCTGGAATAATTTTCATCAATTCATCAATTGAAGTTGCTGGTGTTTCAATCAAAGTTAATAATCCATTCATAATCTCAGTCAGATTATGAGGAGGAATATTTGTCGCCATACCTACAGCGATCCCTGATGAACCGTTGATTAAAAGATTTGGTATTTTTGTTGGAAGTACTTTTGGTTCAACTAACGAGTCGTCATAATTGGGTTGCCAGTCTACAGTTTCTTTATCTAAATCGGCCATCATTTGTTCTGATAGCTTCTTCATCCTGATCTCTGTATACCTCATCGCCGCAGCGTTATCGCCGTCGATCGATCCGAAGTTACCTTGACCATCGACTAGCGGATATCTCATTGAGAAATCTTGGGCTAAACGAACGATTGCTCCGTACACAGCAGAGTCACCATGAGGGTGATACTTACCGATAATATCCCCAACAACTCTTGCTGATTTCAAGAATGGTTTGTTGTGATAGTTATTTAATGAATCCATCGCAAATAAAACGCGGCGGTGAACAGGTTTCATACCATCTCGAACATCTGGTAAGGCACGGCCAACGATTACCGACATAGCGTAATCAAGATAACAATTTTTCATCTCATCTTGAATAACTACGGGTGTGATATTTCCGTGATTAATTGGTGTGTTGTTTTCGTCTGACATATTTTTTAATTCCTTAATCCTTTAATTCTTAAAATCGAACAGCATTAGACATCGAGATTTCTTGCATTCAATGCATTTTCTTCAACAAATTTTCTACGCGGTTCAACTTGATCACCCATTAATACCGTAAAGACTTGATCAGCCTCAAGTGTATCTTCAATTTTGACTTGAAGAAGAGTTCTGTTTTGTGGGTTCATAGTTGTTTCCCAAAGTTGCTCTGGGTTCATTTCTCCTAGTCCCTTATAACGTTGAATATAAGCGCCTTGTTTTCCATCTTGGATAACAAATTCAGAAAATTCAGTCAGCGACGAAAATTCTCTCGTGTCTTTTTCGCGTTCAATTTTGAAAGCAGCTTTTGCGTATTTTTTGATACCGTCGAAACTGTTTACTAAATCAGCGTACTCAGGCGATCGAAGGAATCCCGCGCTAATTTTAAACTTTTTTGTTCTCGAGGCAGTTTTAATAATTAAACGAATTGAACAAACCTTTGTATCAACATCTTCTTCTGCGATGATGGTATAAAATTTTAACGTTTGGTTTTCTAATGGTTTAAAATATTCACTAAGTTTCTTAGCGGCAGATTCAACTTTAGAAAAATTAGTTAAATCATCAGGGCGAAGATCAGCATCTTCTACTAATTTTTTTAATAAATCAGTATCGTAATGAGTGTCGTAATAAGAAAGAGTTTTTCTATAAAGACTTTCTTTATTGATTAGAAGTTTTGCTGCTTCACCTGTAATTACTTCACCATCGATAGTAATTTTAGAATCTTGAGTCGCATTATTAACCAAGTATTCTTCCAGGCGTTTATCGTCTTTTAAATACGTCTCCATTTTACCTTTTTTATATTTATAAAGTGGTGGTTGAGCGATGTAGATATAGCCTTGTTCGATTAGCGCCGGGAATTGACGATAGAGTAGAGTGAGTATCAGAGTTCTAATGTGTGATCCATCAACATCAGCATCGGTCATGATAACAATTTTATGGTAGCGGAGTTTTGAAATATTAAATGTTTCTTTACCAACACCTGTACCAAAAGCTTGAATTAAATTTTTGATCTCTTCTGAGGCTAGCATTTTTTCATAACGAGCTTTTTCAACATTTAGAATCTTCCCTTTCAAAGGAAGTACAGCTTGCACTCTGCGATCCCGACCTTGTTTTGCCGATCCGCCCGCAGAGTCCCCTTCTACGATATAGAGTTCACATTGAGCAGGGTCTGATTCCTGACAATCTGCCATTTTCCCAGGAAGACCTGAGAATTCTAAAACGTTTTTACGGCGTGTAAGTTCACGCGCTCTTCTTGCGGCTTCCCTAGCTGCGGCAGCATCTACAGATTTTTTAATGACTGATTTACCTATTTCTGGATTTTCTTCTAAGTAAGTTTTAAAGCTTTCCCCAACAAGAGAGTTCACAATTCCTTCAACTTCAGAGTTACCAAGTTTAGATTTTGTTTGTCCTTCAAATTGTGGCTCTTTTAATTTTACAGAAACGACAGCTGTTAAACCTTCTCTCATATCATCACCTGTTAGTGCGATTTTTATGTTTTTAAGAAGATTATTATCTTTTGCATAGTTATTTAAAACGCGAGTAAGTGCCGTCTTAAATCCTGAAACGTGAGTACCACCCTCAGGTGTTGAAATATTGTTTGCGTATGAAGTTATAACTTCGTTGTACGAATCCGTCCACTGAAGTGCAACTTCAGCTTCATAATCATCTTTAGTCTGTATGAAATATATTACTTTTTTATGAATCGCCGTTTTTGCACGATTTAAATAGTTAACAAATTCAGAAATCCCACCTTCAAAATAAAATAAATCAGATTTTTCTGATCTTTCATCTTTTAAAGAAATTCTTAAACCTCTATTTAAAAACGCCATCTCACGGAATCTGTTTGCAAGTGTGTCGTAGTTGAATTCATGGAATTCAAAAATTTCATTATCTGGTTTAAATGTTACTTTAGTTCCAGTTTCTTTTGGATTTTCTAGAACACCAATTTCTTTTATCACGGCAGTTGCTTTTCCGTGATCAAAATTTAGTTCATGAAGTTTACCGTATTTTTTAATTTCTAGTTTTACCCATTTAGAAAGTGCATTTACAACAGCTGCACCAACTCCGTGCAATCCACCAGAAACTTTATAAGCTCCGCCATCTTCGTTGAATTTTCCACCAGCATGTAGTTTTGTATAGGCAAGTTCAGCACCAGAAATACCCTCTGTAGGGTGTATATCAGTTGGAATTCCTCGACCGTTATCAACAACGGTTACCGAGTTATCAATATGAATTACCACTTCAATATGTGTACAATATCCTGCCAAAGCTTCATCAACAGAGTTATCTACAATTTCGTATACACAGTGATGAAGACCACGCATTCCCGTATCACCAATATACATACCTGGTCTTTTTCTAACCGCATCTAGTCCTTCAAGAACTTTAATTTGATTAGATCCATACTCAACAGATACTTTTGAAATGGACTCGTGTGCTTGATCTTTGTGATCACTATTAGCTTTAATTTCTTCCAAGGCGGTACTCCTCTAAGTTGCAAAATTCCATTTTTATAGAGAGAAGAGTTTAGTGAATCACTGAGCCGTTCTTAATTAAGATTTTATTGGCCCCGCTTATTCGATCTAGTTCTTCCTTAAATTTTTCGTTGGCCGTAGTTATCAAAACTTGAAATTCACGTTTTTCTAAATACTCAACTAGTCTTCGCCATCGATGCTGATCTAGCTCGCCAGAAACATCATCAATTAGCACGATGGGGTAGGACATATATTTATACCGAAAAAGCTCTATATAGGCAAATAAGAGGCTTAAATAACTCATTTTTTGTTGGCCTAAAGAACAGAAATCAAAAGAGTTTAAACCGTCAAATAGAAGCACGTAGTCATCTTTGTGTGGACCATACGACGTATGTCCTCTCTCACAATCTGTTTCTAGGTTGTTAAGAAATATTTTCTGCACACTCACTGCTGATAAATTAATAATTCGCGAATCTAGTTTAATTTCTAATTTGTGCTTTTCTGAAAAAATCTTTTGAAAAGTATCTGCGATATAAGGTTCAATCTCTTTTAAAAACTCAACACGTCTTGCCGTTAGATACATTGACAATAAACTGAGCTCTCCATCAGAGGCCATTATCTGTTCTTTAAACTTGGAAGGCTTCTTAGACAGCAATGTATTTCTAAAGCGCAATGCCTGTGTGTACTTGCTTAGATTTTTTTTATAATTAGAATCTAGTTGGCCTAAAAAATAATCTATCCACTCTCTTCGGTCACTAGCGCTGTTATGGAAGCCATATGAATCAAATGGATTTATAAAAACAATTTTAATATCCAATTTCTTTTTTACAGGCGCTCCATCTAAAAACCATAAAATTGAATCAGTTGTCATTTTAGATGTGTAACTTATTTTATCGTCATTTTGATTGTGGAAAACGGATGAAAATATTATTTCAGGTTTTCCACCGTCTATACTCAAAAATTGTGGAAAACTCGTATTTTTACGAAAGGATTTTTTTGTAGCTAGTACATTAATGGCTTCTAGTATGTTTGTTTTTCCATTTCCATTTTCACCTAGTATGCAATTGATACCATTTGAAAACGAAATTATGTCCGGATTTAAATTTCTAAAGTTCGTAACTTGCAATTTAGAAATTTTGTAATTACTCATTCTTTTTTATTACAACTTCAATGGCATGACTATGCATAAGAAATTTTGATTTTTAGATGACTTAATAGCCACTGGGCTTAATTCGTTATTAAACTCCATGCGAATTTCTTCATCACCAAATATTGAAAGCGTATCTAGTAAAAATTTAGCATTAAATCCAATTTCAAATTCTTTTCCAGAATAGTGAATATTAATTTTTTCTTGTGCGTCTCCAAGCGAAGGGTGATTAGCCGCGACTATCATCTCATTTTCTTTAATTAAAAGTTTCACTCCATTTGATCTTTCATTTGCCATGATTTTTATTCTTCTCACAGCATTTAAAAAAGCGCTTCTTTCAATATCAGCAAAGAATGTCGTCTTTTTTGGAATGACTGCCTGATACTTTAAGTATTCTTTGGCAATTAATCTTATGGCTAATAAATAAGTATTATTAGCGTTCAAATAGATGAACGATTCATCTACAGAAATACTTATATCTTTATCTGGATAAGTTTCTGCTATTTTTTTTAATTCTGTTACGCCTTTTTTAGGAATGATAATTCCATTTATAAGTGCTTCTATTTTGTTATTTGTTAATTCTGTTTCTACAAGAGACAGTCTATAACCATCAGTTGCCACAGATCTTAATTTACCATCAACTTCTTGTAGATATATTCCATTTAAAAACAATCTTGTTTCGTCATTTGAAATTGCGTGAGATGTCTTGTTGATTATTTCAATTATTTGATTTGAATTTAATTTAAATTCATTTCCAGTGGTACCAAATTGCAAGTGAGGAAATTCTTCACTTGTATAAATTAAGAGTGTGAAATTGATATTATCACACGATAGTTTTAAACTATTAGATCCTTCCGGTAATTCTATTGTTAATTCTTTATCTGGTAGTTCTTTTACTATATCAAATATATTCTTGGCATTTACACAAAATGTACCGGACTTTTCCACAAGACATGGTGTTGTTACCTTAGCTGATACTTCTAAATCTGTTGCAGTCATCTCAATACGATTTTCAAAAGCCTGTATTTGAATAAAGTTTAAAATTAAACGTGTATTTTTTTTATCTACAACACTTAGAATTTTATTAAGTGTTTCTTTGAGTTCTGCTACAGATATTTTAACAAGCATAATTTTTTCCAATAAATTTATTGTCTATTTTTAACGTTATCTAAAAGTGAAATCAAGCTTCGCTGGGTCTTCTTCCTGCGAAGTTTCATACATACTCCCTTTCTCTTATATTATTTATTATTATTAATACTTTTCTTATTACAGTGTGGATAAGTGGAAAATATAAGAAAGTTTCACAATTTCAGCTCATTAACTTATTTATTTATCTTAATTGTTTCTAACAACTTTCTTGATTCGTGGCATTTTTTGACGGATATTCTGTTAAAATGCCCCAAAAATAAAGTTTGATCACGCTCTGTCCACGGCCTTTCCACATAACTTCTTAGATTGCTTTTATTTAGGCCAAGATGAGGCTTTTTTTATTTTTTATCCACAAACTTATTCACAATGTTGATAAGTTTTTGTGGAAAACATATTCTTCGAACTTACTAATGTTAATAATTTTTTTTTTTTCGTATTTAGCCCACAAATCATCCCTTTTATGTGGATAAGTCTGTTAATTGTATGTGAACAAATTGTGGATAAGTTTCGCTTTTTACCAAAAAAAGAGACAACACAGAAACCTTTGCAGGCTCCTGTGGTAATTTGTCTTTTGAGTATCTTCTTAGATTTATAAATTAGATTCGATCGAATTGATGTCTTTTGAAAGAGACGAGTCTGTTTTAACTTTTTCTGCGATCGTATTAACGGCATGAATTACTGAAGAATGGTCTCGACCACCAAAAAATGCACCGATCTCTTGTTGTTTGGCATTTACGATCTTGCGTGACAGGTACATAGCGATATGACGAGCTTTAGTAATGTCTTGGCTTCTGCCTTTTGATTTTAAATCCGCAAGTGGAATTCTAAAATACTGAGCAGTCGCTTTTGCTACGTACTCTATAGTCATTTCTTTTTCTGATTCATTATTAGGAAGCATTAATTGCTCTTTTACGAGGTCAATTTCAATTTCCACATTCATGAGTTCACTTACAGCTTTAAGTCTAACCAGCGAGCCCTCAAGCTCTCTAATGTTAGTTTTAATTCTCGATGCAATTAACGTTAAAACATCTTCAGTGACGTAAAGATCTAAAGCTTCCATTTTGCGGCGAAGTATAGCTATTCTCGTTTCTAAGTCAGGTGGCTGGATATCAACCACAAGTCCCCATTGAAGACGAGTTTTAATTCGCTCTGAGATACCATCAATTTCTTTTGGACGTTTATCTGATGTAAAGATAAGTTGCTTACCCTTATTGTGCATTTCGTTGAACACATGAAAGAACTGATCTTGAGTCCCTTCTTTGTTTTTTAATTCATGGATATCATCGATCATTAAGACATCAACTTTTTCCGTATATTTTTTTACGAATTCATTGATTCTGTTATTTTTCATTAGGGTGATCATTTCATCCATAAAATCTCGAGCTGTAATTAAACAGATTGTGAGTCCAGGATGTTTTTCATTTATTTCATTGGCAACAGCATGGAGTAGGTGAGTTTTCCCTAAACCAGAGTTACTGTGCACATATAAAGATGGATATTTTCCACTCTTGCCAGGATTTTGTGCAACAGCCTTCGATGCAGCTTGGGCCATATTATTTGTTGGTCCAACAATAAAGTTATCAAATGTTTTTGAACGATCGATAATTATTCCCGATTGGTTCGGGTGCATGTGCTCAATGTATTGAGCTTGAGCTTTTGCTACTAGGTCATCTTTCGTAGGAGTTAAATCCAAAGTGAATTTTACATCATTGAAACTTTTATTATTGTTATTTGAGTTATTAGAGCTGTAACTCATAATATTTAGTTCATTATTATCGCGAGTTTCGACAATGATTTCAAACTGCGTTCCTAAAACATTATAAAGTGCTTTCGCCACTTCATCTTTATAGTTTTCAACGGATTTCTTTATAAATGCCGTCTTTACTTCAAAAACCACAGAACCTTCATTAATTCGGTTGAGTTCGAAGTTATTTTCAAAATAGGTTTTAAATTTCATTTCAGGAACAATAGTCTTAAGGTGATTCAAAACTTCCTGATTAATTACACTTAGCTCAGCATCTGGAATGCTAGATTGGCTAATTTCAGCGGAATTTTTAGAAAGATCAGGATTAAATTGATTAAAGGACGTAGGACTATTTTTATTACCAATTTTTAGAAAATGATCGAATGGAAAATCATGCGCCATGTGTGTGTGCTCCGAGGGACTGCCAAAAAATTCTGAGACAAAAGATGTAGCATGGCCCAAAAGTTAATGGCCATAAATCATAGTTTCACATTTTCTTACACGTGACGCGGCCTGTTTAGCATTGACCTTTCACAAAAGAAAATATAATCGTATCTCTTCAATTATTTAATGTCGTTTTAGAGGATATCTGAATGAGCAAAAGAACGTGGCAACCAAAGAAGTTAAAAAGATTAAGAGTACATGGATTTCTTAAAAGAATGGCAAGTCCAGGCGGAAAGAACGTAATTAAGGCAAGAAGAGCAAAAGGTCGCGCTCGCCTTACGGTATCTTCAAGTACTAAGTAATAGCTGTGGCCGACAGTCGGTTTGAAAAACAATTTCGCCTTCTCTCGGCCAGCGATTTTTCTGAGCTTAAAGTCGATTCTCTTTCGTTCAAAAAGCCCTCATTAATCATCTATTATAAGAAAAATTCTTTTAATCAGTCTCGTATTGGTTTGAGTGTTCCCAAGAAGATTGGGAAATCTCATGATCGGAATCGATTGAAGAGAATTTTACGCGAATTTTTTCGACAATCCAAATTCAAGTTTCTTGGGGCAGACGTTTTAATTGTTGTTTCTTGGAACCGAAGTCTTGCACCTGAACCTCAAACAATTAAAGAAGAAACATTGCTAAAAAATATAGAAGAATTTTTTCTCTACCTTGAGCGGCAAGTTAAAAGGGTGTAAATGAAAATTTTATTCATTCTCCTTATTCGTTTCTATCAATATTTTATATCACCACTGCTAGGACCCAAATGTAGGTTCTATCCAAGTTGTTCAGAATATTCAAAAGAGTGCTTTCAGAAGTTTCCAATTCCTCGTGCTCTATGGTATTCATCACGACGTATAATAAGATGTCATCCATTCTGCGAAGGCGGGCACGATCCCGTTCCTCGCGAATAAATATTTTGGAGTTTTTTACATGTTAAATTCTGATCAAAAACGCGCATTCATTGCCGTTGTTCTCTCTGGTGTAGTTCTTTTTGGATGGCAATACTATTTCGCACCAAAAAATACAGAAAACACTCTTAAAACTGCAGTGAAACAAGAAGCAGCCTTAGCTAAAACTGAAACAACTACTTCACCCACAAGTCCAGCAACTCTAAGTGGATCAACAACAACTCCAGCCGCTATTCCAACGACTATTGTTGCTAGCACACTTAAGCATAATGATTTTGAATTCACAATAAACAATGATCTTTCAGTTACTGATATGAAGAATCCAAACTCAGTTTTTAGTTTTGGATCTTTATCGGATGTTCCAACACCCCTTCGTATTCAAGTAGTAACAGAGTACGGACCAGCAGATTTGTTTTTTCAAATGGAACAACAAGGTAAAAATTTAATCGTTGGGAAAAATCTAAATTACGGTGTGACTTATACATCTTCTATTCAAGATAATGGAAAAGTAACTTTTAATTTAACTTCTGAAAAACCATATAAATTCCGATTTGTTTTTGAAGCAAAGGAAAAGAAATTAGATAACGGTCAAGTTAGACAATTTGCACTTTTTGGCAATGACGTTAAACATATTGCTGTTTCAAAAGATAAACAAGAAGACGGAACATTGAAATGGTTTGGTGTGGATTATAATTACCATTTATTCGCTCTTATTTTAAAAGAAAAAACTGCAGCGAAATATAAGACAACAGAAGCAGGACAATTATTTGTTGAACTTCCAACTGCTACTAAATCATTTGATGGTGAATTGGTTTTCACTAAGAAAAATTACGATACGTTAATTTCCCTAGGGGACAATCTTCACTTGTCAGTAGATTTTGGTTTTTTTGCTGTTTTAGCTGTGCCGATTTTACGTGGACTACAATTCATTCATAAATATATTCCAAATTATGGTATTGCGATTATTCTTCTAACAATTTTAATTCGCTTGATTACTTTTCCTCTTCAATACAAATCTTTTAAGAGTATGAAGAAGATGCAAGCGATTCAACCTGAGCTTGCAAAAATTAAAGAAAAATTCAAAGATGAACCTCAAAAAATGCAAAAAGAGACTATGGATCTTTTCAAAAAAGCTGGAGCAAATCCACTTTCTGGATGTCTTCCATTACTTCTGCAAATGCCATTTTTCTTTGCTATTTATCGTGTTCTTTATAGTGCAGTTGAGCTTGTTGGCGCTCCATTTTACGGATGGATTCACGACTTAAGTATTCATGATCCTTTTTATGTTTTACCAGTTTTAATGGGTCTTGCGATGCTTGCTCAACAAAAATTAACTCCACAGACAACAGTAGATCCTACACAACAAAAAATCATGATGTTTATGCCAGTTATTTTTGCATTTATTATGAAGAGCTTACCAGCTGGTTTAGTTCTTTATATATTTGTATCAACAGTTGTTGGCGTTGCTCAACAGGCGCTTGTTTACAGAATGGCGGACTAGATTTAAAAAAATGTTTTATTATGAATTTTTATACTGACGATCACCCTATCATTGCATGCAGTACTGGAACACAATCCAATACTGCGATTGCAGTGATAAGGCTTTCAGGTTTCAAAGAGCTTCTTTCCCTACAGCCCTTTTTTTCTTTTTCACTAAATAAAATAAAACCACGTTTTTCACATTTAACTAATATTGTTTTTAACGATCAAATTTTTGATAACGGACTGATGGTATTTTTTCCAGAAGGGGAAAGTTATACTTCTGAAAACGTACTTGAACTCTCAGTTCATGGAAACTTACTCAACATTCAAAGAATTTTAGATATTTTTATCAAAAATGCTGGTTTTAGGGCGGCTCATCCAGGTGAGTTCACTTATCGCGCATTAAAAAATAAAAAATTGTCGCTTTCGCAGGTTGAAGGCCTAGATATGCTTTTGAATGCCAATTCAAATTTAATGCTGACTCAGGGTCTCGATATATTGCAGGGTGAATTACACGCTCAATATTTGGCCCTTTACGATAGTTTTTTAAAACTCAAAGCAGCCGTTGAGATTTCAATCGATTTTTCTGAAGATGTGGGGGAGGAAGAGTCGAAAAAATTGTTCAATTATTCATTTTCTCATTTTTCGAAGATTCTAGAGTCGTTGCATGCTCGCACAGTGGGAAATGTTTCATCACTTCTCTCACCTGAAGTGGTGCTCGTTGGCCAAACCAATGCTGGCAAAAGTTCACTTTTTAATCTTTTAGTTAAACAGAACCGCTCGATTGTCTCAAATATCGCTGGAACCACACGCGATTATATTTCCGAGCTCATTCATATTGATGGGACCAACTATAAATTGGTCGATACTGCAGGAATTCGGGAGTCGAAAGATGTCATCGAAAACATCGGAATTGATCGCGCGTTTGAAATTTTAAATCGCGCTTTTTTTAAGATTTTAATTATTAATCCTTTTGAAACGAATTCAGATTATTTAGAAAAATTAAGCGGAGTGGAGTTTGATCTTTTGCTTATTTCTCATTGGGACAAATTGGATTTTCAGAAAAAAATTTCTCTTTTAGATCTTAGTAAAATTCGCGTAAATTTTAGTGCTTCTGCAAGTTTTGAAACTGGTTCTATAGGACCAATTTCAGGGAACCAGTTTCTTGTTGGTCCTATGGGACCACTCAAAACTGGTTCTATAGAACCACTACATTTTTCTGGTTCTATAGAACCAGTTATGAAAAATGGTCCTATAGAACCACCTTCAAAGACTGCCCCTATAGAACCACTTGTAAAGGGCCTTTTGTCGGAAAAGTTCCATAAGCAGACAGCTAATAGCCCAATTTTACTAGAAAGACACCGTCAGTGCATAAATGAATTGTATTTAAAAAAGACCGAGTTTTCAAGTAAAATCAGTGGGATAGATGATATAGCTATCTTGTCTTCCGAGGTCAATATTTTTTCACATTACTTGAGTGAGTTGATCGGGATACTTTCTCCAGATGATGTACTTAATTCCATATTTGCGAATTTTTGCATTGGAAAGTAGCCGATTCTTAAATTTTATACTACTAATCAAAAACAAAATGAAAGTGTTCTACGTGGAACAATTATGAAAAAGAACTTCGATATTTTAATTATTGGCGGTGGACATGCAGGCGCAGAAGCAGCTTGGATCACTTCCCAATTTGATTTACAGGTAGGATTAATTTCTTCACCGAATGCAAGTCTTGCTTCAGCTCCATGTAATCCGGCCATCGGCGGAGTAGGGAAAGGGCAAGTTGTTCGCGAGATAGATGCACTTGGTGGATTAATGGGAATCGTCGCCGACAAGGCGGGAATTCAATACCGAACATTAAATGAATCAAAGGGATTTGCGGTTCAGTCCACTCGAGTACAAGTTGATAAAGACTTATATACAAAAAATGTAGAAGAGCTTTTGGCAGCTGTTCAAAATTTATCAATTATTCGCGAGATGGTTCGATCGGTTGAAAGAGTTGATTCTCATTTTACCGTTACAACAGAATTGGGAAATATTGTTACCGCCAAGAAAATTGTCGTCACTACTGGAACTTTTCTCGGTGGAAAACTTCATACAGGGGAAGAGCAAACGGCCGGTGGAAGAGTAGAGTGTAAAGAGTCTGTTGGATTGAACGAGCTTTTTAATGAAATAAAAACACTTCCAAATAGATTTAAAACAGGTACTCCGCCTAGGTTGGACAGAAAAACAATAGATTTTTCAAAATTAGAACCTCAGGAAAGTGATTCGGGCACAAGAAACTTCCATTCATTGAATTCACCGTTCAAAAGAGAATCTAGACAAGTATCTTGTTATTTAACGAAGACGAATTATGAAACTCTATCGATAATTCGCGCAAATAAAGAAAGATCTCCCATATTTAACGGACAAATAAAAGGTGTTGGACCTAGATATTGTCCTAGCATTGAAGACAAAGCTTTCCGTTATACGGAAAAAGATGTTCATCATGTCTTCATTGAACCTGAAGGACTTGATCTAGAGACAATTTATCCAAATGGAGTCTCAACTTCGCTACCAAAAGATGTTCAAGAAAGCTTTATTCAAACTATTTCTGGACTTGAAAACGCAAAAATTCTAGTTCATGGCTACGCAGTTGAATATGACGTTGTTGATACTTCACAACTCTCTAAAACAATGGAGTATATTTCCATTCCTGGATTGTATTTTGCTGGCCAGGTTTGTGGGACTTCAGGCTATGAAGAAGCCGCCGGACAAGGAATTATTGCTGGAGTGAACGCCGCTTTAGCCTTTTTGGGAAAAAATCCACTGGTTTTAG
This sequence comes from Bacteriovoracaceae bacterium, assembly GCA_947446575.1. Lineage (GTDB taxonomy): Bacteria > Bdellovibrionota > Bacteriovoracia > Bacteriovoracales > Bacteriovoracaceae > Bacteriovorax. The sequence continues at coordinate 99,407 of CANFHC010000004.1, read as the reverse complement.
ATCGATATGACTCATACATTGGAGTTATGGTCGAAGATTTAGTCACAAATAAGAGAGATGAGCCTTATAGACTATTCACAGCTCGCTCGGAGAATAGATTGTACGTACGAGAAGATAACACTATTCCTAGAATGCGAAAATACAGAAGAGAGTTGGAATTAACTTCTGCGCTCGATGATTTTCAAGAAGAATTTCTAGAAGAAGTCTCGCTTTTAGAAAAATTGGTCGATTCAACGATGCTCTATTCAACAAAAGAGAACAAGATCTACTTTGATCAGTACAACTATGGACCACTTGAAATTAATATCTCTTTCAAAGAACTCTTAAAGCGACCGGATAATAATCCAATAACTGTATTGGATCGTGAAACAAGAAGACTGGGAATAGCTTTCGACATAGATGTTGTTCGAACAGTTGCCGTTGCAACAAAGTACGAAGGCTATATTGATAGAGCAGTAGTGGAGTCTGAAAGAATAAATAGACTAGGAAAAAAGAAAATAAACTGGGAAAGCTTGGCCGATTCAAAAAATATTTCTTTCGAGTGCAAACTCCGGATTAAGACAATTAGACCGGAAACTTTCGCTCAATTGCAAAGAATTGAAGGAATCAGACCCGCTACCCTAGCATACGTGGCCGGGAACATAATTTAATGAAAGATTTTAGTAAAAAGTACCTTGATCTGCTTACTGGTGAGTTTGCCGGAATCAATTTGACAAGAATTACCTCACCCGAAGAATTTTACCAAAAACAAATCGTGGATTCAGTTTTGCCTGAAACTGAAAGTAATGTTTTTAAAAACGCACTCGAGAAAACCAAGTTAATGGTGGATGTTGGGTTTGGTGGCGGATTTCCAATTTTGCCTTTGGCCTTCACGAACCCAGATAAAAAATTTATCGGATTTGAGGCCAGAGCAAAAAAAGCTCAGGTTGTTCAAAAGATTGCCGGAAAACTTGGCTTAATAAATGTTTTTTTAAAACATCAAAGATTAGAGACCGTGGACTTTGATGTCGACACCGTCATCACTTTTAAAGGTGTGGGAAAAGTTTCGGACTACCTTCCACTGTTGCGCACAAATAAAACTTTATATGTTTTCTTTTATAAAGGACCAAACTTTTATGAGCTGGAAGATATAGAGGATATGATCGAAAGTAATTGGGAACTCATTGAAGAAAAGTCGTACGATGTTCCTGGGACGGAGGGTCGAATGTTTTTAGGCTTCAAAAATAGAAAAGTTCTACGTGGAACAATGCAAACTGAAAAAATTATTAAATTTTCTGAGTTACTTTAGTAATATTTATTAGTATAAATACACAATCAAATACGAAAAATGAGGAATCTAAATGGCTAAAATTATAGCGATGATGAACCAAAAAGGTGGGGTAGGTAAGACTACATCTTCAGTAAATTTGGCGGCGTGTCTAGCAGTAGCTGAGAAAAAGACTCTACTAATAGACCTCGATCCACAAGGTAACGGAAGTATCAGTATTGGTCTTTCGAAAGATACATTTGCTCAAAAAAATATTTATCATGCATTGATTGGTCAGATTGGTTTAAAAGAAGCGATCTACCACTCAGAACTTCCATGTTTTGATATTTGTCCCTCTGATAACAATTTAGTGGGAGCAGAATTAGAGTTAGTGAGTTTGTTTGCTCGCGAATCAAAATTAAAAACAGCATTTAAAGCTGTTGAAAAGGACTACGATTATATTATCATCGATTGTCCTCCTTCATTGGGACTTTTAACTGTAAATGCATTGAACGCAGCTCACTCATACATCGTTCCTATGCAAACAGAATATTTAGCAATGGAAGGACTCGCACAATTATTGAACACAGTTAAATTAATTAAATCATCGCTAAATCCAGAATTGGAATTAGATGGAATTTTATTAACGATGTTTGATTCACGTTCAGGTTTACACAAGCAAGTTGCCAATGAAATTAAAACTCATTTTGGCGATTCTGTTTTCAATACAATTATTCCAAGAAACGTAAAGCTTGCTGAGTGTCCTTCATTTGGAAAACCAATTATTCTTTACGATATCGAATCAAAAGGCAGTGAAGCCTATTTAGCCTTGGCCAAGGAACTTATTCTTAAAGAACGTTTTAAGAAAAGTGGGTCATCAAAAGTAGCGGTGAAACCAGAAGAAACTTCAATACCAAAAATTCCTGAAGAATTGATTATGGATATTCTCCCTAATTTAGAAAATATTAATTTTGATGGAACTCAATCATTCGAGCAATAAGCTTACGGAGTTGTTATGGCCAAGAAACTTGCACTAGGAAAAGGAATCGCATCACTACTTCAAGAGTCGACTCCTCAGTCTGTTGTTAATCAGACTTATAATAGTCACTATGGAAATCAAGAAATCGAAGATAATTCTCCAGCGGAAAGAGAAGTAGAAATTCGAATTGAAAATACGCCCCTGCTTGTAGATGTTGGATCAATTAAGACAAATCCAAATCAACCAAGAAAAATTTTTAAAGAAAAAGATTTAGAAGAACTTGCTGAATCTATAAAAGAAAATGGAATTATTCAGCCGCTAATTGTAGCTGAATTAGAAAATGGTCAATTCGAACTAGTGGCAGGTGAGAGACGTTTAAGAGCAGCTAAAAAAGCGGGTCTTGGGCAAGTTCCTGTCGTGGTGAAGAGAGCGACTGAACGTGAAAAAATGATCATGTCGATCATTGAAAACGTTCAACGATCAGATTTAAATTGTGTGGAAGAAGCATTGGCATATTACCAATTGATGAACGAATACAAACTCACTCAAGAAGACGTAGCAAAAAAACTTGGAAAGGAACGCTCAACAGTTGCTAACTTTCTAAGAATATTGAACCTTCCTCGTCCAGTAATTGATCTTCTTCAAAAAGAATCGCTTTCTTTTGGTCACGCTAAAATTCTAGCAGCTGTTAAAGAGCGTGAGGATGCCATTAGACTCGCTAACGAGGCTGTAGCTAATAATTGGTCTGTCCGCGATTTAGAAAACGGAATTAAAGGCAAAAAACCACTTAAAGAAAAGGCAGCTAGGAAAAATCCATTTTTTGATGAAAAACTTGATCAATTTAGAAAGACTCTCGAGCAAAAAACAGGTTACCACTTTGGAATTAACTCGGGTAAAAATGGTTCTGGGAATATCGTACTTAAGTTTAGCAATGAGGCAGAATTTAACGATATATATGAATTCTTATTATCAAAGTAAGATAGAACTAAGAAATTAATTTCTAATAAGTGGTCCTATCGGACCACTTATTATTTAAAGGACCACGTTTATGGAAAGACGCCGCGGAGAAGTTTCAGCGATTATTGAAGAGGGTTGTAAATTTGAAGGAAACCTTTCTTTCAATGGCACTGCCAGAATTGCAGGGATCGTAAACGGAAGTGTTTTTTCAAACGATACGGTAGTTATTTCTGAAGGCGCAATAATCAACGCCGACATCAACGCAAACATTATTATTATCGCGGGATCGGTTAAAGGAAATATCAAAGCAAGCTCACGCGTTGAGATCTTAAAACCAGCAAGATTTGAGGGAATTATTACAACGCCAAGTCTCATTGTTGAAGAAGGCGTTATTTTCCACGGAACAACCAAAATGCGCGACAAGAAAAACATTCAAAGCTGATCGCAGCAAATTACAATAACCTTAAATTTTCTTGACGATAAACGCTTAAAGCTTTATTCATAAGTGAAAAAAATTTTCACAAATTCTAATAATATTACGCGAGCTTTCGCTACTGTTGGAGTAATAGAAAAAATGGATACGATTCTAGTAATTATTAATGCTCTAAAAATCGATAAAACCGCTCTAATACAATTTGGTATTCTGCTCGTATTGTTCAATATCCTTGCCCCAATGTTTTTCAAAAAACTTCAAGAAGTTTTAGAAAAAAGAGAAGGAAAAACAACGAAATTAGAAAACCACGCTCACGCAGTTTATAAGCAAGCAGAAGAGCTTGCAGATCAATACAAAGCAAAAATTGAAAAAACACACTCTGATTCACAACTTCATACACAAAAAAAGAAATCAGATGTGATGAATAAAGAAAGAGACCAACTTAAATCTGCAGAAGAGAAAATCAACTCAGAATACGACGAAAGAAAAAATAAAATCCTAAAAGACTTGTCAGAAAAAAGAACTGTTGTAATGGCAGAAGCTGATAAACTTGCTGGGAATCTAGTCGAAAAACTTACTAAATAAGGATTTATAGTGAAATCGATTATCTATTATACTTTTTTATTCACATCACTTATTTCTGTGGCCGGAGCTGAAGAAGCCGCTCACCACGAAGCAAGTATTTGGGATTTAAAATATCCATTTGTTAACTTTATAATCATGCTTGCAATTCTTTCAAAGGTTGTTAAACCGTTGAGGGAAAAATTCAACAAACAAGCTGCAGATGTAAAATCACTAATGGAATCAGCAGCAAGAAATAATAAAGATGCAGAAGATCGCCTTAATAGTTTTCAAGCAAAAATTAAAAACTTAGATTCAGAATTAGTAAAAATCACAGCTGATTATGATTCTGAAGCTGCTCAATTTGCAAAAAATCAAAGTGAAGAAACTCAAACGACAATTGCACGTATGAAGCGCGATCTTGAAAATAAGCTTGATGGTGAGAAAAAAGAATTGATTGATGAATTAAATCATGACCTCATTAATAAAGTTGTTTTAGGTGCGAAAACGACTATTAAAGGGAATAAAGATTTCCAAACGAAAGCGACTCAAAAAATTGTTTCTGAACTCAGATAAGATTTTTTAGATAGGAAGAAAATGAAAGAGCAAATAATCGCCAAAGCTTATGCCCAATCACTTGTTGAACTCTCTGATGAGTTGAAACTTGATTTGGCCGGTGAACTAACTACACTTAACGAAACTATCAATAAAAATAATGACCTAGAAACGGTCATGTTTTTAGAAGTTTTCACGAACGAAGAAAAATTAAGCGTAATGGATGCCGTAATGGGCAAACTTGGTCTATCTCAGATCATGAAAAACTTTATGCAATTTTTGATTCAAGAAAAAAGAATTGGTTTATTGCCAATGATTTTTAAGAACGTGATTGTAATCGATGACCATAGAAGAGGATTTCTTCGTGGGACAATTGAAGGAAGTGAAGACTCAATTCCAGCTGACGTAAAAGAAAAACTAAAAGTTTATCTTAAAGCGAAACTAGGAAGAGAGCCAATACTCGAATACAGTCAGAATGAAAATGTTTCTGCGGGATATAGAGTAACTGTTGAAGATCTTCAGTTAGATGCATCTCTCGAAAACCAATTAGATAACTTTAAAGAAAGTGTTTTAAATTCGTAATACATTATTAGGAATGTTGAGGTAAAAAATGGCAATGAATCCAGAAGAGATTACAAGTATTATCAAAGAAAGAATCTCAAACTTTCAAACTAGACTTCAAGTAGATGAAGTTGGAACAGTATTAACTGTCGGAGACGGGATCGCTAGAGCGTTCGGTCTTAAAAACGTAATGTACGGTGAACTTGTTGAGTTCGAGTCAGGTACGACAGGAATGGTTCTAAACTTAGAAGCAAATAACGTTGGTATCGCTATTCTTGGTGAAGACACTCGAATTAAAGAAGGGTCTTCAGTAAAAAGAACAGAAAGAATCGTAGCTGTTCCAGTTGGTGACGCTCTTTTAGGAAGAGTTGTAAACGCAATCGGAGAGCCTATTGATGGAATGGGAGATATTAAATCAGAACACTCACGTGTTGTTGAAATTAAAGCTCCAGGGATCATCGCTCGTAAATCAGTACATGAGCCGCTACAAACAGGATTAAAAGCAATCGATTCTATGATTCCAATTGGACGTGGACAAAGAGAGCTTATCATTGGTGACCGTAAGACTGGTAAAACAGCAATCGCTATCGATACAATCATCAATCAAAAAGGTAAAAACGTTGTTTGCGTTTACGTAGCAATTGGACAAAAACAATCTACAGTAAGACAAGTTCAACAAAAATTAAAAGATGCTGGCGCTCTTGATTATACAATCATCGTATCAGCAACTGCTTCAGCTTCTGCTCCTATGCAGTTCCTTGCACCATACACTGGTTGTACAATGGGTGAGTACTATAGAGACAGCGGTCGCCACGCAGTTATCGTTTATGACGATTTAACAAAACAAGCACAAGCGTACAGACAAATGTCGCTTCTTCTTCGTCGTCCTCCAGGACGTGAAGCATTCCCAGGGGACGTTTTCTTCCTTCACTCAAGACTTCTTGAGCGCGGATGTAAACTTAACGACGCTCTTGGAAATGGATCATTGACAGCACTTCCGATCATCGAAACTCAAGAAGGTGACGTTTCTGCATACATTCCAACAAACGTAATTTCGATCACTGATGGACAGATCTTCCTAGAGTCTGATTTATTCAACTCTGGTATTCGTCCAGCTGTTAACGTTGGTCTTTCAGTTTCACGCGTTGGTGGATCTGCTCAAATTAAAGCAATGAAAAAAGTTGCTGGTACACTTCGCCTTGATCTTGCTCAGTATAGAGAGCTAGCTGCTTTCTCTGCTTTCGGATCGGACTTAGATGAAGCAACAAAAAGACAGCTAAACAGAGGTGAGAGATTAGTTGAACTTCTAAAACAAGATCAATATGCTCCTGCTGATGTTATTGACCAAGCAGTAGCAATTTTAGTTGCAACTAAAGGTCTTTTAGATGTTGTTCCAACTCCACAAGTTAGAGTTGCTGAAAAAGATATTCTTGGATTTTTACACTCAAGACATGCTGACGTTATGTCTGAAATTTCTAACTCGAAAGAAATTTCTGGTGGAAACGAAGGAAAAATCCTTGAAGCTGTTAAAGGTTTCTTAGCAACCAAGAAATACTAGAAGTCGTGCTAAGAAAAAGAATTAGGAATATAAACAATGGCGAATATTAAAGAGCTTAAAAAGAAAATTAAAAGTACCAAAAGTACTTCTAAAATTACGCAAGCGATGAAGCTCGTTTCGGCCGCAAAATTAGCGAAAGCTCAAAACAATATCGTGAACTCGCGTCCATACGCGCATGAGCTTGAATCAACGATTAAAGTTGTTTCTGCTCTAGTTCAAGATTATGACCATGAGTATTTGCACGAGAAGAAAGATAACAACAAGGCTATACTTTTAGTTATCTCTTCTGACAAAGGTCTTTGTGGATCGTACAACTCTCAGCTTGCTAAAAAAGTGAGAAAGTTTCTTGATGAAACTAAACTCGATGTAAAAGTTTATTTCATTGGTAAAAAAGTAAGAGATCTTCTTGCGGCGGAATACAACAAAGGTAAAACGTATACCTTTAATAAGTCTGAGCCGACTTTCATCGACATGGAGCATGTTGGTGTAGAGCTAGGAGAGCAATTTACGACAGGTGAGGTTGGAAAAGTATTTGTAGCTTACAATATTTTTAATTCAGCAATTTCATTTGATCCAGAAGTAAAACAACTTTTACCGATGACTTTAGATCAAACAGAAAAAGAAGCAATGGCAGAAAAATTTCCATTCGATTTTAAATATGAGCCGAATGCTACAGAAATTTTAAACACGCTAATTCCTCAAACTTATATCAGTACACTTTACACTGCTCTTTTGGACGGTGTAGCGGCTGAGCATGGTTCGAGAATGGCAGCGATGGATTCAGCTACTTCGAACTGTAAAAAAGCAATTAGAACGTTATCAATAAAAATGAACAAACTGAGACAAGCAGCGATTACGACAGAATTATCTGAAGTAGTTTCGGGTGCTGAGTCTCTGAACGGTTAAGGGGATCACCAATGTCTGAAAATTATGGTGTTGTAAAACAAGTAATGGGGCCCGTTCTAGACGTTGAATTTTCTCATGGGAAAATTCCAGCGATCTACAATGCTCTAAAGTTAACTAACAAGACGATCTCGAACGTAGAGTGGAACTTGACTGTTGAGGTATCTCAACACTTAGGTGACAACATGGTTCGTTGTATCGCTATGGACTCGACTGAAGGTCTTGCTCGCGGACTAAAAGTTCTCGATACAGGAAAAACTATTCAGGCTCCAGTTGGTAAAGAATGTTTAGGAAGAATTGTTAACGTTATTGGTGAGCCGGTTGATGAAGCTGGTCCAATTAACGCTAAAAAAACTTACGACATTCACAGACCAGCTCCTGGATTTGATAAGCAATCTACAAAACTAGAGCAGTTCTATACAGGGATCAAAGTTATTGACCTACTTGCTCCATACGTTCGCGGTGGAAAAATTGGTCTTTTCGGTGGTGCTGGAGTTGGTAAAACAGTTCTAATTCAAGAGCTAATTAACAACATCGCTACTGAGCACGGTGGATACTCTGTATTCGCAGGTGTTGGTGAGCGTACTCGTGAAGGTAACGATTTATTTCACGAAATGACTGAGTCTGGAGTTATTGCAAAAACAGCACTGGTCTTCGGACAAATGAATGAGCCACCTGGAGCTCGCGCAAGAGTTGCTCTTACTGGTCTTTCGATGGCGGAATATTTCCGTGATGAAGAAAACCAAGACGTACTTTTCTTCGTTGATAACATCTTCCGTTTTACTCAAGCAGGATCTGAAGTTTCAGCTCTTCTTGGGCGTATTCCTTCAGCGGTTGGTTACCAACCAACTCTAGGTACGGAAATGGGAGCTATGCAAGAGCGTATTACTTCTACAACTAACGGATCGATTACATCTATTCAAGCAGTATACGTTCCAGCTGATGACTATACCGATCCAGCTCCGGCAACTACGTTTGCTCACTTGGATGCAACTACGGAATTGTCTCGTCAGATCGCTGAGCTTGGAATTTACCCAGCGGTAGATCCACTTTCTTCATCTTCATCAATTCTTACTCCAGCGATTGTAGGAGTTGAACATTATAACGTAGCTCGCGGAGTTCAGAAGATTCTTCAAAAATATAAAGAACTTCAAGACATCATCGCGATCCTTGGTATGGATGAACTTTCTGAAGAAGATAAGCTAATCGTTGCGCGTGCTAGAAAGGTACAAAAATTCCTTTCTCAACCGTTCTTCGTTGCTGAGCAATTTACTGGTCTTAAAGGTAAATTCGTAAAGATGGAAGATACAATAAAAGCATTTAAAGCAATCCTTGATGGTGAATGTGATGAATTGCCGGAACAAGCTTTCTACCTAGTTGGTGGACTTGAGATGGTTTACGAAAAAGCAGCACAAATTAAGGCTGGAAAATAATTTTTTAGGATCGAAAGCAGATGAAATTTTTTACAGTTGATATCCTTACGCCTTCTAAAATTATAGCAAAAGGAATTCTTGCGGAATCGTTGCTAATACCAACGGTCCGCGGGCAAATCAACGTTCTCGAAAACCACACACACATCGTGACTAAATTGTCGCCGGGTGTACTCACTGTTTTCGGGGGAGCTGAGAATGCCGACAGACACTACGCTTTATCAACAGGTGTTTGTAAAATTCTGGAAAATAAAATTGTGATCCTTTCAAACACAGCTGAAGAAAGCACTGATGTTGATGTTGAAAGAGCAAAACTTGCGCTTAAAAACGCAGAAGATCACTTAAAGAACACTGAAGGACTTACTCCTGAAGACATCGAGCTTTACCAAGGTAAGGCAGAAAGAGCGAAAATCCGCATTCAGATCGGTGAGTTCACTCGTCCACGCTAATAAATACATTTTGAGTATTCATTTTTTAATTATTTATTAAATGAGTACTCAAAATTTTCATAAAATCCTCATTCGACTATTCAAAATCAGCTAGGCAAAAAGAACTCTTTCTTGATCATCATTAAAGCTTTGTTAGAATTATTTGATAGCTATGACCATAAAAAAGACGTTACTCACGACATCTTCTTGTTTTTTCATTTCAGCAATTCTGCTGTCGCAAATCCATTCATTCGCAACACAAAAAAATAAAACAACTGAAATAAATTTTTCGGCATTTGCTAATTTAGCTGCGAATGTTCAAGAAATTTCTAAGACTGAAAATGCAACGACATTGTCTGACGAAACAACCGTTACTAATGACATCATTAACGTTATCAATAAAGAACTCACACAAAAAATTAAACAGACTAGATACGCAGTAAGAATGATTAAACCAAAAATCATTATTGAAGAAAAAGCAATCGTGGCCGTTGTTGAAGTTACAAAACCAAATGAATTATTTTCCGAATACGAAATTAACAACAAAGGTCTGATAGATCTGTATGCCTATAGTGTTGAGTCGGTTGAGTATTCAAAGTTTGAAAACATGGCAATCTCTTCTACATATGAAGCAACTATTAAAGATGAAGTTGTTGTTGCTCAGGCCAGTACACAAGAAAGCGTAAAAGAAATTACTGCCCCTATAGAGGCAGATGAAGTTAAAACAATTCAACCAGCGCCAGAAAGAAATGTTGCACATGAAGAAGCCGCAATAAAAGAAGCTGCTAAGGATGAAGAGATGGTCATGTTTGACTACTCAGACAAATTGCCCAAAGCAAAAACGATTGATCAACAGTTATATGAAAGACCAATATCAAATACAGTAAAACAGGCAATCAGTAGAGAGATTGGAAATTCACCGGTAAGACTAGCGAGTGTGAATACTCAAAAAAAAGCGGCCTTAGCTGAAACAACTAAAATAGAAAATCAAGAAATTGCTTTGGATTCACCAGATAATACGATTTATGATTATACCAACAATACAAAAAAACAAGCGGTGAGTGATCTTGAAAAAGAAGTAAGCGCATTTATGGCTCCGCCAATACTGAATACTCACGAGACACAATTCATCTTAAGAGCAAAAGAAATTAATTTGAGTACTCACAAAAGTAGAAGTGCCAATGCTTTTGAATTTGTTCCTGATTACGATAGAGCAGAAAGACTTGATGATCAAACGAGTGGCGAAATCGCAATTGCTTACTCACTTAGTGGCGAGATGAATACTCAGACGGGAATTGTGCAAGCTCAAGGAATGATTCCAACAAGAGTAGAGTTAAATCTAGGAGCAACAAAAGGAATTGAAGTTCCACTAATAAATGAAGAAGGAATTCAAAAGTTTTTAGTGAAACAAGGTCTTTCAATTGAAGGAAATCTTTTAATGGTAGCTCTTGACGCTTCTATAGTAGATACAGAAATAGATTCAAGATTTGCTCAGCGCTTTTATTTTAACCAAAACTTTAAGCCACAAACGGATGCAGCTGGAGCGAGTTACGTTCTCTATGCTGGTGTGAAAACAGGTAATATTTTAATTCGTTATTTGTTAAATAATAAAGAAGTCGCTCAGAAAATTGTTTATGTTGGTGACGGGGAAATGTATTACGAAGATCCAAGCTTTAGTAAAAGTGAGAGAGAGACCTTTACGTTTACAACTAGAAGTCTATTGGGACAAAAAAAGAAAGAATTGGTTATTGATGGTAATGCAATCTCATATTTTAATACGACAAATACGGCAAAGAAAAAAACTCTCAATGCGTATGAAGTAAAAGTGCCAACGCTTGCTAACGGAATGAGAAAATACCTAGAATTTAAACACCTAAAAGACTCTGTGTTTGTTGGTTCGTGGAATGAAAAAGACATAGAAATCCCAGGCAACGATTTTATTGGAAAAGTATTAGAAATGAATCAGATCAGCTCATTAAAAGAGCGTTGTGTTGTTCAAGTAAATCTCTCAAAAGACCTTCGCGAGTTTAAGGCCAATGGAAAAAACCGCAGCGGAGAAATGTTTGTTGAAACAAGTTTCTTAGATAAAGATGGAAACTTTTCAAAAGACAGCTCTGAGCTTGCAGAAAAAGCATTTATTGTAGGTGATATGGAAGGCTTAATGAACGTTAAGCTTGATTACACTGATGGATCGACTGAGTTCTTAAAAACGTTTTGCTCTGAAGGCACTTACCTGGTTGAGCAACTCTAAATTTTTAATCCCATTCTAGTTTTTTAAATACTTCAAAGGTTTTTTTATAACCGGCTGTCATGATGTATTTGGCTTTTTGAGGGTCAAGAGAAAAAGAGTTCGTGAAAAATAACTTGTAATGAGAGTGGTCAGGAAAAATGTCGATGAATTTAATATTGGGATTGTAATTCATCTTACGCTCTAAAATAGAAACAATCTTAGTACGATCTTTTTGAGAAAAATTATTCGATGCCATATAGTCATTAACCGTATCGATGATATCTTTAGCCAATATCTTTTGACTTCTAGAGGCGACTATCTTTTTTTGAATCATCAAATAGATTGCTTGCATACAAATAGCAGGAAGTCCGTAGTTTATAAGAGATCCAACTTCATCGTGATAGTGATAAGGTGTGTGAGTCCAAGAACTTATAATAAAATCACATTTATTATCCACGGCAATGTGGTTAGAAAGTGTCTCTCTAATTTCACCATCAATATAATAGTCAATTTTAGATGTTCTTGGGTTTTTAACGGCGAATGGAGCATAAAAAGGCGGGACACTCATGCTGGCAGAAACCGCTTGAGAAACATCAACGCCCGTATAGTACTCCGAGGTTGAATCATGAATGGGGCTTGGATAATTATATTTACTGAAAATTACTTTGCGAGAATGATCTAGCTGAGTGGCGACTACAAACATATCTGCCATGTATTCTTCGAATTGCTGCGAAAGAATGACGTGGTTTTGCATGTATTGGTTTAAGCCTTCCGTAGAAAACAAACCCGAAATTGAGAGCAATGGCTTCGCCATTTGTTTAAAGAGTGTTGGAAAACCTTCAAAAGGATTATAAAAATCAAAATTGAAAGCATCACGAGAAGGCATTTTTCTTGAAAGCATATCAGAATAGGTTACGGCCTTAAGTGATGTCTGAGCATTTTTGCGATTAATAGTCGCATCGATAACATCAATAGGTCGAAATCCAGATGCAAAATAGAGATTAATTAATGAGCCAGCACTTGAACCAACATATGTTGAAATTTCGTAATCAGGATCAATTGGAGATTTGTTGTGCTTTAAAACAAATCCGAATTCTTCTAAGGCCAAAGCTACGCCTAAATGCCATGAAGCAGCTTTAACAACTCCACCTGATAAAACAAGTGCAGTTTTTTTATTCTTAAAAGGTGAGAGGTCGATATTGTGATACATGTTTAAAGCATAACATGGGTCCGGAAGACTTTTTGAAAAATAATACTCGAGAATATTAGACAACTATAAAAAGTTTTTATCCATGGGATATTTGAGCTAAAATGTTTTTAATAATGGAGTGAAAAATGAATCAAGATGGAATTTGGTTATCTATACTCGACTACGCAAACATTAAAAAAACGTCGATTTCTACAATTAGACGTTCTATTAAAGCGGGTCATGTAAAATACAGAGAAGAAAACGGAAAGTATTTTATTTGGACAAAAGAAATTCCTGAAGAGAATAGAGTTGACTACTCAAACGCAAAAGCTGAACTTGCTCAGAAGTTAGAAGTAGAATTTTTTAAACGCCAAAACCGAGAACTTCAAGAAGAAATTAACGATCTCAAAATGCTACTCTCAGTTTATGAGTCTCAACAAATTACGGAATTGCCTCCGCTTCCAGAAACACTATGAATAAAATAATTTTCTTCTTTTTTATGATCTTTACTTTAGGTGTCAGCGCCACAGAATCGATGAGGCACTGTATGTTGTTGCCCATCACAGATGGAGTAGATAACAAGGTAGGATTTAAAGTTTTTGAAGAAATAGAAAACTATATAAAAGAGGGAAGCTGGTGCACATATAAGTCAAATTCGGAATTAATAAACATTCTAGGGCAGTACTCAAAAAACTTAGAGGAACACCTAGGAAACAAAGACGTTTTAAAGGTTATTGCCGACAAAACAAAAGCCGGAACAATGATTAGAGTTACACTGCGTATGCAGGTTGGAACGACAGATATTAAAACAGAAATTATTGGTGAAAACGGAGAAGATAAATATTTCAAAGAGCAGACACAATTAAAAAGTAATGATAGTGCTTTAATTGCTCAGACTATTATTAATTGGCTCGATGTTTATGAAAAAACTATTCCCTATGAAGGAAGAGTTAAAGGTGTTTTAGGGGATCAGTTTACAATTGATATTGGGAAAAAAGCTCATATCTATAACGGAAGCGAAATTACAATTGAAAGACCCACAACAAAGCGTCAACATCCGCTTTTAAAAGAAATTATTGATTATCAAACAGAAAAAATTGCAGACGCGAAAGTCTTTGATGTCAGTGATACTCAGGCCCAGGCCAAAATTACAAGTTATGAAGGGCAGAAAAAATTGCGCCTTGAAGACTGGATAAAGGTTCGTGCTAGTGAAAAAGAGAAAGCGATTCAGCAAATTAATTATCCGGAAAAAGATAAAGAAGATTTTGGAAAACTTGGAACATTTGGTTTATTTCTAAATGTCGGAAATGGGTCAACTTCTCAAACAGGGACAGCAGAAAAATCAATGACGGGTTTAATTTATGGAGTTGATTTAGAAACCGAACTCTGGGCCACAAGAAATTATTGGGTTGGTTTAGACATCGGAAAAAAATTTGGGAAATATTCAAAAGATCAGGGAACATTTACAACAGAGAACAACAGCACGACTAATTCAGTTACGAGAATAAAATTTGGGTATAAATATTTACCCATGGGTTTTTTCTACGGGCCACAAGTAGATATTTATACAGGATACGCTAATTACGATTATGGTCTAAACACAAATACAACAGATGGATACACAGATTTTACTTTTAGTGGTTTATTGCTAGGAACAAGAGGCAGTGTGCCTGTTTTTGAGTCTGTAAGAATGTATCTGCTTTTTGATTTTCTCCTAACTTCATCTTATAAAGAAAAAGTTACAATCTTTGGTTCAGATGATTCAAGTTCAAATTACCGATTAGAATTCGGTAGTCAATATTTATACCAACCGAACATGACCTTTAGTGGCGGGCTTTCTGTTCTTGCCAACAAAGCGAGCTTTTCAGGCACTACAAAAGAAGAGCAATTCAAAGATGTTTCTGCTAAGATAGGTACGATTTTTACATTTTAATCCAATTCTTTTTTTAAAATTTGGAGATAGAGAAATGAGTCGTATTCAAAAGCTCGAAGCCGAGCTTATTAAGCATAAAGCGCTCTATTATCAAGGGCGTCCTGAAATTTCTGATGCCGCCTATGATAAAATTGAAGATGAGTTGAGATCGCTTGATCCCAAAAACCCCACGTTATTAATAGTAGGAACAACTTCGTCAGCAAGTGATAAAATTAAGCACGACAAAAAAATGCTATCGCTTGAAAAAACATATGTAGTGGAAGATCTCGTGTCTTGGATGGGCAATGAAGAAATCCTAAGCACTGTGAAGCTCGACGGAATTAGCTGCTCACTGATTTATCAAGATGGCGATTTGTTTTTAGCAAAAACAAGGGGTGATGGGACTTATGGAGAAAACATTACGAAAAAAGTAATGTGGATAAGTAATGTTCCAAAGTGCATAACAAATAAAAATAAAGTAGAAATTCGTGGTGAACTTTTTTGTGATGAAGATAGTTTTTTTAAACTCTCTCAAGAAATGAGTGCCATCGGATTAGAAAAACCGACGAGCCAGCGAAATATTGTCGCCGGTCTTATGGGAAGAAAAGATAACTTAGAACTTTGTCGCTATATTAAATTTATGTCGTTTGATTATATCAGTAATGAAGTGGTGAAGTTTGAATCAGATAAATTTAAGTTATTATCAAAACATGAATTTTTAATTCCGGATGTCGAAATTCATAAAGAAAAAAATTCTTTGAATGATGTAATCGACAAGGCTCGTACTTTTATGAGTGAGGGCGACTATCAAATCGATGGTTTGGTTTTTACGTATAATAAAATGGCCCTGCACGAAGAGCTAGGAGAGACCTCTCATCATCCTCGCTATAAAATCGCCTTTAAATTTCAAGGAGAATCAAAAACTACCATTTTAAAGGAAATCATCTGGTCGGTTTCTAGAAATGGAATTCTCACACCTGTAGGTGATGTGGAGCCAGTTGAGCTCTCTGGCGCAATGATTAGTCGAGTGACGTTACATAATTATGGAATGGTTAGTGCCAATAATCTTAAGGCCGGGGACGTTATAGAAATTATTCGTTCGGGTGAAGTTATTCCAAAGTTTTTATCTGTCGTTAAATCTTCAATAAATAAATTCGAGATTCCGGATCATTGTCCAAGTTGTCATTCAGAAGTTGAAATCGTGGACATCAGAATTTACTGCAAGAATGAGTTTTGTCCCGGTAAAAACCTAGAAATTATTTTAAATTTCATTCAGAAGATTGGCATAGAAGATCTAAGCGGGAAGCGCTTAGAAGAATTGATCAATGCAAAGCTCGTTGAAAGCATAGCTGATTTATACAGACTGGAAGCCGCTGATCTTATGAAGATCGACAAGGTTAAAGAAAAGTTAAGTGCCAAATTAATCGAATCAATTCAAAAATCTAAGACAGTTGACTTGATAGTTTTTCTTTCAGCTTTAGGAATTACAGGCGGAGCTTTCAATAAATGCGAAAAAGTTGTACGTGCCGGATTTGATACAATTAAAAAAATCCAACACCTAAGGATAGAGCAATTAATGAACGTAGAATCTTTTGCTGAAAAGTCAGCAACAGAATTTTTAAGTTCGCTAAAAGAAAAATCAAAACTAATAGATGAACTTATTGACCTTGGTTTTGAATTCACGACAGCAGAAACTAGGGAAACAAAAGTTACTGGTTTAAAAATTTGCATCACCGGAGCTCTTTCAGAAAAACGACCCGTTATTGAAGATATGATTAGAGAAGGCGGAGGAATTGTTGTGAGTTCCGTCTCTAAGAATACAGATATACTTGTCACTAACGAAACAGACCCAAGTTCCAGTAAGTATAAAAAAGCTCTCGAGTTAAAAATAAAAATAATTACAGAAGCTGATCTCTTAAAGCTTTTGAAATAGGAATTCTCCATGGCCAAAAAGTTAACGACATTCATTTGTCAGAGCTGTTCATACCAGACATCGAAATGGATGGGAAAGTGTCCAGAATGTGGTTCATGGAATTCATTTGTTGAAGAGACAACCGTTGCTGCTAAAGATTTAAACCGTGCTCATAAAAGAACTGCTCAAGGCAGTGAAGTTCCTAAACTTATCAATGATATCGTCTTAGAAAAACAATTTCGTGTCGTTACTGGTATGGGCGAATTCGATCGAGTTGTTGGTGGTGGAGTTGTTCCGGGATCACTCATCTTAATAGGAGGAGAACCAGGAATCGGAAAATCAACCCTCTTAACAAGTGTAATGGGAAAACTTTCACAAACTCATGGCGACCAAGTCGTTCTTTATGTAAGCGGCGAAGAATCAGTTAATCAAGTTGCAGAAAGAGCAAAGCGAGTCGGAGTCAATACCGCCAACTTTTACATCTACAACGAAACCAATTGGCAAAAAGTTTTAGAGCAAATTAATAAATTACAACCAAGATTTCTCGTAATCGATTCGATCCAAACAACTTCATCTTCTGAAATTGATTCTGCTCCCGGAACTGTTACTCAAATTCGCGAAGTCACTTATGAGCTCATGAGCCACGTAAAGGCTAACGGCATAACTTGTTTTGTTATCGGTCACATTACAAAAGAAGGATCTATCGCTGGTCCCAAAATTTTAGAACACATGGTTGATACCGTTATATATTTCGAAGGCGATCAATTTGGCCACTACCGGTTATTGCGGGCGATGAAAAATCGCTTCGGTAATACTAACGAAGTTGGAATCTTTGAAATGAAAGAAAGCGGCTTAGATGAAGTAAAAAACCCTTCACAGTATTTCTTAGACGATCAGCTTGAAGGATCTTATGGAAGATCGCTCACGTGTATCATTGAGGGATCACGCTCACTATTTGTCGAAATCCAAGCACTCGTTGTAGAAAACAAATTCGGAAACGGCAGACGTACCACGCAAGGAGTAGATAACAACCGTCTTGCGATGATGGTTGCTGTTATCGAAAAATATTTCGGACTTCCTCTCGGTTTTAATGACATCTATTTAAACGTTGTTGGTGGAATGAAATTAATTTCTCGTGAATCGGATCTTTCTATAATAGCTTCACTATTGAGTTCATACAGGTCAAAGCCCATTGATTCAGGAACAATTTTTGTTGGAGAGGTCGGTCTCTCAGGAGAAGTGCGCTCAATTCCCCAGATGGAAATTCGAATTAAAGAAATGGCTCAGTTAAACTATAAACGAGTTGTGACTTCAGAAAAGACGGCTCGTGAGTTAAAAGGGAAATACGAGATTGAACTTATCGGGTTAAAGTCTGCGCGTGATATAGAGAACGTTATTAATCGTTAAGATTGATAATTTTTCATCAACGTTTTCGTCCACAGCTCTTTTTTCTCTTTTGTATATTGAAGCAAAGACTCTTCAACTCCAAACTCGCGATCTTTTTGCCAAATATTTTTTAACTGATCGAACTCTGCCAACCCAGCACCAATCGCCGCAGCCAAAGCAGCACCAAATGCAGTCGTTTCTATAACTTTAGGCTTAATTATTTTAGTTTCAGAAATACTTGCTTGCAGTTGCATCAACAAATTATTTTCAACGGCTCCACCATCAACTTTAAGTGTATCAATAGAAAGGCCAGTATCTTTCCTCATCGCTACTAGAAGATCATTGATAGATAGAGCGATACCTTCTAAACAAGCGTAGGCGATGTGCGCACGATTTGAATCGCGAGTAAGTCCAACGATAGCTGCCTTAGCCTCAGCATTCCAGTATGGCGAACCTATACCGGAAAAAAATGGAAAAAAGAGAATGTTTTTTAACTCATCGAGATTTTTTACTTCGCGAGCAAGAGGTTCGATATCAGAGCTTTTAGAAATAATTTGTAAATTATCGCGCAACCATTGAACAGCTGCTCCTGCAATATAGCTTGATCCTTCAAGAGCGTAACAAGCTTTACCTTTGTGACGATATTCAACAGTTGTGAGAAGGCCTGATTGTGAATAAATGAGTTTATCACCAGTATTGAGGAGAACGAACGCACCAGTTCCGTATGTGCATTTCATTTCTCCTTGAAAAAATCCGGCTTGGCCAAAAAGAGCGGATTGTTGATCACCTAAAATTCCAGTGATAGGAATTCCGTCTGGAAGAAAAGACAGGCCTTCAGTTGAACCAAAATGATGGAATGAATCTTCTACAGAAGGGAGTGATTCTTTTTTTAAACCGAAAAGATCGAGCAATTCTTGATCCCAATTCGTAGTTTTTAAATTCATCAGCATCGTCCGAGAGGCATTTGAAGCATCTGTTTTATGAGATTTATGACCCGACAATTTATAAAGAAGAAATGTATCGATTGTTCCAAAAAGTAGATCATTCGTTTCAGATGCAGCCTTAACAGCAGAATTATTATTCATCAGCCAATTCATTTTTGTAGCTGAAAAATATGGATCAATTGGAAGACCAGTTAGTTTTTTTATTTTTTCAACGAGACCCGGGCGTGAACGGAGTTCTTGGCAGAAATCCGATGTGCGTCTATCTTGCCAAACAATTGCATTAGCAAGTGGAGAACCTTGGCGACTAAAGGCACATGTCGTTTCTCTTTGATTAGTAATTCCGATTGCGCAAATTTGTGTACCTTGAACATTGTGGGAACGCAAAAGTTCACGAGTTGTAAATTCTACCGTCGACCAAATGTCATTAAGGTTGTGCTCGACCCAAGAAGGTTTGGGATAAATTTGAGGGTATTCCTTATTTACTTTGCCGATGAAAATAAAGGTTTCAGCGTCTATCAAACAGGCCGTTGTGCCTGTCGTACCTTGATCGATTGAAAGGATGTATTTCATAAGTTGACCTCGATTAATATTTACGGAACGCTCACGTCGGCTTCATTAGGAACAGCAATTCGCTTGAGCATATATTCCCATCGGTTACCAATATGGCTATTAAAGCCACGCATAAAAGTAAATGAGAGGGAAACCAGCAAAACCAACAGTAATATAAATTCAATGAATGTTTGACCTTTTTGGTCTTTGATTAGGTTTTCTTTTGAAGAAGTCATAGTATAATTCTAAGGGGAATAGGAGTGTTCACAATGAAGAAATTTTTACCATTTGTTTTATTTGTTTTGGTTTTTACCGCAGTACTTGTCGGGCAAGTGGGCTGGCAGACACTTGTGGCCGAGACAACTAAAGGCAGTACGCAATATTTAGTATATGAAGATCTGTTTTTGAAAGGAAAATTTGAAACAGTTGAGGGCAAAAAAATTGAAAATTCAAAAATTAAGGCACCAATCATAATATATAACTTTTGGGCATCATGGTGTAATCCATGTCTTGAAGAAATGCCTTCTTTGATTTCGATGAAGAATAAATTTAAAGATGATGAAGTTCAAGTCTTGGCATTTAATACGGATGAAGATGATCAATTAAAAAACATTCACAAAATTGTTAAAAAATTAAATCTAAAAAATGAATTTAATATAATCGCTGACAAAAATACAAAAATAGCAGAGAGTTTTAAATTCTCTGCAATACCAGTCACTATTATTTTTAATCGTGGAAAAGTGGTGCATTTTAGCAATGGACCAATGGATTTTAATTCTCCAGAGATGATAGAGAAAATGAAAAAGTGGATTAAGGGCTAACTAGATTTCAGTCGCAGCACATGGAATAAATTTAACAATTGAAATTCCTTGTGCTTCAGCTTCACATTGGGTGTGATCTAATCCATCACTGCCGCAAACAGAAATTCCATTTGCATTACAATCGCACATTCCAGCTTTTTTGACAGTTGTTCCAAAGCATTGAGCAATACAGCTATTGTTATAGTTTTTATTGTCTGCACCACAAACAGGTGAATGAACAGATGTACAACTGCAACTTGCTCCGTTTGAATTCAAATTTGATTGACTAGAGACAACCAGGGGCTTTAACTTATCTGCCCCACAAGAGCTTAAAATAATCGTAAATAGAAAGAGGCACATTAACTTCATATAAATCTTTTCGTGAATTTGTTAATAGAACTTTAAGTAATTAATTGTGGAGCAAACGACTCAATTAATGGCGTGGTTTTTTCCCCAGCTATAAGTTACATGATCAAGTGAAGGTGCTTGGAAGAAAGTAAAGCGCGGTTTTAAACCTTCAACGATCGCACCTTGGGATCTTAATCCTAAAGCGTTGGCTGCATTTAAAGTTATCGCACACCAAAGTTCAACTTGGTTCATTTTATAAAGTGGTGCCGCGATTGAAGCGATCATAATTAAATTATCACAGTGACATGAACCTGGATTAAAATCAGAAGCAATCGCAACTTTTACTCCAGCATCCAGCATCGCTCGAGCATTTGCCTGCGGTTTTCCTAAAAACAATCCTGTACCGGGAAGAAGTGTCGCAACAGTTTTAGAATTAGCGAGGGCCCAAAGTCCATCTTGTGTAGTCGCTAGTAAATGATCCGCAGAAAGAGCGTCAAATTTTGTTGCGAGAATTGCGCCTTTATTATCGTTAAATTCATCAGCATGCATTTTTAAAGGAATATTATGTCTTTGTGCTCTTTCAAAAAGTGCAATTACATCTTCATCAGAAAAATAATTTTGTTCATGGAAAATATCTACACAATCTAATATTTTTTCTTCGCCTAGCTTGTCTAGCAACGGAAGAACAACATCTTTCATGTATTCATACGAAGAAGAAAATTTTTTAGGAACAGCATGAGCTGCCATAAATGTATTGATAATTTGAATGTCAGGTCTAAGTACATTTTTTAGATCGTGAATGATATGAGATATTTCATATTCTTTTTCAAAAGTTAATCCATAGCCAGATTTCACTTCGATCGTACCAACACCATAAGCCTTAATCGCCTTGGCCCTAGCAGTTGCAAGCCTTAAGAGATCAGATCTAGTAAGAGCTTGAGTTCCTTGCATAGAATTTAAAATACCACCGCCACTTGCTGCGATTTCTTCGTAACTTGCACCATTCATCCTCATGGCGTATTCATGTGCACGATCTCCACCAAACACTAAGTGGGTATGAGAATCGACAACTTCTGGAACACAAACCTTTCCAGACATATCTATTTCAATAAAATCTTTTTCTAAAAAATCTACCGGAATGTTTTTATCTTCGCCTACCCATAAAATTTTTTCTGAATCAAAAATGATTGCTGCATTTTTGATGAGGCCCAAGTCGTCATGGTTCAATCTACGACCATCTTTATGGTGAGCACCGGCTAAAGTCGCAACTTCAGAAAAATTTCTAAAAATTTTAAATGACATAAAGCCTCATTAATATTTTATAAACTTGGGAATTTTATATTTGTTTTGTGTGTCCACTCTTTTGCTATTGGATAACCAGCATCAGCGTGACGAGCAATACCCATTCCTGGATCAGAATTTAAAACCCTTGATAATCTTTTATCCATATCATCTGTCCCATCAGCGCAAATGACCATTCCAGAGTGTTGGGAATAACCAATTCCAACTCCTCCGCCATGGTGAAATGAAGTCCAACTAGCACCATTCATGGTATTGATCATTAAATTTAATAAAGACCAATCAGAAACAGCATCTGTTCCATCCATCATTCCTTCAGTCTCTCTATTTGGAGAAGTTACAGAACCACAGTCGAGATGATCGCGTCCAATAACTATTGGAGCTTTAACTTTTCCTTCGCGAACGAGTTTATTAAAAAGCAGTCCTGCCTTTTCACGCTCTCCGTATGAGAGCCAACAAATTCGAGCTGGTAATCCTTGGAAGGCAACCATTTCACGCGCCTTATTTAACCAGTTATGAAGTTTTTTATTATCTGGAAATAAATTTTTTAATGCTTCATCTGTAACGCGAATATCTTCAGGGTCTCCAGAAAGAGCTACCCAGCGAAAAGGACCAGAGCCTTTGCAAAATAATGGACGAATATAAGCGGGAACAAATCCTGGAAAGTTGTAAGCATTAGTTACACCAACTTTTTTGGCACCTTCGCGCAAATTGTTACCATAATCAAAAACATGCGATCCCTTTTTTTGAAAAGCGAGCATTACTTTTACATGCTCTCCCATTGTTAAATTAGAAAGCTCAGTATATTTTGTTGGATTACTTTTTCGTAAACTGAGTGCGTCTTCGACTGACATGTTATGTGGAATATATCCATTGAGTGGATCATGGGCGGATGTTTGATCTGTTACAAGATCTGGAACAAGTCCTTTGTCATAAACATATTTGAAAAAATCTGCAGCGTTTCCAACAACGCCAATTGAAATAGCTTTATTTTCTTTTTTTGATTTTAAAGCAAGATCAATGGCTTCATCAAAAGAATCACATAAAACGTCGAGATATTTTGTTTTTAACCTTTTTTCAATTCTCCATTTTTCAACATCACAAGCCAAGCATACGCCATTGGCCATTTTAACAGCGAGTGGTTGAGCTCCACCCATTCCACCAATACCAGCAGTTAAAACTAATTTACCGGTCAGGTCTCGATCTTCACCGTAGTGCTTTTCAGCTGCCGCCATGAATGTTTCGTAAGTTCCTTGCAAAATGCCCTGTGTTCCGATGTAAATCCAAGAACCAGCGGTCATTTGGCCATACATCATCAAGCCTTCATCTTTTAATTTATTGAAATGCTCCCAGGTTGCCCAGTGAGGAACGAGGTTGGAATTTGCAATTAAAACTCTTGGTCCATGTTCGTGAGAAGGAAAAATAGCGACTGGCTTTCCTGATTGAATGAGAAGGGTTTCGTTATTTTCTAAATTCTTTAATGAGTGAATTATGTCATGAAGAGCTTTGTGATTTCTAGCTGCTTGACCATTTCCACCATAAACAATGAGATTGTCGCGATCTTCAGCTACATCGGGGTGAAGGTTATTTAACAAACAACGAAGAGCAGCTTCTTGATGCCAGCCTTTACATGTTAATTCTGAACCCGTTGGAGGAAGTGGTATTGTTTTGTTTTCCATTATTTTAAAACTCCAATATGCTCTTCAACTGCGGAGAGAATTTCACCTGTGTTGATAAGCTTAATAATATTGTTGATATCTTTATAAAATATTCTATCTTCGCCAATAGTATCGACATGCTTTCTAATGATTGTATAAGCAGCTTCTAACGCCCTTGAAGATTTAAGTGGACGTTGAAGATCTAGGGCCTGTGTATTACATAAAAATTCAATTGCCAAAACAGACTTTGCATTTGAAATCACTTCGTGGAGTTTTCTTCCAGCTGTAACACCCATTGAAACGTGATCTTCTTTGTCGGTTGAAGTTGGAACTGAATCCACACTTGCCGGATGACAAAGATATTTATTTTCTGAAACAAGAGCTGCAGCTGTTACGTGAGCAATCATGAGTCCAGAATTTAATCCAGAGTTTTTAGTTAGAAACGCAGGGAGATCGGAAAAAGTAGGATTCATCATTTTTTCTATTCTTCGTTCACTAATATTGCAAATTTCCGCAACACCCATAGCTAAATAATCCATCACTAAGGCAAGCGCTTCTCCGTGAAAATTTCCACCAGAAATGACTTCACCTGTTTCCACAAAAATAAGTGGATTGTCTGTGACAGCGTTTAGTTCTGTGTTAATGACTTCTTCGGCGTGTGTAAGTGTTTGTCTGCAAGCGCCATGAACTTGAGGAACACAACGAAGTGAGTAGGGGTCTTGAACTTTTCCACAATCTGGATGTGAGTCTTTTAGTGGTGAGTTTGCAAGGAGTAAGTTTAAATTATGAACAGCAGCGATTTGTCCTTTGTGTGGTTTGAGTGAAGAAATTTTGGGATTATACGCTGCCGAAGTTCCCTTAACACCGTCTAGGGTCATCGCAGTTGCAATATCAGCAAGCTTCATAATCTGTCTTGCTTCATAGACGGCAAGTGCTCCAAGAGCGGCCATACAAGCTGTACCGTTTATAAGAGCAAGGCCATCTTTTGGTCCAAGCACCGCGGGTTTTTTACCAGTTACCTCTATTGCAAGTTTAGAATTTAATATTTTCCCGTCCACTTCCACTTCACCTTCACCAATTAAGGCAAGAGCGATATGAGACAATGGAGCAAGGTCACCCGAAGCACCAACAGAGCCTTTTTCAGGAACAACAGGTGTTATGTGCTTTTCTAAAAAATGAAGAAGTAGCTCGACGGTGCTTGGTTCGACTCCCGAGAATCCAGAGATTAAGCAATTTGCCCGCAACAACATTATGGCACGAGTTATTTCTTTTGAAAAAGGTCGGCCTACACCTGTGCAATGTGAACGAATTAAATTGACCTGAAGTTGTGCTAAATCTTTTTCTTCAATGTGTTTACTTGAAAGAGCACCAAAGCCGGTGTTAATTCCATAAACAGGTTTCCCTTTTTTTACCACATCAAAAACAAAAGCACGTGAAGCATTCATTTTTTCCATGGCTTTTGAATCGATTGTTAATTCTAATGAACCAACTTCTGCAAAAGCTACCTGATACACTTGATCGATTGTAAGATTCTGGCCGTTAAGAACTAATTTCATATAGCATTTACTCCCATAGATAAAAACTAAGTTATCGTAGCTAAAAGTCTCTTCTTTGTAATGATGTTTTGCGCGTTTGCCCTATGAAAAATGGAAAAATCCCTTATTATCATAAATGGTTTATTTAACGCAGAAATACATGGGAGTTTTAATGAAAATGATTTTAATCGTAGTATTAAGCTTACTAGCACAATTGAGTTTTGCCAGAGATGAATACCAAGTTGGTGTGGAATTTGGAACTCAAACGGGTATTAGCGGAAAGGTGGAGCTGGGAAAAAATAGAGCAGTAGATGGACTATTAGCATACTCTCTTGCTCGCGATTTAGAATTAGAATTTCATAGTGATTACTTAATCGAAAACCTTCACTCATTTAATATAAATGCCCCAAATCCACTTGAGCTTTATTTAGGAATCGGTGCCCGTTTTGCGACCATTGGAAGAGGAAGTCATGATGGAGATATCGCTATTGGGCCAAGAACACCAGTAGGAGTAATGTATAAAATGTCTAATCCAAATTTAGAATTCTTCGGTGAATTGGCAATGGCATTTGATATTATTCCCTACTCAAATGTAGATCTAGAAGCGGGCCTTGGAGTTCGTTACCGTTTTTAAGCAGCAAGTGATTCTTTAGGATATTTTTGCATTAAGTGAATGATTAATTCTTGTGCCCTGGTGTTCTTATAATAGCGACACCAGGCAATCAAAGAGCGTCGTTGATAATCACAATACAATATTTCAGGGTTCGCTTCTATCTCTCGGGTAAGATCTTCCAAGCGATTCATTTGCAAAGCTTCAACAACATTGTTTTGGATATTTTCTTTTTTGTATTTGGCATAGCTACCAATAAAAAGAAAAGCTTTAATACCAATGTATATTACGAAGGCGCTCCAGAGAATTGGTGCATACAAAGCAAGGCAAGAAATAAAAAGTAATGTCCAAATGTCTTTTGCCGCAAATGTCTGATAGAGAAAAACCGGTGCAGAAATTAAAAATAAATAAATTTTTAAACCTCTTCTTTGAGAGTGAATATTTACAGGGGGAATAGTTTCTTTGTCATTCATCTATCGCTATCTTAGCCCAGTGTGAGAAAAGTGTTGTTGCAGCCACCTAACTAGCTAAAGACTCGAATAACGTTTGCCTGAATTTTGCCCACCTTTTGAGGCATTAAGTAATATCTTCAGAGTAGATTGTTAGATTTGAAAGAAAAGTTATACTCATTTCAAATTAAACAATTTTTAACGGAGTCTGAATGAAAACAACATTCGCATTGCTTGCCCTCTCATTGTCATTTGCAACAACTTCTTTTGCAGCGGATTTAAACTTACATATCCACAGTACAATTACTCTTAAAAAAATAGATAAAGAAACATACGAAAAAATTAATGAAGTCTCACTCATGGAAACGGCAATTACCCTAAATGGTCAAACACGTACTGATGAAAAAAAAGCGGTTAATGAAAGTAAGCTTACTTATAAAATAGAAAAAAATCTTCTTAAAATTACAGATGAAAGTGCTGGCGTAAATACTGAGATGGCTATTTCAGCAGACAGATCAATTTTTGGTAAACTTAAAGGAATAAAAGTTTCTGGAGAAAGTCTAGAGAATGCTTATTTTGAATCCCTTTCTAGAGAGGGAATCATTGCCCTACGCGATTTAGATAATAAAAAAGGACAAAGAAAATCTTTATCAATTGGAGATCAAGTCTGTTCAATTGATAAATCAACTGACCTTATGACTTGTGAACAAAATATTGATTTAAATGTTAATAATAATGGTGCAGTTTTAACTGCAGCACTTTTTATAATTCAACTAGATCTCTAACTTATGAGCGAAGAGAATCGACTGCTTTTTTATAGTCTTCTTTTTTGTTTTTAAAAATGTATGAGCCGGCAACTAAGTTGTCGGCCCCTGATTCAACCAAAAGATTTGCGTTATTGTCAGACACACCACCATCAACTTGAATTTGAAAATGCGCTCCAAGAGAAGACTTTCTAAACTTTAAATCTCGAATTTTATCATATGCTCCCGGCATAAAAGATTGTCCACCAAAACCAGGTTCTACAGACATTACTAAAACCAAATCGACTGCCTTTAAAATATCATCAGTCAAAGCGGCTGTCGGTGTTCCAGGTTTAATTGAAATTCCAACGCTCGGATAATCTATTTTTAAAGTATGAATAAACTCCAGGGAGTTGGGTGTTGCTTCTAAGTGGAAGGTAAAGTTGTAAAGACCACTTTTTTTTAAAGTTTCAGCATGGAATTCTGGATTTGTAACCATGAAATGGGCATCACATTTATGGGAGGTTTTTTTAGTTATAAGTTCAATAATCGGATGACCGAAGGTTAAGTTTGGAACAAAATGTCCATCCATAATATCTAGATGAAACCAAACATCATCTACGCCCTTGAAGGCATTTAACTCAGATTCAATGTTTAAAAAATCACATGCTAGAAGACTAGGAGAAATGATTGTCATAAAAATTTACGGATTGATTATTATCTCTCCGCCCTTATTTTTTAAGCCATTTAAAAGTTCTGTATCTGTGCAAATCTTTTTACCTTCAAGTTGAACAGAAGATAAACGAATTGTTCCATCTATAACTCCTATGGCTAAATGACCATGCTCAATAGAAGTCTCGCCAGGTTTTAAAGCTCGTTGCAATTGTTCAATTTCAAAAACCTTCATTCTTTGTTTTCCAAGAAAACAATAGGTCCCAGGCCATGGATCTAGTGCTCTGATTTGATTATGAATTTTTTTAATACTCGAATCTTTAAAATTAAGAAGGCCATCTTCTTTTTTTAAAGTTGGAGCAAAACTAATCCCACTTGGGTCCTGGGGGGTAAAAACTAAATTGTTTTCTAAAATAAGTTCAGTGAGTGTGTTGGTGCTAAGGGCCGCTTGAAATTTAAGTCGAGTATACAGCTGTCCACCTGTTTCTGTTGGTGAAATTTTTAATTGATGAAAGTGTACTAAATCACCGGCATCCATTTCCTTAACCATTCTTTGAATTGAAACACCCGTTGTAGTGTCGCCATTTAAAAGAGCGTATTGAATAGGAGCTGCACCCCTGTATTTAGGAAGAATTGAAGTGTGGATATTAAAGCATCCCAACTTCGGCATCGTTAGCACTTTACTTCCTAAAAATTGAGCAAATGCAAGCACTAGAATAAAGTCGATTTTTTTAGTTTCAAGTTCAGCTAGTAGTACCTCTTCGCGATTGATGTTTTCAATTTGATAGAGTGGAAGCTTGTGAAGTTTGGCATATTCAGCAACAGGAGGAGATTTTAACTCTTGGCCTCTTCCTGCTGGTCGATCAGGCATAGTAATCACGCCAACAAGATTTATATGTGGATGCTGGTGTAGAAGTTCAAGCGTTGGGACTGAAAAATCAGGAGTACCGCAAAAAACAACATTGAGTTTCTTTGTTCTTTGATTCATTTATTTCTTCTTCAACTTTTGTTTTAAAAACTTTTTTTCTAAAAGTTGTTTTTTTAAAAAACTAAGGCGCTCAATAAAAACGATTCCATCAAGGTGGTCATTTTCATGTTGCAAACAAACAGAGAGAAGCTCATCGGCATCTAATTCATGATGATTACCGAACATATCTTGAAATTCGATTGAAACTAATTCGGCACGCTTCACATCTTCATAAATACCAGGAACACTTAGGCATCCTTCTTCATGAATAATCTCTCCGGTTTTACTTTTAAAAATAGGATTGATAATGGCCATAGGGCTAAACTCTGAAAGGCGATATTCTTCAGAACCATCTGCGTGGGTGATTTTCTCTCGGTCAAACCAAATGTCTAAAACAAACATTCGTATACTTGCACCAACTTGAGGAGCGGCTAAGCCTATTCCTGGAGCATGATACATAGTAAAAAGCATGTTTTTAATTAGTGTGCGAAGATCTTCGTTAAATTCAGTAACGGGCTTTGCAATTTGTTTTAATATGGGGGCAGGATAAGTGAATATTTCAAGTTTTTCACCTTCCAACTTATAGTTTTCTAAAAAATTGTTTTCCATAGAAAATTGATATCACAAATCAGCGCAATTTGCGATGGTAAATAAAATAGCAGGCGAGATAGATAACAAAAATAAAGGGTACACCAAATGTCGCAGCAATAGCTGGAATTCTGCTGGTTTGCCCTAGGGAAAGAAAATAAGAATAAATAAACCAGTAAATAAATGTAAAACTTAAGACGAGAGCTACGTTTTTACCAAATGAGCTATTGCGGCGATTAGGGTTAAAAAGTGCTATTGAGGCCAATATTGAAAGAACTAAACAAGTAAATCCAGATGAAAATTTATCGAGAAATGTGACATAGTACTCACTGTAATTAATTCCATTGTTTTTCAAGACCCCAATATAATCGTAGAGCTTCCAAATATTAAGTGTCGCAATGTCTGCGTTGATTTGTGCAAAGTCTGAAATCGATTCATGAATCTCAAGTGGCTTGCTTTCAAAATACTGAACACTTGGGAATGTTTTGTTTTCTAAATTAGTAAAGTGAAGTGCTCTGTGCAAAAGCCAGCGATTTCCTTCTTGGTAATCAGCATAAGCCGCAGCTACCTGCTCCGTGAATTTAAAATCTTTATCGTAATAGTAAAGTGTCAAATTATAAAGAGTGCTGCTCGTTCGATCAAATGAGCTGTAAGAAAAAAAATAGTCTTGGCCTTTAAACCAAATTTTCCCTGAATTTAAAGCGTTGATAGAAACAGAAGATTTTTTTATTATGCCCGGGGTCTCAATTGTTGCACCTTTTTTAAGTAAATCTTGCTTATGTTTAGTAAAGGGAACCAAATATGCATTGATAAAAAAAAGGATCACTCCGATAATTGCGCCAATGACACCAATATCACAAACGAATTTTCTTCTTGAATATCCACTTGCAAAAATAGCAGTCAATTCATTCCTGTTTTTTAATTTATTGATGGAAAAAAGCGAAGCGATTAAGCAGGAAACTGGAAAAATTTTAATTGTAAAGCTTGGGAGCTCAAGAGAGAGGCTACTGAAGATAGTTTTAAATTCAGCAGAATCTTTCAAAAGAGCATTTAGTATATGCCCCAAAGAAAGCACCATTAAAAGTACAATGGAAGAGCTAAGGAAAAACCTTAGCCACTCTTTAAGAATTAGTTTTCTTATTTTTGACATATGGTCCGATTAAAAAAGTAAAACAATTAAGAAATGGTTTTATAAAAACGTTTTCTGCAAACATTTTAATCATTTGGTTGTGTTCGAAAAAGTTAACGAGCGCCGGTGATCTAGAATAATAAAAATCAATAAAATCTTTTCCTAATTCATATGGAGCAATAGATAATTTGAAATGTCTCAGCGTTTCTGTTCTGTTGTCAGTTTCACCAAAACACATCGAAGCCACATAACATTTTTTTGAGCTAATTTGAATTTTGTGATAGGCAGCTTCAAAAGCTTTTGGATTGTGAGCTTGCTTTTTGTTGTTAAACTTCCGAATAATCTGAGCGTTTACATGTTGATATTTAAATCCAATAGAGAACTTAATGAATTGTTCCAAGCATCTAAAACAATCGCGTTGAAGATTGGGACTTCTGTCGAATGCTTTAGCAAGATCCCAATAAGCATGGCTGATCAGCAAAAGTTCTGTAACGTCTTTTTCAGGATCAAACATTGTTGGTGTTAGACGATCTTCTGTTGTATCAAAATAGAGAGCAAGAATCCCAAGATATTTTGTATATGAATCTACCGCTTGTGCCATACGGTCATCTTTAACTAAGGCCTGTGCTTTTTTTAGATGTTGCAAGCGAGTGCGGTAAAGCTCAATGACTTGCTCGCGTTTTTTCTCATCTTTTAAATCTTTTGCATCCGGTTTCTTTTTTACCAATTAGGCCTCAATGTTAAAATCGTATAGATGCTGCAAATGATGTTTCTTTTAAGTTGGCATCTGTTTGATGAATGTTTATGTCTGCTGCTCTCTTCGTGCTTTTTACGGCAAACTCAAATGAAAGTCGCGGTTGAATCCAAGCTAATCCAAACCCATTTCCTTTTTCTGAGCGAGCTTTGTCATTAAAGCCTCCGAATCGAAGATAAAAATCATCAAGCACTTTTACTTGAAGGGCAGCTTTATAAAGAAGAGTCTTTGAAATTTCTTCAGAGGTATAATCCGCCCCGAAGTCAATTGCTGCAGTTAAGTAATTCATTAATACGTATTGCATTCCAAGCAATGCTTTCGTTTCGTTTCCCTTAGATTTGAATGGATCATAGGCAACTATGCCCAAAGTGAATTTTTCATCTAGTGCGTGCGTAACACCTAAAACAGTTTGGTAATATTTCTTAACGATTTTTGTATTAATGTTCTCGTCTGCCGACTGTCGAAGACTTACACCGAAAGTAGATCGTTCACCAGCTGGAGCAGAAAAAGATGTTCCCCAACGTTTTCTTTTGGTATCACCTTCTTCTTGTATCACATAACTTAGTGATCCACTCAGAGAAGGATTCCCATCAGAAAGAACTAAGCCTAAAGATTTGGGTTTGGGTTGAACAACGCCAGCATCTGAGAGGGTTGCGGAATCTTTTTGCACATAAAAATTAGAAGAATTAAAAAAAGCCATAGAGGCTGGATTTAAAAAAGCTGACTCTTCGGCTAAAACAGAAGCGACCCCAGCTCCACCCATAGATTTTAAATGTGTGGTTTCAAACTCGTGAATTTTAGAGTAAGCACTTGTTGATAACAAGAAAGCTGACAGAAACAAAGATTTTTTGATATGATTGCGAATGTTCTTAATTCCCTTTAAAATGTTTTAGGTCTAAGAGGAAATTATAATGAAAATTCGTCGCGCCGTCATCCCTGTTGCAGGAAAAGGAACAAGATTTTTACCAGCTACGAAGCAAGTTCCAAAAGAAATGATTCCTATTATCAATTTACCGATGATTCACTACGTAGTTGAAGAAGCAATTTTGTCAGGTATTGAGCAAGTTATTTTTATAACTTCATCTGGAAAAAATGCCATTGAAGATTATTTCGATAGAAATTTTGAATTAGAAGAATTTCTAATGAAAAGTGGAAAAATTAAAGAATTAGAAATGATTCAAGAAATTGGAAAGATGGTAGAAGTTACTTCGATTCGACAAAAAGAACAATTGGGTTTGGGGCACGCTGTATTGTGTGCGAAAGATATTGTTGGTAATGAACCATTTGTTGTTATTTTAGGAGATGAAATAGTTCGCGGGCCAAATCCTGTAACCAAACAATTAATGAAAGTTTCAGAACAAAATAATAATGCTAACGTGATCGGAGTTATGGAAGTTGATCCGATGGAAACTTATAAGTATGGTGTTGTTAAAGGAAGCTTTATAGAAGGCTCTACGAAAACAATGCGAATGACTACAATGGTAGAAAAGCCCAAGCCAGCAGACGCACCTTCAAATCTTGCAACCCCCGGAAGATATATTTTCCGTCCAGAAATATTTGACGCTCTAAAAGTAATACCAAAAGGTGTTGGTGGCGAATATCAACTTACTGATGCAATTAATTTACTCGCAAAAGAAAGTGAAGTGTATGCTCATATCTTTGAAGGGCAGAGATTTGATACGGGCAATATCGAAGGCTATTTGAAT
This sequence comes from Bacteriovoracaceae bacterium, assembly GCA_947446575.1. Classification (GTDB taxonomy): domain Bacteria; phylum Bdellovibrionota; class Bacteriovoracia; order Bacteriovoracales; family Bacteriovoracaceae; genus Bacteriovorax. Next base: position 66,416 of record CANFHC010000004.1, on the reverse strand, counting down.
GCGACTGTTGAATTCGCTTTAATGAATAAAGATTCAGAAGCGATGATGAAAAAAATAATCAAAGAAAAAATTGAAAAATATAATATTAAATAGGTGATATATGAAAATTCTAGCATGTGTCTTTACTCTAGCTTTAGCTTTTGGGGCCTTGGCTTCTGTTCCAACAGAGGAAGGATTGCTTAAAAATCTAAACAATGCTGGAATACCTGGAAATCTAATTACCATTAAAGCTATTTTTTCTGGCTCAAGCCTTGGAACACCTACTGAAGTTGAAAGTGGAAAGTCGGATTATTATAAATTTGTTCTTTCGTTAGAAAATCCTAACGCAGTTACACTTTTACAAGTCGGATACTCAAATGCACAAATGCTGAATTCACAAGTTAAGGATTTAAAATATATTCCAGATTTGTTAACGGCTATCAAGAAAGAGAAATCTATTGATAAAGGTATTTTTTATTCAGTACTGATGATGTTGGCAACTAATCGTTCTCAGGGAGTAGAAACATTTTTAGAAAAAAGCGGAGTGCAAGTCGTAAAAAATAAAAATATTTTAAATGAAGATAAAATGAAATTACTTCGCGCATATCGCACTTACTTATCAACGACAAAGGGCAAGGGGGACGCTAGCTCACCTCTAAATCCACCAGACCCACAAAATAAAGCCAAAGTAGTTGAGCTCTTCCGCGCCAATACGTTTCAGCGTTCAAAAAACATTGAGCTAGTAAAAATGGAAAATGAGTTTGTGTGGAAGGTTGACTGGAAAATAGTGCAAGCTTATTTCAGCAATGAAGATAGACGTTTAAGAAAAATGGAATATATAAATGGAGAGCTTTCATCAAAGCTTGAGGCCAATGATTATATCCTCTTTAATGGAACAAATGAATTGCCAAAATTTATTCTAATGAAAGATACCAAAGGACAAATAACAAAAATGCAAGTTTTGGGTCTAGACACAAAAACAAATCGTGAGAAAAAATTATTTGAAAGATTTGAAGAAGCGAAAAAGACCGCACCTGCCAATGCAGTTGAAGCCTATTCGTTTTTATTCTAATCATGAGTGAACACTATTTTCTAGTTGCCGTAAATTCACCATTTAATGGTTCACTTTTAACATATAAAGCACCTGCTGCTATGGCCTCAATACTAAAGCGAGGGACCTTGGTAAAAGTTCCCTTGGGGAAAAGAAGTATTGATGGTTGTGTTTGGGGAGTTGAAGAGAGTTCCTCTGTTGTTAATAAAGAAAAAATAAAAGAAATCACCGAGGCAGAAACAGAAATATTTCTTTCGGAAATCGAGTGTGACCTTTATCAGTGGATGGCCAGTTATTATCATTATCCACTCGGTCAATTGCTCAATGATGTCTTACCACCTTTCTTGAAGAGACCGCGAAAACTCAATTTTGATCAAGGCCTTGGAACACCCATTGATATGATCTTAAATGCCGATCAACAAAATGTTGTTGATACCATTTCAAAATTTGGATTTGATAAATTTTCAAAATGGCTCGTGCATGGAGTAACTGGAGCAGGAAAAACACTCATCTATTTGGAGTTAATAAAAAAAATATTAGCAGAAAATAAATCTGTTCTTTTTTTGTTGCCTGAAATTAATCTCACACCACAATTTCTAAAAACATTCCAAACATATTTAAATGTACCAATTTATTCCTATAACAGCTCTATTAGCAACTCCGATAAGTTTGGGCTTTGGAAGTTGTTACAAGAAGATGATGCACCAAAAATGATTTTGGGAGTGAGAAGTAGTATTTTTCTTCCCATAAAAAAATTAGGACTAGTCATTGTTGATGAAGAACATGATCAATCCTTTAAGCAAGATGATCGATGCACATACAATGCCCGTGATATAGCCATTAAAAGAGCTTCTCTAGAAAAAACTCCAGTTATTTTAGGTTCTGCAACGCCAATGGTAGAAACATATAAAGCTTTTGTCGAAACAGATCATTATTTTGCATTAAAGAGCCGCGCTCAAAATGCAAAACTGCCAAGTGTAGAACTGGTTGATATGCGAGGCCGATCAAAAATTGAATCTGAAAAAATGCTTTGGCCATATTCAAGTGAAAGCATAATAAAAATAAAAAAAGCCTTAGCAAAAGGTGAGCAGGCTTTGGTTTTTATTAATCGTCTAGGATACGCTAACTATCTTCAATGCAATGCTTGTGGGCATCAGTTCGCATGCCCTAATTGCAGTACTAATTTAAAATATTTTAAAAAACGTTCGGAACTTTCCTGCCAAACATGTGAATACAAAGAACGTGCACCAGAAATGTGCCCCGAGTGCATGAATATAAATCTAACACCCAAAGGCTTTGGGACGGAAAAAGCTTACGAAATTTTGCAAGAACTTTTGCCTGATAAAAAAATAGAACGTTTTGATAGAGATGAAATAAAAACATTTACGCAACTAGAATCTGTTTTGGAAAAATTTCACAACAAGGAAATTGATGTTTTAGTGGGCACTCAAATGCTCTCAAAAGGACATAATTTTGAAAACGTAAACCTTGTACTTATATTGGGAATCGACTCTCAACTTAATTTTCCAGATTTCAGATCAAACGAAAGAGTCTATCAAACACTGACGCAAGTAAGTGGAAGGGCGGGGCGATTCGGTAAAAATGCAGAAGTTTTAGTTCACACTCTAGCTCCTGAAAATAAAATTTTTTCATATTTAAAGAAACATACCTTTGAAGAATTTTATCAAGATGAAATTCCAATGCGCCAACTATGTTCCTCACCACCAATGAAAAAGTTAGTGTTAATTTATTTTAATTCTAAGTCTCAAGAGACCGCTATAAAGGAGAGCTCGCATCAAGCAAATTCTTTACGTGCTTTATGTGATACACATTTTAATCAAGTGGAAATATTAGGACCAAAGCCTTCTATGGTTGAAAAAAAAGTTAACAAATTTACTTGGTCTTTAATGATTAGAAGTGCGGATGTGAATCAACTTCATAATCTTGTTAGGACTTTCAGCAAAAATTACCATCCTCCTCATACTATCTCTTTGAAAATAGACGTAGATCCTTATTATTTTGATTAAGTTTTAAAGTAACCAAGTTAAAAATCCGTAAAGACGATGAGAACCATTAAGACCTTTAAGGTCCAAGAGGAAAATTCGTATGAAGAAAAAAACGGAACCAATGTTTAAGGCCACTAAGTTTTTTACTATTAGTATGGCCTGTGCTCTCTTGTCGCAAGCAAGTTATGCAAAGATCCAAGGGGTAAGAACTTCAGATGGACCAAACACTCCAACTACGAAGCCAAGTAATGGTGGTGGTTCTAGTAGTTCTTCTGGCGCATCTGTTCCCGATTCAACCCAAGCAGGAAATAGAAACGAATCTTGTACTATGGATCAAGATGCTTCCAAGTATTTTCCACTTGATTTCTTTTCCAATATTACTCGAGATGGATCATCTTTAACTTTCGAGCAAAGAGCGGATAATAAAGTTTTAGTAAAAATTCCAGCTATAATTGATACATGTGGAAAGTTCAAAGCAACACGTGTGCAAAACCCCAAAACAAAAGATGTAACCATAATGATGGAATCAGCTGATGGGAAAACATATGCTGAATACGTAAAATGTCTTGAAGATAAAAAATTATTAAAAGATGGAAAAGTAAATCATGATGAGATAGCTGGAAAAGAATACTCAGAGTATTCTTATATTGTCGATTATGATTTTGATAAATCTAAAGATGTAAAACAATCGGTAAAACTGTCATATGGATACCCAAGATCTTTTAAAGGTAAAGATGGTTATGCACCAGTTTATGGGATCGATGAAGATGTCGCTATTCAAGCAAAAGACAATCAATGTTTTAGCGCTGAAAAAATTCAGCCACAAGTAACATATTTAAATAAAGGTCAGGATGTAATGATCTCTGAGCTTAAGGAAATTTGTAGGGGTGGTAAAGCCCAAGAAATTGCTGAAGCAAGAAAAGCCTATGGTAATGCTGATGCACTAAAAGATATTGCAGAAAAGATTAAAGCTGAGCTTGATGCGGGGTATTTGGTTGCAGTTCAAAAAGATGTCGAAAGAATTAAAAAAGACATGGAAAAAATTGAAGATCGTCTTACAAAAGAAAGAGATACTATCGATGAAGCTACGTCGAAAAAACTCACACGTCAGTATGCTGATCTGACAAAAGAATTAGATAATAAATTTCTTAACCCTGCGATTGCTCGTCTTGATGTTTTAATTAAACAAAGAGCAAGCTTAGATGAAGATGATTCTCGTCTAAAAGCAATCGACGACGAAATTAAAAAAATCAATGAAGATGTTGGTGCTTTCTCAAGAAGACCCAATACTGCTTTTGCAAGCCTTTATAGCGTAATGGAAAAATACGCAATTACAGATTCTGCAAAACAAATTGAAGATATTCGCTTAAAATCTTATCTTTATGGAAAAGTATATGCTGGACCTAATGATGACAAGAGAGGGAAGGCCATTTCTTTTGAAGATGCCAACCAAAAGCAATTCGCTGGGATTCAAAAGTTTGAAAAAACTCTTAATGATTGGACAGATCAATACAATGTTGGAAAAGGAATTATGTACCCTCTTCAAAGAACAGAAAAAGAGCGTGCTACTGCAATCGATTCAATGAACAAGCGATGGAATAATTACCAAGTAAATGAACAAAAAAATCTTCAAAAATATTGCGGAATGGGTATGACCGGTGGAGTAACCAATCCCGTTCAATGTACAGCCTTTAGAAATGGTGCTCAACAAAGACTAAATACCGAACTGAAAAAACGTGAAAAAGATTTATTGTTTATTAAAGGTCGTAATGAAAAATTATCAAAGATGAGTACAAGTTATAATGAGTACCAAAAGAAACAAGTAGATAAAGAAACTCGCGATGCTGAAGGGTATGAGCCATATGGGGCTTCCTACACGAATTATGAAAATAATTTTGAAACTTTATTTCCTAACTATTATGGAGCTCCAGTTTCAACGGCATACAACCCAGCTCTATACCAAATGGGCGGACAAACAGCAGCAATGGGAAATACAGGATTATTTAATCCACAAATGGTAAACCCACAAATTCCAATTCAGCAAGGGCAATTTCAAATGCCTCAGATGGCACAACAAGGAATTCAAACTGGCGGATGGCCTTCGATTTAAATTTAAAAAAAAATTTATATGAAATAAAAAAGGGAGCTTAAAGCTCCCTTTTTTATTTTTTAGAAAGTAACTGCAGTATTTATTTGAACAAGTAGAGAACTTTTCGCTTCATTTGATTTTGAAGCATTGTCGGTATAGCTGAAGTAATCCCCAGTTAACAAATAACCAAGTCCAGTTCCAATCGAAATTTCTTTATTCCAATGGTATTTTGTATTGAAATCAATTTCAGTTCCAAGATTATCTGATTGATTAGTATGAGCCGTGAAAATTTTATTCGTTGTATGGTTGTAGGCAAAAGCTCCTGTTTTTGCAACTTCCAAAGCTTTTGCAAAAATAAGAGCAGAATCGAAAGTCCATTTTTCAGAGTTGTAACTAGAGCGAAGTTTATAATAACGAGCATTCGTAATAGATGAATCGTAAACGCTCACGGCTTTATTAGCGGTACCAAGAGCTGTCATGTTGTATCTGAATAGTAAATTTGCAACTTGAAAATTAGGATTTAGATAAAGAGCACTAAATTTACTCGTGCTTCCATCATGTCCACTAACTTGACCTAAGTCTAAACCAACAGTCCATGTGTCAGTCCATTTGTAGTTTCCTTGAAGTAGAAAAGCTTTCGCTGAATAAGTTGTAATCGCATTCGCCGCAGTTGTTTTTCCTAGGTCACCAGACATTAGTGGAACTTCAGCAGCAAAATCAAATTTACCAAAAACTTTTTTCAAATAAAGATCAGTAACTGTTAAGTTAGTTTCTCCAATAGCAATCGCAGCTCCACCATTCATGGTCGTTGTGTATTCTGAAGAATTCGAACCGCTCGATTTTTTTACATACATGATACCAAAAGCAATATCTCGTTCTTGGTTGTCATATAAAAGACTAGCTCCGTATTCTTTTGTATTTGTGGCGTCTGTGTAGCCGACATTAGAAACTTTTGACCAGAAAGGACTTACATGGAAATTTCCGATTTTTAATTTCATCGTAATTCCATCGCGTGAAGATGCGTGGCGATCCCAAGTGTCACTGCCGTCGTTGTAAATACCACCAAGCGCCCATTCAGTTGCATGACGACCGATCATATAAGTAGCGGTGTCTGAATAAAGTTCTAGATAAGCTTTTTTAACAAATACGCTCTGACCGCGTGCTTGGTTGTGATAGTAAAGTGGAGCGCCGTTTGCCCCAACTGGAGTTGTTGAATTTACGGTTGTACCAGCAGCTGCATCTGTTTGTGCACTATCACCTAAATATCCACCGTTGGCATAACCAGTAGAGAGTTCCCCGAAGAACGTTGCTGCATCATTTATCACCATGGTCGGGCTAAGTTTAAAAATATAACTCTGCCAAGAAGCACTTCCTTTACTTCCAGAATCAAGAGGGACTTCTTGTGTTCCAAGATCAGTTGCAGGATTAGAGTTTAAAGCTTTCGCTTTAATTCTGCGGTAATCACTGATTAAAGTTGAATCTACGCCGAAAGACCCATGCCAATCAATTGGAAGGGCTTGAGAAACGACCGGTAAAAGAAGGAGAACGGCCATTGCTAATAATTTTGGCATTTGCTTGGACATAAAAAATACTCCACAAAATAGAACAATAAACATTGGAAAAGTTTCTTAAAATACTATATGAAATGAAGGTAGTTAAGTCAAAAACAAGAAATCAAAAGAAGTAATGAGACAAACGCATGAAGCAATGGGCAATTCGTATATTAAAATTTTCCGTATTAGGTCTCATTATCCTCACTCTTTTTGGCTTTGGTTTTGTAAAATGGACTATCGCTGAGACGTCGCTGTCGGTCTTAGAAGAAAAAACTCAAAAAGAAAATGATTTCTCCACTACGATTAGCCCGCCGATAATTCTGGATGAAGGCTCTGTTGTTAAAGGTGATGAACTCCAATCTTTCTTACTTTTTTCCGCGGAAAAAGGCTCCCCTGAAGAATTTTTAGCTCAAAAAAAACAAAATAATATTTTATATGAATTAAAAGAAGTTCCCGGTCTTTTGCAGATCAATCAAAACATTGAAATGAAAAACCTCCTGGCAAACGATTGTTCAGAAATTTATTGTTACCAACATTATATTTCTTTTGATTATATACCTTCAATTTTTTGGAAGGGACTAATAGGCGTTGAAGATCAACGCTATCTCGATCATTTTGGAGTCGATGTTAAATCTATTTTTCGTGCTTTTGTGACAAATATTCGTCATATGAGATTTGAGCAAGGTGGCTCGACGATATCGCAACAGTTGGTAAAAAACTTATTTTTTACCAATGAAAAAACATTAACGAGGAAGTTTAAAGAAATGGCAATGTCCATTTATATTGAAACCAAATTCCCTAAAGAAAAAATCTTAGAAGCCTATTTGAACGAAGTTTATTGGGGAGCACTTCAAGGAATAAAAATAAAAGGTGTTTTTGCAGCATCAGTCTTTTATTTCGGAAAAAAACCTAATGACATTAGCGCCTATGAAGGGGCAATTTTAATAAGTTTATTAAAAGGCCCAAGTTATTTTTCACCACTGAAAAAAATTGAGAGATTAAAAGAGCGCTCAGTAGTTGTGTACAACAAGCTGATTGAAGAAAACTTAATCCCTAACGATAAATCACTTATATGGACTCAAAAAGTTTGGGACAAATGGCTTTTTAAATTAAAGGCTCAAGAGAAACAGCAACATTTTCAATCGATCTGGAGGACATTACACGATAATGATCCATCGCTTGCTACCTATGAAAAATTCGTTCTCATTCAAAAAGTAGCTGATGTTAGAACTAAGATTGATGAAAAATTCTCATCAGTCATTAACGGAAAAAATTCGGTTAGCGATATATCTGTAAAAGTTATGCTGGGCCCAGTCGCAGCTAATGGCGGCTTTAATTACTATTCAAGAGTAGAACGCAATAAAGAGAAGGCTATCTATTCTGAGCGCCACCAAGTGGGTAGTACTATTAAACCTATCGTATATAGTGTTTTTGAAGAATTTGGCAAAAAATTAAACGACAATGTTTCAACCAAAGAAATTAAGTTACAACTTCTCTCAGGACCCTGGTCCCCTAAAGAAGCCCATATCATTAAAGAGTCAGAAACTACTTTGGTAGATGCGCTCTTAAAATCATACAATCGACCTGTCATACGAATTGCCGATGAAATTGGTTTTGAAAAAATCGAAGAAAAACTCAAGCCATATTTTAAATCACTGAAATTGCCACTCAAAGAATACCCATCAGAGTTGCTGGGAAGTATGGAACTCAGTGTAAATGAACTGCGCGATGTGTACGCCCAATTTTTAAAAGACGAATGTAAAAAAATAAAAGAAGGCACTCGAGCACAAGATCAAAGTGTGCTTTATGCGCTTTCCGATCCCAACCTGACAACTGTTGAGCATGCCGTAGATGCAGTCATGCAAAAGCTTCGTTTTTTCGGTAAAACGGGTACTACAAATAATGGTTATGATAATTGGTACGTAGCATTTGACGGAAAAAATTTGTCAGTAATTTGGGTTGGATATGAAGGGGAGCGTAAAACAAAAAACCTTGGATTATACGGTGCAACCACCGCTTTTAATGTCTTCCAAAATTATTACCGCGATCGCGGAAAACGTTTTCAACAATTCAGTTGTGATCAAGTGAACTAGCTCTTGCAAAAAAGAGTCTTAAAGTTTATATTGGACAGACGCAAATCATGATGTATTGGGGTGTCGACAAGTGGTAAGTCTGCAGATTTTGATTCTGCCATGCCAAGGTTCGAATCCTTGCACCCCAACCATTTTTTTACACAGGAGGATCTTTTGAAACGAATCGTCCTTGTTTCTGGGTCTTCTAATCAGCTTCTCTCTAATCAAATTTCTGATTACCTTGACGTACCTCTCGTTAATCCACAATTAGTTCGTTTTGCTAATGGTGAAATCTTCTGTGAAATCGAAAAGCATGTTCGTGGTGCTGATGTATTTGTTGTTCAATCAACATGTGCGCCAGTAAACGATAATTTGATGGAGCTCTTAATAATGATTGATGCACTCAAAAGAGCATCAGCAACCTCTATCACAGCAGTAATTCCTTCTTATGGATACGCAAGACAAGATAGAAAAGCTTCACCACGTACGCCAATTTCAGCAAAATTAGTCGCAGATATTTTAACTGTTGCAGGAGCTACTCGTGTAATCACGATGGATCTTCACGCAGGTCAGATTCAGGGTTTTTTTAATATTCCATTCGACAATATTTACGCTTCACCGGTCATTCTTAATTATATTAAAAAAGAAATTTTCAACGAAAATACAATTTTCGTTTCTCCAGACGCAGGAGGTGTTGAGCGCGTGCGCTTTTATGCTAAAAAGCTAAATGCAGATATAGCCATGATCGATAAACGCCGAACTGGAAAAAACATCGCTGAAGCAATGAACGTTATCGGTAACGTATCTGGAAAAGAATGCATTATCATTGACGATATGATCGATACTGCCGGGACATTAGTAGAGGCTTGTAAAGCACTTCGTAGAAATGGCGCTACAAAAATATATGCCTGCGCAACACACCCAGTTTTTTCAGATCCAGCGATTAAAAGAATTTCAGAATGCGAAGAACTTGATCGGGTGATTGTTACAGATACAATTCCACTTACTGAAGCTGCGAAAAAATGCGATAAGATTAAACTCTTATCTACAGCAGAACTTTTAGCAAAAGCGATTCACAGAACATTTAATAACGATTCTGTTAGCTCGCTCTTTATTTAAGAGAGGGGCAATGGATCGTTTAATTGTGGGCCTTGGAAATTATGGTTCAAAATATCACCACACTCGCCATAATATAGGTTGGGATGTGTTTGAAGAGCTCTCGTTTGCAAGAGATTTAAAATGGACAGAAAAGTTTAAAGGGCACTATGCCGTTTATAATTCTGGCCCTGATAAAATTTATTTTTTAAAACCACAAACATTCATGAATCTCTCTGGCGAAAGTGTGCAGCCGCTGATGAATTTTTTCAAAATATCAGTGGAAAACATTTTAGTCGTCCATGATGAGCTAGATCTTCCCTTTGGGACAATTGCTTTTAAAAAAGGTGGAGGTCTTGCCGGTCACAACGGCTTGAAATCAATTACCGCAAGCCTTGGAACTCAAGAATTCAGACGTGTTCGCCTAGGAATAAGTCGTCCTATACACGGGGATGTTTCCAATTGGGTTCTCTCGGGATATACAGGAGAGGATAAAGATTTTTTCCGCCCCTATTTAAAAGGTGCGGCAGAGGCGCTCGAAGACTATATCAAATTAGGGTTTGATAAAGCTGCGACGACATATAGTAAGAAAAAAATAGTTTAAATAAGGGAAAATTTTATGGCATTAAATTGTGGAATTGTAGGTCTTCCAAATGTTGGTAAATCAACAATCTTTTCAGCGATCACTTCAGCTCCAGCTGAAGCGGCGAACTATCCATTTTGTACGATCGAGCCAAACGTTGGTATCGTAGCAATGCACGATCCGCGTATGAAACAAATCGGGGACATTATCGGACCTGAAAAAATGATTTATACGACAGTAGAGTTTGTTGATATCGCGGGACTTGTTAAAGGTGCATCTAAAGGTGAAGGTTTAGGAAATCAATTCTTAGGTCATATCAGAGCGGTAAACGGAATCGTTCACGTTGTTAGATGTTTCGAAGACGGAGATATTATTCACGTCCATGGAAAAGTTAATCCCAAAGACGATATTGAAACAATTAATCTTGAGTTAGCGTTTGCAGATTTAGAAGTAGTTGAGAAAAAATTACAAAATATTCCAAAGCTTTTAAAATCTCAAAATAAGGACGTGCTTACTTCTGCAAAAATTCAACTTCCACTTTTAGAAAAACTAAAAGTTGAATTAGAAAGTGGTATTGCTGCTAGAAACTCTTCTCTTTCTGATGAAGATAAAGAGGCAGTTGCCGATTTAAACCTCATCACGATGAAAAAAGTAATTTATCTTTGTAATGTCGACGAAGAAGGTCTAACAAAAGATAACGATCACGTTGCAGCTGTTAAAACTTATGCAAAAAATGAAAACTCAGAAGTTATGATCATCTGTGGAAAATTAGAATCTGAAATCGCATCACTTGAAACACTTGAAGAGAAAAAAGAATTTTTAGAAGCAGCAGGTATTACAGAATCTGGTTTAGATAAACTGACTCGCGCAGCTTATAACATGCTTGGATTAAAAACTTATTTCACCGCTGGAGTTAAAGAAGTTCGAGCTTGGACTTTCCATGATGGTTTTAAAGCACCTCAGTGTGCAGGTGTTATTCACACAGACTTTGAACGTGGATTTATTAAAGCGGAAGTTTTCTCTTTTGAAGACTTGATTAAATACGGATCAGAAGCAAAAGTTAAAGAAGCTGGAAAATTCAGAGTTGAAGGAAAAGAGTATGTCGTTAAGGATGGCGATATTATGCACTTTAGATTCAACGTCTAATATTTAATAGTTCTTACCACTGGCGCTCACTTTGAATGTTTCTTCTAAAGGAACCATGAGAACTGGGCGATTAGATATCAAAGAATAGAAAAAATTATTTCTATAAATAAGTTTAACGTAATTTCGAGTTTCTTCAAACGGGATAGATTCAATCGTCGAAAGAGGATCGTCATTTCTAAATATTTCCTTTCTCCAGCGATCTATTCTATTCTCACCAGCATTATAAGAAGCTAATGCAAAAATAAGGTTTCCATCAAAGCGAGTAATTAGTTGGCGCAAGTATTTTGTCCCAAGTGCCACATTGATTTCGGGATTTCCTAAATGAGTGACACGCACTCGTCGGTTAAATCTTTTTGCTGTTGCTGGCATTAATTGCATCAAACCCTTGGCGCCAACACCCGATTTGGCTTCAGGATTAAAGGCAGATTCTTGGCGAATAAGCGAGATCACAATTAATGGATCAAGGTTTTCAGAGTTTCGTTTAATCACATCAATATAGTTAAGTGGAAAAATAAATTTAATTAATTTGTAATTTAAGCTAAGGGAATTTTGTTCCAACGAATCTTGGAAAACTTTAAACGATGTAATGTATCGCTTTTGTGAGTTTAGTAATCTGATTAAATTCATGATAAGAAATTCTTTATGGGCTAAAGGAGTCACGGCCTTGGCAAAATCAGCATTTTTAAAAGTTAAATCTTTTGGTAATGACTGAATGTAGCGTAGTTCAAGAGTAGCAAATCTATCGTTTCCAAGTTTGTTCCAAACGGCAAGTCTACGTAGAGAATCTTTAAGGTCATCACTAGTTTTATCAAGTGTGTACTCTATCGGATCATTCTTAGAAATCAGTTTAGCAAGAATATCAGCCTCAGAGATTGCTCCTTTATTAAAAAGAGCTAATTCTTTCAAAGAGATGATCGAATAAAAAGAGTAGGGAGAGGTGTCTATTATTTTATTATAAAAAGCGACGCCTTTTTTAGTATCTCCTGTTTTCATCATGGCATAAGAAATCCAGTACTGCAGTTTCGAATCAAACTTCTCAAAACTTTTTTCTAAGTTGTTTTTGTCAATAACAGTTCTCATTGCCTTGTAATCTTTGTTAATGAGATGCGGCCACAGCAAATAAAAATAGGTCTCAGAGGTATCTTCTTTACTCGCGATAGTTTTTGCTAAGTTAAAAACTTCAATAGCATCAATATCTCTACCTTTATAAAAAAGTGCTTTGCCTGTGAGAATAGCACCAGTCCAAGCCTTTTTAGTACTGATAAAATTCTTGTTTCTATTGTAAAAATTAATCGCACTTGTGATGAGTAGTTTTGCTTGAAGATAGTCTCCTTTTTCAGCTGCATCCTGAGCATCGCGAGATAGTCGTTGAAACTCTTCTTGGAAATAAGAATTAGAAGTATCGTCTAAGTTTAAATTGTTTTGTAAAAATTTATTAAATTGCGAATTTATTTTTAAGCTCGTTAAAACATTTGTCGCAGGTCTGATTTTAAATTCGATATATTTTTCAATTAAAAAATTTGAAACTTTTTCGTGTTCAATGGGATTTGTTTTGTAGTGGCGAAGAAATGCGACGAGGTTTGGATGGTTTTCACCGGTACTAAAAAACGGAGCTGCGTCTTTGAAATAAGCCAAGTCCCGAGAAGAGAAATTAATATTAGGAGATAATTCGCTTAAGCGTAAAAGGTATAAAAAGCGGCAATACTTATCAATTGAAATATTAAAACGATCTGCAATGCTGTCGGTATAGGAATTAACATTTTTAGTTACAATAGAACAGTTTTTATAAAACGAATCTTGGTCGGTGATTGTCATGATGCTTTTTAAGCGGTCATAAGAAGCATTAAGGATAGAAAATGAGTGATTTTTTTGTTGGTAGCGAGTTAAGCTATCTACCGTTTTTTTCTTAAGTTGGTTTTTTCCCAGCTCACTAAAAAGTAAATCGATATCTCTACCATAATCATAATCTGTAGGGCTAAAGTTGAGATGAAAAGGCACGTCTTCTGCAGCGATAGCCGTAGATGCAAAATTAAGATTTGGAGTAGCAAAAGCTACAGACAAAAAATATAAACTGGAAACGGCCGCTGACATGAGCCTCAACAAACTAACCTCCAGACTAAAGCCCTTATAAGCCATCGTCCTAATTTTTGGTAAATCTCTCTTGGATGAGAGAAAGTCGGGACGAAATTTCATTTAAGACCACTCGCTTATCATCGGGAACGACCAAGCTAAGGTTATTAATATAAGATGTGACTTCGCTGATATAAACTAAATCGCTTTTATAACTATCTTCCATGTGGTCAAAAGTTTCATTGATGTCATCAGCGAGTTCTGGAAAGTAATCACCTTTTCTGAAAAATAATTTTCCAGGGTGCTCTCCTTCTCGCAAAAGTCTTAAGTGTTTTTGGAGTTTATAAAGAGGCCCTGCAATTTTGTGTGAAAAGAAAACGCAGATGAAAAAAGTTAAACAAGTGAAGCCCAAATGCAAAAGAATGAGAAATAAAATAAGGGCATCGCGTTTTTCGCTATAATGACTGGCAATTTCGGGATTTTTTAAAGAGAAGTGAGTAATGATTGTGTTCATTAATTCATAGATAGAAAATGGATAAATGATGCTTGTGAGAAAAACCAATATACATACATAAAGGCTAAACCGAATTTGAAATTTCGGATTGATCAGATAAATTTTTCGACTATAAGACACCAGATAACCCCTTAACCAATAAAGCGTCATTTTATTTTAAATTAAATCGGTGCTTCCTTCTATAAAATTGTGAAAAAGAACGAGATTTGTTATAACAGGATAGTCTTTTAGTCAGAAATAACGGAGTTGAATATGTCAGAAAATAATCTTGATTCGATTACTAAAATTTTAGGGGTAATAATCAATCCCAACAACGGAAAAACTTTGAAAGAAGAAGGCCGTATTGTTGAAATAAAAGCCGACCAAAATGAGTTACTATTTAAATATAAAAGAGATGGTATTACACCAGAGCAAAAGCGCTCAATCGAAACAAATGTTTCAAATGCACTTTCTGAATTTTATTCTCCAGAAAAAATCACGGTATTAACAATTTCTGAAAATTCTTCAGACGTGTTTACAGAAAAAACTTTTACTCCTGCTGGTGAAAAGCCAAAAGCAACGGCAGCGGCACCAGCATCTGCTCAAATAAAGTCTGGTCACGGTCCTGTTGGAGCAAATAAAAAAAGAGTAGCTGGAGCAAAAAAAGTCATTGCTGTTTCGTCTAATAAAGGCGGCGTAGGTAAATCTACCGTTGCCGTTAACTTAGCTTTCGCACTTAAAAATCTAGGAAAAAAAGTTGGTCTTCTAGACGCAGATGTATATGGACCATCTATGCCAATGCTTCTTAATCAAAGAGAAGCAAAACCTGGAGCTACAACAGAGAAAAAAATTCTTCCCATAGACGCTTATGGAATTCCATTCATTAGCTTTGGTCTTTTTATAAATGAGAAAGATCCTGTTATTTGGAGAGGTCCAATGCTCGGAGGGGTACTTAATCAATTTTTATTCGATGTCGCTTGGAGCGATTTAGATTATTTAATTATCGATCTACCTCCTGGTACAGGAGATATGCAATTATCTATGGTACAGGCAACTGAAATCGATGGTGTTGTTGTTGTCTCAACACCTCAAGACGTAGCAATCCTTGATACTAAAAAAGGATTAAACATGTTTAACCAAGTTAAGATTCCAGTTCTGGGGATGGTAGAGAACATGAGTTACTTTGTTCCAGACGATGCACCTAATAAAAAATACTATATTTTTGGTGATGGCGGAGTGAAAAAAGCTGCGGCAGAACTCGATGTAAATCTCTTGGCAGAAATTCCACTTGAGATAGCTCTGCGCGAAGGATCTGACAAAGGACTTCCATACATGAATGAAAAAAAACATGAAGGCCGCCCAGTTTGGAATGCCTACATGATGCTTGCAAAAAACGTTGAACAATCTTTCGAAGAATCACCTAGTGCTGGACCCCAAAAAGGATTTTTTAAGAGACTTTTTTCTTAATTAGGTTTTAATTAATAGTATGACAAATTTAATGGAAGTATTAAAAGAGCAGGCATCTTTCGGTTTTACCGGAAAGGTGAATTTACTTTTAACTTCCAATGGCCAATTTCAAGGCGTGGTTTATCAACATGAGGGTGCAATTGTCGGAGCGAGCTTCGAGCAATTAATCGGAAGAAAAGCGCTTTATAAAATGATCTTCGAAGATGTTGAATCAGATTCTCATTTCAAATTTATCGTTGAGCCCGAACTAGTGGCCGCAAGCTATTTCACAATGCGATTGAGTTTTGATGAAGTTAAAGCAGAAGCTCAAAAAATTTATCAAAAATATGTTCAGGCTAAAAAACTCAAGCCCGCAATGGGACTACGGCTGGTCGTAGACCCAGAAATACTTGTTAGCAGTGAAGACATAACACCCGAGGAATTTGATATCCTATCTGTCCTCGCTGAGTGGTGTATGGTTTCAGATGTTTATAAATACAGCAAGTTAATGGAGTTTGAGATTACAAATGCCCTAGTAGGCTTACGTAAAAAAAGAGCAATAAAGGTGTTTCAAAATTAGAAATAAGTTATTAAAATTTCAAAACTATTAGCTCTATAAGCGTAAACGCGAGGATATTATGAAAACTCAGGTTCAAAACCAAGGTGAATTAAAAGAACTTAAGGCCATGATCGAAAAGGATGTTGTTGATTCTTTTGAAAGAATGGCTGTCAAAAGTGGAATTGCAGTGGCCGATTTAGTCGTTATTGCCCTTAAGAGATACCGTTCATCTCACAGTGACTGGGATGTTAAATCACCGAAAAAAGATTAGACACTTGCACCTTATACCTGTCTATGGAATGTAAATTTTATAGACAGGCTGACTAAAACCTACTCAGCATACCATTTAATCCAACCAATAATTCATTAGATATCAACACATTAGTCTAGCATCTCTTCTAGTTCAGGAGTGTCGCGAAGTGGCATAACCCTTGCTCTATAAAGCTTAAGTAACTTTAAAGGGGAACGGGTATGAAAGCATTAACTTCTAAAAAAGCCATCATCGGAATTTTGAGTGTTAGCTCAATCGTCCTAGCTGGAACAATTAAGGATATAAACTCTCATTCCGTAAAGCCATTAAATACGGAATCAATTGAGAAAGAAATTATTCCAATTGAAAGAAATGTAGCTTCTGAAGCAGTTTCAAAGGTTGCACGAATCTACTTACCAATGAATGCTGACAATATTAAAAAGATTAATACAACTTGGGAAATAACTAGAATCGTAGGTGCGGATGAAAAAGTTACTTATGACAAATTTTCTACCCCAGAAAATGCTAAAAAATCTATCAAGGTAAAATTTGAAATGGTGGGAACTAGTTTAGTAAAAGTTAATAAAGACAGTGCTCTTGTTTATAATGTTTCTTTAATGTCAGAATTCGGAACAATTGCTCTTTATAAAAAAATTGGAAATGGTTTTGAAATTCTGGAAGCAAAGAGAGTAGTAACAACAGTAGAAAATAAGGCTTTAGTTGTGAATGAAGAAGTTGAATTGGTTTTAGAGCGAGCTTTAAACCAATCGAAATCAAATAAAGTTCTTCTCGGAAATGATGTTTCTGGTGAAGTTTCATTAAATGCTAAGACGATTACTGGATTATCTGTAGAGCTTAGAAATCCAAACGGTGAATCACAAAATATTGAAATCGATACAGCTGACCTTATGGATGGTGGAACTTTTAAATCAGAAGTTAACGGTGAAGAAGTTTCAGGTGTTGTTTTTAATAACGGAAAGGATGGCTACAGAATTAGTTTCGTAACTGGTCCAATCGCTGGGGCAATGCTTAACTTTGTTACTAAGGAGCAATTAGAAAAAGTACAAGAAACTGAAAGAGATCAAGCTGATAGTCAGGAAGTAGCTCCAGTTCAAGAAGATGTTCAAGCGGCAGCAGAAAAGGTAATCGAAGAAAGAAAAGAAGTAGCCAGTGATGTTGAAAATCAAGAACCAGTTCAAATTTTAAGCGAAGATGAAATTAAAGCAACAGCAGAACAAAGTGGTTTCGCTTTCTAAATAAAACATGCAACAATAATAGTAACCACAACTTACAACAAAAATAGAGTTGAGCTTGCTAAGTAAAAGTTTAGTTTTCAAAAGCCAAAAAGAAGATTTTTTTAAAATCTTCTTTTTTACGTTTCTAGTCTTTGTCATAAGTTTTAATCCGGTTTTTTTATCCTCAACTTTGGTTATTTTAGCCACGGTTTACCTCCTTGATGGAGGTCATGTTTATTCTACACTTTTGGAAGTTTATGCTGATCCGGAAGAAATTCGAAAAGGGTATGTTTGGGTCGTCACGTTTTTATCATTAGTACTTAATTTACTTGTTCTAATTTTTTTACCAAACTATTTTTTTTATTATATTTTTTATTTCACAGTCTTTCATAATATGAGACAGGGCTTAGGAGTGACTTTCCTTTATAGAAAAGGCATAAAAGGTTACGCGCAATTCTACAAATACAGTTATTATTTTTTAACAGTAGTTCCATTTTTATTATTTCATTTCAGGGTACGTGATTCAAAAGTTAAGCTAGGTGATGCCATTATTAAGTCTTTTGATTTGAGTGCTTTTTATTCTTCAGAAATTCTAGCTAAATATTTCCAATTTGGAGTGATTTTTTTTGGTATAGGGGGCGCGCTAATTTTAGCTTATATCTATTTTAAAAAACAATTTCAGGGTTTATTTTCGTTGATATTTTTCTCTTTTGTTTACGTCTTTGCCTTTTTAATTTCTAAAAATGAATTTCAAAGTTATATAATATTAATTGTCTCTCACGCTGTTCCATATTATTTTTTAATGGAAAAACGCTTAGTAAACACACATCGCTATAATGTGATAAAAAAATTCGCTTATATGTTTTTGTTTTTCTCCTTTCTTGCTGGCGGAACACTTGATTATTTTCATGACTCTATCATTGAATATTTTGATGATGCTGATGTTTTGATTCGAGCAATATTAACGACACCTTTGATAGCACATTTTATTTTTGATGGATTGATTTGGAGACGAGGCAACGAGCGTTTTAAAGTATTTTTACAAAAATAAAAAAAGGCCCTCAAAAAAGAGGGCCAATTCGTATCTATTTACCTAAAAGGTTTTTAAATTCTTGAGTCAGAAGTGGAACGACTGTGAATAAATCACCTACAATTCCGTAATCTGCTTTTGTGAAGATTGGAGCATCTGGATCAGTATTGATTGCTACAATAACTTTCGATGTTCTCATCCCAGCTAAGTGTTGAATAGCTCCAGAAATACCACAAGCAATATAAAGTGAAGGAGCAACTGTTTTACCAGTTTGTCCGACTTGCATAGCGTGTGGAGCAAATCCAGAATCAACAGCGGCTCGGCTTGCACCAACAGTCGCGCCAATAACGTTTGCTAATTCATCTAAGATTTTAAAGTTGGCTGCCTCTTTCATTGCACGCCCGCCAGAAACAATTATGTTAGCTTCTGTTAAATCTAATTTTTCAGAGGTTCCTTTTACAATTTCTTTAATCATCGCTCTAATTGCGCCAGCATCAACTGCAGCGTCTGATGAAGTGGCTGCCCCCGCAGTAGGATTAGCATTCATACCAAGAGCATTTGGTCTTACTGTTACAAAGTGAGGTTTTGGTCCAGAAAGTTCAACCTTAGCAAAACATTTACCAGCAAAAAGTGGGCGAGTTCCAGCGAACTTGTCACCTTCCATAATAAAGTTTGTAACTTCTGAAGCCATACCGGCGTCGAACTTTGTAGCCAAGCGAGGCATTAAGTCTTTTCCTAAAGAAGTTGCTCCAGCGAAAACATAATCAAAGTTTCCAGCAGCGATAAATCCGTGAAGAGCATTTGCATATCCTTCAGGAGAATATTTATCTAAGTTAGCACCCTTTAATGAGTGAACCTTAGCTGCTCCAAATTTTGCAAGATCAGCAGTAGCTTCACCAGGAATTGTTCCAATAGCCGCAACTTCAACGGTGTGACCAGCAAGTTTACCTAAAATTTCTAACGTCACACTTTTAACGTGTGATCCATGTAGTTCTGCGAATACTAGTATTTTAGCCATACAATCCTCTTATATTACTTTTGCTTCAGTTCTTAATAGATCAACAACTTCTTTTACAACACCTGCCATTTTAGCAGAATCAGTTGCATCGAATTTTTTCCCAGGTGGTTTTTCTGGCGGAAGTTGGAAGTTAGAATATTTTACTCTGCGATCAGCTTCACTAACGCCTACGTCAGCTAAGCTTAAAGTCGTAAGAGGTTTTTTCTTAGCTTTCATAATTCCTGGAAGAGAAGCGTATCTTGGAGTATTGATTCCTTTATTACAAGCAATCATCGCGGGAAGCTTTACACCGTAAACTTCAAGTGCTCCACCTTCAACTTCGCGCTTAACTGTAATGTCAGTCGCTGATCCTTCATATCCAACAACTACAGAAACAGATGGAAGTTCCATCATGGTCGCGAGAATTTGAGGAACTTGTAGACAGTCATCATCGATAGCTTGCTTACCAGTTAAAATTAAATCTGGTGTCTTTCCTGATTTAACAATTGCACCTTTGAGAGCTTTGGCAATTGAATAAGAATCTAGGTTGTCAGCAGCTTCTACAAGGAAAGCGTCATCTGCTCCCATTGCCATTGCTGTTCTTAGTGCTTCAGTGTCTTTTGTTGATCCAACTCTTACAACAGTAACAGTTGATCCAGCATTAGTTGCTTGAACAAGAAGAGCTTGCTCTACTGCAAATTCATCATACGGATTCATGATCCATTTGATTGAACTGGTTTCGATGAAAGTTCCATCTGCACTTGGGATAATTTTTGTTTCGGTGTCTGGTACTTGCTTTACGCAAACGAAAATATTCATGTGTTAGCTCCCTTGAAATTACCGAGTAAATATTTCTTTAGCTATAACCAATCTTTGTATTTGAGAAGTGCCTTCGTAGAGCTGGATAAGTTTCGCGTCTCTCATGATCTTTTCGACGGGATACTCTTTGCTATATCCATAACCACCATAAATTTGTACTGCATCCGTAGTAATTTGCATACAAGAATCAGCGGCGAACGCTTTAGCGTATGAGGCCAATTGAGTATTGGGTTGGTGATTATCTAAAAGCCAAGCAGCTTTATGAACAAGTAATCTTGAAGCTTCAATTTTCATCGCCATATCAGCAATCATAAATTGAATTGCTTGGTGTTGGGAAATGGGCACATTAAATTGCACGCGCTCTTTTGCATATTTCACAGAGTGATCAAAAGCACATTGAGCACCACCAACAGCACTTGCAGCAACCATTGGTCGAGAGTGATCGAGGGTTTTCATAGCAATGTTCCAGCCTTTATTTAACCCACCAAGAACATTTGCCTTTGGAACTCTGACACTGTTAAAAGTAATGGCACGCGTGTCAGAACAACGGTGTCCCATTTTATCTTCTTTTTTTCCTACTTCAATTCCAGGCGTTCCTTTTTCAATTACAACAGCAGTAATCCCTTTGTGTTTTAGTGCAGGATCAGTTGTTCCATAAAGAACAAATAAATCTGCATAACCCGCATTTGTGATCCACATTTTATTTCCGTTGATTACAACGTCATCACCATCTTCTTTAATAGTTGTTTTAATACCAGCAGCATCACTTCCGTTTCCAGGCTCTGTTAAACAAAATGCAGCCATTTTATATTTTTCAGTCATAGGAGCGAGAAATCTTTTTTTCTGTTCATCAGAACCACCAATGACAATTGGAAGTAGTGCAAGATCATTTGCCATTATTGCCGTGTTCATTCCCATGCATCCATATGCTAATGCTTCAGTGATGATCATCGAATCAATTGCAGAAAAGCCACTACCACCATATTCAACTGGAATACATGTGTTCACTAAACCCAGCGACCATGCCTGTTCTAGAATTGCACGTGGAAGCTCTGCTTTATCGTCATACTCCTGAGCTTTGGGCATCATTTCATTTTTTGCAAACTTCATTGCAAGTTCTTTAATTTCCAGTTGCTCTGGCGTAAGGCTGAAATCCATTGGCATTTTCCATGGTGAAGGTAATGAATAGTAAAATTATAGAGAACGACGGGGAGTCAGGTCAATGAGGAAAGTGGTGTCGCGCTGTTGTCAAATTGGAATTTAAATTCAAAAACTTTTTTAAGCTCATTAAAACCGGGAAGCTCAGCTATTGGTAAGACCACAAAACTTCTTTCAAAAAGTCTTGGATGCGGAATTGTTAAAAAAGCACTTTGTATTTTCTGTGTCCCCCAAAAAAGAATGTCGAGATCTATTAACCTAGGCCCCTTAGGGATTTCGCGGTTACGCCCCATTTCCTTTTCTATTTCCAAAAGCAATTGCATGACTTTTTCAGGAGTTTGCGTTGGAAGTCGAAATTCTAATACCTGATTATAAAAGTCAGGCTGGTTTAAATAATCAACGGCCATACTTTTATATAATCTGCTTTCTGCAATCAAATCGAAATGAGTTTTTAATATATTTTTAGCATTTTTTAAATTGGCTGCGCGCTCGCCAAGGTTGGTCCCAGTTGCAATAAAAAAAGAGTTGTGAGTATTCATCAATTTTTCTTTTTTTCAGGAGGAATTGGAGGATCTAGGGTTGGGGCTTGATTGGTACCAGTGTAAGAATTAATGTATGAATTAATGGCTTTTTCAGGTGGTATAGTTGGTTTTGCCTTCACACCACAGCCATAAACGGCAATGAGTGAGAAAATAAAAAAGGTAAATCTAGAATTCAATGCTCAATCCACCGTTAATAATATCTGTGCCAAAATCAGCTCGGACAAACCAACCTGGAACAATTCTTTTTAAAATAGTTACACCGAAAACAACAGAACTTTTTTTCAAATCTTGCACTAATTGAAGTTCATTATCTAAAGCAACTTGATCAGTGTGATTTGCATCGGCGACGCCAGCACTTGGTGATTGGGCCAATATAGTTTGATAACCAACATAAGGTTGAATATAGCTATAGAAAGGGGCGCTAAAAGTATATTTACCTTTTACCGTAATATTAATTAATCGAGTGTCGAGACCAGTACTCGGGTAATCGCGAATAGTATTGGTGCCAACATTAGCCTCTCCCCAAATATTATCTGAGAGTTGATATCCCCAAGCTGCATTAATTTGGGTATACCGTTTTGTTGAGCCATCAACGTCTTTTCCTTGGATGAGTCCAACATTAAAAGAGACCAAATTATCTGGCTTGATTAAGCGTTTGCTATTTTCGTCCATAGAAAGGTCATCTTCGTTCCCAGAAAGCGAGGTTGAATTAAATAAATCTTCATCTGTCTGAAGTTTTGAATCATCTTTTTTCTTTTTTGAAGATTTTTCTTTTTCAGGAGCTTTTTCTTTGTTGGTGTAATAACTATCATCACCTTTTAATACAAGTACTTCTTTACCCATATTTAATTGTTTCCAGAGAGGCAAGTTGTAAATTTTAACAATTTTTATGCCAGAGAGCTTTTCATTTGTCGTTTTTGCAATCAAAGCACGACATACAAGCTTATTCGCCAAAAGTAATGAAATATAATCGCCCTTAGAAAACGATTGGTTTTCGTTGGTTAATATAAATATTTTTTTCGAAGGAGCTATCACCTTTATGGTCTCAGAAACGAGCGATGGTGCTTGTTCTCCACTTACAGGAGTGTCAATTGTTTCCTCTTCTTCTAGGTCGTCGAGTACATTTTGAGCGTGCAATGGAGTAAAGGCCATTGCTAATAATAGACAAAAAAGGACGGGTAATTTAAAACCGTTTAAAATCATAATATATTTTATAGCCCACGACTAATTAGTGTAAACAGAATTATGGGTTATTAAACTTTTAATTTTATTTTCCGAAAAATAGAGGGAAACCTTCGGGAGATATTTTATGAAAAATGTTAGTCTTGTTTTTGTCATTTGTCTGTTCCTCAATGCTTGTAGCTTTTCCAGCTCAAGCAAAGAAGTTGTTACCTCAAGACCAAGTGATGAGTTGGAGTTTGCCGTCGATACAATTGAGCCATCTGCAGCTGATATTAAAGTTGAAGAGCAAAAAATAACTGAGCTAAAGATGCCAGATGAAGTTTCACCACTTGAAAATCCAGCAGAAAAAATAGAAGTAAAGCCGGAAGAAAAACAAATATTGGTCAGTTCCCTCGAGGGTAAGGAGGAACCAATGGTTGTTCCAGAAGAGCCAAAGTTTCAAGATTATCAAAAAGCACCAATTATCGTGAAAGAAGAATCACACCAATTAAAATTGGGAGCTGAAGCAACCTATCAGATGCAAAAGGAAGACACATTGATGATGGTTGCTTTTAAAATCTATGGTGACTATAGAAAATGGAAAGATTTAAAAGCTTGGAATCCTCATAAAAAATTTGGAGCTGGTGCAGTTTTAAAATATTATAAACCAGAAAAGACTTTTAGTTGGCAACCAAGTGGTATGCCTTACATGGTTAAAACAGGGGATACTTTAGGTCTGATATCTGTGGATAAATACGGTACTTCAAAAAAATGGAAGAGCATCTACGAGAATAACCGTCCACTTATTCTTGATCCAAATCTTATTTTCGCAGGTTTTATTCTTTACTATATTCCAGTTCGTGATGTTGCGTCTGAGCACAGATAGATTATAATTAGGTTCTAAAAGGAAAATAGACAGGCCCTTGAAGTACAAGGGCTTTTTTTTATGAAAAAACTAATTATATTCGCCACAATTCTGATCTTTGGATGCAGCTTTAATTCTAAAAGTTTTAAAGATTATTCTAAGTTGAGTGAGCCTACTGATCGTGACTATATTGACCACCTTGCAGCCTCAGGCCTTGTTTATTTAAAGAGCGAGGATATTAAAGAAATAAAATTAAAACCAGAATCGGTACATTTTTTAGAGCAAGTTTATGAAAGAATAACCTCAAATAATGAAATACTACTTTCTCACGAGATAAAACCGGAATTCCATATCATCAAAAATAAAACACCATTTTTATTTTCACTGCCACACTCTCAATTTTTTCTGTCGAGTGGTATTATGGAGCGATATTTAAAAAGTGAAGAACTGTTTGTCGCAGCCTTAGCAGCAGAGATTTTAAAAAGTAATCGAAATATTTATGAAAAAAGAATTATGGTGCCAATAGGGTTTAATAGCACTGAAAAAATGATTCAAATAACCAAACTCAGACCCGAAACTAAAAATCAAATCAACGAATGGACTTATTTCATTCTAAAAAGATCCGGGTTTGATGCTTCAGCCTATCTAAACTGGATACAAGTACAAAATAGAAATACGCTAGATTTTTCTCTGTATTTGGGTGATGCAATTGGAATTTCAAAAGAAGAACACCTCTTTAAAAACTTTATGGCGAAACAAGGTGTCACAAGCGTTGAAAAAAGAATTAATGAATCAAACTCATCTAAACCATTTTATAAATTATTAAACAATGTCGCGAGCAACAAATGAAACCAGAACAATCAGAAAGAATTTTAGTAGAAGAATTATTTAAAAAAACAATTAGTAAAAACTTGCTCGATGACGACGTAATAGAAAATATCGAAAAATTGACTGGAGATGCGTCTACTAGAAAATATTATCGAATCTATACATCAACAACTTCCTATGTCGCATGTTTGGATAACCCAACGATTGATCCCGCAGATGAACCTACTTTTGTTAAACTTCAAAGAGTACTTCATGGTGAAAAAGTACGTGTGCCTCTTATATTAGATAAAGATTTGGGGACAGGATATTTACTAGAAGAAGACTTGGGAGATGTTACTTTTTTAAAAGAGATTTCTTTAATCAATACCACAGAAGATGAATTCCAGTTTTACAAAAAAGCAATCGATCTCATGGCCACAATCCACAATGTTGATGTTAAAAAATATAAAAATGAAACCTTCACTGCTTTAGCCTTCGATACAGAAAAACTTTTTGCGGAGATGGAATTTACTAAAAAATACTTCTTAAAAATGTTTTTAGGGCTAGATGTGACAACTTCTGGAGTTGAAGCACTTTATAAAAGACTTTACGATATGTGCTACCAACTCTCTGGTGAGCCAAGAGTTTTAGTACATAGAGATTATCATTCAAGAAATTTAATGATTAAAGATGGCGAGCAAATTGTCATTGATTTTCAAGACGCAAGAATGGGAACCCCATTATACGATTTGGTTTCGTTGTTAGAAGATTGTTATTACCAAATTGAGGCAGAAAATAAAGAAAAACTAATGAATTATTATTATAAAGAGTATTTTCAAAAATTTGATCCATCTAAAAACTATGAACAATTTAAATATATCTATGACATGATGACGATTCAAAGAGTCTTTAAGGCAATAGGAAGTTTTGCTTACATCTATGCGGATCGAAAAGATTTAAGATACGTTAAATATATTGGATTTGCCTTTGAAAAAGTCCGCTCTATCATGCTTGTCCATGACGATTTTGCAAAAGAGCGGAAAATACTTTCGAGTTTGTATTATGCAAATTGATAATGCACTTATTTTAAGCGCAGGCCTTGGCACTCGAATGGGAGAAATTGGTAAATTTATCCCAAAAGTTCTTTGGCCAGTATATTTTAAAACTCTACTTGAACTTCAAATACGCCATTGTGAGGACTTAGGGGTTAAAAAAATTTACGTCAACACTCATTTTCTCCATGAAGAAATTGTTCATTTTTTAAAATCTCAAAACCTATATGAGAGAGTTACTCTTTTATATGAAGATCCATTATTAGATTCTGGTGGAGCAATTCACAACTTAGCCTCTAGAGGCGAAGTGAATTACCAAGGAAATCTTTTGTTAGTAAATGGAGACCAGTTTTTATTTTTCAATAAAAATTACTGGAATCAAGCATTGAACAAAATTAATAACTGCCGCGCCGTTTTGTTTGGAATAAAAGTAGATAAGGATGCTAGCTACAATCAGACAATTTTAAAAAATGATCAACTCGTAGAAATCAAAAAAAACAGCGAAAAAGATCATGATTATATTACTTATTCTGGCCTTGGGTTGTTGAACTTAAACGGTTTAAAACCAGTGAAAGGAATTTCACGGTTTTTTGAAACAGTTGCAGATTATCAGACAGAAAAAGTAGATTTTGTAGTTCCAGAAAATTTCGAATATTGGGATTTTGGTACGGCAGAGAATTATGCTCAAAACATATTTCAATTAAATGAATCAGTGGGAAGAAAAAATCTAATGGGACATTTTTTAGAAAAGCATTCAGCTTTTAAAGGTAAAGATAGTCTTTTCATCGACAAAGAAAAATCAGCAATAGATTTAGAATGCCGGGGACGATTTTTGCCAAATACCATTCAAGCGAAGGGACTCATTCAAAAAATTTAGAATATTTTTTTTCTCGTTTCTTCGCTGATAAGCTTTATGCAATCGACAGGACATACTTCGATGCATGCTTCACACAGCGTACAGGACCAAGTCTCAATCACGTAGTGAACACCATTTTTTAAAACAGCATTTTCTGGACAAATTAATTTGCAATTATCGCAAGAAATACAAAGTGTGTTTATTTCTAAATATGGTATCATTCACTCTATAGTAACAAAGCTTTGGGCATCTTGAGTATATAGGCATGAAAATCCTCAAACGAAATTATGGACACAGAAACCTAATTGTTTTTTTGGTTCTTTCATTAGTTTATTTACAGGCAATAGCTTCGCTTTCCCATGGTAATTCACTTTTTTCACTTCTAAATCTCCGTGCTTTTTTCATGGATCATTACCTAATATTTGCCTTGTCATTAATTACAGGGTTTATGGTTGTTAAGTTAAAAAAATATTCGCAAATTGCACTTTTAGTATGTCTGATTATAATTGTCGGGAAAAGTTTTATTCTTCTTTCGGATAGTTTTAATAAGTTAACTTTGGTTTTAAATTTTATCTACTTGGTATTCGCATTTTATTTTTTCGTAAGTTGGGAGTTAGAAGTCGAATTGGCTTCTTTTAATCCAAAATTTTCTAGCCATGACCTAGAAAAAGAGACCAGATTTAAGCTGACGGCCCTAATCAGCACTAATCAAAATGAAGATAATTCTGTAGCTGTTCACGTTACGAACATAGATGAAGAAAGCTGTTTTTTATTACTTCCCAAAGAAAATACACTGGAAATTAACCCAGCAAAAAAATACTTTCTCGATTCATACTATGAAGGCGTCCATTTCAAACATGAGGCCCGCTTAGTCTCTTCATATGACCGCGGTATTGGCCTTGTTTTTGATCGTTTTCCAGATGCCCGAGTATCTTGGTCAGAATTGTACAAAGTTTGCCTAGAAAGAGGAATCGTAGGCTAAAATTCAACATATTGTTTCTTTGTCCGATAAAACTCGCATGAGTAACAATGAAGACACATTAATCTCTAAATTAATTGAAGAAACCTGTGCAGAGACTGAAGAAAAAGATCAGCCGAACAGTTTTGTTGATTTACGCAAGTATTTCGAAAAAAGACTGAACGAAGTTGATTTTCTTTCAATCGCTGATTACCTCGATCAACACCACTTATCTCATCAACTGGTTTCATTTCAATCAGATTCAAAATGTTATCGATTATCATTCAAACAATCTGTTTTGGATTTTCCTTCGAACTGGTCAGTTTTTAAAAACATAAAAACTACTGATTTAATCTATGTTGATCAGACACTAGATGAAGATTTTTTATTAGATATTTTTTCAGAATTGTGTGGCAGTTTTCAGAACATTGTCTTAGTAAAAGAAAACCAAGAAGTGCAATTAGTTTTTCTTCCTGAAGAAAGCTCGAGTGATCACGTAAAGTGGATGAGAAATTATTTTGAGAAGAAAGGCGAAGAAGTTGCGGAAAAAGCAGCGGCCTAAAAAAATTCTCATTTCTTTAAGCCGCAAATAAATCAAATATTACAGAGTAGCGTAAAAATCCTTCATCATTTTTGCATCTTTTTCAAGATTTGGGCTGTTACAGATTACGTAACCGCGGCAATCGAAAGTTTTTAATGCACGAAGAAGTTCACGCCAATTAAAATCAGAGTCTTCAAGGTTAAGATGTTTTAAATCTCCTTTAGAGTTTGAGCTGATTCCAGAAATATGAATGTGCATGTTTTGAAGAGCGTTTGGATCTAACTCTTCTTTTAGTTTTCCAAGAACAGTACAGAATTCTTCGTATGTATTGTATTCATTTGTGCGAGCGAATAAATGTGAGAAGTCCATGCAAGGTGAACATGATGAAACAGATTTTGTTAAATCAATGAGTTCTTCTAATGAACCGAATTGAGAAGTCTTCCCAGTAAGTTCAGGGCGAAGTTCGATTTGAATATCAAGACGATTAAGTCTTTCTTCAATCACGTTAAGAGATTTTTGAACAAGATCAAAAACATCATAAGGAGAATCTTTCATATAGAAAGCTGCGTGAAAAGTCATCGATTCAGCGCCGCATAGATCAGAAATTTTTGCAGTTTGAATAATGCGCTCAACAGATGAATCAATTTTATCTTGTTCTCGAGCATTCAAGTTGATGTAGTAAGGACCGTGAGAAGTTAAAGGAACTCCAAGTTCATAAGAAACTTTTCGTAGGCCTGAAGAAACTTCTTCTTTCATACGTACGCCATGAGCGAATTCAAGTTGCATACAATCTAAACCAAGTGCGTGCACTTGCTTAACACCTTCGATAGGATTATTTTTCTTTGGAGTGGAGTTAGGTACACCAGCAGTTCCAAACAATAGACGTTCAAATTTCATATAGAGATCCCCCGTGAATGATAAAAACAACTCATTGATATCACAGATCCCCGAAACATGAGAGCCGCGCCGTGAAAAGTCCAATGATTCCATTGGGTTGTGGCGGGCCTTGTTTTCCCCTCGATCTGTAAAAAGCACTCTATGCCTTATAGCTCTCGTCCGGATTATTGTCTATAATTTAAGAAGACTAGTGTAATAATGACACTCTCAAGTCACTTCATGGAGAGATTTTATTTATCGTTTGAGATATTTGCTTTTATTATTTTTTATATACTTTTTAACCTTTGGTTTTGTAGGGCTATTGTTTGATCTGCACAGGGGCGTTTTAGTTGGCTTGCTTGTGGCGACGATCATTTTTATTTTTCTTGCTATATGGGGAGAAAAACTAATCTTGATTTTTGCTAAGGCTCGTTATGTAACTGATGATGAGATACTTATTAATCAGGTGAAAAATTTTAGCTGTCATTTTGAAATTCCTGAAGTGAAGGTTTATTGGTCAAATGTATTTGTGAACAATCTTTATTACACAAATTCTTATTTTGGAAAACCAGCTCTAGTAATTGGTAAAAATATTTATAAAACATTCACAAGAAATGAGCTCAACAGTCTGATTTATGCTTCTTTGTTGAAATTTAAATCAACTGAATCTAAACACCGCACGATGGCGAGTTTAATCTTTTTTATCCTTTATTCTCCTGTATATGCCATTAGGGAAATGTTTGAGAACAAAAACATTGAACGAGTATTGAATATTTTTCTTTATCCAGCCTATTGCTTAAAGGCCAGATTATATGAAATAGAAGAAAGTGTTTTTCGTTTTGATCAACAAGTTGGAAAACTGGAAGGTTTAAGAAAAGACTATATATCTGCTCTTTTTAAAGTAAATCATTTACCTGCCTGTTGTGAAAACAGCGTAGGAGGGTTGCTTATAAATGAACTTAATCATGTTAAAAATCAAACAGACGATGTGCTCAGTGATCTCTTGATTGACTACGTAAGTTTAGAAGCAAGAGTCCAAGCACTGAAATGAAGATAAAAAAATTAAAAATAGATTTATCTGACTATTATCCGCTTTTTTTTACGCTGATTTTTGTCACAATCCTTTTTCAATACCCTTTAGCTTCTTTAGAAAGTATTTTTTATGATTTAAAAATACGTATGGATTTTGGCATTAAGCCAAGTCGTGAAATTGTTATTGTGACTATGGATGAAGAAAGCGATGACTACTTAGGTGACACTTATCCATATACCTATGCGACACACTCTCGTTTTCTGCAAAAACTACTTAAGGCACAACCTAAAATAATAAATTATTTTTCTCGCATGCCAGAAGTATCAAGTGATGACTTGCCTTATTTTAACGATTTTAAAAAAAGTTTAAAGCAGTTTGATTCAACTGGTGGAAAAATTAATTTTGCTACAGAGCTCGACGAAACGATTGGAGAAATACTACCCCCCGAAGGTTTGCGAGAATTTAATTATTCTTTGGGACAACTCAATATCGACAATAATACTTTTGCTAAAGATGATGTTGTTCGAAGAGCGATTTTTAATGTCTCAGGTGAAGAATCGTTACATTTATCAACAGCGAATCAATACAGAAGGATGATGGGGAAGAGCACTATAAATGTTCCAGATGTTTTGGGTGCTTACTATAATGATGAAGCAGATGCAAATTTCGTTTTGTTTAGATACGCAAGTTCTCCAATATATAGTGAATTCAAATATAAAACAATTCCCTATCACCGAGTGCTTGTAGGGAATTTTTCACCAGAAATTTTTAAAGATAAAATAGTTCTCATCGGTCCTAATTATATTTCACAAAGAGATAATTTTTACCTTTCGCCTTTTAATCAAGAAGAGTACAAAGCACCGAAATTAATTATCCATGCTAATATAATTGATTCTTTCATCCAGAATAAAACTATAAAAATGATTCCCAGAATGGTTTCTAATGTAGTGGCTTTTGTTTTAGGAATAATTCTCTCTATTCTTATTTCCAGGCTTAAGCCAAAAGATGGATTAATAATCACTATCTTAATGTTAATTTCTATTCTTGTATTTTCGTATTTGCTTTTTGTTTTAATGGGATTTTGGCTTTATACCGCACATTTAGTCGTTACCGTTTTCGTTGTTTATTATATTTGGATTCCGTTCAGGGCCATTGGTGAATACCAACGACGTTTTGCAATTCAAGAAGAAGCTAAAATACTCAAAAAAGTAGAGAAGTTAAAACAAAACTTCTTATCGCTAATGAGTCATGATCTAAAGACTCCTGTCGCAAAAATTGCAGGAGTGGCCGATAATCTTTACCATCAAAATACTAATCCCGAGATTCGAGAAAAGTCACAATTAATTATTGATTCAACTAAAGAGTTAAATAAATTTATTTCCAGTATTCTAGATTTAACTAAAATTGAATCCAGTAATTTTGGTCTGAATAAAATTTCCAAGGATGTTAACAGCGTCATTGAGACAGTGATAAAAGATTTATCTTTTAGTTCCTCGCAAAAAAATGTCCAGGTTAAAAAAGCACTAGCTCCGCTATATCCCATCCAAATCGATGTAACTTTGCTAACTAGGGTAATCTCAAATCTCGTGGAAAACGCGATAAAATATTCTGGAGATGGCTCGCTCGTTGAAGTTAAAACTTGGGATGATGAGAAGTGGGTGTATATTGAAATTAAGGATAATGGTGCAGGTATTCCACCAGAAGAACTCTCGAATATCTTTGAGAAATTTTATCGGATAAAAAATGATGCGAATCATTCCATTAAAGGTACAGGTCTGGGCCTCTATCTAGTTAAATATTTCGTCGAATTACATGGTGGGACCATCTCTGTTGACTCTATAGTGGGCAAAGAGACAAAATTCTTAGTGAAATTAGTCAACCAGTAGTAGTAAACTAATAGAGAAGCAAACTAAATAGCAATATTGCTAGGAGATACGTATGCATCGAGTCCTTGTTGTAGATGATGATAAAGTTTTACAGAACTCTGTTAAAGAGGCCCTGCTCTATCATAATTTTTCTGTAGATGTTGCCAATAATGGTAAAGAAGCTCTGCATGCAGTTTACAAAGAAAAATACGACCTGGTTGTTATGGACGTTAACATGCCAGAGATGGATGGTATTTCAGCTCTAACTGAAATCAAAAAAGTTGACCCGTCTGTTATCGTGATTATATTAACGGCTTATTCAAATGTAAGTGATGCCGTTAAAGTTGTTAAAGAAGGTGCATACAATTATTTAGAAAAACCAATCTCTTCAGATAACTTAGTAGCTTTAATTAAAAGAGCTCTTAAGGCCCGCTCACTTGTTGAGACGTCTTTATTTTCTTCGCCAAGATTATCTCTCGGCGGTGATGACCAATTTGTTGGTGAGTCACATGTCATGCAAAAAGTTTTCAACGTTATCGATAAACTGGCAAAAGTTAATACCCCAGTTTTAATTCGTGGTGAGTCTGGTACAGGAAAAGAACTTGTTGCTCGCGCAATTCATTATAATGGTCCTAGAAAAGATGCCAAGTTTGTAACAATCAACTTGGCAGCAGTTCCAGAAAATTTAATCGAATCTGAATTATTTGGTCATGAGAAAGGAGCCTTTACAGGGGCATCTGAAAGAAAGCTTGGTAAGTTTCAATACGCTGACGGGGGAACACTTTTCTTAGACGAGATCGGAGACGTAAGTCCTACGATGCAGGTAAAACTTTTGCGAGTTCTTCAAGAAAAAACCTTTACACCAATTGGGTCAAATCGCGACATCAAGGTTGATGTGCGTGTGATCGCAGCTTCACATAAGCCTTTTGAAAAAATGATCGCAGATGGAACATTTAGAGAAGATTTATTCTACCGATTAAATGTTTTACCAGTTTATCTTCCACCACTTCGTGAAAGAAAAAGCGATATTCCTCACCTAGTTGAATACTACATAAAATATTTTAATAACGTTCATGCACTTAATATTAAAGGCGTGAGTGAGGAAGCTAAAAATCTTTTAGTGAATTTCTCATGGCCAGGAAACATTCGAGAACTTCGAAATGTTATCGAGCATGCTTTTATCATTGAATCCTCAGACATGATTCAAGCGCCTTCGTTGCCTTCGAATTTAAAATTAACTTCTGCTACAAAAGTTCCAGAGCCTGAAGAAAATTCAGAGCTAATGATTGATGTAGAAGGAATTCAAGACTCTATTTTTGATATGAAGAGTGATGAAGACGTTCGAGCGATCGAAGGATTCTCATTTAATAATGTTTTAAATTCTAAAGAAATGGTAATGGATTTCCAAGTTGCCAAAGATCTTTTTGAAAAAGAATTTATTGTTTGGGCCTTGAAGCAAAACCGCGGAAAAATAAATCAAACGGCATTAAAAGCAAATATACCTAAAAAGACTTTGCTACGTAAGATTGAAAAATATGAGATTCATGCAAAAGATTACATAAACGGTTAAGAGAAATATGAATAGATTTTTTAAGATGTGTGTGTTGATCGCAACGATAATTATCGTCGATCAAATTACGAAGGGAATTGTTCAACAAAAGTTTTTTTTGGGTGAATCAATTCCAATTGTGAAAGATTTTTTCCATTTAACGTATGTACGAAATCCCGGTGCTGCTTTTGGAATGGGAGCAAATTCCCCAGGAATTATCAGGATCCCATTTTTTTTCGTTTTACCAGTCCTTGCCTGTTTTGGATTAATCTATGCAGTTTGGATAACGAGAAATAAAAATTTTTGGAACTGCTTAGCCTATAGTTTAATTTTTGCAGGTGCAGTCGGAAATCTAATAGACCGTTTCAGCATGAATTATGTTGTCGATTTTTTCGACTTTTTTATAGGGACTCACCATTTTGCAGCCTTCAATATTGCAGATAGTTCAATTACGATTGCTGCAATTATTTTAATAGTAGAACTCTTATTTTTTAGTAAGAAAAAAGAAGATAGTGCTACCGGTACTATTTAGATCAGAATATTTTACTCTTTTTTCATATCCTCTCTTCATGGGGTTAGCTTGGGGAGTTGGGTTTTATTTAACTCAATTCTTATTTGAAAAAAACCATCAAGATGCAACGGGACTTTTAAAACTTTTCATCGGTATATTTATAACATCTTGGCTTGGAGCCAAAGTTTTTTTTCTTTTATTTTCGTCTAAACATAAAGTTTACCAATACATCTATGCTGATTATTTTTGGCTAGGTGGTGGTTTTGTTTTTTATGGCGGATTAATTTTTGGTTTGGTCTTTTATGTAATATATTCTCTCTGGCTTAAAAAATTTAATTTTGAAGAAAGCTATTTATTAGTTCCTGGCCTCATTTTTGGTCATGCTGTCGGTCGAATCGGTTGTTTTTTTACAGGTTGCTGTTATGGATCTCAATGCGATTTACCGTGGAAAGTTTTTATGGATGGTGAATACCGTCATCCAGTTCAGCTTTATGAGGCTTTTTCGCTCTTAATTTTGGGATACTTCAGTCTTAAGTGGGTGCAAAGTAGAAAACAAAATCTTTACGTTGTAACTAATTACTTAATTTATTATTCGATAATTCGTTTTATAGTTGAACTCTTTAGAGGTGATGAAATTCGTGGCATCTACTGGCTTTCAATGTCTACATCTCAATTTATTTCAATTGGCCTTTTAATAACAGCGTTAATGGTAAAATTAATTCGCGGAAAAGAAGGCAAAAAATAAAAGCATTATCAAAAGCCCCTTAAATTTCCAAAATACATCCATTTGAAGTCATCACCTAAAGTCGTGTAACGTTTAGAGTGGTCCTGTAAAAAATATACGCCTGCCCTAAAAAATTCTTAGTATGTTATAAGTCGTCAATCAATGCCCCGAAATGGAGTCTCAAATGAAAAACGTAATCGCCTTATTGGCCCTTTCTTTAATGACTGTTTCTTGCGTAAATCTTGAAGGTCGTCTAAATGTAAGTCAGGTTCTCAATGCTAAAAAAAGAGGCGGATTTTTAAATCTTCAGATGAAATCGGTTGCCATTCAACCAGGTAATTATCAAGCAAATATCAAAGTAAACAATGCTCAGAGTTTTACTTTGAAATTAAAATCAGACAAAGAAGGATCGGCAGATATTTTAATTCCTATTAAAAAAGAAACTGATTTTTCAATTCCAACAAACGGAAATATTATTATTCGTGGAAGTGAGATTTCTCAACCTTTCGATCTATCAGGACGAATTGAAACTAATGTAACATTATCGGCTCAGGTTAGAACAATTGAAGAATGCTCGATTCAAAGAACGGAAAATCATTGTGACAAGATTTGTTCAGGTGGAACAGCACCAGCTCCTGGACGTCCAGGAATTCCTCCATATTGCGATATTGTTTGTAGGGATGTGCTAGTTACTTTCCCAGGAACTCGTTTTGTTGAATATCATAACCGTTACATAGAAAGAAATTTAAGTGCAGATCTTTTAGATGTTGAAAATAAATCAGTATTAGCTTCATTTACTGGAACAGATACAGATTCAAATAGAATTACAGATTATTATGGTGAATGTAGATAAGAGCTAAGAAAAAAGCCCTCGTTTAGAGGGCTTATTTTTTTATTCGTTAACTTTTTTTAATTCTTCGATCTTTTTTTCTTCAGTGTACAATTCCGAAAACAGTGTTTCATGTGACCAAGCAGTAAAAGCATCGTCATGCTCATACATCATAATCGTCTCCCAAGGGCAATCTTGAGAACAATTTTGGCATCCAATACAACGAGCCAGATCAATTTCAACTGTTTGTTGAAATTGAGGATTTTCTGGGTTTGGCCCAGGCACAAGCTCAATTGAATCGACAGGGCAGCCTTGAATACATATTTCGCAGCCTGTGCAACCAGATTGGTGAACCACGGCCAATAATTTGGGTGGTTTCTTCCCTTTGCGCTTTGGTTTCAAGCGAGCAGCATGAAAAGGGTTTTCGACAATTATTGTCTCTTCGGCTTCTTCATTTTTTGTTTGATTTTCAGTCGTCATCTTCAGACTCTTTTTTGGCGCCGCTTATTAGTGCTTATGGCAAACCAAATTCATTAAAACTGTGTTAATAACTAGAGCTAATTATAACCTAGAACACCTTTTCTTGCTAATAGATTTACTAGGAATTAAAGTGTTTAGGTTTATTATCCACTCAAAAATATGGATCTCTTATGAAAAAACTACGATTTGTCACAGCAGCAAGCCTCTTTGATGGGCACGATGTTTCCGTCAATATTATGCGAAGAATGCTTCAATCTAAAGGCGTTGAGGTTATCCATTTGGGTCATAACCGTTCTGCTCAAGAAGTTGTTGATGCTGTTATACAAGAAGACGTCCAAGGAGTGGCATTAAGCTCATATCAGGGCGGTCATATGGAGTACTTTACTTATATTCGCGAACTGCTTAATGAAGCTGGCGCTCATAATGTAAAAATTTTTGGTGGAGGCGGAGGTGTTATCACTCCTAGTGAAATTAAAACACTTCACCAAAGAGGAATTACGAGAATTTATTCTCCACAAGATGGGATGGAAATTGGGCTTAATGGAATTATTGATGACATGATCGAGAAGGCTAATGATTCAACGTTAACGGGGGTAGATTTTTCGAAATTCGATGTAAAAAAATTAGATAAGAGACAACTTTCTAAAATAATTACTGCCATTGAAGACAATGGTGAAATTCCTGTTAAGTTTACTCCGGGCAGTGTGCCCGTTTTAGGAATTACTGGAACCGGCGGAGCTGGAAAATCATCTTTAATCGATGAATTGTTACTTCGCTTTTATCGTCATTCACCAGAATGCAAAATTGCACTAATTTCAGTTGACCCGACAAAAAAGAAAACTTCTGGCGCGTTGTTGGGAGATCGAATTCGTTTAGGAAGTGCGAGTTTTGATAATTTTTATATCAGATCATTGGCAACAAGGAATTCAAATACAGAACTCTCTCCTCATATTAAAGACGTAGTTTCATTCCTAAAATCTCAAGACTTTGATTTGATCTTAGTCGAGACTTCGGGAATTGGTCAGGCGTCTGATGAAATTACGAAAGTTGCAGACAAGTGCATTTATGTTATGACTCCAGAGTATGGAGCTGCGACTCAACTAGAAAAAATTGAAATGCTAGAAGCTGCAAATTTTATCGTTCTCAATAAATTTGAAAAGCCCAGATCAGAAGATTCCCTTAGAGATATTAGAAAGCAGTGGAGAAGAAATCATAGTCAATTCGCCGGTCATCCGGGAGCTCCTGAAGATGATCAACTTCCAATTTATGGAACAATGGCCAGTCAGTTTAATGATGTAGGTGTGAATGCACTTTTCTATGACATTGCAAAAGCAATGAATGTTAAAACTGACAATATTGATTTACTTAAAAAGGAAAAAGCACCAAAAGAAAAAAAGAGCATTATTGCTCCTGAGCGTTCACTTTACTTACGAGATATTTCGGGAACAGTTCGTGAATATAATCAAAAGGCTATTGAGAATGCAGAAAGATTAAAAGACTACGAAGCACTTTTAATCACTTCTAATCTCTTAAAAGGTAATAAGGACGTTGAGGCAAAACTTAATGAAGTTAAAGCTTCGATGCCTGAATCAGTTTTTTCTGAATTAAAAACCTTTGAAGAAACGATTGCTCAATATGAAACTGGAACTTTTTCTTATTTCGTTCGCGGAAAAGAAATTAAAGTTAAAACTAAATACACATCTCTTTCTCACAATGAAATTTCAAAAGTTGCTTATCCAACTTTTCACTCACTGAATGAGAAATACCGCTTTATAAAAGATTCAAATCTTCCTGGCCATTTTCCATTTGCTGCTGGAATTTTTCCATTTAAAAGAGCAGATGAAGATCCAAAAAGAATGTTTGCCGGAGAAGGCGGACCACTTAGAACGAATAAGAGATTTCATTATTTATCCAAAGACGATAATGCTAAAAGACTTTCAACCGCTTTTGACTCAGTAACTCTTTATGGAGAAGATCCTGATAAGCGTCCAGATATTTTTGGTAAAATCGGTGAAGCGGGAGTTTCAATAGCAACCCTTGATGACATGGAAGATTTATATAAAGGCTTCAGTCTTATCGATCCAATGACTTCTGTATCAATGACAATCAATGGACCTGCTCCAATTATACTTGCGCTCTATATGAACACAGCGATGAAGCAAGTACTAAAAGGAGACGATTTTTGGAACCATGAAAAACGTGTCGCTGTTATGAAACAAGTGCGCGGGACAGTTCAAGCAGATATTTTAAAAGAAGACCAAGCTCAAAATACATGCATTTTCTCTTTGGAATTTGCTCTTAAAATGATGGGCGATATCCAAGAACATTTTTGTAAAAATGCAATTAAAAATTATTATTCTGTTTCTATTTCTGGTTACCATATTGCTGAAGCTGGTGCGAATCCCATTTCTCAAATGGCCTTTACGCTTTCAAACGGTTTTACCTTTGTTGAATACTATTTAAGTCGCGGAATGAAAATTGATGATTTCTCCGGAAATCTCTCTTACTTTTTCTCAAATGGATTAGACCCTGAATATACAGTCATGGGAAGAGTGGCGAGAAAAATTTGGGCTGTGACATTAAGAGATAAATACGGAGCCAACGAAAAATCTCAACAGTTCAAATATCACGTGCAAACTTCTGGAAGATCTCTGCATGCTCAAGAAATAGATTTCAATGATATCAGAACAACCCTGCAAGCATTTCTTGCTTTGTCTGATAATTGTAATTCTCTTCACACCAATGCGTATGATGAAGCGATAACAACACCCACTGAAGAATCTGTAAGAAGAGCTATGGCAATTCAAATGATTATTAATCGTGAATTCGGAATGAACAAGACTGATAACCCAGTTCAAGGTGCATATATTGTTGAAGAACTTGCGGCCATAGTAGAAGAGCAAGTTCTACGTGAATTTGAAAATATTTCAGATAAAGGGGGCGTTTTAGGTGCAATGGAATCAATGTATCAGCGCTCCAAAATTCAGGAAGAATCACTTTATTATGAAACACTTAAAGATACAGGCGAGTTCCCAATTATTGGAGTAAACACATACATTGCTCCAAATATTAAAGAACAAATGGCGAAAGAAATTGAAATTTCCCGTTGTACCGATGATGAGAAAATGGATCAAATTAATCGCTTGAATAAATTTAAAGATAGAAACAAAGATAAATCTGAAGCCGCCTTAAAACGATTGAAAGAAGTTGCATTAAATAACGAAAATATTTTTGAAGAACTTCTAAATACTGTCAACTTTGCAAGCCTTGGCCAAATCACTAACCTTCTCTATGAAGTTGGTGGTAAATACAGAAGGAATATGTAATGAAAAAAGCAGCTGTATATACGCGCACAGGGGATCTGGGGACTACCGGCTTAGTTGGTGGGACTCGCATTAAAAAAAGTGACTTACGTATTCATCTGTATGGAGAAGTAGATGAATTAAACTCGTTTATTGGTTTGGGTATTTCTCATTTAGACAAAAATGTTGATATTTCTTTTTTGCATGAAATACAATCAGCACTTTTTGATCTAGGGAGCAATCTGGCTTGTGAAAAAGAAAAGCGTATGCAATTTAAACTTCCTCAGATTAAAGAATATTTTATTAAAAAAATAGAAGTTGAAATAGATAAAATGGATAGCACTTTGCCGGAACTAAGAAGTTTTGTTTTGCCAGGTGGAACAATTGAAGCATCTGCTTTTCATGTTTGTAGAACAGTCGCAAGAAGAGTAGAACGACAGATGGTTGATTTTGAAAATCATGAACCCGGAGAAGTGCCAGAGAGCGCATTGAGGTTCATGAATCGTATATCGGATTATTTTTTTATTTTGTCTAGATATCTAAATTGGAAAAAAAAGGTTAGCGAGATTAACTGGATTCCCGTTAGGGAATAAGTTATTTTACTTTTTTAGAGATATCTAGTTTTAAAAGCTTAGTATTTCCAGAACTTTCTTCTTGTTCAATAAGTTTTTCTTTTTCATTTACGACCCAATTGGACTTAGGAGTTTTCTTTTTCAAGTCCTTGTTGAGCATGATTGATTTCTTAAATGTTGTACTGTCTTTTGCATTGTCATGTTGAGCTTCTTTAGCTTCTTTAGCTTCTTTAGCTTCTTTAACCTTAGCATCTCCTCTGCTTTTTAAGCCATTTACAAATGATTTAGATTCTTCGTGTGCAGGCATCGCCATCGTTAAATCACTTGAGCCAACATTACTCTTTCCAATAATCAATCTTTCTTTGCTAGTAAGTCTTTGTTCATCTATGCATATAATCGTATTACCAATGCGCAATTTATCATTAATCTTGATTTGAGTTTTTTGGATTACGTTATTATTGAGAAAAGAGCCATTTGTAGAACTGTGGTCTGTATAAAACACGGCTCCATTTGAAGTAATCTCAAAAGAGCCATGCTTACCACTCATTTGTTTGTCATCTATTGGTAAATCACAACTACTTGATCGCCCAAGTGTGCATTTGCCTAAAAGTAGAAGTTCAATTATTTTATCATTACTTGTAGCTATAAGTAGTACTATTGCCATGATTAGGTAACCTCGTTATATAAGTCTAACTTAAAAAATAATCACATATAATACGGCAAATTGTTACAAGGCTTAAAATTTGTGATAATATGGGATTAGGTTAGTAGGGTATTACCCGCGAGGTTTGTATATGGAACAAAACATTGTAACGGTTACAGAGAAAGCTCTTCAGCACATAAAAGAGATTTATTCTAAGGAGGATAAAGGACTCGATATAGGGTTAAGACTTGGTGTTGTTGGTGGGGGATGTTCTGGTCTTTCATACAAAATTGAGTTCTCTGAAAAAAAAGATAAAGACAATATTCTCGATTTTGGAGATATCAAAATATTAATCGACCCGAAGTCTTCAATTTACCTTAAAGGTGTAGAGTTGGATTTTAAAGATGGTTTAAATGGTAAAGGTTTTGTTTTTAACAACCCCAACGCAAACAACACTTGCGGATGTGGCGAATCTTTTTCAGTTTAAATGTCACTCTCATCAATTAGATACAAACCTTCACAATATTTTTTACAAGACTGGTCACTGATAAAAGTGACCGGTGCCGATAGAGAATCATTTTTTCAAGGACAATTAACGAACGACCTTGACGCCATTAATATTAATCAAGCGCAATTAACGGCCCGACTTAATCGAACAGGAAAATTACAATCTTTTTTTTTCATCGCAAAACTTAGTGAATGTCTCTATCTTCTTTGTCCAAAAAATTTAATTAAAAAAATCAAAGATGATTTTGAAAAATTTATCATTATGGATGATGTTGTTTTAGAATTACAAAATTATTATGGATGGATTCAATTAAACTCATTTCTAATAAACGAAAAGCTCGACGATCTCTTTTTTGATTTTAATTTTTATGGGATGAGTGCACGTTTTGTTTTAAACAAGAAGGAAAATTTAGAATTAACTGATTTAGAAGAGCTAGAAAAAATAAGAATATTAAACGGCTGGCCGATATGGGGCCAAGACGTAGATGAAACGCATTTTATCAACGATAGTTACTTAAATGAAATTGCCATCTCTTATAAGAAGGGATGTTTTTTAGGACAGGAAACTGTTGCAAAAATTGAAAACAATAGAGGAGCCGCTTATTATCCTGTACTCTTGAAAACAAATTCAAGCATTAACCTCAAAAACAAATTAAACACAGATTTTGAAGTGGAAGAGAGAAAAGCAGGTAAATTGCTT
Organism: Bacteriovoracaceae bacterium; assembly: GCA_947446575.1. Classification (GTDB taxonomy): domain Bacteria; phylum Bdellovibrionota; class Bacteriovoracia; order Bacteriovoracales; family Bacteriovoracaceae; genus Bacteriovorax. The sequence goes on along the minus strand of CANFHC010000004.1, from coordinate 24,412 downwards.
TACCAAGTTGATTCAATTCTACAAGCGACACTCTTTAGAGATTACAGAGTTGTGGGCCGTGAGCTTGAGTTAAATTGCGAAGGGATTAAAATAGCAGCAACGGTTTTGAGTTTACCTTTTTATATGACGATGACGACACAGCAAATTGCCTTAGAACTCTACCACACAGGAGTTGACGTCTTCCAAACAGGAAATTTAGAAGAGGCCATGACCACCATGAAAAAGGCTTTAGAGTTTGATCCGAGCCTAGCTGATGCGTATGAGACATTAGGTGTAATGCTTGGAAGAATTGAAAGATTTGAAGAGGCAATAACTTGGATGGACAAACTGCTCTTTGTAAATCCTCAATCCGTAATGGCCCATACTAACAAATCTCTTTTTTTAATGAAGCTGGGAAAAATTGAAGAAGCGGAAGTGGAAAAAGGGCTAGCTACCGTAAAATCTTTTGCCGTATTTGGTGAAGAAGCAAAGTTGAAAAAGCAACTTGCAGATGAGCAGAAGAAAAAGGAAGAAGAAATTCATCGTAGAGAAAAAATGTTTTTACAAGTCTTGGAAATAGATGAAGAAGACACTATCGCTCTTTACGGAATGGCAGATATTTTTTATCAAAGAAAAGATTATCTTCAGGCAATTAAGAATTTAGAAAAGGTTATTGCCGTTGATCCTAAATACTCTACAGCCTACTTGATGCTTGGAAAATCTTACGAAGCAGTTGCTGAGATAGTAAAAGCTCGCAGTATCTATCAAGCCGGCATTGTTGTCGCCTCTAAAAGAGGAGACATGATGCCAGCCAATGAGATGCAGTCTCGACTAAACCAACTTATAGTGAGCTCTAGTCTTAATTAATTCAGCTTTCAGCGTTGTTAATTCTTGGTGTTTTTTAGCGTCAAGAGTTTTTAGCGCTGCAAGAACAGTCTCAACGTCTTTCTTGTATGCTCCAATTCGTTCATAAATCATATTGATTAAATGATTTCCTTCTCTCGTTACCCGTTTATTTTTATAGGCATGAATAAGATCAGCACGAGAAAAATCCAACATAAAGTATTCTTCTAAGAATCTTTGTTTAATTTTAACCCTTTCGTCTTTGGTAAAAGTTAAAGTCTTCTTTTCTGCTGCAACGTCAAGGCTGTGGAAAAGTTCGAGCGCCCAAAAGAATGTGAAAGTAGCATGATAAATTCCTCTAATTGGTCTGAGCGCTTTTCTCCATGGAGAAAAATAAATTTTATCATCATCTTCATTAATTAAATCCTGATGATTTAAAAAAGTATTTAAGTAATGGTGACCATTTTCGTGAAGCAAATCATCCATTAAGTCTATTTGGTCGCGATCAAACATGTTAATCGATGAGTAACCAGGAAGTGATTGCATAGAGTAGCTAACAATCCCTTTTTCATCTACTGGTATAATTGTGTGGGTGAAGCTCTTAAAAGTAGTGTGTAGGTGCGGTGCAGTTTTTTTAATATTAAATAGTGCTTTTGCAATATTCTTTTTAAATTCCTCCAGCTTTTTTTCACCCGACTCACAATTAGGTAGCACATATAAATTTAATTCGTCGATACTTACCGGAGTTGGAGATTGTTCAATATTCAGCGGAAGTGCCTTATCGTCTATTTCAATAGATATCTTATTTTCTTCTGGCGAAATAAAACGAATTGGAAGCGAAGGAAATGTTTCAGGAGTTTTTTTCAAAAAAACAAAGCGATGTTGGTCACCTAAATAAAACTTTTTTTCATAATCCCCTAATTCAGGAACTGTTTTATACATTAAGGCATCATCAAATTCTTGTTGGTATAAACTTAAGTGTAAAACGTAAAATGAAATAATTTGATTTTCTAAAAGAGGTAACAAATTATTAGAGGCCTCAATTACAGGAGAACCTTCATTTAAGTAATTTAAAAATCCTTCTGCTAAATCAGAGTCATTCCAAAAATTAAACAATTCATCTTCAAGTTCAGTTAATTCATCAGTATCAATATCTTCTTCGAGCAATAATTCTTCATGAAGTTGAATAATATAAACAATATTATCTACAAGATTTAACCAGTAAAATTTAAGTGGAGAATATTTATCAAAGCAATCATCCTGAAGAATGTCACAAAGTTGATCTAAAAAATCTGCATCAACTACGTCAGTAGTGAATCCACGTTTAAAATCTTGGCGAAGATCCTCGATGAAATCACGATAACTTCTTTCCACATCTTTTTTAAGTTTTACATGGAAATCGTTTGAAAATAATTGCTCTTTCATAGAAGACCCTTTTTTTGTTCGGAATAAAATTGATTAAAAGTTATGATTAAAATGGCTGGGAAGGTGGGGATCGAACCCACGACCAATAGATTAACAGTCTACTGCGCTACCGCTGCGCCACTTCCCAATAAAAGATAGAAATAAGTCTACAAGTTATAAAAATTAAAGGACTAAATGTCTAGTGCTTTTTTTAAATCTCTTGAATCTTTTGTTTCAACATATGGAAATTTCATTAATCAGTAACTTTTTGCTATTAGTCTCTCGGGAGAGATTCCAGGCTACTTGATATTTTTACTCAAGTTTTGCCAAGAGTTGTCGATAAGTTTTTATGGCTGCACCAAACTTCTTAATTATGAACCTTTTACGCTTGATTACCCCTGAGGAAATCGGAGACATCGCAACCAAGCATAATGGGGGGAAGTTCCTTTCATTAACTGATTTAGTGAATGAGCGAGTAGAGAGACAAATTTATCGTGATTTTTCTTCTACTGATTCCATGGAAGAAATTCATGATGAGCACAACAATACGCAAGCTAAAATTTTACCATTTAAAAAGCCAAACGCCTCTGAAGACGCAATCAAAGCACTAGCAGGTGAAGCAGTTGTTTCTCTGACTTCTATGGCCCAAGCAGAATTAGATGAACATACACCTCGATCAGCCAGTGAAAAAATTGAACACAATGAAAATGAGAACATGTCTTCATTTATTTTAATCGAAAAAGCACGATTAAAAAGATCACAACAAATATTAAAACAAAAAGAAATCATAGACCTCTATCAGAAAAATTCCAGCGTAGATGTTGAGCAGATAAAAGGTAGTAATAGTAACCTCTCACAAGGTAAAGAAGCCGGTGTGTTAGTAAATAAGAAGCAGTTTTAATGAAGAATTGGTTATACATTCCATTCCTTGCCCTCATGGCGATAACATATTCACAAGTGGTGGAAAATTATAATACTGACGGAATGCTTAATGTCACAAAAAAAGGAAGAGCTCCTGCGTCTGTGAAAATAGAGAAGGAAGTCGTAAAAAAATTTAGACCAAAAGATGAGGATTGTCTGGATCTGAGCTCCAAACATAATCCCCAATTAAAAAAATCTGCTAAGTGCGAATTATAAATCTAATCCGATAATAGATTTCATGTCTTCTGGTTCATCACTTAAAACTTCTAAACTTGCCATTTGATAAACACAAGCATCAATAGTTGTTAAGGCCGCTGGTCGATAATTCCCAGAGTTTTTCACGCCACCAAATGGAAGTTTAGCGGATGCACCAACGGTAGATCGATTAAAATTAATTAAACCAGAATCAATTTCCTCCACACACATTTTAAATATTTCAGGATCCTTAGTGAAAACAGAGGCAGCTAATCCATACTCCGTAGCATTAGCAATCTTGATTGCTTCTTCAATTGTGTCATAAGGAATAAACGTAACATTGGGGCCAAAAATTTCGCTATGTAAAAACATGCTGTCATTATTCCATCTTTCACTTAAGTGTATTGAAGGAGTAACGTAATGACCTTTTTTTGTTTTTTCTAGATTTTTTCCTCTCATTATTTCTTGAATGCCTTCACGTTTGGCCATGCCCATAAATAACAAGTAAGAATCAACGGCGCCTTGATCTACAAGAGGCCCCATAAATGGTTCGCGAGCAAACTCAACAGGGTGATCAATGATTATTTTTTTTGAAAGATCATGAAATTTAGTGATGAATTCTTCGTGCACACTTCGGTGAATTGCCACGAGAGAAGTAGATGTGCAACGTTGTCCGGTAGTTAAAAAACAAGCTTTTAATAATTCTTGTAAAGCATGTTCCATATTGGCATCTTTATGAAGAATTGTGGTGTTTTTACCACCCAACTCAAGAGAAACAAGTTTTGATAAATCGTGATGAGTAACATCGAGAATTTTCTTACCAACTTCTTTTGAACCTGTAAAAAAGACTCCTTTGATTGTTTTATCTTTTAGAAGCCGTCTTGCAGCCTCTCCATCACCTTGAATTAAATTCACAACTCCAGAGGGAAACCCTGCGGAATGAAAACATTCGATTAAAAGCTGAGCAGAGTAACAAGTTTTTTCAGATGGTTTAAAAATTACTGAATTACCAGAAACCAATGCACTTAGAATTTGTCCATTCGCCAAGTGGCAAGGGAAGTTGAATGGACCAATAATAAGTGAAGGGCCAATTGGTTTATAGAAGATGTGTCCATTTGTTTTGGGAAGTATGTTGTCAAAGTGCTTGTTTGCAATTCTTGGAAGTGATTCGTCGATTGTCACATTTACTTTGGCAATAACGGAAGCAACTTCTGTTTTTGCTTCCCAAAGAGGTTTCCCCATTTCAAAAGAAATTGCCAATGCGATTTCATCTTTTCTCTTGGTTAGTTCTTCTTGGTATTTTTTTAAAAAATTATTGCGCTCTAGTTGAGAAGTTTTTTTCCAAACTTTAAATCCTGCATTTGCTGACTCAATGACTCGATCTACGTCACGATAATCAACTGGAGCATTCCAAAGATTTAATGAAAGATCAGCCGGACATGCTCGCGTAATAATATTTTCTACAGCTAATGGGCCAGTTGTGGCCGGAAGGTTAAAAGCGTTATTATAATAGTTACCCAGAATTTTAAATTTCATAGTTCACCTATATGTTAGAGATAAGTAGCAAATGTTTTAAAGTCTTCTTTTAGTCCTAATGTTTTTGCCTCTTCGGGTTCAATAATAAATCGATGATTTGTTCCTCGATTTAAATTACCTGAGATATAGGCAGCTCTAAAGCCTCCATCTTTCGTTGGAAGACTCGCAAGGATACTTATCTTGTCACTTTTGATAATGGAATCGCGAATAAGGATTTCACACTCGAACATTTCCTTAATTGGTTTTATGTCTTTTGATTTGGCACGGTAATGTGGACCACCATCAAACGGATCAACCTCATTGGTATATTTAAATCCGATACTTTCAAGCATTTTTTTAACTGGAGCTGTTGCTTCACCTACTTTTCCAATCGCATTACGTGCTTCGATTGGTAGAAGTGTTAAATAAATTGTATCTGCTGGAAAAAGACTTAAAATAAATTCTTTATTACTGCGAGAAAGAATATCAGCATCATGATATTCCATATTCAAAAAACGACGTCCAATTGCTTCCCATAAAGGAGCATGTCCCTCATTGTCGAATGGAGGCATTAATTCAGAGTGAATATCTTCTTTAAATCTTTTTTTATTCATTCCCATGTAGAGGAATCTAACGTAGGAAAGTTGTTTGCCGAGTCTTTGCTCATTTTTTCTATAGTCGGGATCTAAGACTAGACCACCAATTTCAGTTGGACCATTGGTATCAAGTCCAAGTTTTAGAGTTCCATGTATAAAACCGGTGTTAAGAGATTTAGAAAATTTATTTTCTTGAGAAACAGCAAAATAGTAATGAGGTTCGTCTTCTGTTCCATGTTGAGCATGAATCATAGAGCAACCAATAATTTTTCCAGCTTTAATATCTTCAAGTACAAATAAATAATAGTTTTCCCAAAGATACTTGGAAGGATGAGTGAAAGACTTAATAGAACTTTCAATTTTTGATTTAATAATTTCTCGATCTGGAGGCAAGTTGATGAATAATACCAACTGACTTAGTTCGTAAAGATCATCGAGATCATTTAAGCAGGCCGATCTAAGGGTGTACATATAACGTCCTATATAACTTCTAAAATTGTTTTTTCTAAAATTGAGAAAATTTCATTGATATGTTCATCTAAAATAGCAAGTGAAAGAAGAAAGCGAACTCGCGTAGGCTCTTTTCCTGCTGAGAATGTTATGATTCCATTATCAAAAAGTTTTTTCATGAATTTGTTTGTTGTATCGTTTGAAGCATCTCCAACTTCAAAAGAAAGCATTGTTCCGACTCCGCCATAGTAAGGAATTTTACCCTTACAACTTCCTTCGGCTAATTTCTTGAATTGAGCTTTAAATTTATCTTCAAGATTTTTAATGCGCCCATTTTCACCATAAAAGTTTCCGTCTTTTAGGTAACGAATGGTTGCTTTTCCTGCGTTCATTGAAGCGACTGACCCATTAAATGTTCCGGCTATTAATCCTGGTTTTGGATTTAATTCTTCTGTATATAATGTTCCAGCAGCTTGAAGAACTTTTCCGATTGTCACAATATCGACATATTCATCAAGCCCAAACATTTGGAAAGCAAACATTTGGTGAGTTCTAGCAAAAGATTGAACTTCATCGACCCAAATATAGATTCCGTGCTTCTTTGCCCATTTAAAAATTCCTTCATAATACTCTTTTGTACCAAAAATGAAACCCGCTTCCCCTTGAATCAATTCAAGAGTTAAAGCACAATAAGTGTTGCCATTTTTTTCAATTAATTTATCTAGAGCATCGATTGTATTTTTTAGCGCATTTTCCGGATCTTTATAATTATAGTGAGGAACGTGATCGACTTGAATCGAGCTAGGCATACCTTCTCTATAGGCAGCATTATAAGTCACATCTTGCATAGCGATTGATCTTCCAGCAAAAGATTTTTGGAAGGCAATAAGACGATAATTAGGTGCTTTTTTCTGCCATAAAATTTTTAGTGCAGTATCATTTGAAAAAGATCCAGAACAAGAAAACCAAAAATGTTTTAAGCGAGATGCTTTAACAGAATCCAAAAGAACTTTGCTCAACTCATATGGTTCTTGGTACGATAGAAGATTTCCTGTCATCATCGTATCTGAAGTAGCAGCTTCAAGATTTGCTTTAATGTAAATTGGATGTGAATGGCCTAAGAGATTTACCCCAATACCATTTATAAGATCATATTTAATTGAACCATCAATCATTTCCACAAATGGGCCATGCCCTCTTCCAGAGGCCATGAATGCGTAAAAAAACCCGCGTCCTTTTAGTTGCTCATATTCTTTTAACTTATTCGTTAACAATTCCTTCTTATCTTCATCGGCAGTTTTAACATGATCAATTTTTTGTTGTTCCATTAAAATGGAAGAAAACAGTTTATTAAAATGGTCTTGAATCTCTGGTGACTGAACTCCAATGGTCATATTCATTCCTTATCTAAAATGTGTATTGTTTTTCGTTGTCTTTTAGTCTGTAGGATGCTTTTTCTCGCTTGCAATCAATCTGCTATAGGCGATAATTAATTTATGAAAAATACTAACACAACAACCGTGAAAAAGTCACCCCAAGGGATAGCTCCAATTAAGGAAGTTTCTACAAGCACCAATAGTTTTGAAGAACTCTATCTTAAGAAAGATTACAAGGGTGCAGCAAACTATTTATTGCAGAATAAGCAACAATTAAACTCGGGTATTTTTCACTATAATCTCGGAACAGTTTATTCAAAAATGGGTGATTATCCAGCTGCGCGCTTTCATTTAGAAAAAGCAATCAAAGAAGGTTATATAAACAGCTCTACGCTTAATAATCTGACATATGTCAAAACTCAACTGCAAGTAGATGATTTATCGACTTCAACTATGATTCCAGATCAAATAATGAATTCCACCTTGAGCATTCCGAGTTCTGCTTACCTCTCCATAACACTTATCTTAGTTTTATTGGGTACTGTTCTTTTAAAAACAAAAAAATTAGTTAAAAAATCAAGCATTGCTCTTTTTGTTGCATTGGTAGCTTTTCCTTTTCTATTTTCACAATTTTATTTGAACAAAGTGAATTACGCGGTGGCTTTTAAAGATGTAATTGTCTATGAGGGCCCTTCAAAAATATTTTCTGAAAAAGGTAAAGTTAAAGCAGGTTCGAAAATTATTCTCGGCGACTTTAAAGAGGGCTGGTTTTACATAAAATTTCCCATTTCACTAGCTGGATGGATTAACAAAGATCAATTGGGTCTTTATTAGGAAAAACAATGGCAAGTTCATACGAGCAAGAAGTTAAAGATGCTGGAGCCAATAAGCTCGAGATAACGAAAAAAATTGATTTTTCCATGATGAAATATTTATGGATGGCAAATCCGTTAAGTGGAGCGAGGAAACATTCGATTCCAAAGTTTTTAAGAAATATAGAGCTGCTTAAAAATTTCTCAGATAACGAACTTCGAATTCTCGCGAAATATATGCATAATCGCAAGTTTGCCGAAGGTGAAATCGTTTTTCGCGCAGGTGAAATTGGGATTGGTTTTTACTTTATTTATTCTGGAACAATTGAATTAAGTCATGATGATTTAGATTCTGAAATTAATAATGAGAAATTCTTAACATTGGAAGAATTTAGTTATTTCGGGGAGCTTGCTCTTCTACAAGAAGGAAATCAGAGAACTGCTTCTGCAATTGCTAGAAATAAATGTGAACTTGTGGGGATATTTAAACCAGACTTAGATAATTTAATCTTGAGACATCCAATTATTGCAGCAAAGTTGATTCAATCAATTTCTATTGCATTAGCTGACAGGCTTTACTATCTAACAAACGAAGCTAGCAAAATGCACAAAAGACTATTAAAATTGGAAGCCAAAAATGATTCTCAGTAATAGAAAAAACATTACTAAAATTCAGTTAATCTTTTTTGTTTCAATAATAATTTTATTTTGTTCGCTGGTGCTAGCATTGCCAAGAATTTCAATTCCGCTTTCACTTGCCTATATTTTATCATTGGCACTTACTCCCATCGTTAGCTCACTTATGGCCTTGAGATTAAGTAAAACCTCCGCTACTGTCCTAATTTTTATTGTCTTAGCTGTTTTGATTGGACTGCCACTAATGAAAATTATCCCACTCCTTTCAGCAGAATCACAAAATTTTCAAAATATAATTCCAAAAATTGAACAATATATAATACAACAATTCCAATACGTCAGAGAATTGGTAAAATTAAAAACAGGTCATGAAATTGGAGATGCATACGTTTATCAAGGTTTAGAAGAGTTACAGAATTGGTCAACAACAATTGTAGTGCGACTTCCAACCTATATTGCAAATCTAATGGAATGGGTTTTTCTAGTACCTTTTTTTACTTTTTTTATTATTCGAGATGCTGATGCTTTTAAAAAAACATTATTAAGTTTCACTCCTAATAATATCTTCGAGAGATCTTATTATGTAATTCACGTTTTTAACCGCCAGCTCGGGAACTATTTTTTTGCCAAATTTGTAGAAGCTATCATCGTTGGTGGAATTATTACAATTGGTTTGTTGCTAATGGATGTAAAGTACGCCGTGGTTTTAGGTTTTATCGCTGGATTAACGAATATTGTTCCTTATGTCGGTCCATTTTTAGGAGTAATCCCAGCAATCGTTTTAGGAATGCTTGAATATGGTATGACCTCACCAACAATGGGGGCGATTCTTACTCTATACGCTATTGCAAACGTTGTGGATATTTTCTTCGTATTCCCGTTTCTCGTATCAAAAATAGTCAATCTCCACCCAATGATTGTTGCTGTTAGTGTTATCGTTGGATCCCACTACATGGGCATTACTGGGATGGTAATATCTATTCCAGTAGTTGCCGCAATCAAACTTATTATTACAGAAATTTACAATGAAATTTACACTGAACGCTCCAAGTGATACGATTCTTTTTAAGGGTTAAGTCATCTGGAGTTTGCTTTGAGAATTTTGAAATTTTTCATATTATCTTTTTCTTTAATTATTATATCTTGTGCTACCAAAAGACCTCCAGGGGCCACTGAAGCTGAAGTTCTTTTTAAAGAAGCTAAAGAACTTATTTCAAAATCTCGCTATATACAGGCGACAGAAAAATTAAACTCAATTCGCTCTCAATATCCATACAGTTTTTATGCGACTCACGCTGAATTATTACAGGCGGATATTTTATTTGCTCAAGAAAATTATGCAGAAGCTGCTTCAGCCTATATTTTATTTCGAGACTTTCACCCAAAGTACAATGAACTGGGTTACGTTATTTTTAGAATTTCAGAATCATTTTACAGACAATTGCCGTCAACATTTGATCGCGATCTAACGGCAGGAATTGAAGCTGTTAAATATTATAATGAACTTATTCAAAACTATCCAAGTACGGAATACGTAAAAGATGCTCAATCAAGAATCGATCAAATCGATGACATGCTTGAGAAAAAAGAGATTTATATTGCAGATTTTTATTTTAGGACAAAAGATTTCGAGGCTGCAAAAGCGCGCTATGAAGACATCTTAAAAACATTAAAAAACAAAGATGAAAAACTTCGCATTCTTACTAGAATAGATGAAGCTGCAACACACATCACTCACTGAGGTTTTAAAATGTACACTTCAAACAATGAACAATTGCTAAAGTCAGCTAGAGAATGTTTTGAAAAACTAGAGTATAAAAAAACTCAAGTGATTTTGAATGAAATCATTGAATCTGATGACAACAATGTCGATGCTTTTTTTCTTCTTGCAAATATTTTTCACATTCACGGTGAAATAGGTAAGGCGATTAAGGCTTTTAATAAAGTATTAACGCTAAACCCTGAGCATACAGACGCTGCGATCAGTTTATCTGTCCTTTATAACGATATTGGACAATATGAAGACGCTAGAAAGGTTTTCGAGACTGCCAACGAGAGAGTAAAGGGAAAAACGAAGGGTGCTGGTCTCATGGAAGATAAGCACATTAATAAAAAGTTTGCCTCAAAACATTACGAGATAGCTGATCTTTACCTCTCTTATAATAGATATGACGAAGCTCTTTTTGAGTACAATAAAGTTATAGGCCTTGATCCAGAAAATCTAGAAGCAAAAATTAAAATCGCAAAAGTTTACGCGAAAAAAGGTTTTACTGCTAAGGCAGTTGAAGAGCTAAGAACGCTAAAAAATGAAGAACCAAATTACGCACCTGCAAGAATCGCACTTGGTGTTTTACACTACGGGAATGGCAACATTTTAGAAGCTCAAACGGAGTGGGAGAAAGTTCTATTAAAAGACCCATTTCATGCTGAAGCAAGTATGTATTTAAACCTTTCTCGAACAGCCACAGAAACAAACCTTAGATCAATCTAAAAAATAAAAAAGCCCTCAGGGAGGGCTTTTTATTATCTAAAATCTAAAATAAATCCTAGTTAGCATCAGGCGAATTGTTCTTGTTAACGTTGTTTACTTGAACATTGTTAGCATGAACAACGGCAGGTCCTTGCTCTCTAGTAGTTGGAGCAACATTAGTTCTCTTAGAGTCATCTGAAGTGTAATTAACAATGTATTTTTTAAGATCCATATACATTTTAAATCTCACTTCAAGCTTTGAATCTTGAAGAACAATTTGACGGGCCATTTTTGTTTTATTATTGATAATGATTGGCGCTTTTAAATTAGCCGACATTTCAGTAACGTTTTGTGGAATGGTAAGAACAGTGTAAACACTTGCGTTCTGTAAATTCTCTAAGCTTAAACTGTTAAGTTCGACTGGAAGAAGTTTCACCATGTAATTCGGTTGGAAAATTTTAGGTTCAATTATTGGGAATGCAGTTCCTGCATCATCAATAGATTGTAACCAAAGAATTAAAGTCTGATCACCTGGATCAACGATAAAGAATTTCTTCAGATTTTCAAAACCGAGTAAACCTTCTGTAAACTCAATAATGTCTTTTTTGTCGACTTCAAGTTCGCCAAATCTAGTTGTTTTGATTTTCACTCGTAGGCCTCCGTTGAGCAAAAAGGTCGAATACCGACCTCTGTCAACGATTCTAACAGTCGTAGGGGCAAAAGAGCAAGCAGGAAATTACTTCTTGTTTAACTCATTAGCCAAATTTGTAATGGAGCTCAAGTCAGCTTGAGATGCTTCAGTATTTTGGTCTTGGATTGCTTTATACACTTCTTCCCGGTGAATTTTAGTCTCCGGTGGTGCTTTAATCCCCAAGCGTACTTGCTTACCTTTAATTTGAACAACGACAATTTTTATATGGTCGTCGATTGCGATGCTTTCGCCTAGCTTCCGTGTCAAAACCAGCATAACTCAACCTCAAAATCGCACATGTAGGAACTTTCCTGATCCTACCCGCAATGCTTCATATATTATCCCTAAGACTAAAATGCAAGAAAAAACTGCATTATTTTAGTCTAGATATACGACGCATGCATTAAAGCTATTGTAAATTAACGGTGGAGAAAGTCCATAAGACTTTGGTTCATTATGCCCTGAGTGGACTGATAGGTCGTTTTTAGCACTGCTTGTTGCTTATTAATATCAGAAAATAAATCAACAACGTCAGCATCAAGCAAGGCACTTTTACGAGCTGTGTGGTCAACGTTCTCGCTCTCAAGAGTTGATCTTGAAGACTCAACTGAGTTTGTTATTGATCCGATCCTCGTTCTAAGCGTAACGAGCCTGCTGATGGTATTGTCGAATTTTTCAAGTAGTCCTTGAATCATTTGAGCATCATTATTTTCAAGAGCGCTCGTAAGACCTGCGAGTTGCCCAAAAAGATTATCACGTGACTTGAAGGAGTTTTTATCATCGCCTTCAGTTTGATTTGAAGCTACATCACGATTTAAATTAACTTTTGATTTTTTGTCGAATTGCTCAAACCTTTGAAGCGGACTTTCGATTGAATCACTATCGTCAGAACTAAAAAAAACTTCTTCGCCCGTTAAATTTGTTGGAACAAAAAAGTTACGCGAAACTTCCAAACTTATGTGGCCCGAGTCACCTTTGTAATTTCCATCACCATCAAAAGGAGTTGTAAGTGTATTTGTTCCAGAGAAAATATGTTTTAGACCAACTTTTTTATTAGATATAGCCAACGACTGATTATAGAGCTGTTGAACTTCGTTTGCGACGTTTTTTCTGATGTCTGCATTAAAAAAATCAGAAGATTGAGCAATGGCAATTTCTTTTGCCTTTGAGACAATATCAGTTAACTCTTCAAGCGATTTTTCTGTAACATTCAAATTTAAAAGGGCAAATTCACTATTTTTTAAATACTGAAGATTATCATTAGTCGTTGAAGTAAGGGCCATGGCTTCGACGTTACTGACAGGATCATCAGATGGTTTGGTAATCGACTTAAGAGTTGAACCCTTAAGTTGCAAATCCTCCATCTTTGCCTTCGTTCTATTAAGAGCGTATTTCAAAGAAGCAGTCGAACTATTTTCAGATACTCTTGTCATCTGTTACTTACCTTTTGAGTTCTAAAATCGTTTTAAACATTTCATCTGCTGCTTGCATCATCTTGGCAGATGCTTCATAGGCATGCTGGAAACGAACCATATTTGCTGTTTCTTCATCTATAGAAACACCTGTTAATCTTTCACGAATTCCATTTGTTTGGGCTAGAATTCCGTTTGCTTGCTCAGCATCTAAACGGGCCTTACCAGTCTCGAGACCTATGCTCCCAATTGTCTGTAAATATTTTTCTTCCAAAGTTACAGATTCTTCACCTTCAATTCTTTCATGTTGAATTTTAGAAATAGCAATTGCAACACGGTTATCCCCTGGAGCGTTCGGAGAAAGTGCAGCTGCAATATTACTTAAATCTTCTTTTACCGAATCTGAAAGATCGATACTTCCAGCAGCACCAGATTTATCAAGGGTAGAAGTAAAAAAATCTAATCCAGTCGTTAATCCTTTCTTGTCAGCGACTACTGGAGTGCCATCTGTGCCTATTGCAATAGGGCGATTTACGAAACCTTGACGGTGAATAGAGTTTACAGAATTTGTAAATTGGAAGGCGATACCATCCATATCTTCTTGCAGTTTTCTCAAGTCTTCATTTCTTACCTTGATAACTGATGCAAGGGAACCTGCTTGAAAAGAATTGGTAACCGATTGAGACGGGCGATCTTTTAAAACAACTTCTACTGATCCATTCATATTATTAGTAGAATTATTTTTATTTTTAGAAACGACTGCAAGATCTTGAGTGTGTAATCCAGTAACGAGTGTACCAATACCTTGAGCAGTGATAACAAATCGACCTTTATTGTCAGTGTAAGTATGAACCTTAAAATGTTCAGAAAGATTTTTAATTGCTAAGTCACGTTGATCGCGAAGATCTCCAGATTCACCCTGTTGGGCTTCTATGGTTGCTATTTTTCCATTGAGATTTGCAATATTGTGAAGGATTTGGTTTACGTCGCTAACTGATGAAGTGATTTTTCTATCAATATTTCCAGCTTGTAAATCGAGCGTATCGCGGATGCGATGGAAGTCTTTTACAACTAGACCAGCATTGTCGCGAACAACTGAACGGATCGTTTCATTTTCTGGTTGGTTGGCAAGCTCTCTAAAAGAGTTGAAAAATTTATTCAAAATTTGATTGAGTCCTTCAGAATCAACTTCATTAAAAATACTTTCAATTTGATCTAGGTGTTCGCTTCTTGATTCATAAAACTTGCTTGAAGAAAGTGCGCTATTTAATCGTTTATCGATGAACTCATCGTTCATACGATTAATGCCATCGACCTTAACACCCGTTCCTTGAATGAACCCACCAGTAGAAATTGGAATAGCTGTTGATTGCATTACTCGCTGGCGAGAGTATCCTTCAGTGTTGACGTTGGAAAGGTTATGTCCAGTTACCTCTAGCGCTTTCTTAGAAGCGAAGAGACCTGATTTACCAATACCTAATAAGTCAGCCACGATCTCTCCTTATGTGCTCGAGCTTATGGCAGATCCCTTGGCACTATAGGTAGAAAAATTTTTCTTTCCTGTAGCTTCAATACGGATTTGCTTAAGTGAGAGTAGTGCTTTGTTTATAAAAAGTTGATTGCGTTTATTTTGTGCCTGAATTTTTTCTATGATATCAATCAAAAGAGCATTAAAGCGAAAAAGATGCTTTTGATTTTTTTCAACTTCATAAGCCTTCATCACTTCAAGCAAAGCAGAGACGCTATCAATATTTTTTTCAGGAAGGAGTGTGTTTAGATCAGCGATTAATTCTCTACGAATAGTTTCAAGTGCACCTATGCGAAGAATGATTTGATTTTTTTCTTCTAACTTCTCCTCTAATAGATCTAGTTCACTTCTTAAAAGAAGTGAGTATTCATCACAAGTAACATTAAAAAGTTCGTTATGTTCTTCACATAAACGTTTCCATAAATCTGTGACTTCAAAATAGAGTATTGCTAGTCTGTCGTTCATTCGAGCTCCGTCCGTGGGTCTCAAAGAATACTAAGAAGCTATCTTAGAACTCTTGTTCCATGATTTTATCGCTAAGTTCGTCGTAGTCGATTTTATAAGACCCATCTGCAATTTGAGCTTTCAAGCGAGCGATCTTATCCGTGTTGTCTATTTCAGGAGCAGCGTCAGCTACTTTTCTGATACGAGAAAAATCTTTTATAGCATCGCCAATATCAACTTTAGAATCTGCTTTGGAAAAAGCTTCTAATTCGCTTTTTCTTGCTTCAGAATTTCTTTTTAAGCCATTTGGTCCAACTTTGCCGCTCTCGCGAGTGTCTTTTTTAGGGAGGAAAATAGATCTTGAAGATGTACTATCAATTGCGCTCATGGCAAGTCTCCTTCTGAGCTTTGTTTGGTGACAATTTTTTCACCAGACACAGGGGGAGATTCATTCTTCCCCATCTCTATTGTATCATTTTTTTTAGCAAGCTTATAGCTAGGCAAATTGTGGTGGATCAAATCCGCTTGGGCTTCATATTGTTTAAGCGCCATCTCGTTTCTCATGCGCTTAGGGTAGATTTGATCCAAGATAACATTTTGTAATCCTAAATTATTTTGTTTGGACATCATCTTTGCTCTTTCAGTTGTCTGCAGCGATTTATAATAATCCATTCCACCAGCATCTTCACCTGGTGTTTCATCAATTGTTTGATTCATTTGCTTTAGCATTGTTTCAGCAAACTGCGCTTCCATACTTTCTGCAACTTCTTGGTATTGTTTTGGAATATATTTTCTATCATCAACAGCTTTATACTCAAGCGGTGTCGCTTGTTTTGTATTGGTTTTAATCCCACGGTTTATATGATTTACTTCTGAGACACTCATGAAAACTCTTCCTAAGTTATGAGTAAAATTCCCCATTCATTGGAGACTTTTTAAATTTTAGCATAAAAAAAAGATTAAAAGCTAGCTATAAAAAATACACAACTAGATTAGTTCGATATCACCGACCAATGCTCCATCTCGCTTAAGTGTTTGAAAAATAGAGATTAGATCTTCGGGAGCAACACCAAAAGCATTTAAACTTTTTACCAATTCGTTTAAAGTTGTACCTTTTTCCATGAAATAAAGTGTATTGGGCTTACCACCTTTTCCGCCATCATCTTTTACTTCGATAGTTAAATCACCATGACTAATCGCCACAGGGGCTATCGTGACTTCCCCTCCGGCTACAATAGTGCCAGTTCTTTCGTTGATTACAATTTTTGCAGCGCTGTCAGGATTAACTTTAAAGTTTTCAATGATTGCCATTAATTGAACGACGTTTCTTTCATATTGAACTGGTACGACTAAGTCGATAGTTGTTGAATCTTTCGCCGAAGCAAATTTTCCACCCAACTCTTCGTTGATAACTTTTTCAATTCGAGCAGCTGTTGTGAAATCTGGATTATTCAAACTTAGACGAAGTGAATTTTTCTTTTCAAATTCAGTAAGAATTTCTTTTTCTACGGTTGCTCCACCTGGAATTGTTCCGGTTGTCGCGAATTTTGCACCTTTTTTTAATCCACCTATTGAAAGTGGACCAGCTGCAACAGCATAAATATTTCCATCTCCACCTTTAAGTGGAGTTACCAAGAGTGTTCCCCCTGCAAGAGAAGAAGCATCTCCAATTGATGAAATCGTTAGATCGATTTTTTGTCCAACGCGAGCAAATGCTGGAAGTTTTGCTGTTACGACTACAGCAGCAACGTTCTTAGAAGTAATTTCTGATTTAGGATTTAGTCCCAATTTTTCAAACATCTTTTTAAGAGATGTATTGGTAATTTCACCACCACCATCACCAGATCCATTTAAACCTATAACTAATCCGTAACCGATGATTGGGTTTTCCCTAACACCTTTAACAGTAACTAAATCTTTTAATCTGCTTGGGGCAGAGTAAGCAGATTGCACAAAAAGTAGAGTAAGAGCTAAAAAGACTTTTTTCATATTCATCATCCTAATGAGTATTGCCAGAAACTATCTTACAACAGAAACATTTGATTCAAGAATCGCATCTGAGCTAACCGTGTCGTTTTCACCAATATCTTTTCTCGAAACAAGTGCTTGAACTTCAACCATTCTTTTTCTGTTTTTATACAATACGTTTTTGCGACCTTTAATTAATAAATGTTCACGATTAATTTCTTCTACGACTACACCTGAAATTTTATCTTGAGCACTGTCCCCACCGGCGACTTCAGTTTCTTTTTTCTCTGCTGGTTTTGCTGCTACTGCTGCCGGATCGCCTGAAGCAGCTGAGTCAGCTTCCTTTTTTGCATTGGCTTTTGCTTCGTATGGATTGTCAGGAAAAGCTTTTTTTAGTTCCATTGTAATTTCATTTTTTAAACGAGGAAGTACATTAATTTGAACAATGTCTCCAGAGTTTTTTGTTTTATTGTTTGAAAATAGAAAAGCATTAGGATCACTTCCGGCCCATAAGCTTCCGTCATTACCGTTATCTGTTAAATCGCTAGCAGTGTAGCGTTTTACAGTTTCTTTTTCTCCCTTATATTGTCTTTTAACTTCAGGAGCCAAGACTCTGGCATTACCAGTTGTAACTGTTTTGTCTAGGCGATTATATTCACTAGAAGTTCTTCGTTTTGGATGTCTGTATTGATCAAATCCGTCTGTGGGAACATCTACTTCGGCATTACTTCTTTCTTGTTGTTCAAAATCTTTATAAATTGAATTCATATAAGATGAACACGAAGTTAAAAAAACGAGTGAGCTTAAAAGTAAAAAAGAATTTATTCTCATAGTTCAATCACCACTTTGTTGTAATCAACAACTTTTCCTGCAATTATCTTATTATTATTTGGATTTCTAAGTTCAATTACTTCACCAAATAAAGCAGAGCGAGAAGGCATTGCTGTTCTTTGAAGATTTATATTTTGATTTTTTAAAACAACATTTACAGGAGTGCCAAAGTTAATAAGGTTAACTGGTTGGATATCTAAATTAGAAACAGCAGCACCTTGTAATATAGTCCTGTTGGCTTTATAAAAAACAATATTATCTAGAGCAGTTAAAACATTGTCAGGATTTATAGAGTAGATTTCGTCAGCGTAAAAATCATCAGCTTCAAGATGTTTTTGTTGGAAGCTTAAATTTCTTTTTGCTTTAAAAACTTTTATTTTTGCCATGATTTTCGAGCTAAACCATAATGTGCGCACAGAATTTGAAAGAGGATTGGTAATATCAATTTTTATATTTTTTTCACCAAAACTAGAGCAGCTTTCGCAATTTGCTTTAATTTGCTCACCTTCAGTTAGCCCAATTGTACGTAAGCCGTTTAACGATTTTGAATCAATAAAATAAAGATTTGATCCGCTTGTAAGTTGATCGCGCAAGGAGGAGTTGAATTCTAATAATGAAAGTTTTCTTGGTGTTATATCAATGTTTAAATTTTGAAAATCTTTAGCAATTTCACGTTTTAAAAAATCCGCGCCAACTGTTCCAGATGAGTTTGATATAATAAGTGAAATTTTTGTTAAGACAGATGATTCGCAAGTTGAAGTGTGAACAATGTCAGAACTATTAAGAGTTTGATTGTTTTCTAAGCGATAAACTTTAGAAAATAGTTCTAGGGAACAGTTGTGAGATTCTGCAATTGCGCTGAACGAACTTAATAGTGAAAAATAAAGAAAAAAGATTTTCATAATAATTATCTTATGTTGTTCACTGTTTGCATCATTTGATCTGCAACACCCATTACTTTTGAATTCATTTCATACGCTCTTTGAGCACGAATTAGGTCTGTCATCTCGGTCATTGGACTTACGTTAGAAGTTTCAAGAGCTCCTTGCATAAGAGCGCCAGCATTGCTTTCTCCAGGAACAGCTTGAATAGGTTGCCCGCTCGAAAGAGAAACTTGGTAGAGATTAGCTCCACTAGATTTTAAACCAACAGCGTTTACAAAAGTAAAAACAGGAATGACACCAATGCTTGTTGGTTCAGTTTGCCCTTTAACATAGGCATCGGCTTTTCCTCCTTCAGAAATCATTACACTTCCAGTATTTGGTGGAAAAGTGAATCCAGGATAAACTTTATAACCTTGTTTATTAACAAGCGCGCCTTGAGCATCCACATTGAATGATCCATCTCTGGTATATTTTAATTCACCGTTAGGCATAATGATTCCAAAAAATCCTTCACCATTTATCATGAGATCAAAAGGGTTGTTCGTAATTTGCGGACTTCCTACCGTAAATTCTTTTCTTACAGAAGATACTCTAGCTCCAGAACCAACTTGTGTTCCTACATTGTATACAGATGAGGCTGAAGAGCGAGCACCAGGCTCTTGAATTGTTTCATAGCCAAGATCATCGATTTCAGTTCTTCCGCGCTTGAAGCCAACAGTGTTAACGTTTGCTATGTTGTTGGAAATTGTACTTACATAAGTTTCTTGTGCAGTCATTCCTGAAGCTGCAGTACTTAGGGCCTTCATCATTGCGTGAACTTCACTAAGCGATCCTAATGTCACAATTACTATTAATAATTTTTTCAAATTAAACCTCTACTTAAAACTTTGATATCTCGTTAACTGCTTTTCCACTCATTGTATCGTAGGTCTTTATTACTCTTTGAATCGATTCAAAATTTCTGTTGGCATTGATTAAAGATGACATTTCTGTCACAGCATTCACGTTTGACTGCTCAATAAATCCTTGGTGAACACTTGTTTTTAATTCGCCTGATTTAATATTTTTTTGATCGGGATTAATGAATAGAGAATTCCCTTCTTTTTTTAAGGCGTGAACATCGCCAAATTCTATCAAAGAAAGATCAGCAGCTTTATTAGATCCACTAAAAACTTCACCATCGAGACTTATAGTAAATTTATTATTTCCTACATTAATTGCCCGAGATTCTGGTGGGGTTTTGATTTCTAGTTTTCCATCTGCACCAGCTTGGGGCGGAGGAGATTTACTAAGTAAAAGATAGCCTTGGTCTGTTACCAATTTACCTTCATTGTTAATGGTAAAGTTACCTTTTCTCGTATATCGAACACCATTTGGTGTGAGAACTTCAAAAAAGCCAGGACCATTAATTGCGTTGTCAAAAGCGTTTCCAGTTGGAGAGAGTTGGCCTTGGTCGTGAAGAGTATAAGCGCCATCAACTTTTACAAAGGCATCTTCAGCATTATAACTGCGATAAAAATCTTCAGGCTTCCACTCTTTTTGTGGAAGGTCTATCTGCGCATCAGGGTTTTCCAATGCAGCTAAATATTCTTTAAAAACAACTTGCTCCTTTTTAAATCCAGGAGTGTTGGCATTGGCCACGTTATTAGCAATCGTCTCAACATTTCTCTGTTGAGCAATCGCTCCTGATAATGGCACCCAAAGTTCTCTCAATTAAACCCTCCTCCGCGAAGATTAAAAGATTCTCTCTCAACTATAACTTGCGAGGTGCCAAATTCCCTACATAGGTAAAATTGTCCCTCTGAAACCTCTTTCAAGTAAGTCATTGATAATGTATCTTTAAGAAGGAATTAAAGAAGCAAGATCGGAAAAAATAGGCCCATCTAGTGTGGTTTTTTTGACACAGATTACAGGTCTAATTTGTTCAGCTAATCTTTGAACTATAGGGGCACATAATGACTACCAAAAAAAATTTCGAAGAATCGTTAAAAGAATTAGAATCAATTGTCAGCAAATTGGAATCAGGTGACGTAGGTCTTGAGCAAAGTTTAGAGCAATTCGAAATTGGCACAAAACTCTACAAACAATGCAAAGAGCAGTTAACGGTTGCTGAGAAAAAAATTGCGATTTTGACTGAAAGTTTAAAAGAAGAAGAGTTCTAAAGAATTTAGGAAAATTAAAGATGAAAGCACTCGCCCTTTTCTCCCTTCTGCTATTAATGGCAAGTTGTTCATCAATTAAGTCCATACAATCAAACGAGCATAAAAATTCTTTTAAGAAGATAAATCCAGATCAAGTTGAACTTAATCTAGACCAACATCCAACAGATAAACAAATTGAAATGCTACCTCCCGAAGAAACTGTTCGTGTAGGAGATCGTGGTGGTGATGTTTATTCAAATAGTGACAATCAAGAGTCCCATACTGAACATAAAAAAATTCGCTTTGGATTAAGTCTTGGCCCTGGACTTTATAGAACAATAAATTATGTTCCTTTTTTAAAAATTTTAGAACGACAAAATCTATCTCCTGAAATTATCACAGGTACAGGTTTGGGAGCAATCGTTGCAGCCATGTATGCTGTTGGCATGACTCCAGAAGTGATTGAATGGAATTTTTATAAGTACTTTAAAGAAAAGAAAAAAAATAAACCATACGACCAGGATTGGGTAAAAGAAATTGATACCGCTCTTTTATTAAAATTTAAATCAATCAATCTTCAAGATACAAAAAGAAAATTTTTCTTAACCTTGTATGACCATAATACTAAAAAAACTTATTATTTTGATAAGGGAAATATCAGAGACCTTCTTCTTTTAAACCTAAAGCTTTCTAATAATTTTTCTGTTTCAAAAAGTGGTCAAAAATATTCTACAGCTTTTGAAAAAGAAGTCTTTAACGCCAGACTACTTAAACAACTA
Organism: Bacteriovoracaceae bacterium; assembly: GCA_947446575.1. Taxonomy (GTDB): domain Bacteria; phylum Bdellovibrionota; class Bacteriovoracia; order Bacteriovoracales; family Bacteriovoracaceae; genus Bacteriovorax. The sequence continues at coordinate 2,537 of CANFHC010000004.1, read as the reverse complement.
GGCGCTGATTTTACAATCGCTGCAGATGTATTGGGCTCAAAGTTTGATTTTGACAATGCAAATGAATTTTTAATTGGTGTTTACGGAAGAACGGCTGGAAGAATTCAAAAAGAGAGAAAGGACTTCGATTATAGTGTAACGCTTCCGCTTGCAGCGATGAATTTGGACTCTACAAAAGAAAGTGCCCTTTTTATGCAAAAATCTTATGAGTTCATGCAAAAACAATCCCCATTAATTTATAGAAAAATTCAGGTCAAATTAGATAATTTATCAAATTCAGGAAACGAATAAATGAAAGGACTTATCTTTAAGGTTATTTTAACGCTTTTGGGCCTAGGTTTTATTGCAGGCGTAACAGGAGCAGTGGTCTTTACATATTTTAATCTAGATTTGCCTAAGATTGAAAAATTGCAAGATTATAAACCAAATTTGGCGTCTCAGATTTATTCTAAGGATGGCTATCTCTTAGCCGAACTTGGACTAGAAAAAAGAGAAATTGTTGACATGAAAGATGTTCCGGCAAGAGTTATAGATGCTTTTTTATCAGCTGAAGATGATAAGTTTTTCGAACATAAAGGTGTAGATTATTTAGGGCTTGCTAGGGCCATGTTTGCCAACTTCAAAGCAGGAAAGGTTGTCCAGGGGGGAAGTACCATCACTCAGCAGGTAGCTAAATCATTACTTTTAACTTCAGAGAGATCAGTCACTCGTAAAGTTAAAGATTTTATACTTGCACAACGAATCGAAGAAAAATTAAATAAAAAAGAGATTCTTTATTTGTATTTAAACCAAGTTTACTTGGGTGGTGGGTACTATGGAGTTAAAGCAGCGGCTCATGGTTATTATAATAAAGAGCTAAAAAATATCACGGTGGCAGAAGCTGCAATGTTGGCTGGACTTTTAGTTGCACCGGGGAAATATTCTCCATACGTCAAACCACGAGCTGCTCGCATGAGACAGCATTACGTTTTAGAAAGAATGTATAAGTTGGGAAAAATAACAAAGCCACAATTTGAAGATGCTCTAAAAGAAAAAACAGTTTACAGAATTCGTGAAGACGAGTTGCGCGCAGGATACTTTACAGAATGGGTTCGGCAAAAAGTAGTAGATACGGTTGGAGAAAAATCGTTTTTAGTCGATGGATTTAAAATCAAAACTTCACTTGATTGGGAGTTGCAAAAAGTAGCTGAAGAGCAAACTAAAAAAGGCGTAAAAGATGTTGATAAACGACAGGGGTACAAAGGGCCATTTGCCCATATTGGCATAGAGGAATTTGAAAAGTTTGAAAAAGATAACCGTCGCAATGTTTATAGAAAACGATCTGAATATTTCACAATTAACGATGCTCAAGAAAAAGTTTTTGAATTCGATTTTAATGAAAACGTTTATGACCAAATAAAGTCAGATGAGAAAAAAGACAAAGAAGCAAATAACGATGAAAATTTAATCCCTGGATTAAGTGATAGAGACGATCTTCCGAATGTTTTAGAAGCAAATACCCAATATGAAGCAGTAGTGACAAAAGTAGATGACAGCCTTCATTTGATTTATATTTCTATTGCGGGTTCTCCGGGGATAATTCCTTTTGATTTTTTCAAATGGGCACACAAGCGCAGCATAAGTGAAAATACCGCTTATTATCAAGAGGTCTCAAAACCATCGACCATTTTAAAAATAGGTGATTTGATCCATGTTCAAATGGTTAAAAAATCTTCTGCCCTAGCTAGTTATCTTGGAAAAGAAGGAACTGTTAATTTAAATAAATTAAAAAATTCCAGTGCAATCAAAAAACAGAATTACATTATTTGCTCACTTGATCAGGTTCCAGAAGTGCAAGGAGCCCTTTTCTCGATCGATGCTCGCTCTGGAGAAATTATCAGCTATGTGGGGGGCAATGATTTTAAATTTTCAAAATTTAACCGCGTAATTCAAGCAAAACGTCAGCCGGGATCTTCTTTCAAACCGATTTTATATTCAGCAGCCTTAGAGCATGGTTATAATCCCACTACAATAATCATGGATACTCCAGAAGCCATGCCAGGATTTGATTCAGCTTCAAGTTGGAAACCCAAAAACTATGAAGGTGACTATAAAGGGCCAGTGACAATGAGGGTTGCTTTGGAAGAGTCTAGAAATATTCCAACGATTAAGATGGCAGATAAAGTTGGAGTTGGAACAATTTTAAAATTTGTCGATCGAATTGGCTTTAATGCTAAACTTGAAAGCAATTTAAGTATTGCCCTTGGAACCTTTGGAGTAAGCCCAAGGGATATGGTTTCAACTTATGCTATATATCCCAATGGTGGGAAATTTGTTACACCTAAAGCAATTCTCTCAGTTGTAGATCGTGATGGAAAAAAATATGTAATAAATGAAATTTCAGACGATATGAAAATTCCAGGTGAAACAGATAAAGATAAAGGAAAAAAAGATACACCTGTTTTAGAAAACACAAATCCATTTCAAAAAACATTGAGCGATAAACAAGTCTATGACCCACGCCTCGCTTACGTTATGACCAGCTTAATGAAAGGGGT